>JALZFC010000025.1 GCA_030861725.1 Actinomycetota bacterium | reverse complement strand
CCGCGGAGGAGCGGGCGCCGGGGCGGCCCGCGACGGTCTCGCTCTCGTACCGCTACGACGCCCGGATACCGGTCGTGGGAGCGGCCTTCGAGAGGGTCGTGCTGCGCGCCGAGGCGACGACGCGGATCGAGCGGCCGTGACCGTCCTCGTCGCGGGGCTCGCGTTCCTCCTCGTCGCGTCGCTCGGGTCCGGCATCGCCTCGGTCGGCGCCGCCGCGACCGCACGAGCACGGACACAGCTCGCAGCCGACGCAGCGGCGCTGGCGGCGGTCGCGGAGTCCGCGCCTCACGGCACCGGGCGGCCGTTCGAGGCGGCGACGGAGTACGCGCAGGCGAACGGCGCGCGCCTGGTCGACTGCTTCTGCGACGAGGGCGCGACCGCGATGCAGGTGTCGGTCACCGTCGGCGGTGCGGTCGCGGAGGCGCGCGCGGTGATGGATCCCACTCTGCTCGCCCCCGCGAGGATGGCGGGCGCGGACGGGCTCCATCCGCAGCTCGCCGCGGCCGTCGACCGGCTGCTCGACGCCGCGTTCGGGCGTGTCTGGATCGTGTCCGGCCGGAGGACGACCGAGCGGCAGGCCGAGCTGTGGGCCGACGCGCTCGAGAAGTACGGGAGCCCCGAGGCGGCGGACGACTGGGTCGCGCCGCCGGGATCGTCGCTGCACGAGAAGGGTCTGGCGGTCGACCTCGGCGGCGACCTCGCGGAGGCCGCACGCCTCGTGGACGAGCTCGGCCTCCCGCTGCACCGCCCCCTGCCCCACGAGCCGCACCACTTCGAGCTGTGGGGGTCGCGGACGGGCACGACGGGTACGGGATGCGGCGCGGGGCTTAGTTGCTAGAGCCCCGCCACGTAGGATTTCGCCCGCCGGCCCGACGCGACGACAAGGAGCTCCCTCTCGCATGGTCACAGCCGCACCGCACCGCTTCGTCACGTCGTTCCAGGACCGGCTCGGCGACCTCGAGTCCGAGTTCCATCGCGCCTACTGGGACTCGCAGGTCGACGCGACGGCCGAGACCGAACGCAGACGAACCGAGCTCGAGCTCGAGCTGCGGCGGATCAAGGGCGATCCCGAGGCTCTCCGGATCGTCAGCTCCGCGCTCGCCGACACCGTCCACGACGACGTGCTGCGCCGCCAGCTCGAGGTGCTGCGCCTGTCGCTCACCGGCAACCAGATGGACGAGGAGCAGCGGCTCGAGATGGTCACGCTGTCGTCGGCGGTCGAGGGTGACTTCGCGGCCTACCGTCCGGAGGTCGGCGGCCGCCGCCTGACGGAGAACGACGTCGAGACGATCCTGAAGGACTCGACCGACGAGGCCGAGCGGCGCCGAGTCTGGGAGGCGTCGAAGGAGATCGGGGGCGTCGTCGCGGCGCGCGTGCGCGAGCTCGCCCGGCTGCGGAACCAGGTCGCCCGCGACCTCGGGTTCTCGGACTACTACCGGATGTCGCTCAGCCTTCAGGAGCTACCCGAGGTGTGGCTGTTCGAGCTCCTCGGCGAGCTCGAGGAGCTGAGCGAGAAGCCCTTCGCGGCGTGGAAGCAGACCGTCGACGCGGAGCTGAGAGCCCGCTTCGGCACCGACGAGCTCATGCCGTGGCACTACGCGGACCCGTTCTTCCAGGCCCTCCCGCCGGCGGGCCGCGTCAACCTCGACGACCTGTTCGCCGGCAAGGACGCGGCAGGGCTCGCGGTGGAGACGTTCGCGGCGTGGGGGATCGACGTCACGGGTGTGATCGACGGGAGCGACCTGTACCCGCGCGAGCGGAAGTGCCAGCACGCCTTCTGCCTCGACGTCGACCGCTCCGGCGACGACGTCCGGATCCTCGCGAACGTCGTCCCCGGCGAGCGGTGGGTCGAGGTCATGCTGCACGAGTCCGGCCACGCCGCGTACGACGTGTCGATCGACCCGAAGCTCCCCTACCTGCTGCACCGTCCCGCGCACATCTTCGTCACGGAGGCAGCGGCGATCCTGTCCGGACGTCTCGTGCGCGACACCGAATGGCTGCACCGCATCGCGGGCGTCGACCGGGCGGCCGCGGGTGCCCTCGGCCCGCGGCTGCGCGCGGCGACGCAGGCGCAGATGCTGCTGTTCGCGCGCTGGGGGCTCGTGATGGCGCACTTCGAGCGCGAGCTCTACTCCGACCCGGAGGCCGACCTCGACACGCTCTGGTGGGACCTCGTCGAGCGGTTCCAGCTGTTGCGGCGGCCTCCGGACCGTTCGGCCCCCGACTGGGCGGCGAAGATCCACGTCGCGGTCGCGCCGGTCTACTACCAGAACTACCTGCTCGGCGAGATGCTCGCGTCGCAGCTGAAGGCGATCTGCGAGGAACGTTTCGGCGGGCTGGTGGGCGTGCGCGACGCCGGGACGTTCCTCGTCGACGAGGTCTTCCGGCCGGGGGCGTTGCTGCGGTGGGACGAGCTCGTGGAGAAGGCGACGGGATCGCCGTTGAACGCGCGGGCGTTCGCGGCCGACGCGGCCGGGGGCTAGAGGGCCGCGGTCTCGCGGAACTGCTCGTAGATCCCCGCGGCCTCCGGCGAGATGAAGACGACGCTCGCGGCCCCCACGCTCCCGTAGCTGACCGGCACCGTGACGTTGCCGACGTCGTCCGGGTCGACCTGCGACGCCAGCACGCCCAGCCGGAACATCTCCGCCGCCGACAGGTCGTAGCGCGCGTAGCGCCGCGCCGTGGCGGTCCACCGGAAGAGCGACGTGGGGCTGTACTCGATCTGGCGATGGAGCTTGCGAAGCATCGCTATCAGGAACTTCGCCTGGTTCGTCGTGCGTTGGATGTCGCCGTCCGCGAAGGCCTTGCGCGTGCGCACGTACGACAGCGCTTCCTCGGCCCCCAGGTTCTGCGTCCCCGCCGGGATCTTCGCGCCCGACCCGATCGGGTCGTAGACGCCGCTCGGGATCGTCATCTTGACGCCGCCGATCTCGTCGACGATGTTCACGAAGTCCTCGAAGCCGACGAGGACCCAATAGTCGATGTGGATGCCGGTGATGCTCTCGAGCGTCTGCGCGACCAGCTCCGGCCCGCCCGCGTGCAGCGCCTCGTTGATGCGCCCGCTCCCGTACCCGGGGATCGTCACCCACGAGTCCCGCGGGAAGTTGAGGATGCCGCCCTTCATCGTCTTCGTGTTCACGCCTGCGATGTGGATGGCGTCGGCGTTGACGTTGTCGGGATTGCCGGTGCGCGCGTCGCTGCCGATGACCGCGACGTAGATCTTCCCGTCGGCCGGCTGGTACCGCGCGTGGACCCTCCCGACCAGGATCGGCGAGGAGGACACCGGCGACGAGCCGAGCGGCACGAGGAGCGACACTGCGGCGACGACGGAGAGGAGCGCGGCGGCCGGCTTGATCACGGCAGGCGTCCCTGCTCCGCGTCGAAGGCGACGACCTTCCACCCGGCCGTACCCTTCTCCAACCACAGCTTGGCGCGGTGCCAGACGTGGATCGGGCTGGAGTCCCTCAGCGCCCTCGCCTCGACGAGGACGACGGCCGCGGCCCTCCGGCCGCCGTCGATCTGGATGCCGACCTTGACGAAGCGGCGCGTCGTGCGCACGTCCTCGACCCTGTCGTGCAGGCCGAGGCGCGACCCGTCGAGCGCCCGCGACGCCTGGCGGCTGAGGCTGGACCGAACCACCGAGTCGACCCGGTCCGGCTTCAGGAACAGCGCCTCGTAGAGTCGCTGGATGCGGCCGACGACGTCGTCCCGCTCCTCCTGGAAGACCTCCTTGTCCTCCTTCGTGATGCCGGCGGCGCTGGGGGCGGGATACGCCTTGACCTCCCAGTCCGCCTGCGGGATCACCCGGTCCACTACGGCCCCCCTCCCGGCGCCGACGGTCACGCGCTGGGGCAGCAGCACGGAGAGGACGCCGAGCGCCATGACGCTCAGGGCCATCGCGTAGAGCGGCCACGTCTTCTTCTTCATCGTCGGGATCACAACGCTCAAGCGGCTTCCCTCGTTCCTTCGGAGTCGGTCCCGTGAGGGTATCGACACCTCGCAACGGAACTGTGGAAATCGGGCGGACGAACCCCCCAGGTAGGATGCGGCCCTCAAATCACGATGTCGGGGAGGACCGAGATGGAGCTTGGCCTGGACGTGCGCAACATGGGGACACATGCGGTGGTCGACGTAAAGGGCGAGATCGACGTCTACACCGCGCCCAAGCTCCGCGAGAAGCTCATCGAGCTGGTCTCCGAGGGGTCGTACGACGTCGTCGTCAACCTCGAAGGCGTCGACTTCCTCGACTCGACGGGCCTCGGCGTCCTCGTCGGCGCGCTGAAGAGGGTCAAGGCGCACGACGGGAGCCTGTCGCTCGTCTGCACCCAGGACAAGATCCTCAAGATCTTCAAGATCACGGGTCTGACGAAGGTGTTCCCGATCCACACGTCGGTCGACGAAGCGGCCGGAGCGTCGGCGCAAGAGGCCTAGCTTGCCCGGCCGCGTCGAGCGGGCCACGTCCGTCCGCCTCGAGATCCCCCCGCAGTCGGCGTACGTCGCCATCGTCCGCCTGGCGTTCACGTCGATCGGGCGCGCGGCCGGCCTGGACGAGGAGAAGCTCGACGACCTGAAGATCGCCCTCTCCGAGTCGTGCACGAACGCCGTGTTGTCGACGCAGGAGGCGGGTGCGGACGCTCCGGTGACGATCTCGTTCACGGCGGACGAGGACCGCCTCGAGGTCGTGGTCGCGGACTCCGGAGCGGTCCGCTCGCCCGACGCGGTCGCGGCGCCGGACTCGCAGGGTTTCTCGACGCGGGACGTCATGTCGATGGAGCTTCTGAAGAGCCTCGTCGACGAGTTCGACTTCTCGCCGCGCGCGGGCGGCGGGATGCAGACGCGCTTGATGCTGAGGCGCTAGAAGTACCTCTCGACGATCTCCGCCCCCCGTTCTCCCGCGACATCCCTCACGGTGCGAGCGAAACCCTCGATGGTCGCTGTCGCCAGCCGGTTCCTCGAGTGCCACGCGCGCAGCACCGCGACGTACGCGTCGTCGCCGACCGCGCGCCGCAGCTCCATCAGCACCTCGGAGCCTTCGAGGTAGATCGTCTCGGTGTAGCTCTCGTTCGAGCGGAAATCGGCGATCCCCGAGGACACCGATGCTGCGGTGGGACGCGCGCGGGACGTGAGGTTCGTCATCAGCCACGTCCGCTCGCCGTCTTCCTCGGCCTCGAGCCACAGCCGCGTCGACGCCTCCGCCAGCGCCTCGTCGAGCCACGGCTCCCGCACCTGGTCGTTGCCGACCGACGCGTACCACCACTGGTGCGCGACCTCGTGGCCGACGACGTAGCGCGCCCTCGCCTCCGCGAAGCCGGAGTAGGACACGAGCTCCGGCAGCAGCGGGAGCCCTGCGAACGACTCCGACCCACTCGAGACGAAGACCGTCCCCGGGTACTCCATCCCACCGAGCCGGCCCTCCGTCTCGACGACGTCGAGCTCCGGCCAGGGCAGCGCTCCGTACCGCCGCGTGTAGTCCGCGACGGCCGACGCGGCCGCATCCAGGTTCGCCTTCCCGCGTCGTCCCTCGCCCGCGGGATACCACGACCGCACGGTCATGTCGCCGACGTCCTCCTGCAGCCCCCGGAGGAACGGCCCGACTGCGAACGCGGCGTCCCTCACGCCCGGCGCGTCGAACTGCCACACGCGGCTCCCGGGCTCTTCGGGGGCGACCGACGTGAGGGTCCCGGTGCCGGTCACCGACAGGCTCTCGTCGACGGCGATCGAGACGTCGTACTCCGCGACGGCCGAGAAGAAGGGGTCGCCGATCGAACCGAAGGGATCGAGCCTCCAGCGGGTCGCCTCCCGCTGCGCGACGACCGGGATCCAGTTGCCGAGCAGCACGAGGTCGTCCCAGCGGCCGAACCTCTCGGAGAAGCGCGGCAGGTCCATCGCGATCGCGATGTCGACGGCAACACGGTCCCCGGGCTCCAACGGCGCCGGCAGGTCGAGGACGAGCGCGGTGCCGTCGGGCTGCGCGGCGACCCCGCGGCCTGCCACCGACGCGCTGAAGCGGGTCATCTTCCCGGGGCTCGCGAGCGCCTGGAACTCGCCGTTGAAGTCGGACCTCAGGAGGTCTTTCGCGAAGGGGATGTCCGTCAGGGGGCGCGTGTAGGCGTTCGCGTAGACGTGGATCCCGAGGTCGTCCAGTCGCTCGCGGGTCTGGTTGACGTAGTCGATCCTCGTTGTCCATTCCAGCTCGTCGCCCCTCAGCGTCGCCGTCACCCGGTACCGGTTGCGTGCCCCTGGAGGCCGCGGCGGCTCCGGCGCGACTGCGTCTTCGGCCTTGACGTCGCGTGCTGCTATCGCCGCGGCCGCGCGGTCGGCGGCGGCGCGGAAGCGGTCGTCGATCAACGTCGGGAGCGCGTTGCCGGCCAGGGCTATCACGACGCCGGCGGCGAGAGCGCGCCGCAGCCACGGGTCGTCCCGTCGTTCGCCGGGAGCCGGCCGCGGGACCGCGGCGTCGTCGTAGAGGGCCGTCCACGCCGCGATGCCGAACGCCAGCAACGCCGTCTCGAGCGGCAGGCTCACGAGCAGCTGCACGCCCTGCCGCGCGACCTCGTACGCGCTCGTGCTCGGGTAGTCGTACGCCGTGTCCTGCAGGACCGGCGTTATCAGGCGGCCGCCGATCCAGACGGAGACGCCGATCGCGACGAGGCCGACCCACGTGATCGCGACCTCGTGGCGCGCCGCGCGGACGAAGCGAGCGCCGCTCCGCCACGCCATCCGCGCCGGGAGCCCGTCGAGCACGGCCGCGCGCAGCGCGACGCTCAGCACGATGCGGAGGATCGTACGGACGAGCGCGAAGGCGAGGGCCCCCAGGAGGACCAGCGTCCCGAACGAGTCCGGCCCGGCGGCCGACGCGAGGCCGAAGGCCGCCGCGGCCACGGCACACAGCACGGCGTACGTGTGCAGGTGCATCCAGGCGACGCGCCGCCAGGACCGCGCCGTCGCGGCCCGCGCCTCCGGCCACGCGATCACCTCTTCCGGACGCGACATCCAGATCGCCATCGCGTAGAGCCGCACCCAGGCGATGAAGCCGGCGACGACGAGCACGCCGAGCGCAGCCAGGACGCCGGAGGAGAAGCCGGGGGTGCGTTCCCAGATCGCGGCCGCCAGCCCCGGGTCGCCCGTCAGCAGGAACGCGACGCCGCCCGCGGCCCCCGCTGTGACCGCGAGCGCCTGCGGCACCGCTGCCACCAGCGTGCAGATCCCCGCCGCGACCCACAGCCCCGGCCGCGAGACGAGGACGTTCCGGGCGGCGGCGAGCATCCCGGGTTTCTAACCGAGCCCGTCGCGTTTGACATTTTGGACCCCCAAAAGCTAGGTTCCCTCGCGCAAAAACCTGGCGAGGTGCGGCCATGCCGGGGATCCCGCAGCGGCGACCCACTGGAGAGCACGAGATCGACGCGACCTACTCGAAGTCCGACCGCGAGACGTTGAAGGCGATCTACCGGCTGACGCGCGGCGGCGCCGACGCGCACACCGGCGCGCTCGCGGAGGCGCTGGGCGTGTCGCCCGGCACCGCGACGGCCGCCGTGAAGCGCCTCGCGGAGAGGGACCTCCTCGACCACAAGCCCTACCGGGGCGTCGAGCTTACGCCCGCCGGCCGCCGCGCCGCGGTCGCCTCGATCAGGCGGCACCGCATCGTCGAGCGCTTCCTCTCGGACATGCTCGGCTACGCGTGGAACGAGGCCGACCGCCTCGCGGGTGACTTCGAGCACGAGCTGCCGCAGGAGGTCGAGGACCGGCTCTTCGTCGCCCTCCACCGGCCCGCGACCTGCCCCCACGGCTTCCCGATCCCCGCCCCCGACGTCACCGAGATCCCCGACATGCCGCCTCTGTACGCGCTGGAGCCCGGCGACGTCGCCGTCGTCGCGGTGCCCGGCTCGACGGATCCCGACGTCATCAGCTTCCTCGAGACGCTGGGCCTTCGTCCCGGTGTGAAGGTCTCCGTGCGGGAGAAGCACCCGTTCGACGGGCCGATCGTGCTGCGCGTCGGGGGCCACGACCGGACCGTCTCGGAACGGGTCGCCCGCCAGATCTACGTCCGTAAAGAAGAGCGGCGCAACGCCACCAAGAGAAAGGAGAGAAGCGCATGAGACCTCTCGTGCTAGCTGCCGAAGGGGGGTACCAGGAGTTCGAGCTAGGCGGGACCGAGATGATGTGGTTGATCCTCTCGGCGCTGACCGCGCTGCTCGCGATCGGCGTCGGCTTCGCGCTCATGCGAGGCGTCCTCGCAGCCGACGAGGGCACGCCGAAGATGAAGGAGATCGCCGCCGCCATCCAGGAGGGCGCGATGGCGTACCTCACCCGCCAGTTCAAGACCATTGCCGTGATCCTGGTGCCGCTGGCCGTCATCGTTTTCCTGACATCGACCGAGGTGCTGAAGCCGGGCGGCGACGAGGCGCTCAGCTTCGCCCAGTCGGGCATCTTCAGGACGCTTGCGTTCGTCGCGGGCTGTTTCATGTCGGGCCTGACCGGGTTCATCGGGATGAGCCTCGCGGTGCGAGGCAACGTCCGGACGGCCGCGGCCGCGCGCTCCGGCTCGCTTCCCGCCGCGCTCAAGGTCGCGTTCCGCACCGGCGGTGTCGCCGGCATGTTCACGGTCGGCCTCGGTCTGTTCGGGGCGACGATCATCATCCTGATCTTCCAGAACACGTCGTCGGCGATCCTGATCGGCTTCGGGTTCGGAGGCTCCCTGCTCGCTCTGTTCCTCCGGGTCGGTGGCGGCATCTTCACGAAGGCGGCCGACGTCGGAGCCGACCTCGTCGGCAAGATCGAGGCCGGCATCCCCGAGGACGACCCGCGCAACCCCGCGACGATCGCCGACAACGTCGGCGACAACGTCGGCGACTGCGCCGGTATGGCTGCGGACCTCTTCGAGAGCTACGAGGTCACGCTCGTCGCCGCGATCATCCTCGGCGTCCCCGCGTTCGCCTCGATCGGCCTCGACCCGGCGCTGGGGTTGATCTTCCCGGTCATCGCCCGTGCCATCGGCGTGATCGCGTCGATCGTCGGTGTCTACATGGTGAAGGCCACCGACAAGGACAAGACGGCGATGGCGCCGATCAACCGCGGGTTCGCCATGGCCGGCCTCCTGACCGTCATCGGGACGTTCCTCGTCGCGCACTTCTACGTCGACAACCTCGACGTGTTCTGGGCCGTCGTGATCGGCCTCGTGCTCGCGCAGGTCGTGAGCCGTCTGACGGAATACTTCACGTCGACCGAGACATCCCCGGTGCAGGAGATCGCCGTGGCGGCCCGTACCGGTCCGGCGACGACCATCCTGTCCGGCTTCTCGTCGGGCCTCGAGTCGTCGGTGTATTCGATCATCGCGATCGCAGCGGCTCTGGGCGTAGGCATCGCCCTCGGCGGCGGCAACCTCCAGTTCTCGCTCTACCTCGTCGCCCTCACCGGCATGGGCATGCTCGCGACCACCGGCGTCGTCGTCTCGGAAGACACCTACGGCCCCGTCTCGGACAACGCGGCGGGCATCGCCGAGATGTCCGGCGAGTTCGAAGGCGAGCCGGCGCGGATCATGGTGAGCCTCGACGCCGTGGGCAACACGACGAAGGCCGTCACGAAGGGTTTCGCCATCGGCTCCGCGGTCATCGCGGCGGTCGCGCTGTTCGCGTCCTACATCGAGACGATCGCGGCCGAGCTTCCGGGCATCCCCGAGGGGGCGGACATCTTCAAGCTGCCGGAGACGCAGATCAACGTCGCGAACCCGACGACGTTCATCGGGCTTCTCATCGGCGGCTCGATTGCGTTCCTGTTCTCCGCGCTCGCCATCCGGGCGGTCGGACGTACGGCCGCCGTGGTCGTCCAGGAGGTCCGCAGGCAGTTCCGCGAGAAGCCGGGCATCATGCTGGGCACCGACCGTCCCGACTACGGTCCCGTCATCGACATCTGCACGGCCGCGTCGCTGCGTGAGCTCGCAACGCCGGCACTGCTGGCGGTGCTGTCGCCGGTGATCATCGGCTTCGGCATCAACTACTTCGCGCTCGGCGCGTTCCTCGCGGCCGTGATCCTCACCGGCCAGCTCATGGCGGTGTTCCTCTCGAACGCCGGCGGCGCGTGGGACAACGCGAAGAAGCACATCGAGGACGGCCACGAGGGCGGCAAGGGGTCCGAGGCCCACAAGGCCGCCGTCATCGGCGACACCGTCGGCGACCCGTTCAAGGACACCGCCGGTCCCGCTCTCAACCCGCTGATCAAGGTGATGAACCTGATCTCGCTGCTGATCCTGCCTGCGGTGATCAACCTCCAGGACAACGACTTCGCGCGGTTCACGATCGCGGGCCTCGCGCTCGTCGTGCTGATCGCCGCCGTCGCGTTCAGCAAGCGCAAGGGCATCGCTATGGACGAGGACATCGCACCCCTGGCGGCAGCCGGGGGCCCGGGGAGCATCTCGGGCACGCCCAGCGAGTCGGCGGCCCGGCCGTAACGTCTACCGCCGGTTGTTCAGGAGGGGCCCCTTCGGGGGCCCCTCTTACTTTTCTCGACGGTCCATCCGAGCGCGAGCCGGCGCCTCGCTACCTCTCCAGGTGGTAGGGGACGCTCACGACGACCGTGCCGCGCTCGAACAGCAGCCTCCGCTTCACGATCAACGCGGTCTGGTTGTGCAGGATCTGGTGGCGCGTCTTGTTCACCACGAACTCCGGCAGCACGACGGTGACCGTGCGCTCGAGGCCGTCGGCGCGGAACTGCCGCAGGTAGTGGACGAGCGAGGTCCCGATGTCGCGGAACGGCGACGCCTCGATCTCCAGCGGATGGGGGATCCCGATCGTCGCCCACTGCTCGACCAGCCGGTCCGTCTGCACCTCGTCGAGCCCGAACGAGACCGCCCTGACGTCGATCGACTGCAGCGTCTCCGCGTACTCGAACGCCTGCAGCGTCGCGTTGTGCACGCCCGAGACGAGGACGATCGTGTAGTTGCGGCCGGGTTCGTGGCTCTGGTCGAGGTGCGGGTCGATGTCGCGGCGGACGACCGGGACGTCGAGGACCTGCACGCCGGGCTCCGTCAGCAGCGACCCCTTGAGGCGGTGCAGCGTGGGGTGCCGGACGATCTCGAACATGCTCGTGCTCTCGAGGATCTCGGGGATGATCAGCGTCAGGAAGTCGTCCTGGTCGAGCTGCAGCTCCGCACGCTTGCGCCGCAGGAAGGCCTGTATCGCCTTGTGCCGGCGCGTCTCCTGGGGCGCGAGCTCGATCGGGATGTCGGGCGCGAGGCGCTTCCACAGCCGGAAGTCCGCGGTGTCGAACGTGACGGCGGAGATGTGGGCGGGGCGCATCGCGCGCGCGTATCCGAGCGCCCGCTCGACCGCCGCATCCATCGTCGTCACGAAGATCACCATGTGCTGGTGGGCCGGGCGACGGTCCGGAGGCCTGCGGGCAGGATGCGCGAGCTCCTCCTCCACGTCGGTGTAGTGCTTGTGCACCGACCTCATCGCGAACATCAGCGTCGGGATCGCGATCAGGATGAGCCAGGCCCCCCCCTTGAACTTCGTCGACGCGATGACTATGAGGACGGTGCCGGTGACGAAGGCGCCGAAGCCGCTGAGTGCAGCTCTTTTCCTCCACCCAGGCTCCCGTAGCTTCCGCCCGCGTACGACCATGCCCGTCTGCGACAGCGTGAACGAGATGAAGACGCCGGTAAGGTACAGCTGGATCAACCGCGTCAGGTTCGCGTCGAAGATGTAGATCAGAGTGCTCGACACGACCGCGAGGATGATCACCCCGTTCGAGAACACGAGACGGTCGCCGCGGTTCATGAACTGGCGCGGCAGGTAGCGGTCCGCCGCGAGGATCGAGGCCAGGCGGGGGAAGTCCTGGTAGGCCGTGTTGGCGGCGAGGATCAGGATCGCCGCGGAGGTCGCCTGAACGAGGTAGAAGAACGGCCCCCCGTGGAACACCGTCTCCGCTACCTGCGAGAGAACCGAGGGTTGATGCCCCCCGCCGGTGGGATTGTGCGTGTAGACCACGTTCAGGTGGTCGGTGAGCCACGAGATCCCCAGGAACATCGAGATCGAGAGCCCGGCCATGACCGTCAAGGTTGCCGCCGCGTTCTTGGACTGCGGGTAACGGAAGGCAGGGACGCCGTCGGCGATGGCTTCGACACCCGTGAGCGCGGTTGTCCCCGCTGCGAATGCCTTCAGGATGAGGAGGAAGGACACGGAGGCGGTTACTTCCAGGTGCTCCATCTGATTAGCGCTCGCGGCTTGCTCGCACCCGTTGAGGCACTGGACCAACCCCGTGCCGACCATCAGCAGGATGGACGCGACGAACCCGTACGTGGGTATCGCGAAGAGCGTCCCCGACTCCCTCACGCCGCGCAGGTTGATCACGGTGACGAACGCGACGAATCCGATCGCCATGGGCACCCGGTACGGGACGAGGGTCTCCGAAACCGAGGTGATCGCCTCGACCCCGGCGGCGATCGAGACCGCTACGGTCATGTTGTAGTCGATCAGCAAGGCCGACCCCGCGAGGAGGCCCGGGTACTTCCCTAGGTTCTCGTGGGACACCCTGTAGGCGCCTCCGCCCGTCGGGTACGCCTTGACCGTCTGGCGATAGGAAGTGACCACGATGGCCAGGAGGGTCGCCACGGCGACCGACACGGGGAAGATGAGGCTCATCCCTACCGCCCCCGCGCTCGCGAGGACGATCAGGGCCTCCTGCGTCGCGTAGGCGTTCGACGAGAGCGGGTCGGAGGAGAAGACCGGCAGCGCGATGACCTTGGGAAGCAGCGTGTGCTCGAGCTCGCCCGACGACATCGGGCGTCCGAGCACCACGCGCTTCAGCGCGGCGGGGACCTTGCTCACGGCCTCAGCCGTGCTCCGGGCCCGGCACGAGCTCGTACTCCGGGTTCAACACCATCAGCTCGCCCGACGTCTGCTCGCCGGGGATGCCCTCGATGATCAGGCCCATCCCGAGCCGGATGCCGGAGATCGTCCGGCGGCCGAGCCAGCGCGCGACCATCTGGCCGGTGCCGTCGATGATCGTCGCTTCGATGGAGCCGCTGCCGGTCCGGGGGTCGATCCTGATGTTCTGGATGACGCCGGCGGCGCGGCACCGGCAACGCGGTTCGATCCTGTCGATCGGGGTGACTCCGACGACGGTCGCGGCCCAGCGACGGAGGTTCTCGGCTCGGATCTCCTCGGGAGCACGCGCCAGCCGTTCGACCGCGTTCTTGAAGAAAGCCACGAGGCGCAAGTATGGCAGTATCGCCCGCCGGAGGCTCGCCTTGGCCTCCTCGGTGGGAAGGACGAGAGGAGCTCGGTCCACGGTGCACGTGATCATCGCCGGCTGTGGCCGCGTGGGCTCGGAGCTGGCGTCGAACCTCGAACGCCTCGGCCACTCCGTCGCGGTGATCGACAAGCACGCCAAGGCGTTCGAACGGCTCAAGGCCGGCTTCGCCGGCTCCCGGATCATCGGGTTCGCGTTCGACCGCGAGGTCCTCGAGGAAGCCGGCATCAAGGAGGCGAGCGCGTTCGCCTCCGTGACCAACGGCGACAACTCCAACATCTTGTCCGCGCGCGTCGCGAAGGAGCACTACCGCGTACCGCAGGTCGTCGCGCGGATCTACGACCCTCGCCGCGCCCAGATCTACCAGCGGCTCGGCATCCAGACCGTCGCCACCGTCCGGTGGACGACCGACCAGATCCTCCGGTCGCTGCTGCCCGAGGAGATCTCGGTCGAGTACACCGTCGACAACGGTGAGGTCGTCGTCACCGCCCTTCCCGCCCCGCCCGAGGTGGTCGGCAAGAAGGTCCTCGAGGTGGACGTGCCGGGGCGCCGGCGCGTCGTCGCCCTCAGCCGGTTCGGCGTGCCGCGCGTCCCGGACAAGGACCTGACGGTGCAGGAGGGCGACATCCTCCACATCTCGGTGATACGCGCCGACGCCGCCGAGCTCGGCGACGAGATCAAGACGGTGGGGCGGCCGGAATGAACGAGAAGAGGATCCGCATCGCGATCGCCGGCGCGGGGAACGTGGGCAGCTACGTCGCGAGCGACCTCAAGGGCAAGGGCCACGACATCGTGATGATCGAGCAGAACAAAGAGCTCATCGACTCGCTGAAGGACGACCTCGACGTCGCCTGGGTCAACGGCGACGCGTGCGAGCTGCACACATTGGACGCCGCGGTGCTCTCGTCGTGCGAGGTCGTGCTCGCCGCCACCGGCGACGACGAGGACAACCTCGTGATCTCGCTGCTGGCGAAGCAGGAGTTCGCGGTGCCCCGCGTCGTCGCGCGCGTCAACCATCCCGACAACGAGTGGCTCTTCACCGAGTCGTGGGGCGTCGACGTCGCGGTGAGCACGCCGCACCTGCTCGCGTCGCTCGTCGAGGAGGCCGTGTCGGTGGGCGACCTCGTGCGACTGCTGAACCTCGAGCAGGGAAAGGTCGCGTTGCTCGAGGTCACGCTGGCGGCGACGTCCCCGGCCGCGGGGAAGACCGTCGGCGACCTGAAGATGCCGCCCGACTGCACCCTGGTCGCGGTCGTGCGCGAGCGGCACGTGATCGCGCCGAAGCCCGAGACGCCGTTGCAGGCGGGCGACGAGGTCCTCGCGCTCGCGTCTCCGGCGGCCGAGGGCGACCTCAAGCAGGCGTTGACCGGGGCCGCGTAGGTGGAGCGCGACGCAGCGCTCGACATCGTCCGGAAGTACTCCGAGAAGGACATCACGTTCCGCCACCTGGTCTCGGTCGAAGGAGTCATGCGCGCCCTCGCGCGGCACTTGGGCGAGGACGAGCACCGGTGGGGGCTCGCCGGGCTCTTCCACGACCTCGACATGGACACCACGCACGGCGACCCGGAGCGTCACGCGAAGCAGACGTGCGAGTGGCTGCGGGCGGAGGGCTTCGACGATCCCGAGGTGCTGAACGCCATCATGGGACACATGTACGAGTCCCACCAGACCGACAGGATGTCGAAGACGATCGTCCACGCCGACGGGGTCGCCGGGCTGCTCGTCGCGTGCGCGCTGGTCCGTCCGGAGAAGGCGCAGGGCATGAAGCTGTCGTCGGTCAAGAAGAAGCTGAAGGAGAAGTCTTTCGCGCCGGGCGTCGAGCGCGACAAGATCTGGGGCGTCGAGGAGCGGATCGGCATCCCGATGGACGACTTCATCCAGATCTCGATCGGGGGGCTGCAAGAGGTCGCGCCGGAGATAGGCCTGGCGCCCTAGCGTCGCGGCAAGGAAGTGTCGGCCGGCGAACAGAAGTCCCGTCGGCCCCTTCGTAGTGTCGGAGCCAGACGTCCGTTTCGCTACACGAGAAGGGCTGCCAATGAAACTCCGACACCGCCTCACCTACGCCAACGTCACCGCCACGCTGGCTCTCGTCATGGCCGTCACCGGAGGTGGCTACGCGCTCGCGAGCCACATCGGGAGCAACGAGATCACCGACAACTCCCTCGCCAGCGTCGACGTCAGAGACCGCTCGCTGCGCGAGCGGGACTACGACGTGATGGATCTCCCGTCGCGGGCCTTCGGACGGTTCGACGACGGGCCCGTGTTCACCACGGACGACCCTGTCGACATCATCAGCCTGAACGTACCGGGCGGGAACTACCTCCTCCTCGCCAAGGCGACCGTGTTCGTCTCGCAGGTCGAGTTCGAGTGCCGGCTGATCGCCGAGGGCGACTTCGACCGTGCACGCCTGGGGAACATCTCCGGTCAGGGCAGGGAGGTGCTGACCCTCACGCTCATTCACTCCTCGCCCGGACCCTTCACGGCAAGTCTCCAGTGCCCCGACAACGACGCGAGCACCGGCTACCAGATCACCGACATCAAGCTGCACGCCATCCGGATCGGGAGGGCCCGGGTCAGCGCCGGCTGAGCCGGCGGCGAACAACGTCTGTGGGGTCTTGCAGCTAGCCGCTACGGAGCGCCGCCGGGGCAGTTCCCGCCCCGGCCCCGGCCCCCGAGTTGTCCCTTGGAATCGCGCTTTGCGCGATCTGGGGGACAACCTCGGCCCGATTTAGTCGGCGGCCCCCTCGAGCGCCTTCTTCGCCCTCCGTCGCCTCACGTACCAGCCCGCCGTCGCCACGACGAGGGCGCCGGCGATGACGAGCGTCGGCACGTCGAAGTACGTCAGGACCTTCTCCCAGTTGTCCTCGACGACGACGCCCAGCCAAGTGAGCCCGAGCGTCCACGGCACGACGCCCAGGAACGTGTAGGTCGTGAACTTGCCGAACGGCATCTTCGCGACACCGGCCGGCAGGGAGATGAACGTCCTGACGACCGGCAGCAGGCGCGAGAAGAAGGTCGCGGCGTCGCCGTGCTTGGCCCACCACACCTCGGCCCGGTCGATGTCGTGGCTCCGGATCAAGACGTAGCGCCCGTATCGATCGAGCAACGCGCGGCCGGTCTTGCGCCCCAGCGCGTACGCCATCCACGATCCCACGAGGTTGCCGAGCACTCCGGCGGTGACGACCCAGAAGAAGTCGAGGGTTCCGTCGGCCGAATACCACCCGCCCACGAGCATGGTCACCTCGCTGGGGAACGGGATCAGGGCCGACTCCGCCGTCATCAGGAGGAAGATCGCCACGTACCCGTAGTCGGCGAGGAACCCCTCCATGAAGCGGATGATCGGGTCGAGGATGGCGTCCACGGGCGCCGATGGTAGTCCGATTTCGCGACCGCAAAAGCCCTGGTCAGGGGGCCGGGGAAGGGGGGGCGGGGTCACGGCGTTGGGTTGACAACGACGCCCCACCAATGGGATAAGCGGCCCCCGGACCTCCGTCCGAGGCCGGGCGCGAGCCGCCGGAGAGCCAAGTGACCCCGGGGTACGGCGGACCCTCCGCCGGGTAGATCAAGGAGCCAAGTGGCCAAGAACCTCGTAATAGTCGAATCGCCTGCGAAGGCGAAGACGATCGAGAAGTACATGGGCAAGGACTACAAGGTCCTCGCCTCGATGGGTCACGTCCGCGACCTGCCGAAGTCCGATTTCGGCATCGAGGTCAACGGAGGCGTGAAGATCGCATACGAGCCGATCGGCCGGGCGACCGCGAAGAAGGCGATGACGGCGATCCGCAAGGCGGTCAAGGAGGCCGAGACGGTCTGGCTCGCGCCCGACCCCGACCGCGAGGGCGAGGCCATCGCGTGGCACGTCGCCGAGCTCGCCAAGCTGAAGCCGGAGACCACCCGCCGCGTCACGTTCAACGAGATCACGAAGAAGGCCGTCACCGAGGCGTTTTCGAACCCGCGTTCGATCGACATGGCCCTCGTGGACGCGCAACAGGCGCGCCGCGCCGTCGACCGGATCGTCGGCTACAAGCTGTCGCCGCTGCTGTGGCGCAACGTGGGGCCGAACCTGTCGGCGGGGCGCGTGCAGAGCGCGGCCCTCTTCCTGGTGGTCGAGCGGGAGCGCGAGATCCGCGCGTTCACCGCGGTCGAGTACTGGGACCTGACGGCGAAGCTCGCGACGAAGGCGGGCGAGGAGCTGACCGCTCTGTACCCGGTGGGCGAGAAGGAGAAGTTCTCGCTCGCAGACGAGGCGACTGCACACGCGCTGCGCGACCGGGTCGAGCCGGGGCCGTGGACGGTCACCGGGGTCCGCAAGACCGAGCGCAGGCGCAAGCCGCCGGCGCCGTTCAAGACCTCGACGCTCCAGCAGGCCGCTTCGAGCAAGCTCGGCTTCCCGACGTGGAAGACGATGAAGCTCGCGCAGAGCCTCTACGAGGCCGGTCACATCACGTACATGCGAACGGACTCGACGAACCTGTCCAACGACGCGCTCGGCGAGATCGGACGAGTCGTCGAGGCGCAGTTCGGCAAGGACTTCCACGAGGTCCGCAAGTTCACCGCGAAGTCCAAGGGAGCCCAGGAGGCCCACGAGGCGATCCGTCCCGCAGCGGCAGGGATGTCTCCGTCGGACCTCGCCGGTGCCGTCGGCGGGGACGACCTGCGCCTCTACGAGATGATCTGGCAGCGGACGATGGCGTCGCAGATGGCCGAGGCCGTCTACGACGCGACGTCGGTCGACGTCGAGTCGAACGGCACCACGTTCCGCGCCACAGGGCAGATCCTGAAGTTCAAGGGGTTCATGAGCGTCTACCTGGACCGCGGCGACGACGACCCCGAGGAGGCGGAGCGCCTGCTGCCGGAACTCGGCGAGGGCGACGTGCTCGACCTGAGGGCGCTCGAGGCGGCGCAGCACTTCACGCAGCCCCCGCCGCGCTTCACCGAGGCGACGCTAGTGAGACGGATGGAGGAGGTCGGTATCGGCCGTCCGTCCACGTACGCGCCGACGGTCCGCCTCCTCGTCGACCGCGAGTACGTGCGCACCGAATCGCGCCGGCTGTTCCCGACGCCGCGGGGTGAGGTCGTCATAGAGCTCCTCGAGACGCACTTCCCCGAGGTCGTCGACGTCGAGTTCACCGCCCGCATGGAAGAGGACCTCGACCAGATCGCGGTGGGATCGCGCGAGATGGACCCGCTCGTGCGCGAGTTCTTCGAGTCGTTCACCGCGCACGTCGCGGAGCAGAGCGACAAGATGTCGCGCCCCGAGCGGCCGACCGACCAGACGTGCCCGAACTGCGGGCGCCCGGTCGTGCAGAAGTTCGGTAAGCACGGCCTGTGGTTCCTGTCGTGCTCCGGGTGGCCCGAGTGCAAGTGGTCCCAGCAGCTGGACGAGCACGGCGACCCGCTGCCGGAGCCCGAGGGCACCGGCGAGAAGTGCCCGAACTGCGGCTCCGAGCTCGTGGCGAAGTCCGGCCGCTTCGGCCCCTTCGTCGGTTGCTCGAACTATCCCGAGTGCAAGTACATCAAGAAGGAGCCTCCGAAGGAGACCGGCGAGACGTGTCCGAACTGCGGATCGGGGCTCGTCGAGAAGCGCGGGCGGTTCGGTCCCTTCACGGGATGCTCGAACTACCCCGAGTGCAAGTACATCAAGAAGAAGCCGCGCAAGGCGGCGGAGGAAGAGGAAGAGGCGGAGGCGGCTCCGACGGCCTAGTCGTCCCGCGGCGGCCACCCGCTCGCGGCCCGGTTGTCGCCCTACACTCGGGGCCGACGACGACCGGGCGAGGAGGCAATAGATCCACCAATCCGAGGCCGCACCGCTGCATATTCCGGAGCACGCCGGCGAGGCGGTCTCCTATCTCTCCCTGCTGCGGAACGGCAACTTCTTCCGTTTCTTCCTCGCGCAGTTCGTGTCGAGCCTCGGCGACTGGATCGGCGTCGTCGCGCTCGTGGTGCTCGCGAGCGACATAGGCGGTTCGATCGGCGTCGGCGCGGTCATGACCGCCCGCGTGCTGCCCGGATTCTTCGTCGGCCCGATCGCCGGCGTCTTCGCCGACCGGTTCGACCGCAAGAAGACGATGGTGCTGTCGGACCTGGCGCGGGCGGCGGTCATCTTCTCGCTGCCGTTCGTCGAGAACCTCCTATACCTGCTGATCGCCTCCGCGGTCCTCGAGTCGCTGACGCTGATCTGGGGCCCTGCCAAGGACGCGTCGCTTCCTCACTTCGTCAAGCCCGGCGAGCTGACGCACGCGAACTCGCTGTCGCTGATCGCCGTGTACGCGCCGTTCCCGCTCGGCTCCGTCGTCTTCGCGTTCATGGCGACGCTGGCGGCTTTCCTCGCGGACCACGTCGCGATCTTCAACGGGCTCCAGAGCCGCCCGGAGGCGCTGGCGCTCGGGGTGGATTCCCTGACGTTCCTCTTCTCCGCGCTCATGATCGCGAGCCTCACGATCCCGACGACGCGCACGCGCATAGAGCACCTCGACCTCGGTCAGGTGAAGCGCGACCTCGTCGAGGGCCTCAAGTTCGTGCTCGAGCACAAGCAGGTGCGCCCGTGGCTGCTCGGGATCGCGTTCACGTTCACCGCCGCCGGCGCGGTGTTCTCGCTCGGGGTCGAGTTCGTCGACCAGGTCCTCGGCGGAGGCGACCGGGGGTTCGCGTTCCTCGTCGGCTTCCTCGCGACCGGGATGATCATCGGCCTGCTCGCAGTCGGGTTCATCGCGCGCCGCATCCAGAAGGACGTGTTGTTCTCGTCGTCGATCCTGCTCCTCGGCGCCGGGCTGATCGGGCTCGCGAGCGTCGGGAGCCTGAACGCCGCGATCCCGATGGCGAGCGCGCTCGGCTTCTTCGGAGGTGCCGCGTACTCCACGGGCTACGCGCTCATGCACGAGACCACGGCCGACGAGCTGCGCGGCCGGACCTTCAGCGCCGCCTACACGGTCATCCGGATCGGGACCCTCCTCGGCCTCGGCATCTTCCCTTTCATCGCGGGGTTCCTCGGCCACTACCGCGTGACGTCGGCCCTCGGGACGCTCGATCTGCCGGGAAGCCGCATCACGCTGTGGCTCGCGGGGGGCGTCGCGGCGATCGGCGGGATCGTCTCGATGCGGGCCATCCGGGCGCGGGGCGATCTCGCTCCGGCTGCAGAGGCGGAGCCGCCCATACGCGGCTATTTCGTCGTGTTCGAGGGCGGCGACGGGTCCGGGAAGAGCACGCAGATGTCGGCGCTCGTGCGCTGGCTCGAGGCGCGGGGTGCGGACGTCGTGACGACGCGGGAGCCGGGCGGGACCGAGATCGGGCGGCGCGTCCGGGAGCTGCTCCTCGACCCGGCCGCCGCCGGCATGGACCATCGTACGGAGGCCCTGCTCTACGCCGCCGACCGTGCCCAGCACGTGGCCGAGCTCATACGTCCGGCCCTGGAGGCGGGGAAGATCGTCGTGTCGGATCGTTTCGTCGACTCTTCGCTCGCGTACCAGGGCATGGCGCGGGACCTGGGGCTCGAGGAGGTGTACCGGATCAGCAAGTGGGCCACCGGCGACCTGATGCCGGACGTCGTCTTCTTCCTCAGCATGGACTCGCGGCTCGGCCTGCGGCGCATCGACGCGGACCCCGATCGCATCGAGCTCGAGGACTCCTCGTTCCACGACCGCGTCGGGGCCGCCTACCTCGAGCTCGCGCGCCGCTATCCCGACCGGTTCGTCGTGCTCGACGCGAACCGCCCGCAGGCCGAGGTGCACCAGGACGTCGTGGAGGCGTTCGAGGCGCGGACGTCGACGGAGGACGCGGCGCGCCTCGCCGGCTTCCTGCGCGAGAGCGGGTTCCCGCAGAGATGACCGTCTGGGACCCGTTCGCAGGAGTGCGGGCCGTCGAGCGGCTTGCGTCGCAGATCGCGGCCGGCGAGATCGCGCACGCGTGGCTGCTGGCGGGACCGCGCGGCGCCGGCAAGCATGCCGTCGCGTTCGCGATGGGGGCCGCGCTGCTGTGCGAGACGGCTCGGGGCACCGGGTGCGGCGACTGCTCGGGATGCGCCCGCGCGGCCCGCAATCGCCACCCCGACCTGCACTATGTCCAGCCCGAGGGCCAGATCATCCCGGTCGACGTGATCCGCGAGGCCGTGATCCCGGAAGCGGCGAGGACCCCTTTCGAGGCGTCGTACAAGGTGTTCCTGATCGACGACGCCGACCGGATGAACGACGCCGCTCAGAACGCGCTGCTGAAGACGCTGGAGGAGCCGCAGCCCGACACCGTGTTCGTCCTGATCTCGGACCACGAGGAAGAGGTGCTCGAGACGATCCGGTCGCGCTGCCGGGTGGTGCGGCTCGAGCCCGTCCCGCTCGCACGCATCGTCGACGTCCTCGTCGGCGCAGGGGCGTCTCCCGACGAGGCGCAGCGCGCGGCGGTGCTCTCCGAAGGCGACGTGGAGCGCGCGCGCCGTCTCGTGTTCGACGACGACGCCCGCGCCCGTCTGGAGCTGTGGCTCGGGATACCGGCGCGTCTGACGTCGCCGCTCGACGCGCTCGACGCAGCCGCCGAGGTGGTGGCCGAAGCGAAGGCCGCGGCGAAGGCGCGGGAGAAGGAGCAGAAGGCGGAGGTCGTCGCGCTCGCAGAGGCGATGGGCGAGGGCCGCGGCACGTCGGCGGCCCGCAACGCCCTAGCCAAACGGCACCGCCGGGAGCTGCGCAGGATCGAGGAAGAGGTCCTGCTCGAGGCCCTCGGCACGGTCGGCACGTTCTACCGGGACGTGCTGGCGGCGCGGAAGCGCGACGACGGCGAGGCTGCGGCCGGCTCGGCCGTTCCCGACGCGGCCCTCGTCGCGGCGACGGCGCGGTGTGTCGAAGCGACGGCGACGTTCGCCTTCAACGCGAACGCCCTCCTCGCGATCGAGGCGGTGTTCGTAGAGCTCGCGCGGCTCGTGCCGCCCCCCGTCGTCGCTCGCGCCTGACCGATTTCCACCCTTACTTGCTAGGGCGACCTTCCTCGCCAGCTTGATTCTTCGGAGCTGGGGCTGGGGACGGTAGACTGCCTCTTCCCGCCGGGGTAGCTCAGACGGCAGAGCGATTCACTCGTAATGAATAGGTCAGGGGTTCGATTCCCCTCCCCGGCTCTTAGACACTCTGAGACGTTTGACCCGTCCGGGCCCTCCCAGACGGAGCGTCAAGCGTCGAGGGGCGCGATCTCAGTTCGAAATGATAGAAAACGGCCTCTGGCAGGCCGTACCACAGAGGAGGCCAGGAATGAGACGGCTACGAGTGTCGGTGATTGCGCTGGTAATCGCGGCGACGGCGGTCTTTGCCGGAGCAGCCGCACCGGCTTTGGCGACGACGTGCTCGGAGCCGGGCAATGTCGATTGCACCATCTGGGAGAGCCCTATCTGCCGTGACGGAGTCCCCAAGGCGATCCGAGCCGCGGCAGGTTGCTTCGATACTCAACCGTAACGGCGAGCTCGACGACGTCGGCGTCGCTCCCAGGCGCCGCGGAACCCCTCCGCCCTGACCCGTTCACCGTAGTAAGGAAACCTTTCTGCGGTCGCGCGGCATTAAGCTAACGAACATCGCTCATCGTTAAGTAAGCGTTCCTGTAAGAAAGGCAGCCGACATACCAAGTGATCGGGCCGGGCACGTGGAGAAAGAGATCGGAGGCTACTCCGCGTTCATCCCCGCCCCGCCGCCCCCACTCCCCTCCCCGGCTCTTGCCAGGCGTCTACAGCGAAGACCTCGCCCATGGCTTCTCCCCGGTGCGACGACTCACCTGAATCATTACGCGTTCTTCGTTCGTCGCGCCGCTTAGTCCCCCTGTCGCAGCCCCTTCGCAACCTTTACCGTCTCGGCTCGGTCGAGGCCGTAGGTATCCATCCTGAAGTCGCAGTCGCCGAGGGAGAACTCCACCGCCCAGCCCCCCTCGATCTTGCGGATCTGCCCACGCCGGCCGAGAACCTTCAGCGGATGAGGGTTCCCAGGCTCGTACGGCAGCGGGCCTCCCTGCACCTCGAAGTTGACGTGGACCGTCTCCGCCTTGCCCCGGTAGTGCCCCAGCAGGCCTTCGGCCGGGTAATCCGCTCCTTTGAACAACCCCGCGCCCTTGCGCAACCTGTATTTGAATCCTTCGGGCAGGTAAGAGGCTTCGAACGGGGGCGGGTAGGTCGTGCACGGATCTTGGGGCGGCGCGTCCTTCGCGGCTTGCGCGCTCGGCGCAGGAGTGGCCGTCGCGTCCGAGCCTCCGGCTTCGGGCGCAGAGCCTCCGCCGCAGCCGACCAGAAGCGCCAGCAGCGCGACGAGCAGACCTCGCACCGCAACGACTGACGGGCCGTCTCCGTCCGTCCCGGCTCCTGGACATTCTGCCAACGGGCCTGAAAGCGAGATCAACGTTCCAGCGACTCCACGATCTGCAGGATCTCCTTGCGAAGCTCGGGGCGATCGGATCCCGGTAGCGACAACGCGAGGGTTATCAGATTGCAGGAATCCGAATCCGTCTTCCACAGCACGGATGCCAGCGGACCGGGAGCAGAGTAGTAGTAGCCGTCGGCCCCCTCCAGGCTCACGGATACGGGCTCACCCTTTCCACCCATAGGTTCGTCGTTGCGACGGAAGATCAGGGACTTCTGCCTGGAGGGATCGGCCTCCCCGGTGCTCCACGCGACATACGAGGTGCCGTTCTCGACGTTGCGTTGAGGCTCCGGCACCTCTTCGCCTTCGTCGAGCCACGGCAAGTACGTAGGTCTGGCTTCCACGTACGGACACGCCGTCTCTGTGGCGGTTGCGACGGCCGTCGATCCACCACCGGCCCCCGTGGACGAGCTCCGCTCCCCGGCATCGCCGCAGCTGCCGGTTGTCAACAAAGCGAACGACGCGGCTGCGCACATCACAAGCCTGGTTCGGACGCTCACGTAGGCCTCCATCGCAACGAATAGACCGCCGCGCTCGCCGGAACGTTCTCCACAGCGCGATCGCCGGGGCACGGTGACGCGGGATCTCTTCTCGGGAAGCTCGATAGCATCGGCCCGATGGGCGTCAGACGAATCGTCCCCAACCTCGGCGTCGCCGACCTCGACAGCAGTCGTGACTTCTATACGACGCTGCTCGGCCTCGACGTCGTGATGGATCTCGACTGGATCGTCATCGTCGCGTCCGGCTCGAATCCGACCGCGCAGATATCGCTTCAGCGCGGCGACACCGCGGACGGGCCGCACCTGACGATAGAGGTCGACGACGTCGACGCCGTCTACGAGGTGGCGCAAAGTCAAGGGGCCGACGTCGTCTACCCCATCACCGACGAGCCGTGGCGTGTCCGTCGCTTCTTCGTCCGGGACCCCGCCGGATTCGTTGTCAACGTCATGGCTCACGTGCGCTGAGCGCGCCCGGCGAGCCACACGTTTGGAGCTAGGCCGCGCCGCCGGTCGGGGGCTTGACGAAGTCCCGCGCCGCCTGGCGAGCGGCCCCCGTCACGGCCCCCGTCAGCGCGAGCCAGGCGGCTTTCTTCTTGACCGGCACGGCCTGGTCGACCTGGGGCGGATCCTCGCGGGTCGCGAGCCGCCAGATCGTCGTCACGACCACGGTCGCGATCTTGACCGCGAGGATGCCGGCGATCATGGCGCCGACCGTCTGGAACAACGACGGCTTCTGCGGGACCGAGCCGTCCGGCTGAGACGTCTTCTTGGCCACGGGGCTCCTTAGGGAAGCGGGTTCGACCCTTCCTACTATGCCCCGCGGCGCGGCCGCCTAGGCCTGCGCGAGCTCACGTTGCATCCCGACGAGCTCGTCCAGCTCCTCGCCGCCTTCGGCGGGCCCGATCGCGATGATGCGGTCCCCGGCCTCGAAGACGAAGCGCGGCTTCGGCCGGTACGTCCAGCGCCGGCCACGCTGCACGGCGAGGACGAACATCCCCGTCTCCGTCTCGACGCACAGGTCCTTGATCGAGCGGCCGTCGGCAGGGGAGCCGCGGCCGACGATCGTCTCGTGGCCGAACTCGTCGGACTCGACGAGCGCCGCGGCGATCACCGGGTGCAGCTCCTCTCCCTTCTCGACGAGCCTCGTCATCTCGCGCGCGGAGTCGAAGATCGTCTCGGACGCGCTGGCGAGGCGGAGCAGCCCCCTCAGCTCGTCGGGGTTGCGGGCCTCGAGCGCGCTGCGGAGCACCCACGACTCGAGCTCGTCGTGGATCGCGTCCGACCGCGCCTCGAGGTTGCCGACCTCGGCCGCGAGCGCCTGGTCGTTGAACAGCAGCGCGGAGTACGCGAGGCCGACGGCGACCTCGGCGGAGTTCTTCATCTCGACGAGCAGGTCGACGGCACGGTCGAGGTCCGACATCACGATCTCGGGCGATTCGGGGGGCTCCGGCAGCGACGGCGCGCCCGCGATCTCCCGCGCGAGCCTCACCCCGTCCTCCGGCCCCCGCACGAGCAGCACGTCGCCCGAGGCGATGACGTAGTCCGCGCCGGGATCGAAGTCCCAGTCGCCGCCCCGCCGGCAGGCGATCACCCACATCCCGATCTCGACCGGGAGGTTGAGCGCGCGCAGCGACTGGCCGACGGAGCGCGAGCCTTCCCGCACCTTTATGCGCGAGATGATCTCGTCGGAGTGCCTGAGGTCCCTCAGGAGGTCGTCGTTGATCCCGAGCCCGGACGACACGACGTGCGAGATGTCCTCGGCCGCGTCGGCGATCTTCTCGACGGCGGACGCGATCTCGAGCACGCCGGCCATGTGCTCCGCGTCCTCCGGGCTCCGTGCGGCGAGGATCGCGAGCTTGCGCAGCTGGTGCAGGTGGTCGAACATCCGCTCCTCGAGCCGGCGGACCTCCTTCGCGAGATCCGTGTCGCCGAAGAACACCGCTGCATACGCGAGGTCGATCATGAGCTCCGACGAGTCCTTGATCTCGGCGAGGAGCCCTTTGACGGTTCTCGGACCTTCTGAGTCCACTTTCGCTATTCCCCCTTTGAGGGTGCTCAGGCTACTCCGAACACGACGAGCGCTACTACGAGACAGATGACTCCCATGAGGTCCATCCCGCTGGTGACGAGCGGGATCGTGTGGTTGTCGGGGTCGAACCCGAAGCGGAACGTCGTGGTCGCGGCGTAGTAGCCGATGACGGCGGCGACCAGCGTCGCCATCACGCCGCCGGTGATGACGATGCCGACGAAGCGCAGTGCGCCGGGATAATCGGCCCCGGTGGCCTCGGCGAGCCCGAGCGTCGCCAGAGCGGTAACGACGTAGACCGTGATGCCGAGCGCGAGCACGATCGTCCCGTCGAGCAGCGCCGCCGGATCCGGGCGTCTCGTCGGCGTCACGACCCCGAGATGCAGCTTCGAGCCGAGGCGTGCCGCGAGTATCGAGCCGAGAGCGCCGGTGTTCTCGAGGAACCCGGGCACGATGATCAATAAGGCCGAGAAGCGCAGGAAGACCTCGTCGACCCGCGGCTCGACGACCGCCCCCGCGAGCACGTCGAGGACGATCGCGATGCACAGCACGGGGAAGCTCTCCCGCACGATGCGCCGCGCCACCCCGCGCGAGCTGGTCCATCCGAAGAAGAGCGACGCGGCCCCCGCGACGAGCGCGACGATCCCGAGCGTCGTCGTGACGACGCGGATGTGCACGAGGTAGGACGCGACGAGCAGGCAGGGGAGCGTGACGACGTCGCCGATCGCGGTGATGAGCGGCGCGCCCACGGAGTCGAGGTCCCACCCGCGCCGGTACGACGTGACGGACACGTAGATCGTGACCGCGAGCACGACGACGGACGAGAGCAGCCCCCCCACCAGCGCGACGACGATGAAATCGAGGGCCGAGACGGTCTCGAGGCCGAGGAGCCCGGCGACCGCGCGAGCGAGCAGCCCCATCGTCACCGCCGTCGCGACCGTCAGCAGCGTCGCCGCGTAGACGTTCTGCGCGAGCGCGCCCTCGCGGGCGCGCGAGACCTCGAACAGACCGGTATGGATGGACGTACCGAGCCGAGCCGCCAGCGCTCCGAAGATGTTCCCCCGCATCCCGATCGACACCGGGATGAGCACGAACAGGCCGTCGACCTCGTCGATCCGGTGGCTCATCCCGGCCAGCGTCAGGCCCGCGACGAGCGAGGTGAGGCTCGCGATGACGACGGCGACGAACCCCTGCTTCACCGTCACCCGCTCGGACGCGAAGTGGTCGACCACCTGGCGGGCGGGGTCGGCGACCCGCCGGGCCGTCCCCCGCACCGCGCGCGCCGGGGGACCGGCGAGCCCGCGGACGAGGATCCCCAGCCAGCGCAGCGGGAGGGCGAGCCACCGGAGCTGCGGCCGCCCCCGAGACGCATCGCGCCGCTCGTCGTCTCTCTCGGCGGATCGCCCAGCCGATCCGTCGGCCTCTTTCGTGGCGGATCGCCCAGCCGATCCGTGGTCGTCCTTGTCGGCCTCTTTCTTCATTTCCAGGGAACTCCAAACCGGGCGCCGGCGTTCTAACGAATAGTGGATTGGAAGGGTGCCAGGTTTGGTGCAGTGGTGGGCTTTGGCAGCGGCGCCTGAGACTCCCCGAGGCATGTAGCCCGGCCCTCCCCGAGAGGAGCACCCATGGGAAAAGAGAACGCGATACGCGGCTCCCGCCCCCAGGCTCTTCCGCGAGCCTCTCAGAAGTTCCCGGAAGGAAGGGTCTGCGCGGTCCAGGGCTGCGAGACGCGCCTGTCTACCTACAACCGCAGGGACAAGTGCTGGGCGCACGCGGAGATGAAGGTTCCCCGCCTGCGCGGCCGCAAGCCGGCCGCCGGCTCGGCCTAGCGCAGTCGTCCTCGTCGCGCTCCGGGATCCCGCCGCCTCCCAATCGTGCGGGATCCCGCCGCGGATCAGCCGCTCCCGGGCGGGCAGGGAAGTATCCTGACGGCGCGTTTCGTCCCGGCCCCTCGTGGAAAGGCCACGTGATACATGCGACGGCTTGTGGTGCTCCTGGCGCTCGGACTCGTCCTCGGCGCGGCCGGCGGCGCCGCCGCGTCGCCGGGTGGGGGCCTCGTGCTCGCGCAGGAGGTCGGGGAAGGCGAGGGCGAGGGCAACCTCGGGGGGGAGGAGAGCTCGCAGCAGCAGGAGGGCGGCACCTCCGAAGGCGACGAAGGCGAGGATCCCGAGTCGGGCGGTCAGGACGAGCCGGAGGCCGAGACCGGTGCGGGGGCCGGCGAGTCGGAGGAGGCCGCCACCGAGACCGGTCCTCCGTGGACGTACCAGATGGCCCGCATGGCGCTTGCGGCACTCGTGCTGCTCGGGCTCGCCATCGCGGGCGCCTACTACCGCTTCGTCGTCACGCGCCAGCGGGGCGCGGTCTAACCCCCCCACCCCGTGTCACGGCTGATCGAGCCGTCCGTCGCCTCGGCCATCGCCCGGCGCGTCGCGGGCACGACCCCGAACGTCACCCCCGAGGCTCTCGGAGCGCTCGAACGCGAGCTGTCGATCGCCGTCCCGCGGAGCGAGGAGCTCGTCGCCGCGGCGAGCGGGATCGCGGCCCCCCCGCCGGTTCGATGGGGCGTGGTCGACCGGGCGGGTTGGGCCGAGGCGAACATCGCCGGGATGAGCGCATTGATCGAGCCGCTCGCACGCAAGGTGGGAGACCGTCTCGAGAAGCTGCCGCTCCCGGTCCGGCTGGCGCAGCGCGGGATCGTGTCGGTGGAGGTCGGCGTGCTCCTCGGCTACATCTCGCGCCGCGTGCTCGGGCAGTACGACCTGCTCGTCCCGGAGACGCCGGCGACCACCGGCTCCGCCCGCCGCCGCCGCTCCGGCATCCCCGCCGGGACCGTCCTCTACTTCGTCGGCCCGAACATGGTCGAGACCGCTCGCCGGCACGACTTCGTCCCGCCGGAGTTCTCGCTCTGGGTCGCGCTTCACGAGGTGACGCACCGCTTCCAGTTCGCCGGCGTCCCCTGGCTC
This sequence comes from Actinomycetota bacterium, assembly GCA_030861725.1. Taxonomy (GTDB): domain Bacteria; phylum Actinomycetota; class CADDZG01; order CADDZG01; family WHSQ01; genus JALZEG01. The sequence goes on along the minus strand of JALZFC010000025.1, from coordinate 19,665 downwards.
CGCGACCGGTTCTTCTCCCTCGTCGAGAGCTACATGGCGTCGCTCGAGCTCGACGCCCGCGGGCTCGCAGCGCGCCTCGCGGGGGCGGCGCGCGAGGTCGCCGCACGATCGCTGCCGCCCGACCAGCGCCATCCGATGTTCCTGCTGGCGTCGCCGGAGCAGCGCGTCACGCTCGAGCGGCTCCAGGCGTTGATGACCGTCGTCGAAGGGCACGGCAACTTCGTGATGGACCTCGTCGGCGCCCGCGTCATCCCGTCGTTCGGCCGGATGAGGACGGCGTTCGAGCGGAGGCGCGCGCAGCCGGGCCCGGTGCAGAGAGCGTTCAACCACCTCATCGGGCTCGAGATGAAGCTCCGTCAGTACGAGGTGGGGCAACGGTTCTGCGAGGACGTGTACCGGCGCGGCGGCGCCCCCGCGATCACGCGGCTGTGGGCCTCGCCGGACGAGCTCCCGACGCTCGCGGAGCTGAGGGAGCCGGAGTCGTGGCTGCGACGAGTGGCGTAGACGCGCGCCCGCCGCTCAGCGGGTCCGGCTTCGCCGTCGTGACGGCGGCCCGCGACCTGATCGCGTCCCTCGGCGAGCCCGACGGGGATGCCCTCCGGTGGGTGGTCGGGGTGTCGGGGGGGCCGGATTCGCTGTGTCTGCTCGACGTCCTCGGGAGGCTGGCTCCCTCGCTCGAGGTCGCGCTCGAGGTCGCACACGTCGACCACGGCCTGCAGGACGGATCGGACGAGACCGCGGCCGCGGTCGCGCGCGTTGCGTCCGCGGCCGGGCACGACGTGCACGTGGCCCGGGCGAGCGGGCTCGAGGGGCCGAACCTCCACGCCCGCGCCCGCGCGTTCCGCTACCGGTTCTTCGAGACGGTCGCGGCCGAGACGGGCGCGTCCCGCGTCGTCACCGGGCACACGCTGGACGACCGCGTCGAGACGACGCTGGCGCGATTCGTCCACGGCGCCGGCACCGACGGGCTGGCCGGGATCCGGCCCCGGGACGGCAACCGGCTGCGGCCTCTGCTGGGCGTCCGCCGGCACGAGACCAGGGCCTACTGCGTCGAGCGCGGCCTCGAGTTCGTGGAGGACCCGGCGAACGAGGACGACCGGTTCGAGCGTTCCGCGGTCCGCTCGCGGCTGGTCGCGGCGGTCGAGGAGCGATGGGGGGACGGCGCGGTGCGGGCGATGGCGACGTCGGCCGGCAGGCTCGCCGAGGACGCCGACTTCCTGAAGGGGCTCGCGGCGACGCTGTACGGACAGCTCGCGAAGCGCCGGCCGGGCGAGGTCGCGTTCGACCTCGACGCGCTGCGGGCGGCTCCCCGGGCGCTCCGGAGGCGGCTGCTCGAGCAGGCGATCGGGCGGACGCGCGACCGTTCGGGCGGGATCGACGCCGCGCTCGACGCCCTCGACCGGACGGACGCGCGGGGGCCGCTGAGCTTCGACGTCGCGGCCGGCGCGACGATCCAGGTCACCCGCGAGCACCTCGTCGTTAAGATGCCGGGGTGAACGGGTCGGAGATGGACCGGGACGTAGACGAGGTCCTCATCTCCGCGGACGAGATCCAGCACAAGATCTCCACGCTCGCGAAACAGATCACCGAGGACTACCGCGGCAAGGACCTCCTGCTCGTCGGCGTCCTCAAGGGCGCGTTCGTGTTCATGTCCGACCTCGCTCGCGAGATCCCGCTGCCGCTGGCGTTCGACTTCATGGCCGTCTCCTCCTACGGCTCCGCGACGAAGTCGTCCGGCGTCGTGCGGATCCTGAAGGACCTCGACTACGAGATCACCGACCGCCACGTCCTGCTCGTCGAGGACATCATCGATTCCGGCCTCACGATCTCGTACCTCCTCCGGTACCTCGAGGCGAGGCGGCCGGCATCGCTCGAGATCTGCTCGCTGTTCTGGAAGAAGGGCGAGCAGGCCGTCCCACTCGACGTGAAGTACCCGGGGTTCGAGATCCCGCCGGTCTTCGTCGTCGGCTACGGCCTCGACTACGGCGAGAAGTACCGGAACCTGCCGTACATAGGGGTCCTCAAGCCGGGCGCTTACGGGGCCGAAAGTCCTTCGTAAGGCCATTCCGGCGACTCCGGCGGGAGGTTGTCTAGCAGCACGTCGCTGCTAACCTGGACCGATGAATCGAATGTTCAGATCCGTCATCTTCTACATCGTCCTGATCTTCGCGGTCGTGTGGGTCTTCAACCTCTACCGCGACAACACCGACCGCCCCAAGGAGCTCGAGTCCGTCAACCAGTTCGTCGCCGCGATCGACGCCGACGAGATCAAGACCGCAGAGTTCCTCACGAAGGACGAGAAGGTCGTCGGAGAGTTCGTCTCCGGGGGGCGCTACGAGGTGTTCCTGCCGCACGACACCGTCGACGACTACGCCGACGTCGCCCAGGATGCCGGAGTCCTGGTCAGCGCCGACCCCCAGCAGGGCTCGGTCTTCCTCTCCGTCCTATTCCAGTTCCTCCCGATCCTCATCATCGTCGGGTTCCTCTTCCTGCTCATGCAGCAGATGCAGGGCGGCGGCAACCGCGTGATGTCGTTCGGTAAGTCGAAGGCTCGTCTCGTCACGAAGGACCAGCCGAAGATCACGTTCTCCGACGTCGCGGGGTTGGACGAGGCGGTCGAGGAGCTACAGGAGATAAAGGAGTACCTCGCCGCGCCCCAGAAGTTCCAGGCGATGGGGGCGAAGATCCCCAAGGGCGTGCTGTTGTTCGGCCCCCCCGGCACCGGCAAGACGCTGCTGGCCCGCGCGGTCGCGGGTGAGGCCGGCGTCCCGTTCTTCTCGATCTCCGGCTCCGACTTCGTCGAGATGTTCGTCGGCGTCGGTGCGAGCCGCGTCCGCGACCTCTTCGAGCAGGCGAAGGCGAACTCGCCGTCGATCGTGTTCATGGACGAGATCGACGCCGTCGGGCGGCACCGCGGCGCGGGGCTCGGCGGCGGCCACGACGAGCGCGAGCAGACGCTCAACCAGCTCCTGGTCGAGATGGACGGCTTCGACATCAAGGGCGGCGTCATCCTGATCGCGGCGACTAACCGGCCCGACATCCTCGACCCGGCACTGCTCCGGCCGGGGCGGTTCGACCGTCAGATCGTCGTCGACCGGCCGGACCTCAACGGGCGCATCGGGATCCTGAAGGTCCACACGCGCGGCAAGCCGCTCTCGAAGGAGATCGACGTCGAGGTGCTCGCCCGGCGTACCCCCGGCTTCACCGGCGCCGACCTCGCCAACGTCGTGAACGAGGCGGCGCTGCTTGCCGCCCGGTTCTCGCGCAGCGAGATCGGCATGCACGAGCTCGAAGAGGCGATCGACCGCGTGCTGGCGGGCCCCGAGCGCCGCAGCCGCGTGATCAGCGAGAAGGAGAAGAAGGTCATCGCGTACCACGAGGCCGGCCATGCGCTCGTGAGCCACGCGCTCCCGAACGCCGACCCCGTCCACAAGGTCTCGATCGTGTCGCGCGGCCGGGCCCTCGGCTACACGCTCACGCTCCCGACCGAGGACCGGTTCCTCGTGACGCGCTCCGAGCTGATCGACGAGCTCGCGATGCTGCTCGGGGGCCGGGTCGCGGAGGAGGTCGTCTTCGACGAGCCGACGACGGGGGCACAGGACGACATCCAGCGGTGCACGCGCATCGCCAAGCAGATGGTCACCGAGTTCGGGATGTCCGAGCTAGGCCCCCTCGCCCTAGGCCAGACGGAGTCGCAGCCGTTCCTCGGCCGCGACTTCGGTCACGTCCAGGATTACTCCAACGACGTGGCGGCCAAGATCGACGAGGAGGTCAGACGTCTCGTCGAGGAGGCGCACGACGAGGCGAGGGAGATCATCACGAAGTACCGCGAGAAGCTCGACTTCATGGTCGACCGGCTGCTCGAGAAGGAGTCGCTCGAGAAGGAGGAGGTCGCGGAGATCCTGGCCGAGGTCGCGAAGCAGAGCCCTGCCAACCCGCTGGAGCGCACCCGCCTCCGCCGCGAGCAGCGTGACTCGGGTGAGTCCGAGGAGTCGTCGCAGAAGAAGCGGAGGCTCCCGATCCCGGCGCCGAAGCCCCGCTTGGGCGAGGCCTAGCTTCTAGCCCCGCGCGAGCTCGGCCGTGTAGTAGCGGACGTCGTGTACGCGCCGGGACGTCGTCGGGGTCGCCTATCCTCGGGGCATGAGCGAACGACCGGACGTCGTACGCGACCTCAGGCCTGCGGGAGTCGATCGCGCCCGCATCGAGGCCGCCGTGCTCGAGATCCTCGAAGCGATCGGAGAGGACGTCGGGCGCGACGGTCTCCGCCACACGCCGCGCCGGGTCGCCGACATGTACGCCGAGGTCTTCTCCGGCATCGGCACCGACGGTGCCGGCCAGCTCGAGATCGTGTTCGAGGCCGGGCACGACGAGATGATCATGGTGCGCGACATCGCACTCCATTCCTTCTGCGAGCACCACCTCGTCCCGTTCCTCGGCCAGGCCCACGTCGCGTACATCCCGAACGTGAAGGGCCAGATCACGGGGCTGTCCAAGCTCGCACGCCTCGTCGACACGCTCGCGCGCAAGCCTCAAGTGCAGGAGCGGCTCACGACCCAGATCGCCGACGCGATCGACGCCGCGCTCGATCCCCGCGGCGTCCTCGTCGTGATCGAGGCCGAGCATCTCTGCATGACGATGCGCGGCGTGCGCAAGCCCGGCAGCAAGACCGTCACGTCGGCTGTGCGCGGGCAGTTCCGCGACAGCGAGGCGACGCGCGCCGAGGCGATGAACCTCATCGTCCGGGGCTGACGATGGAGCTCGTCTGCAGGGACGCGACGCTCTCGCTGCACGAGACGGTGCTGATGGGCGTACTCAACGTCACGCCCGACTCGTTCTCCGACGGGGGGCTGTGGCTCGACCCGGAGGCGGCGATCCCCCACGCCATCGAGATGGTCTCGCAGGGCGCCGGCATCGTCGACGTCGGCGGCGAGTCCACGCGTCCCGGCGCGGCCCCGGTATCCGAGCGCGACGAGCTGCACCGCGTGCTCCCGGTGATCGAGGCCCTCGCCGGCTCGATCGGCGTCCCGATCTCGATAGACACGCGCAAGCCCGCGGTTGCCGCCGCGGCGGTCGAGGCCGGAGCGTCGATCGTCAACGACACGTCGGGCGAGGAGTTCGATCCCGCCATGGACGAAGTCGTGGCCCGGACGGGGGCCGCGCTCGTCGTCATGCACTCGCGCGGCACGCCGGCGACGATGAAGACGCTCACGGACTACGCGGACGTCGTGCGCGACACGACCGCGTTCCTGACGCAGCGCGCCGAGCAGGCCACCGAAGCCGGCGTCTCGACCGCCTCGATCGCGCTCGATCCCGGGATCGGCTTCGCGAAGACGCCACAGCAGAGCCTGCAGCTCCTCGCGGGGCTCGACGAGCTGGCGGGAACCGGGTGGCCTGTCGTCGTCGGGACGTCGCGGAAGTCGTTCATCGGGGCGACGCTCGGCGTTCCCGAGGACCAGCGGCTCGAGGGGACGGCCGCGACCGTGGCATGGGCGGTCATGAAGGGCGCGCACGTCGTGCGCGTGCACGACGTCGAGGCGATGAGCCGCGTCGTGCGCATGACCGAAGCGATCGCGGCGGCGCGCAAGCCGGCGGAGTGAGCGACCACATCCTGATCTCGGGGCTGCGGGTGGAGACGCGGGTCGGCTGGACGGACGCGGAGCGCGCGCAGCCGCAGGCGGTGCTCGTCGACCTCGACGTCGAGACGGACACCGGCGCGGCGGCGACCACGGACGACCTCGGTGACACGGTCGACTACGCGTCCGTGATCGCCGAGGTCGCGGAGTACGTCGCCGCGCAGGAGACGAGGTTGCTGGAGCGGCTCGCGGGAGAAGTCGCCGAGATCGTTTCCGCCAAGAACGGGGTAAAGAGGGTTACCGTGGAGATGGCCAAGGAGGTAGTCCCGGTCTCCCAAGAGGTGGCAAGAGTGGCGGTTCGAGTAGCGAGGTCCGGCTGATGGTCGTCTCGTATCTGGGCATCGGTTCCAACGTCGGCGACAGGGCGGCGTTCTGCCGCGCCTCCGTCGCGGCGCTCAGCGCTCATCCCGACATCGAGGTCGACGCGACGTCGAGCCTCTACGAGACGAGCCCCATCGGGGGCCCTCCGCAACGGTCGTTCGTGAACATGGTCGTCCGGGTCCGGACATCGCTCGACGCGCGCGGCCTGCTCGACACCGTCAAGAAGATCGAGCGCCAGCTCGGCCGCGAGCCGACCGAGATGCGCTGGGGGCCGCGCGTCGCCGACCTCGACGTCCTCACGTTCGACGACGAGAAGATCGTCGAGCCCGACCTCGAGATCCCCCATCCGCGGCTGACCCAGCGGCGCTTCGTGCTCGTGCCGCTGCTCGAGATCGACCCGGATGCCGCCGACCCGTGGGGGTCGCGGTACGCGGACTCGCTGGACGAGGCCGAGGGTGAGGTAGAGCTGCTCGAGCGGTTCTAGCCACCGCTCGCAACCGATGAAGAGGCTCGCCGGGTCCGTTCTCGTCACCCTGCTCGCGGCCGCCGGGTGGGCCGCCGTTCCCGCTACCGCGCGCGTCAGGCCCGCGGCCGTCCCCGGGCGTGGGACTTCGGCACCTTCGTTCGTCACCGGGTTGCGTGAGCCGTCGGTGGCATTGCCTCCTGTTGCTGCTGCTCGGGCTCATCTCCGCGCTCGCGCGCGGCTCTATCGCGTCGCTGCGGGGGAGCTCGTGCCGCTCGAGGCCGTCGAGGACCGGTGGGGGGCCTCGGTGCGGTTCGGGCAGGTCCATCGCGGTGTTCCCGTCTTCGGCGCGCAGTACGTCGTGCACCTCGAGCGCGACGGCGCGGGTTTCGCTCCCGAGTCCGTGAACGGCCACGTGTTCACCGAGCTCGCCGCCCCGGTCGAGCCGCGGATCGACGTCCGGACGGCCGAGCGGCTCGCGCTGCTGTGGAGCCGCCCGCTCGTCGCCTCGAGAGTCGAGCGCCAGGGCGTGACGGTGCTCCCGGCCGGACCGGGCGTGCTCACCTACCGGTTCACCTTGTGGGGCTCCCGGTTCGGGCGGCCGGCGAAGCAGGAGGTCTTCGTCAACGCGGCGACGGGACGGCTGGTGCTCGCGTACAACGCGCTCCAGCACGACGGCGCGGTCTCCACCAGCGGCACGACCGCGCACGGCGACACGGTGCCGCTCGAGGCCTTCGAGCGCGACGGCCGGTACGAGCTCCGCGACCGGTCCCGCGCGATGTTCCGGCCCGGCTCCGGCGACGGGCAGATCACCACGCACAACGCCCGCGGGACCCCGGCGTACTTCGGGACCAACGGGAACATCGTCACGTCTTCGTCGCCGGTCTTCCGGCGGAGTGCTTCGTCCACGGGCGCGGTCGACGCGCATTGGGGAGCGGGACGCGTCTACGAGTACTACCGGGGACTGGGGCGGAGCTCGCTCGACGACCGCGGCTCGACGATCGTGTCGACGGTGAACGCGGCCGACCCGACGACGTACGAGCCGATGTTCAACGCATTCTGGGACGGGACCCAGATGGTGTACGGGAACCCGGGGCCGATCTATCCCCTGTCGGCCGACCTCGACGTCGTCGGGCACGAGCTGACGCACGGGGTTATCCAGCACTCGGCGAACCTCGTCTACCTGAACCAGGCCGGTGCGATGAACGAGGCGCTCGCGGACTACTTCGGCAACGCGATCGACAACGAGACCTCGGGGATCGCGATGGACGACCCCGCCGCGGGGCTGCTCGGAGAGGACCTCTGTCGCCCGGAGAACCCGAGCCCCCGCGACTGGCAGTGCCCGCTGCGCGACCTGAACGACGGGATGACGACCGACGACTACGTCTACTACCTGGCGGATTTCGACAACGGCGGGGTGCACCTCAACGCGACGATCTTCGGCGGCGCCCTGTGGGACGTGCGGGAGGCGCTGGACCCCGCCCTCGCCGACAGGATCGTCTACCGCGCTCTGACGAGGTTCATGACGCCGCTCGACGACTTCCTGGACGGCCGCGCCGCCGTGGTCGAGGCAGCGCGGCAGCTCGGGGCGACGGCCGACGAGATCGCGGCGATCGAAGACGTGTTCGACGCCAGGGGGATCGTGCCGGGGTGGGAGACGGCGGCCGGAACCGACGCCCGCGTGCTCGTGAACGACGTGGCGCCGGTGGCACTGCTGTTCTCGGCTCCGCAGGTGGCCGGCTCCCGTTTCGTCGTCGCCGACTACCGCGACCAGAAGGACATGTGCTGCGAACCGGTAGAGCTCTACGCCGGCAACGTGGACGGCTCGGGGCGGTTGGTGAAGGTCGGCGAGGACGAGGCGCGCGAGACGTTCACGGACGAGACGCCGGACATCTCCGGGCGCAAGGTCGTGTGGGCGCACGGGGTGCAGAGCTTCTCCGGGCTCGACTTCGACATCCACTCGCGGTCGCTCGGCCGCCGGGTGCGCAACGTCGTCGAGGCGCCGGGGATCCAGCTCTACCCCTCCGTCGACGGGAGGCTGGTCGCGTGGGAGGACTCGCGCCGTCGGTCGACCGACATCTGGATCAAGCGCGGGAACGCGCCGCCGCGCCCCCTCGTCCGCAAGGACGGGGAGCAGTGGCAACCACAGGTCTCCGGGGACTGGGTCGTGTGGTGGGACGTCGGCGACGGCTCCCTCGCGTCGCCTGCGTCTATCGGGATGCGCAACGTCCGCACGGGGCGGCGCGTGACGATCTCCTCCCGCTCCCGCGGAGCGTTCGTGGGGCCGCCCGGTGTGGGACCGGGCTTCGTCGTGTGGTACGAGGACCGCGACGCTGACGGCGAGGGGGCGATCTACAAGGCGCGCCTCGGCAGGTCGAAGCGCAAGGTCCTGGTCGGCGAGGGCGATCCCGGTGCGCCGACATGGGAGTTCGGCGCGTACGCGTTGAGCCCGCCGATCCCTTCGGCGAACCGGCGGTGGGTGACGTACAACGACGAGCTCGGCTACGTCCGGTTCTTCGCGCAGCAGGATCCGGACTTCCCCGCGAGCGCGGTCGGGAGGGACATCTGGATCGTGCGCGCTTCGGGGGGCCGCGCCCGGCGCGTTACGGCGAACAGGGGCGACCAGGCGTACTCCGCGATGTCGAGGGGCCGGCGCGTCGTGTGGTTGGACTCGTCGCAGGGCCATACCGACCTGGTCACGAGGGTCCCCTAGGCGCCGGAGGCCGCTGCGACCGGTCTAGGCTTGGCCGGACCGGTACCCGCCCGAGGACTGGATCCGAACTTCATGCCTTCCGGCCCGCCGTCTCCGTTCGAGCTCTGCCTCGTCGGCGCGGGCAAGGCCGGCACGGCCGTCGCGCTGGCGTTGAGCTCGGCCGGCCATCGTGTCGTCGCCGTGGCGTCGCGGACGGAGGCGTCCGCGCTCGCCGCTGCCGAATACCTGGGCGCGCCCGTGGCCGCCGCAGACGATCTTCCCCCGTGCGACGTCGTTTTGCTGGGCGTTCCCGACGCCGCCGTCGCGCCCGTTGCCGCGACGGTGGTCCCGGCGCTGCGGCCGGGGACGGTCGTGTGGCACCTCGCGGGGTCGCTCGGGATCGCGGCGTTGCCCCCAGGCGATTTCCGGCGCTGCGCGCTCCATCCCGTGCAGGCGTTTCCGAGCCGGGAGGTCCCGGCGCTCCTTCGCGGATCGTCGTGGGGCGTCACCTGCGACGGCGCGGTTCGGGAGTGGGCGCGCGCGGTCGTGACGCGGGACCTCGGCGGGAACGCGGTCGACGTGCGGGAGGAGGACCGGGCGGTGTGGCATGCGGCTGCGGTGACGGCCGCGAACGGGATCACGGCCCTGCTGTCGCTTGCGGAGACGATCCTGGCGTCGATCGGGATCGACCGGCCCGAGCGGGTGCTGGGTCCCCTCGCCGCAGGCGCGGTGGAGAGCTCGGTCGCCCGCGGCGCGACCGCATCGCTCACCGGACCCGCAGTCAGAGGCGAGTGGGACACGGTGGCCGCGCACGTGCAGGCCTTGGAGGTTGGTGCTCCGGAGTTGCTGGAGCCGTACCGTGAGGCCACGCGCCTGATCTTCCGCGCTGCCGACCGTGCCGGAAAGGTGACGCCCGAAGAGCGGCGTGCGGCCGCGGAGCTCCTCCGGGAGCAGGCGTGACGTGAGGGTCGCTCGGACCGTTGCCGAGCTGCGCGCGTTCTATCGGAACGAACGCGCGCGTGCGACGCGGGTGGCGTTCGTGCCGACGATGGGCGCCCTGCACGACGGGCACCTGTCGCTGATCAGGAAGGCGCGCGAGGCCGCGGACCTCGTGGTCGTCAGCATCTTCGTCAACCCGCTGCAGTTCGGCCCGTCCGAGGACTTCGGCGCCTACCCGCGCGACGAGGCGCGTGACCTCGGCCTGGCGGAGTCCGAAGACGTCAACCTCGCCTTCCTGCCGTCGGTCGAGCATATGTATCCCGAGGGTGCCGCGACGACCGTGCACGTCGGCGGCTCTCTGACCGCGACGCTCGAGGGGGTGGCTCGGCCCGGCCACTTCGACGGCGTCGCGACCGTCGTCGCGAAGCTCTTCAACGTCGTCGACCCCGACGTCGCAGTGTTCGGCCAGAAGGACGCGCAGCAGGTCGCGGTCGTGAGGCGCATGACGCGCGACCTCGACTTCCGCACGGAGATCGCCGTGGCGCCGACGGTGCGGGAGGAGGACGGCCTCGCGCTCAGCAGCCGGAACGCCTACCTGAGCCCGGAGGAGCGGCGGGCCGCCGCCGCGCTGTACACGGCGCTGCAGGCCGGAGAGGGCGCTTACCGTGAGGGCGGTACGGCCGTTGCCGTCGAGGCGATGCGCGCGCTGCTCGACGAGGCGCCCGGTGTCGAGCTCGATTACGCCGCCGCCGCCGACCCGTATACGTTTGAGGCCCCCGTTCGAGGGGGGCCGCTCCTGCTCGCGGTCGCGGCGCGCGTGGGCGGGACGAGGTTGATCGACAACGTCTTGCTGCAACCGTAGAGAACCGCAAAGCCCGAAGGGAGCCCGCGCGCTTGCTGCTCGCTGCAGACGTAGGGAACACGCAGACGCATCTCGGGGTGTTCAAGGGACCCGACCTCGTGCACGAGTGGCGGGCCGCGACCGACGCGCGCCGGACGGCCGACGAGCTGGCGCTCCTCTTCGGCCAGTTCCTCCAGCTCGGCGACCTGTCCTTCTCCCGGCAGATCACCGGTGTCGTGATCTCGTCGGTCGTGCCGCGGGCCACGCAGGAGCTGCGGGAGATGACGTCGACCTACTTCGGCTTCCCCGCGGTGATCGTCGAGCCGGGGGTCAAGACCGGGATCGCCGTGTTGACCGAGAACCCGCGCGAGGTCGGCGCCGACCGCATCGCGAACGCGGTGGGCGCGCACCACCTCTATCCGGGCGAGCCGGTGATCGTCGTCGATTTCGGCACCGCGATAAAGGTGGACGCGGTGTCGCCGCGGGGGGAGTTCCTCGGCGGCGCGATCGCGCCGGGGATCGACACCGCCGCGACCGCGCTGTTCGCGGCGACGGCCCAGATCCGGCCCGTCGAGCTTCTGACGCCGCCTGCGTCGATCGGTAAGAACACGGTCACCTCGGTCCAATCCGGGATCATCTTCGGGTCGGCGGCGCTCGCCGACGGCCTCGTCGAACGAATCGCCGCGGAGCTCGACCGCGACGCGCGGGTCGTCGCCACCGGCGGCCTCGCGCCGGTGGTCGTCGACCACTCCCGCCGGATCGAGAAGGTCGACCCGATGCTCACGCTGCGGGGCCTGCGCATCATCTACGAACGCAACAGCGACGGGTCGCCTCGGCGAGCCGCCAAGGACGGCGGACCCGCCGATGGCTGAGCACGCGCCCTACCCCTACTCCTTCGAGCGGACCGCGCTGGCGGGCGACGTGCACGCACGCTTCGACGAGCTCGAGCCGGGGGCCGAGTCCGGCCACGAGGCCCGCGTCGCCGGCCGCGTGATGACTACTCGCTCGCACGGCAAGATCGCGTTCGCCGACCTCATGGACGCCAGCGGCCGCATCCAGCTGTTCGCGCAGCACGCGATCCTCGGCGACGAGGGGATGGAGGTATTTGCCTCCCTGAGCGTCGGAGACGTCGTCGGTGCCGAGGGGCAGGTCGTGATGACGCGCCGCGGCGAGCTGTCGGTGCGCGTGACCGACGTGGTCGTGCTCGCGCCGTGCCTGCGCCCGATGCCGGAGAAGTGGCACGGGATGACCGATGTCGAGACGCGTTACCGCCAGCGCTACCTCGACCTGATCGTCAACCCCGAGGCGCGGCGCGTGCTGCAGGCGCGTTCCGCAGCCACCGGCGCCATCCGTCGCTTCTTTGACGAGCGGGGCTTCATCGAGGTCGAGACGCCCCTGCTCCAGCCGATCGCCGGCGGCGCCATCGCGCGCCCGTTCGTCACGCACCACAATGCCCTCGACATCGACCTCTACCTCAGGATCGCCCCCGAGCTGTTCCTGAAGCGCCTTCTCGTCGGAGGTGCGGAGCGCGTCTACGAGCTGAACCGGAGCTTCCGCAACGAAGGCGTCTCGACGCGGCACAACCCCGAGTTCACGATGCTCGAGGCCTACGAGGCGTACGTCGATTACAACCACACGATGACGCTCGTCGAGGACCTCGTGCGCGCGATAGCGCAGGCCGTCTGCGGGTCCCTCGCGGTAGACACACCCGGCGGGACGCTCGACCTCGCGGCTCCCTTTGCGCGGAAGTCGATGTTCGAGGCCGTCGAGGAGACCGTGGGGGTCGCCCTCGCGGACGCATGGACGGCGGGGGATGGCGACGCGATCGCAACCGCGGCACGGGGCTCGGGAGTCCATGTAGAGGACGCGTGGACGGCCGGGAAGGTGGTGGCGGAGATCTACGAGGAGAAGGTCGAGAGATCGCTGCACGAGCCGACGTTCGTGGTGGGGTTCCCGAAGGAGGTGTCGCCTCTCGCGAAGGACCACCGGTCGATCCCCGGCTTCACCGAGCAGGCGGACCTGATCCTCGCCGGCGTCGAGATCGCACCGATCTACTCCGAGCTCAACGACCCCGAGGAGCAGAGACGGCGGTTCCGGCAGCAGGCCGCGGCGCGTGCCGCCGGTGACGAGGAGGGGATGGTCCCGGACGAGGACTTCCTCGAGGCCCTCGCGTACGGGATGCCGCCGGCGGGTGGGTTCGGCCTCGGTCTCGACCGTCTCCTCACGGTGCTGCTCGGCGCGGGCTCGATACGTGAGGTCATCATGTTCCCGACCCTCAAGCCCGGACCCTGACGTGTCGCGCGTCACCGTGATCGGAGCCGCGCTGGCGGCTGCGGTCGGGCTCGCCGCCTGCGACTCGACCTCGCCCGGCGAGAGGCCGTCGCTCCGGCGTCCCGTGAGCTCGCCTGCAGGGGAGGACACGACGATCGTCGGCCTGGTCGCGACGATGACGGGGCCGGACGCGTGGCGCGGCGAGGACGCCTTCGAAGGAGCCGACCTCGCGGTGCACGAGCTGAACCGCGGCACGTCCGGCGACGGGGCGGCCAGGGCGTACGAGCTCGTGACGCTCGACGACGAGGGCGATCCCCGGCGGGCGGCGGAGCTCGTCATGCGCCTGGCCGCGTCCGACCGGACCGTGGGGGTCGTCTACGCGGGACCGCCCGAAGGGTTGCCGTCGGCGGAGGCCGCGCTCGAGGAGAGCGGCATCCCGGCGCTGCTGTGCTACGGCGACCTGTACAGCGCGCGCCTGCTGAGGCCCAACCTGTTCCAGGTGTCGCCGCCGTACCTCTGGCAGGCGCGCCGGATCGCCGCTTACCTCTACCGGGACCGGCGGTACGCGCGCGCGGGCCTGATCGTGCCGAAGACGCTCGGCGGCCGCACGGCGAGGCAGTCGTTCGCCGCCGCCGCAACGCCGTTCCGCCGGAGGGCGACCTCGGTGCAGACGTACGCCGAGGGTGCGGAGACGCTCCGTCCGCAGCTGCAGGCGCTGGAGCGCGCGCGCGTCAACGCGGTCGTCGTCGACGGCGGCCGGAGCGCGTTCGCGACCGCGTTGCGGGAGCTGAACGCGATGGGAGCGTCGTACGAGACGACACGCGCCGCGCGCCGCGCGCGGCCGTGGCGGCCGCAGGTCGCCGGCTTCGACCTCGCGCTGGGGCCGGGCGTGCCCGCGGGGTACGCGCCTCCGGGGACGATCGTCAGCGACGACTACGCGCGCGGCGCCCATTACCTCCCCATCCCGAGCTTCGAGGCGTTCCGCGACGCGTTCGAAGACTGGTGGGGCGAGCCGCCGCTGGGGTGGGAGCGGCGCGCCTACGAGGCGACGCAGGTGATCGGGTGGGGCGTCGACCGCGCGGTCGCGGAGGAGACGTCGGTTGCCCAGGCGTTGGGCGACCTGCGCAGGCGGCGGTTCGGCGGGCTCGACGTCGTCCTCGGCCCCGACGACCACACGACGGTCAACCAGCCGCACGTCGGCCTGTGGGTGGTGCCGCGGCCGGGAGCGCGGGTACGCGAACGTGAGCGGCTCCCCGAGGTCCTCCCGTGGGTGCCGCTCGCACGCGGCTTCTCCATCGACGGCGAGACCACCGACGTGGCGGCGCGGGACTGGCGGTACCTGTTCCGCGGGGCGCCGCCGGTGCGGGCTCCGGCGCCCCGGAACGGCCGGTGGCGCTTCGGCGTCACGACCCCACGATCCGACCCCGTGCACTAGGTCCGTGCCAGGATTCGCTTACAGGCCCTTCCCTGCGAGCCGATGGTTCAAGGGAGGGCAGCGGATGGACCGGTCGCCTCGGCGAGCGGCCCGGGATTGTCGGACCGGTCGCCTCGGCGAGCGGCCCGGGATTGTCGGACCGGTCGCCTCGGCGAGCGGCCCGGGCTTGTCGGGGAACTTTTGGTCTTCCGGCGTTGTTCTAATGGAGTGCCCGTCTGAGCGTCCCGGCAGGCGGGTAAGAACGGGTGCCTCCGTATAATCGGAGGCCGGAGCAAGACAAAGGAGGCTGGGCCCAGTGTTCGAGAGATTCACAGACAGGGCCCGCAGGGTGGTCGTCCTCGCTCAAGAAGAGGCGAGGCTCCTCAACCACAACTACATCGGCACCGAGCACATCCTGCTCGGGCTGATCCATGAAGGCGAGGGCGTCGCCGCCAAGGCGCTCGAATCACTGGGGATCTCGTTGGACAAGGTCCGCCAGCAGGTTGAAGAGATCATCGGAGCGGGTCAGTCGCCCCCGTCGGGGCACATCCCATTCACGCCCAGAGCGAAGAAGGTGCTCGAGCTCTCGCTGCGCGAAGCGCTGCAGCTCGGCCACAACTACATCGGGACGGAGCACATCCTGCTCGGCCTCATCCGCGAGGGTGAGGGCGTCGCCGCCCAGGTCCTCGTGAAGCTGGGCGCCGACCTCAACAAGGTTCGGCAGCAGGTCATCCAACTTCTCTCGGGCTACGCCGGCGCGAAAGAGGGAGCCTCGGGCGCCCCCGGCGCCGGCGGCGAGCAGCCGCAGGGTTCGCTCGTGCTCGACCAGTTCGGACGCAACCTCACCCAGCTCGCGCGGGAGAACAAGCTCGACCCCGTGATCGGGCGGGCGAAGGAGATCGAGCGCGTGATGCAGGTGCTCTCGCGGAGGACCAAGAACAACCCTGTCCTCATCGGCGAGCCCGGCGTCGGCAAGACCGCGATCGTGGAGGGCCTCGCGCAGAACATCGTCAAGGGTGAGGTCCCCGAGACCATCACCGGCAAGCAGCTGTACACCCTCGACCTCGGCGCGCTGGTCGCCGGGTCCCGTTACCGCGGCGACTTCGAGGAGCGGCTGAAGAAGGTCCTGAAGGAGATCAAGACCCGCGGCGACATCATCCTGTTCATCGACGAGCTGCACACGCTCGTCGGCGCCGGTGCCGCCGAGGGCGCGATCGACGCGGCGAGCATCCTGAAGCCGATGCTGGCCCGGGGCGAGCTCCAGACGATCGGCGCGACCACGCTCGACGAGTACCGCAAGCACCTCGAGAAGGATGCGGCCCTCGAGCGCCGGTTCCAGCCGATCAAGGTGCCCGAGCCGACCGTCGCGCACACGATCGACATCCTGAAGGGACTGCGCGACCGTTACGAGGCGCACCACCGCGTGCACATCACGGACCAGGGCCTGGTCGCGGCGGCGAACCTCGCAGACCGCTACATCTCCGACCGGTTCCTGCCCGACAAGGCGATCGACCTCATCGACGAGGCGGGGTCGCGCCTGCGCATCCGCCGGATGAGCGCGCCCCCCGACTACCGCGAGCTCGAAGAGCGGATCGCGGAGGTCAGGCGCCAGAAGGAGGACGCGATCGAGGCGCAGGACTTCGAGCGCGCCGCCGCCTTCCGCGACGACGAGAAGCGTCTGATCGCGGAGCGGTCCGAGAAGGAGACGTCGTGGCGCGCCGCCGAGGGCGAGGCCTTCGCCGAGGTCAACGAGGAGGAGATCGCGGAGGTCCTCTCGTCGTGGACCGGCATCCCGGTGATGTCGCTGACCGAGGAGGAGACCGCGAAGCTCCTGCGGATGGAGGAGGAGCTGCACCAGCGGATCGTCGGGCAGCACGACGCGATCGCCGCGGTGTCCCGCTCGATCCGCCGCACGCGTGCAGGGCTGAAGGACCCGAAGCGCCCGGCCGGCTCGTTCATCTTCCTCGGACCGTCGGGGGTCGGTAAGACCGAGACGGCGAAGACGCTCGCGGAGTTCCTGTTCGGCGACGAAGACGCGCTGATCCAGCTCGACATGTCCGAGTACATGGAGAAGCACACGGTCTCTCGTCTCGTCGGGTCGCCTCCGGGCTACGTCGGCTACGAGGAGGGCGGCCAGCTCACCGAAGCGGTGCGGCGCCGGCCGTACGCGGTGGTGCTGCTGGACGAGATCGAGAAGGCCCACCCGGACGTCTTCAACACGCTGCTGCAGATCCTCGAGGACGGCCGCCTGACCGACGCCCAGGGCAAGACGGTGGACTTCAAGAACACCGTGATCATCATGACGTCGAACCTCGGCACGCAGAACCTGCGCAAGCCCGCCATGGGCTTCGGCCAGGGAAGCGAGGACATGACCTACGAGAAGATGAAGGAGCGGGTCAACGAGGAGCTGAAGAAGGGGTTCCGGCCCGAGTTCCTCAACCGCATCGACGAGGTCATCGTGTTCCACGAGCTCTCGACCGACGAGGTCAAGGCGATCGTGGACCTGATGATCCACCGGGTGAAGGACCAGCTCGAGAGCCAGGACGTCGGCATCGAGCTGACGGAAGCGGCGAAGGTGCTCCTCTCGAAGCGGGGCTACGACCCGACGCTGGGCGCCCGGCCTCTGCGCCGGTCGATCCAGAGGCTGGTCGAGGATCCCATCTCGGAGAAGATCCTCTGGAAGGAGTACGAGGCGGGCGACACGATCATCGTGGACGTCGGTCCCGACGAGAACGCCGAGGAGACGATCGTCTTCAAGAAGGCCGAGCGCACCCCGGACCACCCGCCGGTCGAGCTCGCCGGCGCCGGCGTGGCCGACGGCGAGGGCGACACCCTGCCGGACGCCTAGCTCAACCCGCAGTTCAAGGCACGAAGCCCGGACATCGGTCCGGGCTTCGTCGCGCTGTGGTCTGAGTGCTCGGCAGCGGCTACCCCTGGCACTGCTCCTCGGGATGGTCCTCCGGCCGACCGTCGGCGTTCCCGCCGCTCGCCGGCGCCGGGACGTTGTCCAGGCACAGGAGATCGCCACCCGCGGTGTTGTTGAAGACGTCCTTCCCGCCGGTGCCCTGGTTCGCGATGACGTTGAAGGCGTTGCCGGCGGTGTTGTCGCGCTGGCGTACTTCGCCCTCGTTGGCGATCGCCTCGTAATTCTGGTCCACCATGTTGCCTTCGTCGCTGCCGTCGTCCGCGCACTCTGCGACCATCACGCCCACCGTCATCGGCTGCGTCGACGACCCGAAGAGGACGGGCGCATCGGGCCGGCTCGCCCTTACGGAGAAGTTCCCCCTGATGCGCGTCCGATCGCAGACGAAGTTGTGCGTCGCCGGCTGCTCCGTTCTCGTGGACCCCAGCGGCGAGCTCTGCGTGTCGACGAACTCCACGTTGCCGTTGACGACCGTCGTTGCGGACGAATCGTCGTCGTCCGTGAGTCCCCAGAAGCGCGCGCTGTGTCCGCGGATGTTCCCGTTGATCGTGGAGCCGGCGACGATCAGGCCCGCGTTCTCTTGGACCCACACGTTGCCGTTCACGGTCGCGTTCTCCAGGCGGCATTCGGCGCCCGACGGAACGACCACGTTCGGCTGCACGCCTCCCAGCGTCGCGGTGCACGGGACGGATCCTTGAGCGAGAGCGGCCGACCCCGGCAAAAGCAACGGGGTACTCCCGAACACCACGATTGCCAGGACCAACGACCTTGGCTTCACGGCCTCTCCCTTCTCTTCCGAACGAGCCGGCGATTGCTCCCCTTGCTTCGGCGCGCCGGGCGGGAATCCCTTCCCAAGGAGGCAAAAAACGGAAGTGAGCCGACAAATCCGGCATAAGCGACCCTGCGAAACGAAGCCCCCGGGCCCTGTCGCGCCGTCCTCAATGTCCCTCAGGGGGCTGCCGATACCTGGGGAAACCACGCCGCGAAGTCGAAACGGGTGGTTTGGCCGGAAAGGGGCTGTTCCGAAAGATGCCGGATCGCGCCGGTCCCCGGGAGAAGACGAGCCGGGGCCGCGACACGGGAGACGCCCGACGTTCTCACCCCGCGGGTGGGGGCGACCTGGTCGCGTCCGCGTTAGACCTCCGGGTCCTGCTAAGGCAGGGCGCCGCGATCGTCCTCGCTCTTGCTCTCGTCCTTCTCGCGCTACCGAGCTTCACGACCGTCGCCCACGCGGCGACGGAGAGGCTCTACCTGCACAACTACCCGACCCCGCCGTCGGGTAATACCCCGGCGGGCCGGAGCCTGCCGATGAGCGAGACGTCCCCCGCGGCCACCACCCTCTATCAATACAGCACCGACCATTTCGCCGGGCGCTCGGGACGGTACGTGCACACCGGGTCGACGGATCCGGCCGAAGGCAATCTCCTCTACATGGTCAACTGGGTGTACGAGGTGCCGGAGGACATGGTGCTGTCGGGGGATGCGCTCGGCGGCATCTGGATCGGGCAGAAGGACGGCTGCAACCGGACCGGGACGTTCCACCTCTTCCTGCGCGCGAAGAGTGACCGGATCTCCGACTCCGGAACCTTGCTCGCCTCTGGAGCAGGAACGATCCCCGTCTTCGGCGGGTCTCCGCCGTGCGGGTTCGGGCTTTCCGGAGTAACGCTGCCCGTGGACACGACGCTGGCAGCCGGAACCTTCCTGGAGCTCAAGCTCACGGTCTCGGACGGTGACCGAGACGCGGGCATGGTCGCGTACGACACGACGACGTACGCGTCGTATCTGGATCTGCCGGTGGGGGCTCCCACCCCGACGCCGGAGCCCCCCACGCCCACGCCGGAGCCGCCGACCGCGACGCCGGACCCGGCCACCCCAACGCCCGACCCGGCCACCCCAACGCCCGACCCGGCCACCCCAACGCCCGACCCCGCTACCCCCACTCCGGAGCCCGCAACGCCGACTCCCGAGCCGGCGACGCCGACACCGGATCCCGCTACTCCGACTCCGGAGCCCGCCACCTCGACTCCGACCGCGCCTCCTCCGACGCCCACACCGGAGCCGCCGACGCCTACGCCCACGCCGGATCCTCCGAGCCCGGAGCCGACGCCCACGCCCCTCGAGCCGACCCCTACCCCCCTCGAGCCGGCCCCCACGCCACCCGCCCCGAC
>JALZFC010000061.1 GCA_030861725.1 Actinomycetota bacterium | reverse complement strand
GTCAGGTCGGTGTTGAGCGCGATTCCGGAATAGACGGTGGTGAACAGCACCGACATCACGAGGATCCCCGGCAGGATGTAGTCGAGATAAGCACCCGTGGAGCCGGCGATCGCGCCGCCGAACAGGTAGGTGAACATCAAGACGAACATCACGGGCGTGATCGTCACGTCGAGGAGTTGCTCGGGGACGTGTTTGACCTTCAGCATCCCGCGCCAGCCGAATGTGAGGGCCGTCGACAAGGCGTTCGCCCTGGGCGGGCGTGAAGTCGATGCGATCGCCTTGCGGACCGCAGTCTCGTCTGCAGTGGAAGCGGGGGCCGTCTTGGTCGTCCGCAGCGCGCTCATGCAGATTGCTCCTCTTCGATGGGATTGGATTCCTCGGACGGGATCTCTTCCGCCGGATGGCCGGTCAGGGCGAGGAAGACCTCATCGAGGCTCGGCTGGCCTAGCGAGAAGTCCGCGACCCGGACCCCGGACCGCGTCAGCTCCGCGACCGCGACAGCGGCCCGGTCGCCGTCCGAGCACGAAGCGGACAGGGCGGCAGGGTCGGCCTCGAGGGTGATCGCGCCGAGCTCGCGATCCAGGATCTGTTCGGCTTGAGGCCGCTGCGCGGGATCCAGCAGTCGCACCCGCAGCGCCCCGGAGCCGATCGAAGCCTTCAGCTGACCGGGCGTGCCCTCGGCGATGACCCTGCCGTGGTCGATGACGGCGATTCCGTCGGCGAGCTGATCCGCTTCCTCGAGGTATTGGGTGCAGAGAAGGATCGTCGTACCTCCGGCGACCAGCGCCCGGATGATGCTCCAGACCTGGTTGCGCGAGCGTGGGTCGAGGCCCGTGGTCGGCTCGTCGAGGAACATGAGCTCCGGGGTGACTACGATGCTCGCCGCGATGTCGAGCCGTCGCCGCATCCCACCGGAATAATTCTTGACCAACCGGTTCTCGGCGTCCGCGAGCCCGAAGGCCTCCAGCAGCTCGGCCGCCCGGGCCTTCGCGGCGGCGCGCTTCAGTCCCAGCAGACGGCCGAGCAGGATCAGGTTCTCGCGACCGGTGAGGTCCTCGTCCACGGAGGCGAGCTGGCCTGTCAGACTGACCGCCCCTCGAACCGCATCGCTCTCCTCCACGATGTCGTGCCCGAGGACCACAGCGCTGCCGGCGTCGGGACGGATCAGGGTCGCCAGCATGCGGATGGTAGTCGTCTTGCCGGCGCCGTTCGGTCCGAGCATGCCGTAGACGGACCCACGCCGCACGACCAGGTCGACGCCGTCGACGGCGAGCGTCTTGCCAAAGGACTTCACGAGGCCCGTGGCCTCGATCGCGAGAGAGGACTCGGTTTTCATCTAGTTCTCCAGGATCGATTTCAGCGTCGTTCGATACAAAGACCGGGCCGAGCCTCGAAACTCATCGCGATCTCCACGCATGGGCCAGCGGAAGCGGTGGCGGAGCTCACGTTGGAACGCGAAATCCCACAAGCCCTCGTACGGAGTCATCCACTATGACGGCCATCCAGGCCTCCTCCATACACGTTGGTCGACCGTGACCTCATCAGCATCCGAAGACGCGCGACGTGACGCACAACCCGTGACAGCGGCCCCACATTCCAATCTGGCTCCGGGGCGTCGTCACCCGGACCCGATCAGGCGAGAAGCCGATGAATTTCACGTCGCGGTTCCGTCCAAACGGTATCGAGCAAGAAACGAACATACGAGGAGGAGGACCGATGGGAAAGATCGTCGTCACCGAATTCATCTCCCTGGACGGCGTCGTCGAAGATCCGGGTGGGTCGGAGGACTTCAAGTACGGCGGCTGGAGCTTCGAGTTCTCCCGGGGCGAAGAGGGCGACAAGTTCAAGCTCGACGAGGCACTGGGAGCCGAGGCTCTGCTTCTGGGACGAGTGACGTACGAAGGCTTTGCCGAGGCATGGCCGACGCGAACCGGCGAGTTCGCCGACAGGTTCAACAGCATGCCGAAATACGTCGTCTCCTCGACTCTGGAGAGCCCGGGCTGGAACAACTCCACCGTCATCAAGGGCGACATCGCGAAGGGTGTCGCGGAGCTCCGCGAGCAGCTCGATGGGAACATCGTGGTCCACGGCAGCGCCCGGCTGGTCCAGTACCTCCTGGAGCACGACCTCGTGGACGAATTGCGCCTCATGGTCTTCCCGATCGTGCTGGGAAGCGGTAAGAGCCTCTTCGGGAAGACAAGCGACAAGAAGAGCTTCGAGCTCGTGGAATCCGAGACCGTGGGAGACGGCGTAAACATCCAGATCTACCAACGGCCGAAAGCTCGTTGAGAGAAGCTAGGGGCGGTTGGATGGATCCGACTTCCCATGCCCCCGCGGCGCTCGTCTTTAAGGAAGACCGGCGACGAGCTGCTTACAGTTCCAGAGGGGGGGCGGGTTGGAGTCGGCCGGGTCCGTCCCGAAGTCCAGCAGCATGGAGTGCGCCAGCACTCGCGTCGGTGCCTGCGACTGGCAGTGAGCCCAACGCATCTCCGGCTCGACGCCGTGGCGGAGGATGCCGATGGCGAACCGCGGATCGGCATCCTCGGCGGCATTGTTCGACGCGAAGCCAAGGCTGTGGCGGAGCTTCTCGATGTCGGCCGGCTTGCCGGTCAGGAACGTCCAGCCCGGCGCGGCACCGTGTTTGGCCGCCCACCTCTTGAGCACGGCCGGCGTGTCGTGCTCCGGGGTGCGCGTGATCGTGTACATGTGGATGTCCTTGCCGACACGGCTGCCGAAGAACCACTGCAGGGCGACGAGGTTTGCCGTGACCTTCTCGAACTCGGCTCGCGTCCGAGTGTCGATGAAGGTGATGACGACCTTCTTGTCCCTCACGAGGTCATCGTAGAAGCGGACCCTCTTGCCTTCGTGGGTCACCAACGGGATGTTCGGGAGGTGATCCTGCTGCAGGCGTCCGCGGGCCGTCTTTGCGCCTGTCAACTCGAATCGCGTCGGCACGCCGGCGATCTTTTGGGGGGCTTTCTTGTGGACCCAACTTCCCATAATGCGAACCACACATCCCGCCTAGAGTTGGAAGCTCCGACGGCCTCGATCTCGCCGCACGACGGCCGCCGGGCGCCTTCTATCCGACAGCTGCATCGCGACCGGACCAGGCAAAGGCATCAAGATGACCCCGCCCTTCACGAATTGGTCCTCAGGGGCTCAGCAGCGAGAAATCCCGGCTACCACAAGCAGTTCTCGATGATGGACACCCAGCGCGCAACGAAAAGCGAGTCGTCGACCCTTGGGCTCGCGCCGTGCCCACGGACGCAGGGCACGTGCGTGTACTCCGTGCTTGCCTGTATCAACTGCCAGAGATAAGATGGTTCTCGTCTGAGGGTTGGCGGGGAGGCCGAGTGGGATTCACAGGCGACGTGCTTGCCACCGCGATCGCGGCGGTGCTCGCGGTAGCCGGTTTGTCGAAGCTCGCGCGAGCGTCCGAGACGAAAACCGCATGGTCACGCCATGGCATCTTGCCGCCTCGCATGGTCGCCGCGGCTGCATCTCTGACCGGACCGGTCGAAGTCGCCGTTGCCGCAGGGCTCATAGTTCCAGAAACACGCTCTCCGGCGGCGTTCTCCGCGGTGGCTCTGTTCGTCGTCTATACGACTTATCTCGGTGTTGCCTTGAGCCGAGGCGTCGAGGGGGGATGCGGCTGCTTCGGAGCAGATCTCACGCAGAACGTCAACGTGGGGCATGTCATTCGTGCGGCGATATTGGGTGCGATGGCCGTCGTCGCCGCGACAACCGGCACGACCTCGGTCGACGCCGCGGCACTCAGTCTCGGCGCGGCTACCGGAGCTGGCGTCGTCTTCGTCGGGTCCCTCCTGGTCGCGCTCCTTGACATGGCTCCCCGGCGGAAAACGCGCAGGACCGTTAGCCCGTGACCGCAACGGCGATACTGGTCGTCTCGAACGTGATCCTCTGGGTCCTGGTTCTCTTCCTGTTCGTCGTCGTCCTTCTGATCTACAAGCAAGTGGGCGAGCTCATCATCGATAGGGGGACCGCTCCGATGCACGACGAGCAGGGGCCCGCCGCGGGCGAACCGGTTCCTACGCTGAAGGCATTCGATCTCGAGACCGGCAATGCGGTGGAACGACAGCCGCGGAGTGAAGTCCTGGTCTTCGCATTCCCCGGGTGTCCTGGATGTGGGCAGATTGCAGAGACGCTGCCGCTCCTCGCCCGGCACAGGCCCGAGATCGGCGTTACTCTGTTGAGCGTCTTCTCGGAGCGCGATCTGCAACAGTCGCCGGACGGCCTCGGGGGCGTCGCCGAGATCATCTTGCCCGACGCCCTCCACTCTCCGGAGAGCCGCGCCGGACTGTCCGTTCTGGTGGCGCCCGCGTCCGACGAAGACAGCCCTCACAACCGTTTTGGAGTGACTGCCACACCCTTCGCGATCGTCGTCGACAACGACGGCCGGGTCGTCGCGAAGGCAATGTTGCGGTCTCCCGAACACCTTCCTCGCTTGCTTGCGACGGACGAAGACGACGAGGTGGACGTAGAGCAACCGAGCGTCGACGAGGTGGGGAGGAGCCGTGTACACGAAATCGGACGCTGACAATCTGGCGGCAGCCGCCGCAGTCAAGATCGCTCACGCGCTCAACAGGCGAAGCTTCCTGCAGCGGTCGGCGATCTTGACGAGCGCTGGGCTAGCTTCGGCGCTGGGCGTTGCGAGCCGCGCGGAGGCGAGCCACAACTACTCGGTGAAATCAGGGTGCCCGAGCAACTACACCCCAAATGGATGCGGCGACACCTTTGGGTGCGGCCCGAGCCCTGCCTGTCATCCCAACTACTGCAGTGGCTCCCACTGCACGAACGGTCACTCCATCCTCGAGGTCTGCGACGGTTACAACTGCTGGACGTGGACGATTTGCTGTCAGGCCTGTGGAAGCGGCGGAACCGCGTGCTACCGGTGGACCTGCTGCGACTGCACGTGCGGCAATCCGTGCGGGAACTACTGCAGCTGCGGCAAGAGTCCAGAACGGTGCATCTGCGGCGTGCGCGAGTACCTCGGCTGCTTCATCTAGCCCGAATGGCCCCTGCGGCACGGAGCATCCGGTTCGATATCGCGGTCAGGCGACACTCCCTCGTCGATCGCCTCCCGGTGCCGGCTCGTGTTGCGCTGATCGCCGGCGCGGCCGTAGTGGCCGCCGTCGTGACGCGAGGCCAGGACCTCTACGTCATCTGGATCGCGTCTTTGGTCGCGGGCATCCTCCTCACGAGTAGCGCCTGAGGCGTCAACATGATGCTCGTCATCCGTCCGCCCGGGAGGCAGACGCGCCAGGTCCTCCAGAAGATCCTCGGCTTGTTGCGGGCCAGCGTCTTCTTCACGAGCGGCTCCCTGGGCGCAATCGCGGTGATGAGCGTGGGATGGAGCCTCGGTCGGGTCCTACACGTCCCCGCGCAGCTTGGCCTCGGGGTCCTCATCTTGGGAGGGCTGATCCTGGCGGCGCGCGATGCGGGCCTCGTCTCGTTCGCGCTGCCCCAACGACGGGGGCAGGTCAAACGGGAGACGATGCTGGAGCACCCGATCGGGGGCCTCATAGCCCACGGGTTCGCTCTCGGAACCGCGTTCTACACGTTCATTCCGGTAAGCCTCGTGTACCTCGTGTTCGTCGCGCCGGCCGCGATCACGCCCGCATACGTCGATCTCGTTGGCATGGGCGTTGCGTTCGGGCTCGGCCGAGCCCTCCCGGTCTTTGCGCGGATGTTCTTGACGAGAATCGATGCCGACAGATTGGCGACGACTCTCATGACCCAGGGGCTACCGATCGCTCGGACTATCTCGATGACGTTCCTAGCCGTCGTTGCTGGTTGGGCGGCGGCGAGTCTTCCCCAGAGCCTGGGCTGAAGACACCGCCGGCCGATCCTTCGTCACGGTCGAGGCTTCCGAGGCGCGTCTGAAGCTTCGGAAGGGCCCTCTTCAGATGAGCATTCACCGACGAGACGCTGCACCCCAACGCCCCTGCCACCTCCTTCACTGGAAGATCGTCGACGTACCGCAGGACCACGACGGCCCGCTGTCTGGGCGACAGCTCGTCTAACGCCTGCCTAAGAAGGATTCGCTCTTCCGACATGCGACTCTCGCGCGCGATATCGGGTTTCGGCGCCCGGGTAGCCAGAAACTTCTTCTGCACTCGCTCGCGGCGCGCTCGCGAGGCTACGAGGTTCAGCAGGACCCTCCGCAGCCACGCGTCTTGGCGCTCATATCCCGATACATCCTCCCAGCGCGCAAGCGCCCGAGCGTACGCTTCGGCGGCGAGATCCTCTCCCGCGTCGCCCGCGACGAGGAAAGCAAACCGGAATGTGGCGTCCGCAGTCTCTTCGTAGAACGAAGCGAAGTCCGAGCCCGAGTGAGTGCTCATCTACGGGCCGTGTGGATACGGTTGACGTTCCTGCTCCGCGATGACCTTGCTGAAGACACCCCGCAGGTCGTCGACATCGTTGGCAATGGATCCTGGCCAGTCGAGCTCAACGAAGGTATCCACGTCACCCGCGCGCCAGTAGAAGTAAGCGGTCGGAGACGCCGATCTTGCTCGTCCGAAGATGGTCACCTCACCGGCCCTCCAGAGCGGCTGGTATTCCCACCGCGCCGCCTCCTGCTCCGGCGTCTCGCGTTGAGGACGCAAGACCCAGATCTGGAATCCCCACCGCCGGTTCACATGACCTCCACCGCCGTCGGGGCGGTAGGCATTCACGTACTCGAGGTCCGCAGCCTTCAGACGATTTCCCAGCCACTCCTCATCGCCGGCCAGCTTCTCGTTCTCGGAAGCACAACCGTCGCCTAGCTCGCACGCGGCCCCGCCGGCCGTCGACGGTTCCGTCGTCGGCACTACCGCTCCGCGGCCCTGGGTTCCCGGTGAGAGGGTGGGGTTAGCGTCGAGCCGAACGAGAATGGCCGAAGCCGCGGCGACTACAGCAGCCACGGCAACCACTCCCGCGATCATCGCTCGGGCGCGGAGGCGACCCGCTCTTGCCTCTATCGCCGAGAGTGGTGGGACGGTCCGCCGACGAGCGGCAGCCAAGTCCTCGAGGCGTCGCTGCAAATCCATCGGCTCCCCCTATTAGGCGACATCGAGCGTTCTTTCCAACTACACGCTTTGGCCGCTCGAAACGACGACAGTGCGAGGAAGCTATTCGTATGGATGTCTGCGCTGAGCCCTGATCAAGTCAGAGATCGACTGCTTGAGAGAGCGAGGAACGTCTCCTAGGGACACGTCGCATTCCACGGAAGTGTCGACTCCTCCGGCGCGCCAGTACAAGAACGAGATATCACCCCAGGTCGGGCGCGCGAACACCGTCACATCGTCTTCGGCAAAGAATGGCATCGTCTGCCGGTAGGCGCTCTCGAGCAGGTCTCCATCCTCCATCACGCCCGTCACCCAAACGCGAGCGCCCGCTTCCGCCACGACATACCCTGCCCCGTCGTCGGAATGATACGAAATGCTGGCTTCCTCGAGCCGGTCGCGGAGCCAATCATCCCCGCGACTGAGTGCGGGCGGACAACGATCTCGTGGAAGGTCCCGTAGCTCCGGCATGGGCGGCCTCCTTTCCTCCCCACGTGATCTCATGTTACTACGCACGGCGATTCGGAGCCAATCCGAAGGCGCCACCGGTAGAACGCCTCGGGAACATCGCCACCCCACCAAAGACAGGTATCAACCCTGGCTTCGCGAGTCCCCCTCAGGGACTCTCACGAGTGGGCGCAGTTCCGTTTCACCGTCAGCGGCGTACCCCTCTTTACAGGACGTGGACTCCAGAGACATCCCGAGGGCCGAGCAGGTCCCTCCAGACGCTGGTCAACTGGACCCTCGTGCAGTCACGCTCCTCGATCAAGCCGTTCATCAGCCTGCCCTTGGTTCGCACTTAGGACGGTTGGGTGGGGGCGGCTGGATTCGAACCAGCGGCCGGACGATTATGAGTCACACTTCACAACTCAGGCAGTTGTGCCGTGAGGTTTTGCTTGTCGTCTCCGACATCAAAGTCGCTGGCAGCCGACTCAGTAAGGCTTCACGAAAGCGTATTACCCGAGCGATGAGCCAAGTGCTCGGGCGACCTGCTCGGCGTCCTTCCGGTGCTGACGCGCGATGTCGAACTCCCAACTCGAGCCATCCGTAAATCCAAGTTCGAAGACGCTGATTAGCTTCCCCTTGCTCAGACTCGAAGACGCGATCTGTGAACGGGGTACTTCGGCGATCACCTCATCGGACACCTTGGGTTTGAGGGCGACAAGGCTCTTCTTCGTCTTGTAAAGAGTGATACCGACCGGCGTCACGCTCAAGAACCCCATCTGCCCTCCAAGATCGACCGCCGGTACACCTGCCTTCTTGTCCTGTCGAGCCGCCAGCGCCGCGCCCACGAGGCCGCCCGCCCCCATCGCCGCACCCGCACCGATAGAACCCCTACGAGCCACGAACGTTCCCACGCCCTCCGAACCCATAACCAGCCACCTCCGACGAACGTCTGCAATCCACCTGATATCACGCGGCATCAACACGCGATTGTCAAATCGCGGCGTCCCTTCGCACCTGCACCGCGATCGGACCAGCCAGAGACACCAACATGACCCTGCTCTTCACGAATTGGCCCTGCAGCGGACGGTGAAGTTCGCGAAGGCAGACCCGCGAGCAAGAGGAGCAAAACCACCTAAAGCGGCTATATGCTGATGTGCTTCACGCCCGTACGGTGGCTGCGGACACTCTGAGCGCGGGGCGGACTGATGAGGCAAACAAGCGGAACGTGGCTAGGCGGTGTCCTAGCGAGCATTTTGATCGCAGCATTTTCAGGAGCCGGTGCCGCGTCGGCGAGCGCTGAGGACCAACCCGCGCCAAGAGAGGCCCTGGTGCCATACGGCGCCGACGGCTATCGCTACAAGATCGTCGAACATGGGGAAGGCGACGGATTTGAAGCTGTTAACTATGACGACTCGACCTTCTCGGTTGGAGCGGCTCCGTTCGGTAGTTCAGGCTACTGCGGCCTCTCATACGAGACCGAATGGCGCCCCGACAGTGACCTACTCGTACGGAAGACGATCGAGGTGTCAGCTGGAACGGGAGAACTCGAAGTTTCGCTGGCCATAGACAACGACGCAGAGGCCTTCTGGAACGGCGAGGCGTTGGTTGGCGACGCGTCTCACGAGGGCTGCGCTGAAAGAGGGTCCGTCAGATTTTCGGTTCCGGAATCCATCATCAACGACGGCAACAATCTTCTAGCTGTCCGAGGGATCGACCGAGGCGACCAAACGCACTTAGACATCACAGTTTCCCCCGCCTCCCTAAAGTACATCGCGCTTGGCGACTCAATAGCTGCTGGTGAGGGGGGCATTGATATGTCGCTCTATGAGGATCCCTGCCTGCGAAACATGAACGCATATCCACGGGTGTTCGCGACCTCAGTGGGTACAACGGTCAAGCACATCGCGTGCAGCGGAGCACGCCTCCCACACCTCGGCGCGGGTCTCTCGGGGCGGTTCCGGGACAAACGCCAGACAAAGGGAGATGTAACCCTCCCCTTTCAGTTTGAGGAGATTCCCGAGGCGACAGACTTCATAACGGTCACCATAGGTGCGAACGACGTAAGGTGGAGCAAGGTCATCGCGAGCTGCGCCGGGGTCTGGCCCCCACACAACGGAACCTGCACGGACGATTGGCCGAATCTGGATAAAGATATTCGTGGTCTAAGACAACCGTTAAAGGAAATGCTCGTGAAACTCGATAAGCGAACCGGTGAGGCCAAAATTCTCTTTGTTGGCTACCCTCACTTCTTTCCCCGTGTCAAAGACACGTCATGGAAGGACCGCAACATGAGGTGTGGCAAGTTCGTCGGCGAGCTCCCGTGGCTGCGAGATCGCTTCACGAATGCCAAGGAGACCATGTTGGGTGCCGTCCGAGACGCTAAGAAGTCAGGTGCTGGCGACGTCTACTGGCTACCGGGGATCTTGCACGCCTTCAAGGGGCACGAACGCTGCGAGAAGGACTCCTGGGTGAACGGCGCCACAAAACAGCGGGGTAAGGCGACACCAGGACCGGGGTCTTTCCACCCGAAGGCCGCAGGGTACGAATCCATAGCTACTCTTATCAGCGACTGGTGGGCAAAGCACGGGGACGCCAGATAGTTAACGGCATTCGGCGCATTCGGTGACGCATCATTCATCGTCGCTTAGGTCAGGACCGGACTACGTGGAGGCGGCGGGCGACTCCGAGCTGTTGGACGTCGGCGCACCGGTGCAGGACTTCGCGGACGCCACGATCATGCCCGGCATCATTGATCTGCACATCCACACCGAAGGTACGCTCCACGCCCTGGTCGAAATGAGAAACTACGTCAGAAGACAACCTCGGATGTCAGGCATCCGCGTCAGTCACACAGCGCACGGTGGGGGCGGCTGGACTCGAACCAGCGACCGGGCGATTATGAGTCGCCTGCTCTGACCAACTGAGCTACGCCCCCGGAATGCGTTCTCGCCGCGTCATTGTCGCCGATGCTCGAGCTCCCACGCACGGATCCGGGGACTACCGGCGGCCGAAGCCGAAGACCCTTCGCCAGCTGCCGCCGGCCCAGCTCGCTTCGAGCTCGTAGCACGCCGCGCGGCTGAAGAAGAGGTAGGAGGGATATTCCTTCCACCTGTGTTCGGGGACGGTGCCCGGATCCTTCGGGTCGAGGTCGGCCGATCGCACCGGGGTCCCGGTGGCCCCCACGTCGAAGAAGACGGGCTTGCCGGAGCCCAGCTCGCGACCCTCGATCGTCACCGGCGAGCGCTGCCGCGGATGCATGATCCACAAGACCTTGATGCGATACCCGTGCTTCGTCCGGCGGGCGTCCGATGCGTGGAACGCCTGCTGCTCAGGGCGGTAGCCCGCGTAGATGCCGGCCCAGACCGGCTTCTCGCCCGACAAGGACCCGTAGAAGCGGACGGCCGGCCGAGGGTCGGGCGCGGGTCCGGCGCAATCCGTGGGTGGTGGGCCCAGCTCGGCTGCCACACGCGGAAGGGATGCCTGGGTCGGAGCGGCCGCCGCCGTAACCGGCGACCGCGGAGGCGACGTGATCTCGGTGGGCCGGCGCCCCGCCGGCGCTTTCCGGCGACGTCGAGGTGCAGGCCTGCAGGAACAGCACACAGCTCGCGCAAGCCACGAAGCGTGCGTTGTCCACGTCCCCTTCTACTCCGCGCGGGCGGCGGCGGTTCCCTAGTGTTGCCGTCATGGGTCGAGCGGAGGGCGGCCTGCGATGGTCGGAGTTTTCGGACGAGACGTCGGAGCTGGCCCGCGACATCGCGGCAGTCGTCGAGCGCTATCGCTTCGCGCTCGTCGCGACCATCAGGAAGGACGGGACGCCGAGGATCAGCGCGGTGGAGACGCATCTCGTCGGCGACGACCTGGTCCTGGTGATGATCCCGAACACGCGGAAAGCTGCCGACGTGCGGCGCGACAACCGGCTGACGCTGCAGAGCCCGATCACCAGCGCCGGGGACCCCGGGCCGGAGTACAAGCTCCGGGGGCTCGCCCTACCGATGGAGTCCGAAGAAGCACGTGAGTCTGCGGCAAGTGCCGTCGAGGCCTACAGCGGATGGAGGCCCCGGCCGGCGTGGCTCTTCCTCTCGGTCGTGCTGTCGGATGCGAGCCACACGAAGTGGAGCCCGGATGGAACGGCGCTGATGAGGAGATGGAGCCTCGCCGACGGGGTTGTGGAGACGCGGACCCAGAGACTGGACATGGAGACGGGGAGCTACCGCTCCGATTGAGCCTCGCCTTCTAGGCCGTCGTGCTCGGCCCGGCGCCGGTGCCCGTGAGGTGAAGTCCGCGTGAATCCGTTACATTCACCGGCTCGTAGCGGCGGACGAAAGGGGCAACGGTGAAGCGGAAGATGGTCACGTTCGGGAGTGTTCTGGTGCTCGGCTCGGCGAGCCTCGTGGGTGCAGCGGCACCTGCGGGCGCGACGACCGACCTGTGCTCGAACCCGACGTTCACGACGACGTGCGAGCTCATCCAACGGAACGCGCAGCACGTGCAGGAGGAGCTCGGTCACGTGCCCGGGTACGTGGACGAGGCGAAGCAGACGGTCCTCGGGGTCTACGACACGGTGACGTACACCGTGCGCTGCATCATCTCGGGAGACTGTCCGCAGTAGCACGCGAGAGTGACGGGACGGAGGCGGCCGCGG
>JALZFC010000024.1 GCA_030861725.1 Actinomycetota bacterium | reverse complement strand
GTGCTTGCGGCCGCGGCGGGCGTGGCCGCGGGAGGTTTCGTCGCCGGCCCGGCGGCGGCCGTACCCGCGATCGCGGGCGCGTTCGCCGTCGTAGTAGCAGCCGGTAAACAGACCGCGGCCTGAGGGCTCAACGCGGCGGCGACCATCGCCGTACCGTCCTCCGGGCGAGGGCGCTTTACAACCGGAACGTTCGTCGTGCTCGCGTTTGCGCTTCCCGGTGCGCTGGTGTGGGGCACTCTGGGCGCGGCTCTTGCAGAAGTCGTGAGCACGAGGGGCGCGTTCACCGTCGCGGCGGTCTACGCGCTCCTGTACGGCGCGATCGAGACCCTGTCGCTGCCGGTGCCCGTGCCGGGGTCGCACTGGCAGGTGCCGTCGCACTGGGTGCGTGGCCGGGCGCCGCGCAGGGCGATCGCGATCTGGGGGGCGATCCTCGGGCCGGGGCTGTGGACGCGGAACCCTTATGCCGGCATCTGGATGGTCGCGCTCGTCCTTGCCGCCTCCGCCGGTCCGGCCGCCGGCGCCCTTGCCGGTGCTGCGGCCGGCGGAGCCCACGGCGCCGTGCGCGCGGCAGGAGTGGTCGCGGAGTTGAACCGAGGCGACGCCGGGGGCGTCCCGGAAAGGTTGATCGCGCGGCAGTACCGGTGGCGCTACGTGGACGGCGCGCTGCTGCTGTTTGCCGGGGGTTGGTTCGTCACGCTGCTCGGCTGAACGCGGCGGTCAATCGCACCTTCCGGCGCCGAACGACAGGACCGCACGCCGTACTCCGGCGCGGCCCGGTGTACGCACCTCCAACGGAAGACATCCCGACTGCGTCAGGACGAACCCGCCGTTGAACTGCGTCCACCCCCCGCTCGTGCGATCGTCCCCGTCGGAGCACGCGAGGAAGCTGACGGTTACGTGGCCGTCGGAGAGCTCGTAGCCTCTTCGGCCGAACCGGTCGCGGTCGTAGAGCATCGCGGTTCGGCGCCGGTGCGACTCCGGGACCGAGACCATCGCCGCGGCTCCGTTGCGGACGGCGACGAGTGCCTTCGTGCTGCGGTAGCCGTGCTCGTAGCGCCGGAACCCCTTCGGGTTCGATGACTCGTACGGCCGGACGTTCACGAAAGCGAGAGGGCCCGAAATAACGCTGTTCTCTTTCCACCCGTCGCCGGCATCACCGCTCACGCTCGAAGTGCAGGGCCTGGTGTGACTGCGTGGCTCGGGCGGACGCGCGTCGTACGTCCAGTCTGCATCGACTCCGGACCCCGGGCTGAGACAAACGATCGCGTGCTCGACCCCGGGCGGGACCACGCCCTCCTCACCGCCGTGGCCGCGCCGCTCGAACGCGTGGACGGCCTCGGTCGCGGCCGCGTCCCCGCCGAAGAAGTGGACGTCCAGGTCCTCGTCGCCGGTCGCTCCCCGCACGAGATCGAGCGAGAACTCACCGTTCCATTCCGAGCGGTCGAGGGGGATGGCGCTGCCGAACGGGCTCTCGACGGACCCGCCGGACGCGAGGTAGGTGGCTCTGGCGTGATCGGGGGAGCACTCGCCCGCGGCCCCCGCCCCGGGCGCGGGTAGCAGGACGTTGCCCTCGCGCGGCGGCTGCGCGATCGCTGGAGGTCCCAGGAGCGCCAGGGACACGGCGCTTACGACCACCTTCCGCACGATCGTCCCCACTGCCATGTGCCTGCCTCGTCCTCGGCGTTTTCGTCCCCTCGGAATAAGGTTCGTGACCGCGCTACTTTTCCCTTCACGCCCTGGGCAGGCGCGGCAGACGTCAGGAGAACCAACCTGGCTCTCGCGCAATAGCCAGCCCGAGAGGGCCTGCCTCTCCCTCGGCGGCGACGGGGAGGGTGGCAACGGCCTCTGGCGCGAGCTTGCCTTGTCTCAACACGCGCACGCGCCCTGGACGCTCCGTGATCAGCATGGTTGTCGCATCGAGGAAGCCCAACGACCAAGGAATCTCCAACCGGGCGGCCACTACGTCCACTTCGAATCCGGGTGCAGGCCCTCGAGGCGCTCGCCGGTCTAGATCGATCCCCTTGTTTCGACCCTCGCTATCCCCGAGACAAGGCGACAGGGCAAGCGCGACTAAGACCACGCAGTGAACCCGTACGAATCCTTGCGCGTTCGGGTGTTCCGGTAGAGCTGCCGACGCCACGGCTAAAGTACGAGGTGTTCTGCTTGAATGAAGAACGCTCTGAACCGCGAAACGTTAGGGCACCCCTGCCGGATCAAAGGAATAGACGTCTAGGTTCCAGATTTGCCCGGGGCCCGTTCCCTCACATTTGAAATCCCACCCCAGGAAGACGTACATGCGGTCGGCTACGACGGCAGCGGCGTGGCGCTTGAGTCGCACGAGCGGGTCGCCGCCAGGCGAGAGCCTTGTCCAGACCCGTCGGGACACGTCGAAGCGCCACAGTTCCTCTGTCGGGTTTTGTGGAAACGGAGCCCCGCATCCCATTGACCCACCCGGAAGATCTCCCCCGTGCAGGTACATGTCGTTTCCAATCACCCCAGCTGCGCCGTAGTTTCTATGAGGGTCGATGTTGCTCCCCGCAGATGGCGTGATGTCTTGCCAGGCGTTCGTGCCCAGATCAAACTGCCAGGTATCGGCCAGCGTGCGGAAACCGCTGGCTAGGCTACTCTCTCCACCGTATAGGACGAGTTTTCCCTGTACGGGCCTTTTGCCCGCCTGAGCAACGTGCCGAGGCGGAGGAGAGCTGGCCGCTCCATTGGCGGTGAGTTCGGTCCAGCGATTGGTTTCAAGGTTGTACACCCAGAGATCGTTGAGGGTCTCAAAAGCAGGAGCGGTTACTCCTCCGAATATGTACATCCTGTTGCCGATGAGCCAAGCGCTCGTGCCTGAGCGTGCCTCCGGGCCCTCGTTAGCGGGATGCAGCTGAGTCCACGTATTGTCCGTTACCGAGTACGCCCAGAGGTCATCGAAGGCGACAAAGTCCACGAACAAAGGGCCAAAACTCCCTCCTCCAAAGATCAAGATGCGCCCCGATGCCTCGTGTGCAGCTGCCGAGGCAAACGCGCGCGCGGGGGGAGGGCCTCCGGTCGGAGAGAGTAGCTCCCATGTGTTCGTGTCCGTGGCAAAGCGGTGGAGATCGTTGTAGAAGGTGTTTGTTTGTGTGCTGAAATCATCCTTCACTCCGCCGAAGACGTAAACGGATGCGCCTAATGACGCAACGGCGGGAGCGGATCTCTCAGATGGATGCGGCCCAACGGCTACAAGCTTGCGCCATGCGCCGTCAGCTGCCTGGGCAGCGCGTTGCGGCAGAAGTACCGAGGCGATTAGGGACAAGGCAAGAAGGATTCGAAATATTGGAGGCTTCTGCTTGCCGATGCCGTGTGTCTGCCGCTGTTGCACACGATCGGATTTGAGTTTTACGTCCGCTATCACGGCAACCTCCTAAGAATCTTGTAGCTATCTATCGGACCCCATGCCCTCCACATCCTGAGAGAGTTCAGCGCACCTAACAAGGGGGTTGTCGCTGGAAATGTGTGGAGTTTAAAATGCAGGAAGGGCGACGCGCCGGGTGAGCGGGCGGTCGCGGCGGACGGTGTCATGGGGGCGGGCTTGGCTCGACAAGACCTTTCTGGAAGCCTGTTCTTCGGTTCCTTGATCATGGTGGTCTCGGGCTTCTTTCCGTGGGTGACCATCGGCGGACGCACGTTCTCCGGATTCGAGAGTCATACGGCCGCGCTGTGGACGGCCGTCTTCGCCGCGGTGGCTGCCCTCCTGGCCTGGCGGGTTCGAGAAGATCGAATATCGAAGAAATCCAAGTCGTGGATCAGCGGCGCGGGATAGTTCGGCCTCGGCATCGGAGGTATCGGCTACGTGATCCGCGATCGTCTATACGACGTCGGAGTAACCTAGATCGGCCCCTACTTCGTGGGGCTCGAGGTTACGGGAGAGGCAGGGCTTCTCGTGGCCGCGATCGGTGGGTTGACCCTGATCGTGTCTACTTCACGTATCCAAGCCGATGACGGCTCCTCGCTCTCCCGCGACCATGGGAGACCTGCCGCGCGATCTGTTGAACGGTCCTCGACGGTAACTGATGCGAAAAGCTGTCCGCGATGTCCCGAGTCCGTGAAGGCCGCCGCGAAGGTGTGTCGATACTGTGGATACGAGTTCCCCTTACCTGAGGCTCGCCCGCCGCCGGAGCCGCAGCTGGCGCAGGGTGAGGTCGTGACCGACATCAAGGTGCACGCGGTTCGGAGTGGAGTGGGGCAAGACGGCGTCCGGCAGGGTCGTCTACCGGGAGCTGGGTGAACCCGAGTGGGTAGCGTACGAGGCAAGGTCGACGTCGCTGGTACCTCCATGTGGGTATGGACCGGAGTGAGCCTTCGAGCATGATCCACGGAGGTGGCCCATTTCATGACGAGGTCCCGCGGCGTCAGGCGCGCGTCTGAGACGACTCGAAAGGACCGGTGTCAATGAGGGTCGTCGTCAGGTGCTTTGAGGCGCGGCGGGCGTCGCCGACCCGGTCGCCTACTCGTGTTGCTAATTGCCGGGCGTCGTCGTAGCGGCAGGAGTTGGGTTCGTCGAGGCGCGTCGGACTGGCGACGGGAGCTCACCCGTTCTGGTGCTTGGGGGCGCCGCCGGTCCCCTGACCGCTGAGGGACTATCCGGAACCCTCCTGATCGCATCCCTGCCGATCACACCGGGTCTTGGTCGTCCCTAGTCGTCATCCGAAGTGATCCCCGCCGCAAATCGATGAGCATCCTTACGATGAAACGACCTCTGACTAGCAACGACGCGCCGCGTGATCGTCGCGATGTCTGAGAGATGAGACCTCGCCCCCGGCGGCCTGGGGCGACGGGAGGCAGCTCGACGGCGTCGGCCATCTAAGTCGCTGGGTCATCATTTGGTCATCATCCGAGGTGGTAATGAGCGTCATCTCGTGATCGTGCGCGACAGTGGAATCGGCTTTCTGACCAGGGCAGGACTCGCGTCTGGGCTGGTAGAGCTCCTGCCCCGCTTTCCTCTCGCACGGGTGAGGTCAGGAGTTCGAATCTCCTCTGGTCCACAACCGCAGGTCAGACGGTGTTTTCCCGCGCGCGATCTTCGATGATCTGCTGTCCGGGGCAGGCAGTGAGCACCGACCGAGACGCGCTTGGGCGCCCAAACAGCAGGCCACAGGCCACTTCTCTTGAAGCTCATGACCACACCCATCGTGTGTGTGCGTTCAAACTTCCGCTTGATGCGCAGGGCAGGCGAAAGTCCTGCTGACAGTGTTTCGTGGCGAGAACGTGTACCTGCTTGGGTCACCCCCGACCCTGCGCTCTTCCGGGATTTGGGTACTTCGGGAACCCGTTTTGAGCACTTCTGCCACTAGGAAGCTCAGAGCACCGCCGCGACCCTGCGTTTATGTGGAAAGCCGAGGAAAGCGAGACCCCACCTTCTAGGGTGACGCTATGGGCGAGGGGCCATCCGACGATGCGGCCGCCGGTGAGCGGCGCTGCACGTCACGCTGATCCGGAGAGGGTCGACCCTCCGCAGTCGTCGCTCCGTCCTCAAGGCCGCCTCGTAGCTCACACCGCTTCGGTGCGAACGCTCGACAGGGCGACGGTGGACGCCGCATACCGCTTGTTCGATTCCCTCTATCTCGGCGCCGACCGGACGAGGTTCGAAGATGACCTGGCCGGCAAGCAGCTGATCATCTTGCTGCGCGATCGTGTCGACGAGAGCTTGCGCGGGTTCTCGACCGTTCACGTCGGCGAGGTGGCCTACGGTCGTCGACGCGCCCGCCTGGTGTATTCGGGAGATACCGCGATCCATCCGGCGTATTGGGGGCAGAAGTGCCTGCAGCGAGCGTTCGCGATGGTTCTGCTGCGCGAAAAGCTTCGGTATCCCGCGCGCCCCCTGGTGTGGTTCTTGATCTCGAAGGGATACAAGACCTATCTGCTGCTGATCCATCACTTCCCGAAGTCGCTGCCGCGCGTGGATCGAGGAGCGCAGCCTAGATTGCAACAGACGCTGCAGCAGGTCGCGTGCGACCGCTTTGGCGATGCATTCAACGCGATCACGGGCGTCATCTCTTATGAGACGCCCCGCGAGAGGGTGCGCCACGACGTGGCGCCGATACATCGACCGCTGCTGAACGATCCCCACATCGCGTTCTTCGCAGCCCGCAACCCCCGATACGAGCAGGGCGACGAGCTCGCCTGTCTCGCTCTGGTGCGTCCGGTGGATCCGGTCAGGGTGTTCATCCGCTCGTGGTGGCGTGCCCGCGTTCGCCGGAGACAGTCGGCATGACGATGCTTGTCGGCGCGCTCAGCCGGGCCTACATGGCGGCCGCCGCACCGGCTGCGCGCGTCCTCGGGGGCGCGCTCGACAACCC
This sequence comes from Actinomycetota bacterium, assembly GCA_030861725.1. Taxonomy (GTDB): domain Bacteria; phylum Actinomycetota; class CADDZG01; order CADDZG01; family WHSQ01; genus JALZEG01. Next base: position 43,174 of record JALZFC010000024.1, on the reverse strand, counting down.
CGGACGCGCGCAGGCGAGTGTGCTGCGGCGGATCGTCACCTCGAACCGCGACTGCGCCTTCGGGCGAGCGCATGGGTTCTCCTCGATCCTGAACTACACGGATTTCGCCAAATGCGTCCCGATCGTTGATTATGAGGATCTACGTCCGTGGGTCGATCGCATCCGCGCGGGAGAGGTCGGGGTCCTCACCGGCGAGCGGGTGTCGTTCCTGGAACCGACCGGGGCTTCCTCCGGCGCGTCGAAGCTGATCCCGTACACGAGGTCATTGAAGCGCGAGATCGCCCGCGCCGTGCATCCGTGGATCCGCGATCTGCTCTCGGGGCATCCAGAGCTCCTAGACGGACGCTCCTACTGGGCGATTTCGCCGCCGCTCCGACTGGGGGAGCAGGAACGCTCTGCCGTTCCGATCGGCGCGTCGCATGATCTCGAGTACCTGCCCCGCGCGGTCGGGGCGTTGCTCGACAAGTCGTTCGTGGTGCCGCGCGCGGCTTGCGAGATCGACGATCTCGACGCCGGCCGTTACGTGACGCTGCGCGCCCTTCTGGGGGCCGAGGACCTTGCCTTCATCTCGGTATGGAACCCGAGTTTCCTAACGTTGCTAGTGGGCAGGCTCGACGATTGGTTCGAGAGGCTCGTGCACGACGTCGAGCGGGGTGCGATATCGATCGCGCTCGAGCCTTCGCTGCGCGAGCGCCTCGAGCGTCGTCTTCCGGCGCGCCCCGACGTCGCCGCCCGGCTCCGGCGGTTCGGCTCGCGGCCCCCGGACGATCTCGGTGAACTGTGGAGCCGCCTCGCGGTGATCTCCTGCTGGACCGACGGGCACGCACGGCGCGCGGTCGATGCTTTGCGACTCCGGTTCCCGGACGTCGAGATACAGGGCAAGGGATTGATCGCGACCGAGGGCGTCGTCTCGATCCCGTTGGCGCGCCATCCCGCTCCGCCGGCCGCCGTGACGTCGCACTTCCTCGAGTTCGTGCCCGAGGGTGGGGGAGATGCGCTCCCGGTCGACCAGATCGAGGAGGGCTACACCTACGAGGTCGTGATCACTACCGGCGGGGGTCTCTACCGCTATCGCCTGAAAGACATGGTGCGCGTCCAGGGCCGTGTGGGACGAACGCCGTCACTGCGCTTCGTCGGACGTGTCGACGCGACCAGCGACTTGTGCGGCGAGAAGCTGACGCCGGCATTCGTGGAGCGTGCGCTCTCGGCGGGTTCCGATACCTCAGGTGTGCGACCCGCGTTCGCGCTGTTGTCGCCGCGTTGGGGGAATCCGCCCTCCTACGACCTGTGGGTCGAGTTGCAGCCCGAGGACGCAAGGCTTCCGGAGCGGGCAGAGCGGCTCGCCGACGCGATCGAGGCCGAGCTACGTCGCGCGCATCATTACGACCTCTGCCGCGCGCTTGGGCAATTGGGTCCGCTGCGTGCTCGCCCGATCAACCACGGCGAGCGCGCATATGAGCGCGTGTGCACACAGCGCGGCCAGCGCGCGGGGGCGGTGAAGCCTCCCGCACTGATTGCGGATCTCGAGTGGAGCGACGTCTTCGAGGAGGTAGTGACGTGATGCAAACCACGACGGCCACCGCGACTACGAGGGGCACAAACCGGCCCGAGGTGCGTTCCATCATGCGGTTCTCGTGCGGAACCTTGCACGAGAACTGGTACATCGCCGCGCTTGCCCGGGAGGTCGTGGCCAAGAGACCGCACGCGAGCACGATCATGGAAGAGCCCCTCGTGCTGTGGCGCGACGCGAACGGGACGGTCGCGGCCGTCATCGACCGCTGTCTCCACCGCAACGCGCCGTTGAGCGGCGGCCACGTCTCGGATGGTTTCATCGGTTGCCCCTATCACGGATGGTCCTATGACTCTGCCGGTCGCTGCGTCGTCGTTCCGTCGGAGGGCAGCGACCAACGCCCCCGCCCCGATCGCAAGCTCGAGACCTTCCCGGTCATCGAGAGAGATGGTTACGTGTGGGTCTACATGGGGGCGCCTGAGCGGGCGGTCGAAAGGGTCCCGTTCGCGTTTCCCGAGGTCGGCGACGGATGGGATTCCTACACGATGATCACGCGCTTCTCCGGCGACGTGACCGACCTGGTCGAGAACTTCATGGACGTGCCGCACACCGCGTTCGTCCATTCCGGGTGGTTCCGAAAGGCGTCCAACGCCAAGGAGGCGGAGGCCGTCGTCGAGCGGACCGCCGACGCGGTTCTCGTCGAGTACTTCCAGCCGGACGATTCCATCGGCTTCGCGAAGCGCCTCCTCAATCCGGACGACAAGCCGATGACCCACACGGACCGCTTCTACATGCCGAACGTGACGCGGGTCGACTACGCGTGGGGGCCGCGGCGGAGGTTCATCATCACGTCCCAGATCACGCCCGTCACGCCGACGGAGGCGATCGTCTACACCGCGATCACGTTCACATTCGGTCCGCTGAACCGTGCTGCCCGAGCCCTATTGCCCGCGTACACGCGCGCGGTCATCAACCAGGACGTAAGGATCATGGAAAAGCAGACCGCCAACCTGGAGCGCTTCGGCTCCCGACGGTTCCATGGAACGGCGGCCGACGTCATCCACCGCTCGATAGAGGCGTTGCGTGATCACGCGCTACGGGGCGAGACGGGCGCGCCGCCGCGACCCGCAACCAAGAGGATCAAGTTTTGGATGTAGCGGCCGCGCCCTCCTCCGGCATCGCGGTGCGTCGCGCAGAGCCGCGGGACAACGCCGACCTGTGCAGGTTGTTCGAATCGGTCTCGATGGAGTCCGATCTCGAGCTCTCGATCCGGCGCGACCCCGACTTTTTCGCTCTATATCGCATCCAGGGCCCCGCATGGGAGTGCTGGCTGGGAGAGACGGACCGCGGCGTTCTGGCGGGGCTCGGCGCCATCGTCGTGCGCGACGGTTACCTGAACGGACGTCCCACGCGGATCGGGTACCTCGGTGATCTCCGCGTGGCCTCCGACCTACAGGGACGGAGTCTGGTTCCGCGCTTTTACGGCCCCGTCCTCCGTGACGCCGCGCGGAGGTTCGGCTGCGATTTCTTCCTGACGACGATCATCGCGTCCAATCGCCGTGCCATCCGCGCGCTGACCGGGTCGCGGGCACGCGACGCCGGCATCCCTCCTTACGAGTTGGTGCGCAGTTTCGGGATCCGCGCCGTTTATCTCACGGTGCCGCTGCCGAGGGGGCGGTCCCGCTTCGCGGTGGAGCCCGCCACGCAGGCGGACGTCGCGGAGCTGGCCGACTTCCTGGATGCGGACGGGCGCAGCCGGCCGTTCGGATATGCGTTCTCGCAAGAGGAACTACGCCGGCGGCTCGAGGAGTGGCCCGGCCTCGACGTCTCGTCATTCTACCTGGCGCGCGCCACCGATGGTTCGCTCGCGGGCTGCGCGGCCGTGTGGGACCCCGAGCGCGTCAAGCGCACTGTGGTCAAGGGCTACGGGGGTCGGATGCGATCCGTGCGCCGCGCTTACAACCTTGCGGCGACAGCGTTCCGGTTCACTCCGTTGCCCCCCGCCGGAGGACGGTTGCAGTACGCCTACGCCACTCACGTGGCGGTTCCGTCGTGTGACCCACAGGTGATGCGAGCCCTTGTTCATCGGATCTATTCCGATCAACGGACGACGGGCCGGACGTTCATCGCCTTCTGCGCCTTCGACGACGATCCACTGGGGGACGCCTTCCGAGGCTTTCCCTACACCGACCTCAAGACCAACCTCTATGTGGTGCCCGCGCCTGGAAGCGACCTCCCCGAGGGGTGTTTCGCCTCCCGTCCGCCCGGTTTCGAGATGGCGCTCGTGTGAGCAGTTCGCTTCTGCAGAAGCCCCCTCTCGCGGCGTCGGTTCCCGAGCGGGCCGCCGGCGCGCGCTGGGTGTCCATCCCGCGGCGGGGAGATCCGCGCATCCCGTTCGCCTGCATCCTCACCCTCTACGTCACGATGGGCATCGGATGGCTCGGCTTCAACCGCAGCCCGACTCAGATCGCGGCAATCGTCGTGGCCGCTTGTGTGTTGGACATGGTGCTCCATCTGTTGATCCAACGGGCATGGCTGTTTCCGTTGAGCGCCTACATCACCGGCTTGTCGCTCGCCCTCTTGCTGAACTACGCGCACGACCACCTCGTCCTGCTCTTGCCGGTCTTCCTTGCGATCTCCTCCAAGTACGTCTTCACCTACAAGGGTGGCCACGTCTACAACCCGTCGTTGTTCGGGGTAGTAGGGAGCCTGCTGATAGCGGGGGACTTGATCACTACCGCGCCGGCGTATCAATGGGGCGGGACGTGGGCTATGTCGGCGTTCATGGTCATGGCGGCCCTGTCGCTGTTCATCTTCAAGGTGGGGCGGGGCTGGTTGGTCGGGTCGTTCCTCATCTTCTACGCGCTGCAAACCGCCTTGCGCGCGTACGTCATGCGAGCCCACCTGCCCCCCGAGATGCTGTTCCTCGGAACCATCAGCACCCCTCCGTTCTTTCTGTTCACGTTCTTCATGATCACGGACCCGAAGACATCGCCGCCGTCGCGCCGCGGCCAGATCGGCGTCGCCGCCGCGATCACCCTCGTCGATCTCTATCTCCATACGCTCGGCAGCGTCTTTACGTTCTTCTACGCAGCGGCCGCCGTTGCGACGGCGCGCTTTGTGTGGATGCACACGCGCGATCTTGTCGCGCGGGGACCGGTCCGGTATCTGCGTGAGACGCTGCTGTCGAGCACGAAGTTGAGGGTGATCGGCATAGTCGTCGTCTTCGCGCTACTGGGTGGCGTGACCTACGCGCGGGTACGTCCCCACGTGGCGCTGACCGACGCCGGCTTTACGTTGCACGAGCTCTCGCCCGATCGTACGGGGATCGAGATCGTGATGGACCCCGACACCTACGAGCTCGTCGATCACCGTCTCCAACACATCAGCAAGTGGTTGCTCTCGGTGGGGGCGTCGGTGTCGGCCGCCGACGTGACAGGCGACGGGGCCGTCGACCTGTTCTTCACGAGTCCCCTCGCGAGGGCTGCCGACCGGAGCGTGCTGTACGTCAACGTCGGGGGCTTCCGCTTCCGCCGCCTCGCGATCCCGGTGCTCGACGCTCTCAATGCCGACCCCCGCGCCCACGGAATAGCGACGGGCTCGTTGCTGTTCGATCACGACTCCGACGGGGATCGAGACATCCTCGTCCTCGTCAGCTTCGGGGACACTCGTCTGCTGAAGAACATGACCACCGAGACGGGCAGGACATGGTTCCGTGACGTCTCCGCGGCTTCCGGCGTGCGGCGCTACACGATCTCGGTCGCGGCCAACGTTCTCGATCACGATTCCGACGGGGATCAGGATCTGTTGATCGGGCAGGTCCTGCCCACGCATCTGCCCGGCTATGACCCACCCGAGAAGCTGAACATCTTCCACCTTCCCGAGCCCACCCACGAGGGCGATCGCCGCATGTTCCATTTCATGCACGACGGATGGCACGACGCCGACAACGGCGGACGCAACATCCTGCTCGAAAACCGCGGCGGCGGGACCTTCGACGAGGTTCCCGCCGGCGATGTGGGGATGCCGGAGACCCATTGGTCGCTCGCCATCGGCACGGGCGACCTCAACTCCGACCACGCAACCGACGTCTACGTCGCGAACGATTTCGGCCCCGATGATCTCTACATCAACGACGGGGGCAGGTTCCATCGTCTGTCCGGACGGTTCTTCGGCGAGATCGGCAAGGACACCTACAAGGGGATGAACGCATCGATCGCCGACGTCGACGCGGACGGCCGTCTCGACGTCTACGTGTCCAACGTCCATCACGCCCTGCAGGCCGAAGGGTCGCTGTTGTGGATGAACCGCGGACGAGACGATCACGGAGATCCGATCCTGCGCGACCAAGCATCGACGCTCGGCGCGCTAAACGAGGATCGCTTCGGCTGGGGCGCGTCTATCGGTGATCTCAATAACGACGGCTGGCTCGACATCGTCCAGGCCAACGGGATGGTCGACGACAGGCTCGACGACCATCACCGTGGGTGTCCTGACTACTGGTACGTCAACCACAAGCTGATGCAGTCGGGGCCAGAGATACACACCTACGCGGATCAGTGGGGTGATCTCCGAGGGCGCTGCATCTTCCCCAACGAAAAGCGGCGGGTCTATCTCAATAGGGGGGCCGGAGCGCGACCACAGTTCGTCGACGTCGCCGAGCTCGTCGGATTGACCGCCGGGGACAACTCCCGCGGCGTGGCGCTTGCGGACCTCGACGACGACGGACGCCTCGACGTCGTCATCGCCAACCAGCACGGACCTCCCACGGTTCTGCGCAGCCGCGCCACGTCCCAGGAGAGGGCGTCGTGGATCGGCGTCGAGCTCGTGGGCGACGGCGTCGCGTGCGGAACCGGCGCGGAGGGAAGCACCGTAGCGGTCGAACGCGCGGGAGGTCCGCCGCTGATCGCGGAGGCTCAAACGGGAACCGGCTTCTCTGCGCAGGACGATCCTCGGATGCATTTCGGATTGGGGGCCGAATCACCGAGGAACGTGGCCGTCTCCGTGCGATGGTGCGGTGGAGATCGAGTGGAGTACCGGCTGCGGCCGAACGCGTATCACCGACTTGTGATGGGAAGTGCCGAAAGAGGGGGTGCCCCATGATGACGGACGCACAGTGGCAACGCCTGTCCGCGCTGACCGGCATAGCGTTCGCGATCCTGATGGTCGTCGCGTTCTCGGTGCAGGGGATCCTGCCGCAGGCCGACGAGCCTCAAGCCGACGTGGTTCGCTACTTCTCCACGTATCACGACGACGTCATGGGTGGCGTACTGATCCGAGTGGCCGCCGGGGTCTTCTTTCTGTGGTTCATCGGAACCCTCCGGAGCGTTCTGGCTGCGGCGGAAGGGGGAACGGGGCGGCTCGCGAATGTCGCGTTTGGGGCCGGGATCTTGATGCTGGCAGCCGGTATGGGAGCGATGGCGTCCCTCGCTTCAATCGCCTATAACGCGGAACGCGGTGTCGACCCCGGATTCGCGAGCTCCATGCTGGCGATGACGCACATCTTCTTCGTCGGGGGAGCGATGGGAATGGCGTGGCTGTTGTTCGCGACGGCGTTCGTGGTCGTCCGCACGAGGGTCTTCTCTCGATGGGTGGCGTCGAGCGGAGCGATCATCGGGATCATCGCAATTGGGCTCGGCCTCGTAGCGCCCGCGGGCACGTCGGGTGTGTCGGCGTACCCGCTCTTCATCCTGTGGGTCGTCGCGCTCAGCATCCTGATGATGCGCGAGGACCCGGATCGCGATCGGACGGCCCCGCACGCCTCAACCAGGGCGCCCGACGGCTAGTCCGTGCAACCCCATCGCCGCGTCTGGACGAGTCCGGCGATCCTGTGGGCCGGGGGAGTAACTGCCCTCACGTTGGGCTTTGGTCGGTTTCAGAACGAGGGTCACCTAGTCGGTGGCGACATCAGCGCCGCGAAGACGTTGTGGCTCAACCTAACGATCGTTTCGTTCTTGGTTCTGCCCGCGATCTGGTGGCGCGACCACGGACTCGATCGCCAGATGAGGTTCATCTTTGGCGTCATCTTCGTCAGCTTCGCGGCCCGTGCCGTGATCGAGCTCCCGATCCTCTACCTCACGAACTGGTGGCATTGCAGCTACGGAATGGCGCACGATGTCGCGACTGCTGGCGTCGGCGTGCTGCTGTATGCGCGGGCGCGTCGAGGAGGTCGGTATCTCGAGACGAGGATCTTCCTGTGGTTCGTCGTGGCGATGTTGCTCGTAGAGGCCGGCTTCGCCTACGCGTTCTGTTCGGTTGCAGACCCTGCATCGGGAACGTATTTCGCCAGCGACGAGGCGCGCTTTCAGGCGATCAACGTGGCAACGTGGGCAGCGGTAGCGGTGGGTTATCCCATGTTGGGGGCATTGCTGTGGCGATACGCTGAGGAGCGCTAAGGACGGGTAGGTGAGTGGAAGATCACTGGCTTACAACGGAATTGGAAGCTGCATGGCAGTGATGGCCACATCGCGCGCCGAAGCCAGCAACCCGCGGCCCCTGGTGGTGTGTCGGCCACGTGGGATGAGCTTGGGCGTTTCGCCCTGTTCGCCCGTGTGCGCGCTGTGTCGCTGTGTCTCGTCTACGCGCCATTTCCCGGCCGTTCTGACGTGTTACGGATGCGTAACGCGAATTCCCACGGCTACCAGTCGAGCCACGCCTCGTCGACGTTCGACCTGGTCAGGCGAGTCAACCCGGTCCCGTCCCTGTTCACGTAACCGAGCTCGTTCGCGCCGTCGTGGAAGCCCAGGAACGCGATGCGGCCCCCGTCCGGCGACCAGTCCGGGAAGATCCCCCCGGTCGCGACGTCGGTGAGGAGGCGCTCCAGCCCGGTCGCGACGTGGACGACGCCGAGCCGCGTGTGGAAGTTCTGGTCGTCGACGAGGAGCGTGAACGCGATCTCGGATCCGTCCGGTGACCAGCGGGGGAGCAGCGCGTATCCGTCGAGGTCCGTCACCTGCTGCTCCCCCGAACCGTCCATCGCGACCGTGAACAGGTCCGCGCCGTCGTCCCGCTCGCGCGCGACGGCGATCCGGCTCCCGTCGGGCGACCAGGCCGGATTCACGTCGTCCACGCGGTTGGACGTCACGACCATCGGCGTCGCCTCGTCCGAGTGACCGTCGATGACGTGTATCTCGGTCTCCGGCCTGCACTGGGGGCATGGGTTCCTCGCGACGTAGGCGACCAGACGGCTGTTGGGCGACCACGTGGGCTGAGCGGCGAGGAAACCCTCCTCCGACACCGCGATCTTGTCGTGTCCGTCGGGATGCATGACGTAGATCCGCCCGAGCGCCGAATCCCGCCTCGCCTTCACCCAGGCGATGTGGGTGCCGTCGGGTGACCACTGCGGGTTGAGGTCGTCGCGCGGCCCCCTGGTCAGCCGCACCTTGTTCCCGCCGTCGGCGTCCACGATCCAGATGTCGGGGTTGCGGGGCCGCGCGTGGTGCACGTACGCAACCTTCGACCGGTCTGGCGACCACACCGGCTCGACGTTGAACGAGCGGCTGCCCGTCAGTCGGACGCGCTCCCCGCCGGGCGCGAGCATGAAGATCGCTGCGCCCGCGCTCCGGCCCCCGTACCTGTACGCGGAGTACAGGATCGGCTCGGGCTCCTGCGTGGTCGCCGGCCCGTTTGGGACGAGCAGCGCGAGCGCGAGGACGGCGATTCCGCAGCTGCGCCTCATCGTTTCGAGCCTACTCGTTCCGCGCGCCGGCGAAGGTCCAGTCGAGCACCACGGCCGCCTCCGGACCCGCCGCACCGGCGGCGCGGTACGTCGCGATCGCGGCGGCGTTGTCCGGCTCTGTCGCGACCCACATCCCGTAGCAGCCGCGCTCGCGCGAGAGCTTCCAGCGCGGCCACGAGAGCGGTCGCGACCCCGCGCCCGCGATGATCGGGATGCACCGAGAGCTCGTAGAGGAACATCTCGGTTCCCTTGTCGGGATGAGTGGTCTCCACGCCCGACACGAAGCCGGCGGCGGCTCCGTCGACCGACGCCATCAAGAGGGTGGTGGTCGGCTGCAGCGAGGAACCGGTCGGTGTGCTCCGGCCGGGGCGGGCTGTCGAAGAGGTCGGCCGCGCCGAGCACGACGGCGGCGTCGCCCGGCCCGAGCCACTCGATCCTCAAGTCCCGAGCCACTCCGCGAGCCGCGCGGCCTCCTCGTCGTAGGCGGCCTCGATCCCGTCACGGATCCACCCCTCCACGCGGCCCCCGTGCGTGTGGGCGTATCGCAAGACTCGTTCAGCACGACGCGCGGAGCGGGCGGGCCTTCCTGTCGGCAGATGCACGAAAGGGAGCTGAGGGGACAATCTTGAAGATCGAACTCGCGGGTATCAAGAGAAGGCAGCGTTTCTGTCGGTAGTTGTCGGTAACCTGGTCTTATGAGCAGCTCGACGGAAATCGAGTGGACCGAGATGACGTGGAATCCCGTTACGGGGTGCGACCGCGTATCGCCTGGCTGCGACCACTGTTACGCACAGACGCTGGCGAAGCGCCTAAAGGCCATGGGTAATCCGCGTTACCAGCGTGATGGTCGCGCTCGGACGAGCGGACCTGGATTCGGGGTCACGATGCACTCGGACAAGCTTCAGGAGCCAATGCGGCGTACGAAGCCGACAGTGTTCTTTGTCAATTCCATGAGTGACCTCTTCCACGCTTCCATAACCACAGCCTTTATCGACCGGGTTTTCGACGTGATGGAGGCAACGCCGCAACACACCTACCAAGTGTTGACGAAGAGACCTCGAAGAATGGCGGCGTATTCGACGCGACGTCCGGCGCCGCCGAATGTTTGGCTCGGGACGTCTGTTGAGAATCAGGAGTGGGCTGAGAAGCGACTCCCGCTCCTGGTCGAAGTTACGGCCCGCGTCCGTTTCGTCTCCTGCGAGCCCTTGCTGGGACCCATTGACCTCTCGCGGTGGATCGGGAAGCTCTCGTGGGTCATCGTGGGAGGTGAATCGGGCCCTAGGTTCCGTGAGATGAACCCGGACTGGGCCCGGAGCTTGCGCGATCATTGCGCCGTTGCCGGAGTGCCGTACTTCTTCAAGCAGTGGGGTGGAAGGACGCCAAAGGCGGGTGGACGAACGCTCGACGGCCGCGTCTGGGACGAAATGCCACGGTTGGAGTCAGCTGGATAGTGCCTGGTCGTTCGTGGGGTTTCTGGACCAAGGAAAAGCTTGACGTCCTGCGGAGGTACCTCGATCGGTTTACTACTGCGTCGAAGAGCAAGCCTGAGATCCTCTATCTGGACCTGTTCGCAGGCGAAGCTGAAAACTATGAACGATTCACGGGTGATCCGATCGCTGGATCAGCGCGAGTTGCGTTAGAGGTCGATGACCCACCGTTCTCGCGGCTGACCTTTTTCGAGTTGGAACCGCAGGCGGAAGAGCTTGAAGCGCGGCTTCGGAGGGACTTTCCCGGGCGCCACATTCGAGTTCACGCGGGCGACTGCAATGTCAAGATATTCGAGGCTCTTGACGGGCTTCGGCAGGTCAACTGGGCGCCGACGTTCGCGTTTATTGATCCCAATGGACCACACGTCCATTGGTCCACGCTTCAAGCGCTGGCGGGATTCAAGAAGGCGAAAACTACGAAGATTGAGCTGTGGCTGCTGTTCCCTCACGCCATGTTCATACGCCTGTTACCGCGATCGGGCCGCGTGCGGCCGAAGCACGCTCGCCAGCTAACGTCGATGTTCGGAACCGACGAATGGCGACTGATATACGAGGCGCGCCTCTCGCTCTCGATAACGCCCGCGCAGGCTCGCGAGGAGTACGTCAACCTAATGCGGTGGCGCCTTGAGAATGTATTGGGTTATCGGTGGACCCACGCTATAGAGCTAGTAACAGAGCGGAGTCAGCCTCTATACGACATGATCTTCGCGACGGATCACGAGGCAGGAAACCGAATCATGACAAGCCTGTACAACTCCGCTGCGTCGGAGCTACCGGCGATGCGTCGGGCGGCGATCGAGAAGCGCAAGCTCCTTCTAGATGAGGAGCGGGGCGTGTTGAGGCTGTTCGAAGACGGAGGCTCTGAGGTACTCGTAACGTCCACTGAAAAGCTCTACAAACATCTCCCCCCGGCGAGGCCATTCTGGATTCCTGAGGATGCTGAGGGGTAGTAGCGCACTTCGGGAGTTGAACCGCGCGCGACCGGGTCACGCCTCAGCAAAAACTCAGCACCCGCGCTTCCCCGTGCAATCCTGCGTACGTTCGTGACAGTCGGCCGCCCCCATAATCCTGCGGACCTGCGTTTTCGCCGCTGGGTAGCTCCTTCTCGCTCGTTGGCGAAGCTCCCCTCGCACGGGTTCCAATCTCCTCTGGTCCACTAGAAAAATGCCCTGTTTAAAGGGCCTTTTCCGTTCCGGACAGGGCCCCACACATACGACAGGGCCCACACATCCGCTTCTCTTAACATTTTGCGGCCAAAACGGGCAACGTGGTAGGAATCCAAGTGGAGCAAGCCGTCCAGGCGGCTTGTATAGGGCGGACGAAAGGGGATCGGCATGCATAGACGCATGTCTGTTTTGGCGGGCGCCTTGTTCTTGGTCGTGGGAGTCGCACCGGCGGCTCACGCCATAGCGGTGCCGTTTGAAGTGAGCTACGAGATCGGTGCGCAGAACATCTATGCCCGCGTGGGGCAATCCGCCGATACCGGGTTCGTCGGCATATGCGACCCCGAGCTGCAGTGCACCGGGTTCCGCATCATGGAGTCGACCTCGGACGTCAGCGGTGGGACAACGCGGGGAGAGGTAACTCTGGAGGGTGTCGTGTGCGTTGCAGAGCAGACGTGGCCCTGCAGCGAAAACGGCGTCCCGGTCACGGGGATCGTGATCACGAAGCGGGTCCTCGACACACCGGAGCCCTGGGTGGGCCCGATCGGCGCGCACGTGAACGTCTGCCTCTGGCTGATGTCGCCGCAGACGGAGCCGACGGGTTGCAACCTGCCGCTGATCACGACGCCGGGAACGGGCATCGAGGACAGCGGGAACCTCCTCGAGAGGACCCCCCAGGACATCACGTTCGGGACCTGAGCGATTAGGGGTTCGTCCCGTTCGGTCTGCACCGGACGGGACGAACTCAAGTCACAGGCGAACGACGACTCGGTCGCCACTAGTGCCCTCGTGGCCGGCGTCTTCGAGGACGAAGCTTGGGACGTGACAGGATTGCGCCTAGGGCATCGCCCAGATGCCATGAGGGCCAGCACCTACCCGTATCGTCTTGCCCCGCCGGAGCTTGTTGACGTTGTAGACGATGATGAGGCCGCGGTCGTGGTCCGCCACGGCGGCCCGGTCTCCATCCGAGGTGATCGCAACATGGTGGGGGGCTCCGTCGACGTCGAATCGCTTGCGGACCTTGTATCGCCTCGTGCTCACCACGAAGAGCTTGTGCGCCGCGTGGTCGCTTATCCAGACCTGCCTCCCGTTCGGGGTGAAGTCGAGATGGTGTGCCTCGACTCCCAGGGGAATGGTCTTGATCCGGCGACCGCGTTTGGAAAAGACGTGCATCGCGCCGTTCCAATCCGAAACCCATAGCTTGCCGTCGGGTGCGAAAAGGATGTCGTGGGGTGCCTTGCCCGTAGAGACGTAGCGAACTCTGCTGGGTCGGCGGATCCGCACGACGGCGAGATCATCGCTGCCTTCGAGAGTCACCCATGCTTGGCGTCCACCCCATCTCAACGCGAGGTCGTGAGGGTCTGCCTTGAGTGCGATCGAACGCCGGAACGTGCCCTGAGGAGCAACGAGGTCGAGTCGGGCTTCGGACTGGTTTGCCACGACGACGCGCCCGCCACCGATCTTGACGTCATGCGGAGCCCCACCAAGCATGACCCTGTGTTGCCTCCCTCGATGCCTCACCACGATGCTTCCGGCGCTCCACAATGCCGTTGCGATGGTTCGACCCGAGGCCGAGATGGTCAGGTTGTGAGGCCCGCCCGCCACCGACCGTTGCGTGAGGACCTCATGCGACCCAAGATCGACCTTGGCGATCTTGTGTGCCCCCTCGACGGCGACCCACACGACGCGTCCGGTGGTTGCGTGAGACGCGGGCGCCAACTCTGGCTCCATGCCGACTCCCACGTGGACGGAGGTCCCCTGCACGGGAGTCAACGCGAGAGCGATTGCGAGGATGACTCCCTTCATGCCGTTGGAACCGACCTTCGGAATCCAATTCATCGATGTTTAGACGTCAATCGAGGACTCATCGTTCTCAGACCCGACGGCCGGGTCCCGAGGGGTCCTCCGCGTCCCGCCAGCCGCTGCAGTGTGGCGAAGCAGGTCCACGCGGCGGGTGGGATCTTCCGGGCGGGCCGGGTGCTCACGGCGACGGAGTCGGCACCGGAAGATTCGGGTCGCACATCCTGTGCACCGGGCTCGACACGCACCTCAGGAAGAACGATTGATGACCGCCGCTCTTCGGCGAGACCTGGTAGTCAACCTGGAAGTTGTAGTACGCGACTTCCACTTCCGGGTGCGGCAACGATATTTCGATCCTGCACACGCGCGAGCTTCGACAGTGGATGTTGTCCTCTTCGTGCCCGCCAGGGATGCCCACGACGACGTTTGGCCCGACGACTCGGTCGATAGAGGCGCCGAGCTCGTACCGGCCCCTCCCGCGCCAACACTCGGGCAAGTCGACCTCGTACACCGCGGTTGTCGCCGTGGCGGTGTAGGTGAACTCGGCGTCGGGTCGACACCCGCGAGCTGCCTGCGCCGTAATCGGCGGCACCGCAAGGGCCAGCAGGATCGCGCAGAGCGTCACGACCAAGGGCTTGGGCAGCACGCCGCCATCTCTCGGACGCGCCGCAGCGGAGGGGCCGTCAACCCCTCCGCTGCTTCGGTACACGTCCGAACCGCTCATCCTTCGTCCCGTGCTCGATTGACTAGCATGCTGAGATCGGAAGCTCCTGGGTCGTCTCGCTGCCGTCCGCCCAGCTGATGATCTGGATACACCCCGTTTCGATCGCCTGAGCCTCGACTGCGATCTCCTCGTCGAGCAGGGGGAGGAACGATCCGGGCGCTCCCATGGTCGTCCGGTAGCCATCAGAGTGCCGATGGATCGCCGCGAGCTGGTCGTAGTCGTGCGCGTTCGGTGTCAGCCATAGCGACCCCTGCTCCATGCAAGACCCTGACGTGGGCGGATTCTGGTGCCCAAGGCCGAGGTCGTGCCCGACCTCCTGACACATCGTCTGGATCATGTCGTTGGGCGTGATGACGTACCGGTCGTTCAGCTCTCTCACAATCGCACGGGACCGGCCCGCGTCGCGTGTCCGTCTCACCTAGCCTCGTTGTTGTTGGACGCATCCCCGTTGGGTCCTGCACGCTGCCGGTGAGAGCCGCGAGGCCTCTCCGATTTGGTGGGATTTGTCCGCCTACTTCGCTCATGGGCGCGTTCCGAAGCGCCCATTTCTGGCCCGGTGTCACGCCGTGATGCACCGCGGGCCTCCTCAGCCGCTAGGTTCGGGTCGTGGTCTATGTGGCTTTGCTCCGCGGCATCAATGTCGGCGGCAAGAACAGAGTGGAGATGAAGGAGCTCAAGGCCGTCTTCGAAGAGGCCGGCATGACGTCCGTGAGGACGTACATCAACTCCGGCAACGTCGTCTTCTCGTCGACCATTCGAGCGAGGGCTCGACTAGCAAGCCTTGTCGAGGAGGCCGTCGCCCGGCGCTTCGGCTTCAAGATCGACGTGCTGGTGCGGGACGTCAAGAGCATGCGACGGGTCGTCGAGGCGATGCCGGGCCACTGGACGAACGACGCGGCAATGAAATGCGACGTGATGTTCCTGTGGGACGAAGTGGATCGACCGTCCATCCTGAAGCAGGTCCGCTTCAAGCCCGAGATCGAGGACGTCCGCTACGTTCCGGGGGCAGTGATCTGGCGCGCCGACCGTGAGAACGTGACGCGGAGCGGCTATATGAAGCTCGCCGGAACACCGCTCTACAAACGGATGACCATCCGCAACTGCAACACGACTCGCAAGCTTCTCGAGCTCATGGAGGCATGACGGGGGGCAAGAGAGATGGGTCGTCGACGGTTGGCGGCTCGCCGACGTTCCCGGGCCTGGTGTGAACCGGCGGGCCGGTCCCACGGCGTCTCGCGGCCACCGCCGGCGGAAGGCGCCCCTGCGTGCGGCCGCCCCCGAGGAGTCTTCCGGGATCCAGCGGCTGCGTGGCCTTGGTTCTGAACTCGGCCGACCGCAGCGACCTCGGGGGCGTTTGCGACGAGTTGTCCGAATCGTCCCCGGCCGGGCGGTCGCGGATCCGAGGTTTTTCTGACCTTTTGTCTTGACTGCCCCAGTTAAGACATTGTTTGATGCACCGCACATGGGGGGGCAAGTTTCGGCAGCACACGACGCGTGAAGTCGCGCACACGACAAGCAGTGGGGTCGCAGGGTCGCGCTCTGGCGGTCGCCCTCTGCACGCTTTCGGCGGCGCTGGCACTGGCGGGAGCGGGGACGATCTACGTCTCCGCATCGGACGGAGCCGCCCCCCGTGCCGCCGATCGGGTCGCGACGGCCGAGGGCCTGAGCGTGTCGATCTCGTCGGTGGAAGCCGTCGCGGGGCACGAGATGCGCAAGGAGATGCATCGCGGGAACTTCGACATGCCCGCGTCGATGATGCCCGGTGCCCCCGCGGAAGGTAGGCAGCGCCTCCACGTGGAGGTCGCGATCCGTAACTCGTCGTCGTCGGATCGGGTGGTCACTCCCGAGGAGTTCTGGCTGAGGCCGGAGGGCGCGAGGAGGCGACCCCCCGTCTCGAGCACGATCGACTCGACGACGCTCCACAGCGGCCAGGTCCTGTGGATCGACCTCTATTTCGACGTCGTGTCACGGGCCTCGCCACGCCTATACCTGGAATGGACCCGAGGAGCGACGACCAGACGGATTCCCCTCGCGACCGAGGCGCCGTCGCATCAACACGACTCCCAAGTGGAATCGCACCAACCCCAGGTGCCGTCGCACCATCCCCAACCCCAGGTGCCGTCGCACCACGACGACGCGCGAGCGCCGTCACACCACGACTAAGGAGCCAGCAGGCCAGGAAAGGAGCTGCAACGTGACCCACACCGTCGGCTCAGCGTCGCGCCGACAGGCTTTGCCGCAACGTCTCGTCGTGGCGGCGATCTTGGCCGTCGGTACCGTCGGCTTCCTGCACGTGGTGCATGCCGTCGTGCTGGGGCTTGCCGACACGGCACCCGGTCACGTTGTCCACTGGCTGCGCGACGCGGCGCTGGCGCTGCCGCTCGCATTCCTCGCCGTATGGCTGGGCGATCTTCTCTCCACGAGATTGCGGCTCGACGACCGTTCGCCCACTCACGTCGTCGCGCGCGCCGGCATCGGCGCCGCCCTCCTCGGCCTCCTGTTCGTGCCGGCGGTAGGAATCCACCACGTGATCGACGGAGCGCTCTCGGCGGGTGTCGAGCCTCACCACGCGCACGGGATGCCGGGGCATGACAACGCCCTCTCGGTTGGCGGGCATGCCCTTCACGGCCTGCGCGATGCCGTCATTGCTCAGACGGCGGCATTTCCGCTCCTCGCCGCGACGATGCTCTTCCTGGCGTTCCGAGCACGCGCTCCGCGGACGTCCTCGCGTCGGCCGGCATTCGTCGGCATGCTGGTGGCCGTCCTGTTCGCAGCGCTGACCGGTCTGCCGTCTCCGGCCGCGGTATTCGGCGTCTCGAGTGCGCAGGCAGCCACCGACCCGTGCGCGCTGCCGGGCACTCCCCAGCGCACCTACAACGTCTCTGCGATCAACGTGAAGATCACCTACAACCGCTTCGGGGACAACGACCCGTTCGGGTTCATGTACGTCCTCGACGGAAAGATCGACGCGGTCCGGGCTCAAGAGGCTTCCGGCCGGGTCTCGACCGGACTGCGCAAGGACGCGATCCAGCCCCTGGTCATCCGCGCCAACCTTGGCGAGTGCGTGACGATCAACTTCACGAACCGGCTCACGGGAGGGCTCGACCCGAGCGGGGCCGTGACCGGGGCGCCAAAGACATCGCTGCACGTGCACGGCGTCTCCTACAGCGTCGGCAGCGCGGGCAGCGCGGTCGGGCGCAACCCGAACACGATGGTCGCGCCGGGCCAGAGTGCGACCTACCGGCTCTTCCTCGACCCCTCGCTCGGCGAGGGAGCAAAGATGTTCCACAGCCACGGCGACAGCCGGCAGATAACCGCCCACGGTCTATTCGGCACGTTGAACGCGGAGCCCGCGGGGTCCGTGTATCTCGATCCCGAGACCGCACAGCCGCTGAACGACAGCAATTGGGAAGCGATCATCGACCCCGCGGTCGGACCGAGCTTTCGCGAATCCACGATCATCTACCACGAGGTCGGCGACGAGACCTTCCAGGTCTTCGACAAGGGAGGGGGCAAGCTGCCGCTCGTCGACCCGCTGACCGACACCTACCGACCCGGAACGCGCGCGCTGAACTATCGTTCCGAGCCGTTCATGCGCCGACTCGAGCTCGCCAACGACAAGTCGCAGGGCTACGGCTCGTACATGTTCGGCGATCCCGCCACGCCGATACCGCGGTCCTACGTGAACGAGCCGACGAAGACGCGGCTCGTGCATCTCGGCAGCGAACAGGCTCACGTGCACCACCTGCACGGTGGCGCCGATCGCTGGCGACGGAACCCCGAGGCCGACGTGGAGGACTTCGCCACGGGAGGGCCGACGAAGACGCCGGTACGCAACGCGCAGTCGGTCCGGCTCGACTCTCAGACGATCAGCCCGATGGAGGGTTACAACCTGGAGCACGAATGCGGCGCAGGAGGATGCCAGGCCGCCGCCGGAGACTTCCTGTTCCACTGTCACATCGCGGAGCACTACATCGCCGGGATGTGGAGCTTCTGGCGCGTGTTCGACACGCTGCAGGATGACCTCGCGGTCATACCGGGACGCGTTACGCCGCCGCGCGCGGCGGACTCGACCGGCCTCATCGGACGGATCGTGGAGGGCAAGAGAGTCGTGCCCAAGTCGCAGTTCACCGACCCGACGACGCAGGTGGCGCTCGAGACGCTGGTCGAGTCGCAGCTTCCGCCGCAGGGCGCGCGACTGGACGCGCAGGATGCGACCGTGTGGGACTGGCAGCGGCAGGGCACCGCGGACGCTCCGCTGTACGTGGGCGAACCGGAAGATACGACCTGCTGGGCCAACTACTGCTCGGCGACCCCAGGTAAACGGCCGCCCATAACGTTCAACCCGGAGAACGGGCGCTACGCGTGGCCGCTGTTCCGGCCGCACCTGGGCAAACGGCCGCCGTTCACGGGGAACTACCATACGGGCGCGCCGTGGCTCGGCGAGACGACGAGCCCCACCCGGCCGGACGGACTGTGTCCTGCGTCCGCGCCCGTCCGCACCTACAACATCACGGCGATCACTCTGCCGATTGCGCAGACCGACACCGGAGACACCGATCAGAACGGCGCGATCTACGTCTTGAACGAGGATCGCAGAGCGGTGCTCAACGGGACGAAGCGGCCGGAGCCGTTGGTGATCCGCTCGAACGTCGGCGACTGCGTAGCGCTCACGTTCTCGAGCCAGCTCGTAGACAACGCCGAGAACGACAACCACTCCAAGGTCAACATGCACAGCCACTTCATCCAGTTCGACCCGCAGGCGTCGGACGGGGTGATCAGCGGCATGTCCTACGAGCAGTCGCTGCGCCCTTACCCGACGGAGAACCGGACGCTGTCGTCGGCGACGAGCGCGGGCGCGACCAAGATCGTCGTGTCGAACGTGGCGCGATTGCGGGTCGGCGTCTTCATCGCGATCGGTCAGGGCGAAGCGAACATCGAGATCCGCCGGATCACGGCGATCAACAACGGGAAGCGCGAGATCACTCTCGACAAGGCCCTGATCAAGCCGCACGGATCGGGAGAGTCGGTCGGCGTGGAATTCACCCAGTACCGTTGGTACTCCGACGTGGATTCCGGCACCGTGTTCTGGCACGACCACGTCGACGGGATCCATGGGTGGGGCCACGGGCTCTTCGCCGCGCACGTCATCGAGCCGGAGGGCTCCACGTATCACCATCCGAGGACGGGCGAACTCGTCAACAGCGGGTCGATCGTCGACATCCACACCAATGGGTCGGTGGGCGTCGACCACCCGGGCGGGAGTTTTCGCGAGTTCGTCGTCTTCCTGCACAACAACATCGTCGGCACCGGCGCGCCGATGGGGTGTGAAGCCGGGAGCATCAACCTCCGGGCCGAACCTCTGGACAGGCGCGCCCAAGCAACGACTACGAAGTTGCCCGACCCGCTGGCGGGCGTGGGCGACGCGGGACCCGGCGGGTGCATCGGAACCGACACCGACGATCCATACGTCTTCTCGTCCGTGAAGTACGGCGATCCCTTCACTCCCCTCCCGCGCGCCTACGTCGGCGATCCCTTCGTCATCCGCGGGCTCGGCCTCGGCGAGCGCGTCGAGGGACTGCGCGTCACCGGCCACCGCTTCCGCCCCGAACGCTTCAACGCGAACGGAGAGCTCACCGACGTCGCCACGCTCGGGATCTCCGAGCGCTTCGACTACGTCCTGGACGGAGGGGCGGGCGGCTCCGCTCGGATGCCCGGCGACTACCTCTACTACAGCACGCGAAACTTCCAGTACGCGAGCGGCGCGTGGGGCTTGCTGCGCGTGCACGACATGCTGCAGCCGGACCTGAAGCCGCTCCCCGGCACGGCGCCTCCGTCCGGTCAGGGCTTCCCCCGGTTGTCGCACACCGGCAACAACCCCCCACCGGCTTCGGGACCCGGAAACCCCTGCCCCGCGACCGCGCCGTCTCGCGACTACGACGTGTCGATCTTCCAGCAGAGGCTGCCGCTCGGGGGCGCTGCAGACTCCGGCGGCGTCATCTATTCGCTGTCGAACGACGAGAGTGCGATCAAGAACGGGACGAAGCCGACGGTTCCCCTCGTCATCCGCGCGAATCAGGGCGACTGCGTGCGGATCACACTGACCAACAACACGCAGAAGCGGGCGGGGCTGAGCTTCGCGAAGGTGCTATTCGATCCTCAGGGGTCATACGGAGCGGCGATCGGGTTGAACCCTGATTCGACGGTTGCTCCCGGAGCCAAGTACACCTACGTCGCGTACGCGGACAAGGAAGTGGGCACGACCATCTTCCTCAACTGGGGCGACCAATCGTCACAGCTCCACGGGGCCTACGGCGCGCTTGTGGTGGAACCCGCCGGCTCCACCTATACGGATCCCACGACGGGTAATGCGTTGACCTCCGGTCCGGTGGCGGACATCCACTCGCCGACCGGCAACTTCCGCGAGTTCGGCGCCCTGTTCCATGCCACCGACGCGCACATCGGCCGCAGCATGATGCCGTACCCGCAGCAAGTCGACGGGTTCTCGTCGTTGAACTACGAGGCCGCGCCGATCCCCCGGCGCCTGGCGCAGAACGCCGATCCGGCGCTGGTCTTCAGCTCGGACGTACACGGGGACCCGCCGACTACCCTGACGCGTGCCTACGCCGGGGATCCCGTCCGCTTCCGCGTCGCCGTGCCGGCGTCGCAGAACGTGCACGCCTTCAGCATCGACGGCCATTCGTGGCCGCTGGAGCCGCAGATGACCGGTTCCGAGGTGATCTACGCGCGGACGGTTACCTCCGGCGAGACGATCGACGCACGCCTGGTCGGCGGTGCCGGAGGTCCGACGGGAGAGCCGGGGGACTACCTCTACCAGGATCACCGCTTCCCGTTCCTGCGTGCCGGGCTGTGGGGGATCATGCGCGTCTTCGGTTCGCCGCAGTCGGGATTGATGCCGCTGTAGCGGTCGCGGCGCAGCGGACGCAATCGGCCCCCCGGACACTTCGAGGGCCGATTGCGTCCGAGACGTGGCAGTGGCTCGACCGCGGGCACACGTTGCGCTCGGTCGCTCAGCCGCTAGTCATCCAGGCTGCCCATGGTCAGATTGACGGCAGTTCCCGTCACCCCGCTTGCCTTATCGGAAGCCATAAAGACGGCCATGCTCGCCATGAGCCGTCGTGGGCGGGTCCTGCTTGCGAGGAGGCTCTTGCCACTGATTGGCGCCCTCAGACGCGAAGGCATGTGCGACCGCGCTGCCGCGGAGCGGCCATGATGCTGCTCGGCGCAGCGTGACAGAGACAATGCCGTCTCCGAGAGCGCAAGCTAGACGTGCTTGAGGTCTAGAAGGACCCTAGGACGGAAGCTCGGACGCACCCCGGCCCGGAAGACCTCCGTGGACAGGATCGACCGGAAGAAGTCCTCGCCGTAGGCTTCGAACAACGGCTCCATCTGACTCTCGTGTGCGCGCAGCGCGTCGACCTTCGCCTCCACGAGCTCGTCGTCGAGGTGGACGCTGATGTCGTTTGAGCCCGAGAAGTTCGGGTGGCCCGGGCAGAAGAAATCGAACTCGTTCAACCGGTGGACGACCGTCTCCTGCCACGCTCGCGGCACGACCGCGTGCAGGACGCGCGCCCGAGGCCTGTTCCACAGCCGTACCGCCGTCGACACCCAGCCCGATAGGGCCTTGTGATCCGGGTGACCGGTGAACCCGTCGCTCCCGAACGTGACGATCACGTCCGGATCGACGTCTACGAGCTCGTCGTGGAGGCGAGCGACGACGTCCTCCCACGCCACCAGACACAGACCTCCGTCGGGAAGGTCGAGGAACCGCTGCTCGGAGACGCCGAGGCGCGCCAGCGATGCCGTGAGCTCGTCGGTACGAAGCGACGCCAGCTCCCGCGCCGGCCAAACCTGGCGGTAGTAGAGGCCGGCCTCTCCGCGCGTGAGGTGCAGGCACACAACCCGGTCCCCGCGCCGAACGGCATCGGCCATGAGCCCGCCGGACGTGAACACCTCGTCGTCGGGGTGTGCCCAGATCCCAAGGATCGTCCTCATTATCGAAGTCCCTTCGCTCGTCTTGGACCGCTCGCCTAGGCGACCGGTGCTCGGGGCCCCCGTGGGGCTCGCACGCGTATCCGAACTGCTCGTCTGTGTGCCATCGCTTACTGAGACCGCCCGTCTGCCGCGAACTCATCGCGATCGACGAGGCGCGGTCGCATCACCAGTGCCTCGGCCGGCAGACGCGGCGGGAGACCGAACAGCGGGAAGAGCCACTCGGCGTCGAGGAAGAAACAGATGCCGGCGATCTTGCCGCCCGCAATCTCGAGTACCTGGAGCGACCACGCGTCGAAGCCGCCATCGGCGGCGGGTTTGTACTGGGCGAAGGCCGGCGAGGCGTTGGCCCGCACCGGCACGAGGCGGGAGCCCCGGCATCCGATCCCGCGCCCCAGGCACCACCTCCGGATGTCCTCGTGCGAGTTGAGCCACAGCTCGTATGGCGGCATCGTCCAGGTAGCGTCGCGATGCAGCAGCGAGGTGAGGGCGTCCATGTCGTAGCGCTCGAACGCGTCGACGTAGAGGGCGAGGAGCATCTCGGTGCGCTCGTCGAGCGGCTCCCGGGGCCCCTCTGTGTCGACTTCTGCGCTCGCGAGCGTGGCGCGGGCCCTTTGAAGCGCGCTGTTCACGCCGACAACGGTCGTGGCGAGGAGCTCTGCGACTTCGCTCGCCTTCCACTTGAGCACGTCTCGCAGGACCAGCACCGCGCGCTGCTTCGGCGCAAGATGCTGCAGGGCGGCCACGAACGCGAGCCGGATCGAGTCGCGCATCTCGACGGTCGCAGCCGGGTCGCCGCCGGCATGCGTGATGTGCGAGTCGGGGATCGGCTCGATCCAGGTCGCCTCCGGCAGACGCTCGCCGAGCGGCGACTCGGCAGTTCCGGCCGGTCCTAGATCGATGGGACGAGCCCTGCGCCCCATCCCTTTGAGCGTGCTCAGACACACGTTGGTCGCGATCTTGTACAGCCACGTGCTCAGCTCTGCGCGCCCCTCGAAGGAATCGAAGCTCCGCCACGCCCGCATGAACGTCTCTTGCACGGCGTCCTCGGCCTCGAAGGCCGAGCCCAACATCCGGTAGCAGTACGCCGTGAGCTCCCCACGCCGGCGTTCGAGCTGGAGCTCGAGTGGTTCCGAAGCCGTCTGGACGGTCCCGTCGATCACTAGCTCACCTCCGAAGCAGGTCGTTTGACGAGTAATCGAGGGAGCTGCGAAATCGAAAGCGCCGAGCGCGGGAGAGACCTTCTAGCCGGAGGTCACGTACAGAAGCGAGGCGGAGGGGACGTCCTCCATCAGCTGCCGCGCGAGCTCTGCCTCGTAGGTCGTGACGATCACCTGACGAAGCCCGGCCCCCGACGACGCCTTCGCAAGCGTGCCCGCGACGACCTTGCGGAGCTTCGGATCGAGATGCTCGAGCGGCTCGTCGAGCCAGATGAACGGAGCGCGCGTCGAGGCGCCGAGGACCAGCAGACGCGTGAGCAACAGCGCCCACACCTTCTCGCCGCCGGAGAGCGATCCGAACTCGAGTGTGCGACCTCCGAGCTTCCTGGTGATGTGACCCTCCGAGGAGAGGTTCAGGCCGCCGGACCCGAACATCGACTTCCAGCGACCCTCGACCTCCTTGGCGAGCGGCTCGATGTAGCGCTCGGTGATCGCGTTGCCGGTTGCGACGAGAGCCTCGTGCGTCGCTAGCGCCATCCCTTCCCGGCGGTAGAGCGTCTCCAGCTCGCGGCTGCGTTCCTCCTCTTCGTCCGCCGTCTCGAGAGCGCTCTGCAAGTGCGAACCTTGTGTCGCCAGCAGCGCGAGGGCTTTGTCGATCTCCTGCAGCTCCTCCTTCTGGGACTCGAGCCTCGTGCGGGCCGCGACGAGGTCGGCCTCGGCGATGTGCGTCTCGGGTTCGAGTGGGATCGGTAGCGAGCGCGCCCGTTCGAGGACCGCCCGCACCGAGGCAAGCGCGCTCCGCCCTTCGCCCGCTCGTTCGCCGGCTGCGGCGATCTGCGCGTCGAGCTCCTCGAGGTGCTTCGTGTGCTCGGCTTCGGCCTGCCGGGCGTCGTGCTCCGACAGCGGACGAAGACACGTCGGGCAGACGGCATCGGCGCCCTCGAGGTCCGAGATCGCGCTTTGGATCAGCTCGGACTTGCCTCGGGCCGCGGCCCCCTCCTGCTCGGCTGCCGCGACCGCCGCGGCGAGCTCCTGCTCCCGATCGGCCAGAGCCTCGACGACGTCGTCGGCAGTGGGGGACCCGTCCAGCAGCACCGTCGCTTCCTGCGCGAGCTCACCTAGCTGCTCGGCGCGCTCGGCCATCCCCGCGCGATAACGCGCCCACTCTTCGCCGAGCCGGATCGTCTCGGACGTCTCCTCGACGGCTGCGACCTGGGCCGCGCGCGCGTCGTTCGTCTCGCCCAGCTTCTCGACGATCGACTCGAGCTCCGCCAGCAGCTCGTCCCGTCCGCGCTTCTCGGTGCGCTGCACGGTCTTCGCCTTGCGCAGTGCGCTCGCGGCGCGGTCTGCGACGGCCTTTGCGTTGTGGGCCGCCTCGAACAGCGGCGTCACGCCGAACACCGCAGCGAGGTGATCCTGGAGGTCGAACTCGCCCTGGAACGTCTCGACCGCTCCGCCGTGGATCATCACCGTCAACTGCGCGAGCACGTGCGGCTCCGCTCCGAACTCAGCTATCAAGAGCTCGTCGAGCTCGCCCTGCGACGCGATCGTGCGATCCGGGAGCTTCGCCTCGAGCGCGACCTTGCCCTTGCGATCGACGGAGCGCGTCACGGCCGCATCCATTCCCGACGGCAGGCGCAGCTCGATCGACACGGTCGCGGTGTCGGCGTCGCCGCGGATCTCGTTCGCGGCGTCGACCCGGGTCGCGTCCCCGAACAGCCCCCAGCTGGCCCCCATGATCAGCGATGTCTTGCCGATGCCGTTCGACGCGACGACGAAGGTCGCGCCGGGGCCGAGCTCGAGGTCGAGGTTGTCGTATGCGCGCCAGTTGCGCAGTTGGAGGCGGCGGATCATCGCTCGGCCAGCCTTTCGATCCGGTCCTCGACGTCGTCGGGACCGACGCTCCCGTCGAAGAGTCCCTTCAGGAGCGCGTCCAAGGCCTTCGACTCCTTGCTACCGAACGAAATGAGCGCGTCCTTCTTCGGATTGCCTTTGCGCGCCCGCTCGCCGATCCGGCGTTGGCTCTCGATCGCGCCGTTCGCGAAGCCGCTCGCCACGTCCGCGATGTCGATGCGCACGCCCGACTCGGGATCGAATGCCGGCATCGGATCCCAGTAGGGGATCAGCTCGTCGAGGAACGCCGGAATGGACCGGGCCGCGGGCTCGATCGCGCGCTTGAAGCGGCGCGACACGAGCGACCCGCTCGGTACGCGGATCTGGGGCGCGGTGTCCTCGGGCTCGATGATCAGGCACGACAGGTCGCGGCCGACGACCGCCACCGCCGACATGTCCGGGAACATCCGGAACACGCGGCCGAGGTCGGAGAGAGCGTCCGCGTTGGCCTCGATCGCCTGGACCGCTTCGAGGTCGAGGAGCCACACGCGCACGCGACCGCCGAACGTCCCGACGACGAACCGATCGGCGAGTGCCACCCCGCCCACGTGCGCGATCAGCCGGTTCTCGTCCGCCTCCAGCCGCACACCCGGCGGGAGCGAGCCACGCAGATCGGCGAGCAACCGCGCTCCTTCCTCGGTCGCCGCCTCGAGCGCTGCCGAACCCTCCTCGCGGCCCCGGCCGAACGCGACGCCCTCGGTGAGCTCGAGCGCCTCGATCAGCTCTTGCAGCTCTCGCCGTTCGTCGCCGGTCAGGTGCGAGACGTCGGGCTCGGCTCCGCCCATCTCGAGCTGCTCGAGGTAGGCGGCAAGCGTCTCCTGGACCTTGTCGCTATCGCCCACCTGCCGCACCTCCTTTCGAGCGTGCGCCGAGCGCACTATCTTCGTTCTCCTTCACGTATCTCTGCAGCTTGATGAACGCCTCCGCCGCTATCTGGCCGACGCGCTGGCCGGTGAGCGGAGGGTCGAGCTCGCGCCCGACCGCGGCCCGGCTCTTGCCGTCGATCCGGACCCCGACGAACACCTGACGCTGCAGATCGGTGAGGACGCCGTTCTCGTAGATCGCTTCCTCCCACAGCGCCAAGCGGATGACCGCAGCGACCTGTTCCCGGCTGCGGAAGAAGTCGACGTCGGCACCGACCGATCCCGAGATCACCTCTTGCAGGGCCGTCACGTCGATCGAGCTGTCCCGGCGGCGGGCCTCGGCCCGGCGCTGATGGTCGATCGCCTTGTTGCGAGCGACCGCGAGCGCGTGGGGCAGGAAGTCGCCCTTGCTCTCGAAGTTCTGCTCCGCCATCGAGATCCAGGCCTCGTCGACCACATCCCAGGGATCGACCCCTGCGATCATCTCGGTGTTCGCCCGCCACGTCCTCAGCACCGAAGCGCGCATGAGCCTGCGGATGCGTCTGTATCCGTCATCGTCGATCCCGTCGGGAAGGCTGGGTTGTCGTGGGCGTGGCTCCACGTGATGTCTTTATCGCAGACGCGACGAAATCGAAAGGGCGGTCGGAGGATCCGGCGACGCGGCGCCGTCGTCCAGTAGGAGCGGCTCCCCACGCACCACCACATCGCGCAGAGCGTCCGGCGCTACTCGGGCCTGAGGTCGACGACTCCCGTGACGATGGCCGCGTTCATTACGAATGCGTTCGGCACCGGACCGCCGGATAGGAGGCCCGCCGCTTCGAGCTCCTCGATCAGCCGTCGGTTCCGCTCGTTCTGTCGCTCGCGCTGTTGCCCGTCCTTCGAAGGGTCGCCGGTGACCGTCATCGTGGACTCCAAAACGGCTAGATGCTCTACTTCGCCGGACTCGTAGATGCGTGCGTGGGAGTCACCCCAGACGCGATGAAACGAGTAGAACTCGAGACAAGGGCGTGACCCGTTTCCCAAGAACGCGTAGCGGACGAGGCCGGGCCCTCCGACCTGTCGGGCCGCCCCGGATCTAGGCCCCTGAGGCGGCGGCTGGATGTCCAGGTCCCACCCGGGATGCATATCTTCGAGTATTCGCACCATGGTGCGGTAACGGGTTCCCATCCTCGTTCCTCCCAGGGCCCAACAGTCGGGCGGACGGTCGAGCCGGTTTCGCTAAGACGTCACCTAAGAGCAGTATGGAGGAGAGCTGATGGGAGGTGGCATGTCGGAGCAACAGCGTGATCCCATCGTCGTGGAGCAGAGCAACACGAACGTCAACGTGCTCTGGGGCTTCCTGTCCGTCGCGTTCGCCTTCGCGCTCTGGCGAGGGCATCAGGGCGCGCAGACCGGCACAGGTCGTTTGGTTCTCGACGTCATCTTCAGCGCGGGAGTGATCGTGTCACTGATGGCGTGGATCTCGGCTCACAGGCATCCCGCACGACTCGAGGTCTCGCAGGACGTCATCTCGCTCTCCCACCGCGGCAAGCCGAACTCAATTGAGCTTCGCCGGACGGGACCCCTCTACGTACGCAGGATAATCAGTCCGAGGGGAGCCGCTCGGAGCTATCTGAAGGTGGTGGGGTCCGATGATGCGATCCCGCTGGTTCTCTTCAACCCTAAGAGCGTAGAACGCGCGTGTCGTGCGGCCGGCTGGCCTCTTACCAGGCCGCGCTCGCGTCGTCGAAGGGGAAAAGGTTCCGCCGGATGACTTCCCCGAACCCACCCACGGACCAAGAGATTACCCACGAGACTGTGCACCTGCTTTCCGATGTCGTCGAAGCCTCCAGGGAGGTTGCCGAGACAAGCTCGCGATCTCGCAAGGTCGCCGTCCTGTCCGAGCTACTGAGGCGGCTCGACCCGAGCGAGGTGCCGGTCGCCGTCGGCTTTCTCTCCGGTCTCCCGCGGCAAGGGCGAATCGGCGTCGGCTACTCGACCATCTACGGCATCGAGGCCACGGCGGCCCCCGAGCCGTCTCTCACCGTCGACGACCTCGACCGCGCGATCGACGGCGTCTCCCGCGCGAGTGGAGCCGGATCGGCGGTGACACGCCGGCAGATCCTTCGCGATCTCCTCGGCCGCGCGACCGAGGAGGAGGCGGATTTCGTCAAGCGGCTGTTTACGGGTGAGCTCCGGCAAGGGGCGCTGGCCGGGTTGATGGTGGACGCCGTCGCGGCCGCGGCCGGCGTGTCCGCACAGAGCGCGCGGCGCGCGCTGATGTTGTGCGGTGATCTCACCCGCACCGCCGAGATCGCGCTGACAGAGGGAGAGGATGGCCTTTCCACCATGGGTTTCGAGCTCTTCCGGCCGATCCTCCCGATGCTCGCGTCGTCGGCGAAAGGTGTGGCCGATGCGGTCGCGGGCTTCGACCGCGCGTCGGTGGAGTGGAAGGTCGACGGGATCCGCATCCAGATCCATCGCCGCGACGAGGACGTGCGCGTCTACACGCGGAACCTGAACGACATCACACACGCGCTGCCCGGAGTCGTCGAGTCGATGCTTCGTCTTCCCGCGAGCCGGTTCGTGCTGGACGGCGAGGCGCTCTGGGTCCGCGAAGACGGCCCCGCCGCGTTCCAGGAGACCGTCTCGCAGATCGACAGCGACGCCCCGCCCGAGGGGATCACGACGTTCCTGTTCGACGTGCTGCACCTCGACGGCGACGATCTGCTGGACATGCCGCTCGAGGACCGAGCTGCAAGACTCGAAGCGATCGCGCCGCATCTCAAGGTTCCTGCGGTCCTCACCTCCGACCCGGACGAAGGAAGGCGCGTCCTGGAGGACTCGCTGGCGGCGGGCCACGAAGGCGTCGTCGTGAAAGACGCGTCGTCGCTCTATGCCGCAGGTCGCCGCGGCAAGGCGTGGCGAAAGGTAAAGCCGGTGCGAACCTACGACCTGGTCGTGCTGGGCGCGGAATGGGGCCATGGACGCCGGCGGGGCCGGCTCTCGAACCTGCATCTCGGCGCCCGTGACCCCCTCACGGGGGGCTTTCTGATGGTCGGGAAGTGCTTCAAGGGGCTGACGGACGAGCTCCTCGAGTGGCAGACGAAGGAGCTTCTCGAGCGTGAGACCGGCCGGGAGGGCATCGCCGTGCTCGTGCGTCCCGAGCTGGTGGTCGAGATCGCGCTCGACGGCGTCCAGACGTCGACGCGCTATCCGGGCGGAGTCGCCCTCCGCTTCGCCCGCGTCAAGCGCTACCGTCCGGACAAGAGCCCCGGCGAAGCAGACGCGATCGACGACCTGAGGGCGCTGTTGAGAGTGAGGCCGTGACCGACCCAGCCGTGCGCCGACGGCCCCTGACAAGGACCCCTAGAATGCGTCCACCCACGGAGCTTGGACGAGCTCCGCTGCCCAAGGAGGAACGACGTGCGGAAGCGCCCCATGATGTTGCTGCTGTCTCTGACGGCCGTCGCTTGGTTGGTCCCGGCCTCACCGGCCTCTGCAACTACCTGCTACGTCGAAGACCCCGGCGTGGACGACGTCCAGTGCATGCTGTACGGCACGCCGATGTCGGGCCCGCTCTGCGACAAGACACCTGTCTGCTAGACGCCGGGCTACCGCTCCCCTGGAGGCGAACGTGAGTATCAGCTCGGAGACGACGGCTTACGACGCGGTGGCGGAGGTCGATCCCTCCCTTGCGGGGCTGTTATACGACGAGATCCGGCGCCAGTCCGAGACCATCTGCCTCATCGCCTCTGAGAACCACGTCTCGAGGGCAGTCCTCGACGCCTACTCGTCGGTCCTGACGAACAAATACTCGGAGGGCTACCCGCACAAGCGGTACTACGAGGGCCAGCAGGTCGTAGACCAGGTCGAGACGCTCGCGATCGAGCGGGCCAAGGCCCTGTTCGGCGTAGACCACGCGAACGTGCAGCCCTACTCGGGCTCGCCGGCGAACCTCGCGGTCTATCTGGCGTTCCTCGCACCCGGCGACACCGTCATGGGGATGTCTCTTCCGATGGGCGGGCATCTGACGCATGGTTGGAACGTGTCGGTGACCGGTAAGTGGTTCCGCTCCGTCGCCTACGACGTGCGGAAGGACACCGGACGGGCGGACATGGACCAGGTCCGCGACCTCGCCAAGCGGGAGCGGCCGAAGATGATCTTCTGCGGCGGCACCGCGATCCCGCGGGAGATCGACTTCGCCGGGTTCGCCGAGATCGCGTCCGAGGTAGAGGCCACGCTGGTTGCAGACATCGCCCACGTGGCGGGCCTGGTCGCGGGGGGCGCGCATCCCTCTCCGGTGGGACACGCCGACGTGATCTCGACGACCACGCACAAGACGCTGCGCGGCCCCCGCGGCGCGATGCTCATGTGCGGCGAGGAGCACGCGCGCGCCATAGATCGCGCGGTGTTCCCGGGGCTACAGGGCGGGCCTCACAACCACACGACGGCTGCTATCGCGGTCGCCCTGCACGAAGCGTCACAGCCGGCGTTCCGCGAGTACGCCGCTCAGATCGTCCGGAACGCGAAGACGCTGGCACGAGCGCTCGTGGAGCGCGGTTTCGACCTCGTCTCCGGCGGCACCGACAACCACCTGATCCTGGTGGACCTGACGAACAAGGACGTGCCGGGGAAGCGCGTGGCGCAGGCACTCGACAGGGCGCGGCTCACGACGAACTACAACGCGGTCCCGTTCGACCCGCGCAAGCCGTTCGACCCCTCGGGCATGCGTCTGGGGACGCCCGCCGCTACGACCCGCGGGATGCGCGAGCCCGAGATGGAGACGATCGCGGCGTGGATCGACCGGGGCGTCGACGCCGCCAAGCGCGACGACGAGCAGGCGATCGAGGCCATCGGCCACGAGGTCCTGGACCTCGCACGTCGATTCCCGCTTCCGGGGGTCTGACCCGCAGCCGCCGTCCCACTTTTTTCTCGCCGGCCTGTCGATTGGGCGAGGTTCCGTTCGTCGGTAGTCTGAACGCGGCCGCGGGGCCGCCGAACGGAAGGAGCCGACATGCAGTACTTGCTGTTGATCTACGGGCCCGAAGCGGACTTCAGCCAGGTCTCGCCCGAGGACATGGCCCTCGAGATGAAGGCGTGGACCTCCTACACCGAGTGGCTGCAGGGCAAGGGTTGGTTCGTCGGGGGCGAAGCGCTCCAGCCCGTGGCCACCGCCACGACGGTTCGGGAGCGTGACGGCAAGACCGTCACCACGGACGGCCCGTTCGCCGAGACCAAGGAGCAGCTCGGCGGCTTTTACCTGGTCGACTGCGAGAACCTGGACGACGCCATCGAGGCCGCTTCCAGGATCCCGAGCGTGAGCCAGGGCTCGATCGAGGTCCGGCCGATCCAGACCTTCGACGAGCAGCCATCGTAGGAGCGGAAACAAACGCGGTCGTCGACCGCCTGTTCCGGCAAGAGCAGGGACGGGCGGTCGCGACCTTGATCGGGACCTTCGGTGATTTCGACCTGGCCGAGGAGGCGGTCCAGGAAGCCTTCCTCGACGCGCTTAGAACCTGGCCCTCGCGAGGCGTCCCGCGCAATCCGGGGGCGTGGATCACGGCGACGGCCCGGAACCGCGCCATCGACCGCCTTCGGCGCGCACGCAACCTCGAACCGAAGACGGAGGCGGTGGCGCGCCTGCAGGAGATCGAGATGCACGACACGGGCGACTCCGACCTCGGCGGCTGGCCAGACGACCGGCTCCGCCTCATCTTCACGTGCTGCCACCCCGCGCTCCCCATGGAGGCTCGGGTCGCGCTGACGCTCAAGACGCTCGCGGGCCTTACCACCCACGAGATCGCGAAGGCGTTCCTGGTCGCGGAGCCCGCGATGGCTCAGCGGATCGTGAGAGCCAAGCGCAAGATCCGCGCGGCCGGGATCCCTTACCGCGTGCCCCCGCCCGAGCTGTGGCCCGAGCGGTTCCCCGGCGTCTTGGCCGTCCTCTACCTCGTGTTCAACGAGGGCTACGCGGCCACGTCCGGCCCCCTGGTCCGCATAGATCTGTGTGACGAGGCGATCCGGCTGACGCGGATGGTCGCGAAGCTGATGGCGAGCGAGCCCGAAGCGACGGGCTTGCTGGCGTTGATGCTGTTGCACCATTCCCGGCGCGCGACGCGGACGGGAAGCGCGGGAGAGCTGGTTCTTCTCGAGGACCAAGATCGCTCGCGCTGGGATCAGGACATGATCGACGAGGGGCTCGCGGTCCTTCATCGCGCCATGGCTGCCGGCCGGCCCGGCCCGTACCAGGTGCAAGGAGCCATTGCCGCCCTGCACGCGCGCGCTCCCCGGCCCGAGGACACCGACTGGCCGCAGATCGCAGGCCTGTACGACGTCCTCTTCGAGATGCAACCCTCACCCGTCGTCGAGCTGAACCGGATCGTCGCCGTGGCGATGGCGGACGGCCCCGCCGCAGCGGTGCCTCGGCTGGACGCCCTCGAGCCGGATCTGGAGGGGTACTACCTCTTCCATTCGACCAGGGCCGATCTCCTCCGCCGGCTCGGTCGTAGCGGCGAGGCTGCCGCCAGCTACCGGCGCGCGCTGGATCTCGCCGCGAACCTCACGGAGAGACGGTTCCTGGAGGCTCGTCTGGCGGAGGTGGCGGGCGACGGGTGAACGCTCCGGCGGGTATCGATCGGGGCGCAGGAGCGCGCCCTGGACGCGAAGACTTCGTCTGCACGTCGCGTGCAGGTCACGATCCGGTAACCGAGTGGCTCGACGCTATGTCCGATGCTGGCACCCACCGACTCCCTCGGAGTGCGCGTTCTGCGCGTCTGCTCGGTGTTCGCCGTGCCCGATACCGCCCTCGGATCCCGCGGGCGACGGTTCGACCCGATCGGCGGGATGCAGAACCACACCTACCAGATCACCCGCACGCTGGATTCTCTCGGAGTCGCACAGACCGTCGTCACCGCACGCCGGCCGGGAGCGCTGCCGCAGGAACGCTTGGGAGAGGCGTCCGAGGTCCTGCGGGTCGGTCTCCCCGTCCCGTGGCTGCGTCAGCTCTACGCGCTACCCGCGGAGCGGATCGTGCGGCGGCTGGCGACGCACGTCGACGTCGTCCACGCGCACCTGGGCGAAGACCTCGCCGTCCTGCCGATCGCGTGGAGCGTCGCGCGGCGGCATCGCCTGCCGTGGGTCGTCACGGTCCATTGCAGCCTGCGTGAGACGCTGCGCGCGATCGATCCGCGCACTCTCCTCTTGAAGGCAGCCGGAGGCGCGATCGAGGGCGCGCTCCTGCCGCGAGCCGACGCCGTGATCGCGCTGACCGATCGCACCGCAGCGTCGCTGCGGCGGTCGAACGTCGACGGTCCGGTGCACGTGATCCCGCCGGGCGCCGACCGTTCGAGATTCGACGTTCCTCTTCTTGATCCGCTCCCGGACGTGTCGCGCCCGAGGGTGGTCTTCGTCGGCCGTCTCGCGAGGGCCAAGGGTGTGGACGTGCTGGTCGACGCGTTCGCGCGGATGCACCAGCCTGCCCAGCTCGTAATCGTCGGCGACGGTCCGGAAAGGACGCGGCTGGAGAGCCGCGCCGCAGCCGTCGGGAGCGCCATCCGGTTCACCGGGTTCGTCCCGCATGACCGGATCCCGGCGATGCTGGCGCACGCCGACGTGCTCGCGCTCCCGTCCCGGTACGAGGAGCTCGGGTCCATCCTGATGGATGCCGCCCAGGCGGGTCTTCCGGTCGTGGCGTCGGCTGTGGGCGGCATCCCCTCGGCCGTGGTCGACGGAGTCAACGGATTGCTCGTCCCTCCCGGGGACGCATACACGCTCGCGCGGGCTCTCGACAGGGTTCTGGGCGAACGGAGACTGAGGGACATCCTCGCAGACGGGTCAGCTGCGCGGGCTTCCCTCTACAGCTGGGACACGACCGCGGAAAGCCTCATGGGCGTCTATGCCGAAATGCTCGCGCGGCGAACGGTGCGTGCGTCTTGAACGAGCACGCCGTCGACTGGATGTCGGAGCTCGCGCTGCATTACGAGCAGATGCGCAGGGCGTATCCCGACGACACCCTCTGCGTCGTCTTCGACATCGACGGCACGATCCTCGACATGCGTCACATGGTCGTTCGCGCTCTCCTCGAATTCGATCGGGCTCACGGCACCGAACACTTCCGGGGTCTGCGGGAGGACGACGTGAGCGTCCACGAGAACAGGATCGAGGACTTCCTGACGACGCGCCGTCTTCCCGCGGGTGTCAGGAGCGACGTGGCCGCGTGGTTCGCCGCGCGGCTGTGGACGCCGGAGGTCGTCCTCGCCGGCAGCCGGCCCTACCGCGGCGTCCTGAGCGTCATCCGGTGGTTCGAGCTCCAGCCTCGGACCGTCGTCGCCCTCAACACGGGCCGCCCGGAGGCGCTGCGCGATCTCACGCTCCAGTCGTTGAACGCGGTTGCGAGGGCCCATCGGGTCTCCTTCCGCTCCGAGCTCCTATGCATGAACCCTCACGGCTGGCGGGAGGGAGTCGTGCAGTCGAAAGTGGCAGGGATCAGGAGCTTGCAGGCGCAGGGGCTGAAGGTGGTAGCCGTCGTCGATAACGAACCGGCGAATCTCGTGTCGATGGCCGAAGCCGACGTGACCCACGAGATGCTGTTCCTGCACGCCGATACGATCTTCGAATCGCAGCGCGACGACCGAGGGCGTTCCGTGGCCGGAAACCGGTATGCACTCGCGGAGCTCGTCCGCGAGTCCGATCTGCGGGCGCGCGTCGAGTTCATCTGGCACGGCGTGAACGACGAGGCGAACCTGAGACATTTCCTGTCGTCGGACGTCCGGTGGGCCGAGTGCGACGTGCGCATCGATCCGGTCGACCGGCTGGTC
The DNA here is from genome assembly GCA_030861725.1 of Actinomycetota bacterium. GTDB lineage: Bacteria > Actinomycetota > CADDZG01 > CADDZG01 > WHSQ01 > JALZEG01. Next base: position 8,085 of record JALZFC010000024.1, on the reverse strand, counting down.
CTGCGCCACGACTCCTTCGAGAAGACGCCGTGGAGCCGGTCGGAGCACCCGTTCCTGCTCGAGGGCTGCCTCGAGCGCGTGCACCAAGGCGGCCGCGCCGTCGCTCTCGATCTCAAAGAGGGCGGGCGTGCAATCGACCGTGTGCTCGAGGCGGTCGAACGGGTGGGCCTGTGTGAGACGGACGTGGCATTCATGGGATGCGTCGAGGACGTCGGGGAGGAGGGTGTGCAGCGGATCCGAAGCAGGTTCCCGGACGCAGAGATCGCGATGCCCGTCGACTTCCTGGCTCCTTTGATGAACGCGGCCCCCTCGCTCGGCGACCAGGTCCTCGACGAGCTGCGTCGGTGGGGGGTGACTGCCCTGTCGCTCGCGTGGACGACTGCAGGGATACGGACGCTCCTCGACGAGCTCGACGGCCGCGGGTGGGGCGTCAACGTCTTCGGCGTCGAGGACCTCGAAGCGTTCCTCGAGGCCGCGCTGTTGCTGCCGCGAGCCGTCATCGCGGACTTCAACTTCCCCGCCTGGCACTACTACGGGCGCGGCTCCGGGCAGCGACTCGCCTATCACCGATACGAGCTGGTTCGGGCCGGCGGCGACGCGGCGATATAACTTGGCCGGGTGGGCAAGCTCGGCCCGGTTCTCGCAAAAGCTCTGAGCGTCGTCATCCTCATCGCGTTCGGCGGAGCGTGCGACGGGGGAGGTGACGGTCCGCCGTCACGCGGCGTGGACCTTCCGCAGGGGAGCGAGCCTGTCGAGCTCGATCCCGCCGACTTCACGGCGGAGATCGACAACCCTTACTGGCCTATGGAGCCCGGGACGCGATGGACTTATCGCGAGATCGACGAAGAGGGGAACAAGCTCAGGGTCGTCGTCGTGGTGACGACGCGGACGAAGAAGATCGCGAACGGCATCACGGCCCGCGTGGTGCGCGACACCGTCACGGAGGACGGGGAGCTGATCGAGGACACGTTCGACTGGTACGCGCAGGACGGCGCGGGGAACGTCTGGTATCTGGGCGAGGACACGGCGGAGTTCGAAGACGGCAGGATCACGACCAGAGAGGGCTCCTTTGAAGCAGGTGTCGACGGAGCGCTTCCCGGCATCGTCATGCCGGCGGACCCGCTGCCGGGGATGAAGTACCGGCAGGAGTACTACGAGGGCGACGCCGAGGACAACGGAGAGATCCTGAGCCTCGACGAGATGGCGGAGGTTCCGCTCGGCCGTTTCACCGGCGTCCTGCTCACTAAGGACACGAGCTCGATCGAGCCGGACGTGCTCGAATACAAGCTGTACGCGCAGGGGATCGGGCCCGTACTCGTCCTAGGAGTGTCCGGGGGAGGAGGGCGTGAGGAGCTCGTGAAGATGGACGCCGCGCCTCCCGGCGCCGGGCTCGGCCCCCTCGGGAACCCCTGATTCGCGTCTTCCGGGCCATGGCCTGGGATAGAGTCGTTGCGATGACTAGCGGTTCTCGCCCCTGCCATCCATGGACTCCGGCCACCTCGAGCTGGGACGACTATTGGCGCAGCCTCACGGACGTCGACAAGCCTCTCGACGAATGTGGCGTCTTCGGAGTCGTCGCGCCGGGGCAGGACGTCGCGAGCATCGCCTACTTCGGCTTGTATTCCTTGCAGCACCGCGGGCAGGAGTCCGCCGGGATCAGCGTCAGCGACGGCCAGCGGCTCAGCACGGTCAAGGACGTGGGCCTGGTCGCACAGGTCTTCGACAACCCGGCGGTATTCGCCGGCCTCGGCGGGGACGGCGTGCTCGCTCTCGGCCACACCAGGTATTCGACGACGGGTTCGAACAAGTTCGAGAACGCGCAGCCCCTTATTGCGTTCCATTCCTCGATCGGCCCAATCGCGGTTGCGCACAACGGGAACCTGACGAACTACTCCCAGCTTCGCCAGGAGCTCCTGGCGAAGGGCGTCGACTTCGAGACGACCTCGGACACGGAAGTCATCGTGAAGCTCCTCGAGGAGACGCCGGGTGACGACCTGCAGACGGTCCTCCGGGAGTCGCTTCCTCGCCTCGAAGGCGCCTACGCCCTCGTCCTCATGACGACCACCACGCTGGTCGGCGCCCGTGACAGGCTCGGCGTGAGGCCCCTCAGCCTCGGCCGGTTGGACACCGGGGGCTACGTGATCGCGAGCGAGACCTGTGCGATCGACACCGTGCGCGCGCAGTTCGTCCAGGACGTGGCGCCCGGCGAAGTCGTCTGCATCGACGGGTCGGGAGACCCGACGTTCTTCCGGGCGCAGGAGTCACCCAGAGAAGCGGTCTGCATGCTTGAGTTCATCTACTTCGCCCGGCCCGACTCCTCGATGATGGGCAGGAACCTGTACGAGTCGCGCCTGAGGATGGGGCGCGAGCTGGCGCGCCAGGACCGCTTGTCCAACCCGGAGTTCGAGGCCGACGTGGTCATCGACGTCCCCGAGAGCGCGACTCCTGCGGCCCACGGATACGCGGAGGAGTCGGGGATCCCGTACAGGCAGGGCCTCGTCAAGAGCCGGTACATCACGCGGACGTTCATCCAGCCGAGCCAGACGCTGCGTTCGGCCGGGGTGAGGTTGAAGTTCAACCCCGTCCGTCCGATCCTCGAGGGGAGCCGCGTGGTCGTCGTCGACGACTCCGTCATCCGCGGGACCACGACGGGCCAGCTCGTATCCCTCCTGCGCTCTGCCGGCGCCGCCGAGGTCCACATCCGCGTCGCTTCGCCCCCCGTGCACCACCCGTGTTTCTTCGGGATCGACATCGGGAGCCGCGAGGAGCTTCTCGCCGTGGATCGCTCCGAGGAGGAGCTGGCGGAGATCCTCGAAGCGGACAGCATCAGGTACCTGCAGAAGGACGGCCTCGCCCGGGCGGTCGGGCACACGATCGACCACTTCTGCATGGCGTGTTTCGACGGCAACTACCCCGTCGACATCCCCGCCGACATCGGCAAGCTCGCACTAGAGCCGCAGCGCACGGCGCCGAACGTCTAGCCGCTCCTTTCCTGCGAAACGGGCCGCCGCCTGTCGGCTGGCGAACAGACCTGGCGTGCCGGACGGCACATCCTGGACTGCGATGGCCCGGATCCAATGCTTCTACGATGCTGCCCTTCACCTTGACTCCACACCGAGTCACGGGATAACAAAGGGGTTAGAGGCCGGTCCGGCAGGGGAGCCGATGTCACAGATCGCCCGTCGCGATGAGTGAGCTGCGCGTCTTCCTTCTGGGCGGCGTCAGGGTGCTGCTCGGCTCTTCCGACTCCGAGATCGCCCTTCCGCGTTCGAGCGAGGCCCTCCTGGCCTACCTGATGCTGGCGAGGAACCGGCGTCATCCGAGGGACGCTCTCTGCGAGCTGTTCTGGCCCGACCTCGCTCCCGCACGTGCCCGCGGCGCGCTGAGCACGACGCTGTGGAGGCTGCGGCGCGCGATCGAGTCCTCGGCCTCCCGCGGCACCTACCTCTCGTCCTCTCCGACCGGCGAGATCGGGTTCAACGAAGCGGCCGACTACTGGCTCGACGTGGAGGTGCTGGAGACACAGGTCGCCGCGTGCCTCCGCCGGCGCGGTCGCGACCTCGAAGACGACGACGCCCGTCGCCTTTCGGATGTGCTGCGCCTCTACGCCGGCGACCTCATGGAGGGCGTCTACGAGGAGTGGGCCGAGGTCGAGCGACAGCGTGTCCGGATCCTCTACCTCGACGGGCTGACTCAGCTCCTCGACCACCATCAGCGCCGCGGCGAGCTGGACGAGGCGATGGCGTGGGGACAGCGGATCCTCCAGCTCGAGCCGCTCAGCGAGGAGGTCCACCGCCGCATGATGGAGCTGTACGCCGCGAGCGGGAGACGGCCGCTCGCGCTTCGTCAGTACGAGACGTGCCGCAAGGTCCTCGCGGCGGAGCTGGGGATATCCCCGATGGACGAGACCGTCGACGTCTACCAGCGGCTCGTGCGCGGCAACGGTTCCCACGAAGGCATGCCGGCGTCCGGCAACGGCACCTTCGCGAGCGACGTGGAGATTGCTGCGATACGCGAGCGTCTCCACCGCGCCCGGCAATCCGTCGAGAGCGCGCTCGAAGCGCTCGAGCGCGTGGAGGCGCGCCACGCGTCGCGTAACGGAGAGAGCGCGCGGATGCGCCGGTGACGCCGGCGTGATGCCCCCCGTGTAGACCGGGTCGCGAGAGCGGGTCCGGGCCTGCTCCCGGGGAGGACGAGTGGGCGAGGGGCGCAGGCTGGACGAGGCGGTCACCGCGATGCTCGCCGTGCTGGACGACTACCTTCCCGCCGCCGCGCCTCCGCTTCCGACCCCGACGGTAGGGATCGCGAGCCTGCAGGAGCGATCCGCCGGGCTCGGGGGAAGACGGGGCAGCGAGTTCACGGGCGGCCTCGCGGTTGCCGAGCTCAAAGCAGTGCGCGTCGACGCGCTGGTGCGATACCTCCTGTGGGCCCAGGACTTCGACGCCGCGGAGCAACAGGCATCCGATGTCAACGCACGTCTGCTGACGGATAGAGACGACCTTCATGCGAAGGGTGTGCTCCGGCTCGCTCTGGAGTCGGTCTCGCCTGCGGATCACCTGGCGCGCGCCCGCGGGTGGCGCAAGGGGGTGGAGTACCGCGTGCTGTACGAGCACGTCTTCGTCGACTCGGACGGCGCCTCCAGCCTCATCAGCCGCATCCCGATCGACAGCGACGTCGACCACCGCGACTCCGGCGGCTACGAGCTGTCGCTCGTGACGGACGAGTTGGTGCGTTGGGCGGGAGACGTCCCGGCGCTGGTCGTGCGCGGACGCTTCACGGTCACCGGCCTGACCGTGCTGGTCACCGACTTCGCGCCCGGGCCCGCGGGGGCGGTCACGATCACGCGCACGCACGACGGAGCCGCCGGGCCACCCGCGCCGTTCGCGTCGCCGGACGCGTTCTTCGACATGGTGGCGGGCGACGACCCGCCTCAACGCCACGCGCGCCTGACGTTCGCGCAGTTCTCGTCGTTCGAGAACGCGCTCGAGCCCGCGGGCGAAGACGTGACGCTGGGCGACTTGGACGGCGACGCGCAGCCGGACCTCTACCGGCAGCGCCGCCTGCGGATCGACCCTCCGATCGTTCTGGAGGGCTCCCGCGACCGCGTGGAGATCGCGTACGGGGACCCGAGCTTCCAGGGCGTCTGCTACGTGCGGGCGGAGGGGTCGTGACGACCGAGTTGGCGGCAGTGGACGAGGTACCGGGACGCGTGAGGTCTGGCTAAGAGGGAGGACTGGGATGGCCGAGATGGTACTGCCGGGTGTCTACGTCGAGGTGCGGCCCGAAGGGTTGATCGTCCCCGGGAGGGTGGGCGTCAACACCGTCGGGATCGCCGGCACCGCCGGCAAGGGCCCGCTCGACACGCCCGTGGTGCTGGGCAGCTACACCGAGGCGGTCGAGCGCTTCGGTCCGTACGACCGGTGGCTGGACGGGAACTCGGACGAGCTGACGCTCACGCGCGCCCTCGAGCTCGTGTTCATGCACGGCGCGACCACGGTCATCGCCGTCCGCGTCGGGGGCAAGGACGCGAACGGCAACCCGACTGCTTCGCCCGCAACGGTGACGTTGAACGACGCGGCCGCCGCGGCGGTCGCGACGCTGGAGGCGAAGACCCCGGGCACGTGGGGCAACGACCTGCGCGTTAACGTCTGGGACGCGGACGAGCCTCCCTTCGTCGAGGACGAGGAGCACAACGGCGCCCCGGCGAACCTGACGCATTCGCCGGTGCTCAAGAGCGCGCGCAATCGCATCGAGCAGTTCGTGGGGGCGACCGGGTTCACGCGCAGCCTCGAGATCCTCTACGACGGCGATCCCGCGCCTACCGGCTCCCAGGTGCAGATCGACCGCGCCACGGGAGCGCTGACCTTCGGGACGCCGCCCGACGGCGCGGACAAGATCGTCGCGTCGTACGCGGTCGACGCGGCCAGCGGCGTCAAGGTGACGATCCGGCAGATGCGCGGCGCGGAGGTGGCGGCGGAGGAGACGTACACCGTCGTCGGCGGGACCGATCTCGTCACCACGGTCAACGACGAGCTCGCGCCGTCGGCGCTCGTGACCGCGGGCGCGGGCGCCGGAGGGCTTCCCGCGAAGAGCGAGTCGGCTACGGCGTTCCTGCCGTTCACCGGCGGCGCCAACGGCGCCGAGGCGGGAGCCGGCGACTACAAGGCCGGGCTCGATCTCCTGCTCAACGAGGACGCGCACATCATGGTCGCGGCGGGGCAGGACGCGTCGTTCGCCGACGAGCTCGACGCGCACTGTCAGAACGCGTCCACGGACGCGCTCAAGCACGACCGGATCGGCGTGATCGGGTCCGGGCTGGGGGCCGCCGGGAGCCTCGACGCGGTGCGGGGCCACACGATCGCCAGCGACCGCATCGTCTTCGTATCTCCGGGAGTGCAGGTCAACGACTCGGCGGGTCCGGGACAGCCGCTCGTGAACCTGCCGGGCTCGTACGCCGCTGCGGCGATAGCCGGGCGGCTCGCGTTCTACCCCGCGCACGTGAGCCTCACGAACAAGACCCTGGCGGTGAGCGGCCTCACGGAGATCTACACGCCGCCGCAGCTCGCGCAGCTCCTCAAAGCGCGCGTGCTCCCGCTCGAGCGGCGCCAGGGCTTCCGCATCGTGCGCGGGATCACGACGTCGACGAACACCGCGTGGCTGCAGGTCACCACGCGGCGCATCGTTGACTACGCGAAGTACGGGGTGAGGTCGGCGGCGGAGCCGTACATCGGTCTCCTGAACAACGAGCGCGTGCGCGGCGCGATGCGCGCGACCGTCAACAGCTTCCTCGCCGAGATGGTCGACGACGAGATGCTCGTCAGCTACGAGCTCGACGTCACGGCGACCCGCGACGACGAGCGCAAGGGTGTGGCCCGCGTGACGATGGTGCTGCGCCCGGTCTTCAGCATCGACTTCATCAAAGTCACGATGTTCCTCGAGTAAGGGAGGGCGCGCAGATGGCCATGACAAGGGTCTTCACGGGGGCCAACGGGACGCTGACCCTCGGACGCAACGCCACGGAGCCGGAGGGCGCGGACGCCGACGCGATCCTCAACACCTACGAGACCAACACCGTCGGACGCGTCTCGGGCGTGACCGTCCGAGTCGACACGCAGCTGGAGGAGTTCCACGAGATCGGCCGGCGTCACGCGGCGTCGCTGCACCCCGGGAACATCCACATCTCCGGCACCGTCGGGCGCGCGTACGTGAACGGCGCGCTGCTGATGCTCCTCATGGGGCGAGGCGGGCTCCTCGCGCAAGTTGCGGAGCCCTACGTCCAGCCCGCGTTCAACATGCAGCTGGCGCTCGAAGATCCTGCGGTTCCCGGCACCAACGCGACCGTCATCTTGTTCGGCGTCCACTTCCAGAGCTGGTCGTACGACATGCCCGAGGACGAGTTCGTGATGGAGGACCTCGCGTTCAAGGCGCTGACGATCAGCGTCGTCGACGCGGAGGCGCCTGCGGGAGGCGGAGACGCCGTCGAGAAGACGCCACAGTTCGAGGAGGCGTAGGCCGGCGTGTCACTCACCGCCGAGGACCTGCTCGCCGGCGGCACCGCGACCCACGAGGTCGAGGTGCCGCCCGGCGTGCTGGCGCGGGACGGTACCGACGGCGGGGGACGCATCGTCCTTAGGCCGCTTCGCGTGCACGACCTTCACCGGATAGCGCGCGCCGCGAAGGACGACGCGGAGCTGTCGGCGACGCTGATGATCCACCACGCCCTGGTGGAGCCGGCGCTGAGCGTCGAACAGGTGTCGCAGCTGCCGGCAGGCGCGGCGCGCTTCATCGTCGAGCGGATCAACGCGATCAGCGGCATCGGCATCCCGCGGGACGTGCTCGGCGAGATCGTGCAGGCGCCGCTGGCGCGCGCCTGCGTCGTCCTCGCGAAGGAGTTCGGCTGGACCCCCGAGGAGGTCAGCGGGATGACGATCGGCCAGATCCTGCTCTACCTGGAGACGTCCACCGGCGCCCGAGCGGCCGCGCAGTGACGCCTCCGGTGGACCTTCGGGACGCCGTCGCGGCCGCTGCCCGCGAGCTGCAGGCGGGTCGCGCGGCCGCTGTGCTGTCGGCGGACCTGGGGACCTG
>JALZFC010000023.1 GCA_030861725.1 Actinomycetota bacterium | reverse complement strand
AGGTCATCAAGAGGAGCTCCTACGGGTTCCGCAACGCAAAGAGATACCGTCAGAAGGTCCTACTGGCGTGCGGACCCCGAAGGACCAACGGGCCGACCCACCGAATTTCGCGATGAGCCCAAATGTCTGACAAAAAGCCAGGCTCCCGCTCGGGAGGCTCACGTCCACAACGCTACTCGTACACGTCGAGGGTCATCTCCGCAAGCCGGTCCCACGAGAGCTCGCCCCGTTGCTTCTCCGCGATGCGGGCGCGCATCGCCGCACGCGCGTCGGCGTCGCTGAGCAGCTCGGTCAATCGCCGCGCGAGGCCCTCGGCGTCGCCCGGCTCGAACAGCGCCCCCTCGACGCCGTCCTCGACGACCTCTGGAATCCCTCCGACTGCGCTTCCCACCACGGGGGTGTGGAACGCGAACGCGGTCGAGATCACGCCGCTCTGCGACGCCTCCACGTACGGCACGACGACGAGGGCCGCCTCCCGGAACAGCTCGCAAAGCCGCTCCACCGACACGTGCCCGAGCACGACGTCCCACTCGCCCTCGTTCGGCAACGGCGGCGGATGCCGGAACTCGTACCCGGCTCCGGGTCGCCCCGCTATCACGACGCGCAGACCCCGGACCCGCTGCGCGACGGCCGGCGCGGCCGCGGTCAACGTGTCGATCCCCTTGTAGTGGGAGATCTGCCCGAAGAAGAGGACCGTGCGCGGCTGCTCGGCCCGCGGCGGACAGCCGTCGGCGAACACGTCGAACACGCCCAGCGGCACGGCGGCACGCGCCTTGCGTTCCGTCTCCGGCGCGCTCGCCGCCAGGGTCTCGGCCGCATAACGACTGCGGAAGAGGAGCGCGCTCGCCCTCCGGATGAACCGTCTCCGCACCGCCTGCACGCGCCGGAGCGGCTCGCCCACGCGCGCCTGCGGGTCGTGGATGCTCAGCACGACCCGGGCGCGCGGCCCGAGATAGAGGAGCGCCAGCCCGCGCGACGTGACGTCGTCGAAGTGGACGACGTCGGGTCCGATCTTTCGTAGCAGGCGCGCCAGCTTCAGGCAGACGACGACGTTCGACGGGTGGAACGCGCGCGCGCTCGTGAAGACGGCGAAGTGGAAGCTCGCAAGGCCTTCCAGCCGCTCCCTCACGGCGGGCAGAGTCCAGTCGAGGTTCCCGGCCACGACGCCGAGCGGGAGGTCGGATTCGATCCCGCCGAGAGGGCCCATCCGTCCTTCCGGAGGGAGCTCGAGGATCAGGTGGACCTCGACACGATCCGACAACGCCTTCAGAAGGCCGACGGCGGAGTCCATGTACGCGAGCCGCGTGTAGAAGACGACCTTGCCGACGTTGCGGGGACGGGAGCCTGACACGGTCAACATAATGACGACTCGGCCGCGGCTACGATGCGCGCGTGGCCCTCGGCCGGATGAACGAGCTTTTGAAGCCGGCGTTCCGCGCGCTCGGCGTGGAGCTCTCCCGCTACCGCTCGACGCTGGAGGGGAGCCGCGTGGACGTCCTGCGGCGCGCCCGCGTGGACGTCGTCGTCGACGGGGGTGCGAACGTCGGCGACTACGCTGCGGCCCTCCGAAAGGCGGGCTTCGAGGGACGGATCGTCTCGTTCGAGCCGCTGCCAGACGTCTTCCGCCGGCTCGAGGAGCGGGCGGCGGGCGACCCGGCCTGGCGCTGCCTGCCGTACGCGCTCGGCGACTCCGACGGAGCGATGCAGATGCAGGTCGCGGCGAACGCGGTGAGCAGCTCGTTGCTGTCGATGAGCGACGCCCATGTCGACGCAGCCCCCGGCTCCGGCACCGTCGGTACGGTCGACGTGACCGTGCGGCGTCTCGACACGCTGGCGTCCGACATCGCCGGGGAGCACGATCGTCTCGCTCTGAAGCTCGACCTCCAGGGATACGAGGGTCCCGCGCTGGAAGGCGCGGAGGGCATCCTCGGCCGGGTGGCGGTCGTCGAGGCCGAGCTCAGCACGAAACCCCTCTACGACGGACAGATGCTGGCCCACCAGGTGATGACGCTTCTCTACGACCGCGGGTTCGGACTCGTGAACTTCGACAAGGGGTTGCACGACGCCGACCACCGCGTCCTCCAGTTCGACGGCCTGTTCGTGCGGCCGTCTACGATCGCGGCCCCCGCCGAGCAGACGGCACCGGGGGAAACGGGGAAGTCATGAAGGCATCCGGCGGCAAGACGTCGATCGAGTCGTCGATCGAGCGCGCGCGCCGGCTCGCGGCGAAGGCGCCCGTGCTAAAGGCGACCCGCCCGTTGTTCGACCGCGCCGTCCAGTACGCGGCGCGCAAGCGCGGCGTGACGCTCGCCGCGCCGGCCGGGGACTCCTTCCGGTTCGACGCGTCGTTGTTCCGGAACTCGTACGAGAACCACGAGCCCGAGGTGTATGCGTGGGTCATGGGACGGTTGGAGCCGGGGAGCACGTTCTTCGACATCGGTGCCTGGATCGGGCTCTTCACCCTCGGCGCCGCGCGGCGTGTCGGACCGCAGGGGCGCGTGGTGGCCTTCGAGCCGTCGGCCGGCAACGCGGGATTGCTGAGGCGTCACGTCGAGCTCAACGAGCTCGAGGACAGGACCGTCGTCGTCGAGGCGCTCGTGGGCGACGCGACCGGAAACGCGCCGTTCTTCGCGGCCCCCGGCCCCGACATGGAGAACTCGATCGTCGCCCGCCCCGGAGCGACCCGGGAGGAGCTGCCGATGACGACGGTCGACGCCGTGGTCGCGGAGACCGGAGACGTTCCCGACGTGTTGAAGATCGACGTCGAGGGGGCCGAGTACCGGGTGTTGCTGGGAGCGAAGGCCACGATGGCCGAGCACCGGCCCGTGATCGTGTGCGCGATCCACACAGAGCTGCTCCGCGCTCTCGGCGACTCGCCCGAGCAGGTCGCGAGCCTTGCCGGTGAGGTGGGCTACTCGCTTCAGGGGCTCGACGGCCGGCCCGTGTCGACCCTTACCGACACCGAGATCCTCATGGTGCCCCAGTAGCCGACCCCGCGACGGGCCGGCGGAGGCTACCGGCGTGCCGGCGCGTCCGTGACGACGGGCGGCGGGGGGACATCCGGTGAGGGCGACATGATCCCGAGATTCGTCAGCAGCCACTCGAACCGATGCAGCCAGCGGTGCTCGGCCATCGAGCGCGCGTAGGCCTTGTCCGCCATGTCCGTACGCCATTGTTCGTCGCGCGCGAGCTCGTACGCGAGGTCGACCATGTGGAACTCGTTGCCGTAGCAGGCGATCTCCTCCCCGATGCGGAAGCAGAGGGCGAGGTCGGGGTCGAACGTCGTCAGGTAGGTCTGGCCCGCGCCGGGGACCTCGAAGTCGCGGCCCTTCAGCGTCGTGAGCTTCATCGAGTAGTTCACTCCGCCGATGCCCAGGTTGACCTTGTTCTGGCTGAAGAACAGGCCCATGCCGGCGAGGTCCAGCGAGCCCTCCGGCCACCCCCAGCCACGCGCTTGGACGGTCAGGCCGGCTCGGCGCAGGAGCGTCACGAGGCGGTCGCGCGGCGGCGTCCGCTGCCCCAGGAAGCCGACGTCGAACAGCTCCTTCCGCGGCAGCCGCGGCGTCAGCCGCGGGCTGAAACCCTCCGGCAGGAACACCGGCCGCCCCCCCTCGGCCGCGTACCAGTCGGTGGCCACGCTGCTGCTCGTCCAGACGACGTCCGCGGCGACGCCGACGTCGACCTGTCCCCGGTCCTGTCCGTGCGGACCGGTCCCCATGCGGAACGTGTGCCGGTCGTCGAGCGACTGGCTGACGACGGGGATCCCGAGGTCCTCCCGGATGCGCCGGATCGTGTCCTTGAGGACGAAGGAGCCCGTGGTGGTCAGGAGCACCCAGTCGACCGGTTGCTCCGCGTTCTTGCGCTCGAGGAACGAGAGCAGCTCCTGCTGCAGGCGGGGGAGGGTCTCCCAGAAGTCTGGCGAGCCCTCGCGGAACCCGTGCTCCTCCCAGTCGAAGACGCTCGCCCGCCCGAGCTCCTCGGCCTCGTGGACGAGGCCGGCCCCCCAGCTCTTGGTCAGGGCGACGATCGCCGTGTGGACCCCACCCCGGCGCCGGCCCGCAGGCGTCCCCGGCAGGCACCTGCGCGCCGCGGCGAACGACTCCCCCGGATGCCGGAACCCCGGCCGCCGGCGGGAGACCTTGCGGTAGTCGGTGGTCCACTCGAGGTAGCGACGGTCCTGCTGGACCCTGCGGACGCGGCCCCAGACCGCACGGAACGCCGGGGTCCCCAGGACGGCGCTCCGGATCGCCGCCAGCAACCTCTTCATCGCTTTCGAGGGTACCGGGTCGCCCCGGCGCGGGACCTACGAGGCTTGTCCTGCTGGAAGAAACTGCCGAAAACCTCTTGCCGGACGGCGGACTGATGGGTTGAATTGGAAGCGGCCGCGGTATGACTCCGCGGCCCGGAGGTCCCCCCCTCGCTCATCGGAGGCTCCACTTGGACAACGCCACACCTCAGGATGCCGGAAGGCGCAAGTTCCTCGCCGGGGCGCTCACCGGCGCCGCGGCCGCCCTGCCCCTTGTCGCCATGTCGGCGGCCCGAGCCCAGGAGGCGCCGCCGGAGACCGAAGACGACTACGCGCGCCTGGCGGCGGTCAACACGTTCACGAGGCCTCAGGAGATCGTGTCGGGCGGGGAGCGCCCTGCTCTCTCGCTCTCCCGGCCCGACAGCGGACCCCTCCAGCGCTGGGAGGTCGAGGGGCAGAAGGTCGCGCAGATCCAGGGCGTCGGTCTCCGGATCTTCGCCCAGGACGGGACGCACGAGACGGACTGGGCCGACATCCGGTGGGCGCCGGACGAGTTCGGCATCTACAACGAGAGCACGCACCAGGAGCCGAACGGCGCGATCACCAACGGCGACATCGTCTTCTACGCCCCCTCCCGGATCCGCCCGACGCTCAGGAACCCACATCTCTCCAACGGTCACTTCGAGATCCGTGAGGACTACCTGGTCCCGCCCGGCCCGATCCAGTCCGAGGTCATCCCGTTCCGCGTGAACCACAGCCGGCCCGGGTGGGGGATCGGCGTGCACGACTACTTCCGCATCCGGCCGGACTTCTCGAGGCTCGGGGACGCGGCCGACGGGTATCGGGTGATCGTGGTCGACGTGAAGGCCGACGCACCGGCCGGGGTGCAAGGGCCGAGGCAGTTGCTGCGTCTCGCCATGGCGGCCCAGGACAGGCTTGTCGTCGACAGCAAAGGCAACACCTCGGCCTCCGGGTACCTGAAGCTCGCCGGCGGGGCGGCGCCGCCCGAGGACGCCGCCATCGCCGCGGGAGAGGTCGCATTGTGGTTGGACCCGGCACCGCAGGCGCCGAAGATCATGTTCAAGGCCCGCGACTCGCAGGGGACCATCCGCACCGCGCAGGTGGACCTCCAGTGAACGAATCCGAGATCGCGTACTCGCTGATCCTGCGCCTCCAGTACGAGAAGCTCGTCCTCGAGGGGAAGCTCGCGGAGGCGGAGGCGAAGCTCGAGGAGGCCGCCCGGCTGTTGTCCGAAGCCGACGCCGAGATAGAGGCGATCAGGGCGAAGACCGCGGAGGGCCGGGCCGGCGACGACTCCGAGGGCGAGAGGCCGTCCCCGTTCGGAAGGGCCGTCTAGCCCCTTCCGGCGACCGCTCGCGGCGCCGCATCCCCTGGAGCGGCCGTCGTGGAGGAAACTCTCTCGCAGATGACGACGCGGCAGAAGATCTACGACCTCGCGGGGCCGCGCGTGCAGGCGCGCATCGACCGTGCCCGGCACGCGGCACGGCTCCTCCCCCGGGTGGCGCCCGACCTCGACGGCCCCGGGGCGTGCTCGGGGTGGCCGGATCCTCACCGTGCGTGCCTCGTGGTGTCTGCGGACCTCGAGCTCGCGTGGGCGTGGCGCTACGCCAACCTGTTCGACGACCCGCTCGAGGCGGCGCTGCGGCTGGCTGCTCAGTCGCGGGAGAACGTGCCGGCGCTGCTCGAGACGTTCCGCCGGTTCGAGCTACCGGTGACGTGGGCGGTGGTCGGCCACCTGTTCCTGGACTCCTGCAGCGCACCCGGCGGGCGTCCGCATCCCGAGGCGGAACGTCTGCCGTACTTCTCGAACGATCTGTGGACGTTCCCGGCCGGCGACTGGTACGAGCACGACCCTTGCTCCGGGCTGTCCTCCGACCCGGCGTGGTACGCGCCGGACCTCGTCGACGACATCCGGGCCGCCGACGAGCGCCACGAGATCGGGTGCCACACGTTCTCGCACGTCGACTTCTCGGACGACCGCTGTCCTCCGGAGGTGGCGCGCTTCGAGCTCGAAGCGACGCTGGCGGCCGCGCGCTCGCGCGGCGTCGAGATCGAGACGATGGTGTTCCCGGGGAACCGCGCCGGCAACCTCGCCGCGCTCCGGGACGCCGGCTTCACCGGCTACCGCTATCACGACCGCGCCCACCTCGACGTGCCGCGCCGGGACGCGTTCGGGATGTTGCGGATCCCGGGGGGGCTCTGCTGGGAGAAGCCCGTGGGGTGGCCCGTGAGGCCGTGGGTGTCGGCGCTCTGCCGGGCGGTGGACGCCGCGATCGAGAGCGGGACCCTGTTGCACCTGTGGTTCCACCCGTCGTGTGAGCCGGTGAACGTCGAGGAGGTCTTCCCGGCGGTGCTCGACCACGTCGCGTCCGCGGGCGACGCCCTGTGGCGCGCGACCATGCGCGACGTGGTGCGCCGGTGCGCCGCGCGGTGAGCCGCGCAGAGGCCCCCGCGGGCATCGTCCTCAGCCTGTTCGCCACCGGGCTCGGCGCGGTGCGCAGCCTCGCCGCCGGCGGCGTCCGCGTGATCGGGATGGACAGCGACCCGTCGATGCCCGGGTTCAGGTCGCGGCGCTGCGCGGCGGAGCTGTGCCCGGACCCGGTGACGCAGCAGGACCTGCTCGTCGAGCACCTCCTGGCGCGGGCGGCGGCGCTCCCGCGGGGGTCGGTCGTGTTCCCCGCGTCGGACGCGTTCGTGCTGTTCCTCTCGCGCCACCGGGCGGCGCTCGAGGACCACTACCGCTTCGCGCTCCCGGAAGGCGACGTGCTCGAGGCGATCATCGACAAGCGTAAGCAGTACGAGCTCGCGGAGCGAGCCGGCATCCCTTACCCCCCCACCTACTGCCCGGAGACGCAGGCCGACGTCGATCGCGTCGCGCGTGAGGTCGCCTACCCCGTGATCGTCAAGCCGTACGTCGGGCACCTGTGGCGGGCGCGCTTCGGCGGCGCGCACAAGGGCTTCAAGGCGAGCGGCCCGGAGGAGCTGCGCACGGTGTTCGAAGAGGTCCTGCGGGCGCGCATCCCCGCGCTCGTGCAGTCGATCGTCGCCGGGCCGAACGTGAACCACTACAAGCTATCGGCCTACGTCGGCCGCGACGGCGAGCCACACGCGACGTTCGCTCTGAGGAAGATCCGCCAGTACCCGCCCGAGTTCGGCGTCGGGACGCTCGTCGAGAGCGTCGACGAGCCGGAGGTCACCGACCTCGGCGTGACGTTCCTGCGCGCGATCGGGTACCGCGGGATCGGATCGGTCGAGTTCAAGCGCGACTACCGCGACGGGACGTTGAAGCTCATCGAGCTGAACCCGCGGCTGTGGCAGCAGAGCTCGCTCGCGACCGCGTGCGGTCTCAACTTCCCGATGCTCCAGTACGCCGACCTGACCGGCGGCGCCCGGGCGCGCCCGGGTCGCTACCGGACCGGCGTCCGCTGGCTCGACGCGATCCCGGACTTCCAGTCGTTTCGCGCCCAGCGCAAGACCCTGCGCCAGAGCTGGTGGGACTGGCTCACGTCGCTCCGCCGGGTGCGCGCGTTCGCGACGTTCTCGCCGTCGGACCCGCGGCCGTACCTCCACGAGAACCTGTGGGGGCTGCGCTACCTGCGGCTCCCGTACTACCTGCTGAAGCAACGCCGCTCGGGCGCGCACGGTGAGAGGGCTGCATGAGCGACCGCCTGGTGGTGCTCGTGGAGCCGGGGCCGGGGTTCGCGCCCGACGACTGGATCGCGTCGCTCGACGAGGGGTTCCCGGAGTGGCGCGACTCCGTGGAGGTGCACTTTCCCGCCGGGCGCCGGGCGCGCCGCGCGCTGTTGCCGCGGGCGCACGTCTTCGTGTCGACGTGGATCTCGCAACGGCTCGTCGCGCGCGGCGGGCGGCTCGAGTGGATCCACGTGGCGATGTCCGGGGCGGACGGGCTCGACCGGATCGAGCTGCGCCAGGGCCTCGACGTCACCAGCGCGGCCGGGGTCGCCGCGGCCGGCATGGCGGAGCACGCCCTCGGGCTGATGATCGCCCTCGACCGGGGATTCCACGTCGCGCTCGAACGTCAGGCGGCGTGGTCCTGGGACCAGAGCGGGATCCTCGAGCGGATCCGGGGACTCGGGGGCCGGACCGTCGCGATCGCCGGCTTGGGTCACAGCGGGCGCGCGCTGGCGGAGCGGGCGCGTGCGCTCGGGATGCGGGTGGTGGGCGTGTCGCGTTCGCGGCCCGCCGGGGCGGAGGTCGACGAGCTCCTCCCGCCGGACGAGCTCCCGCGGGCCCTCGAGGCGGCGGACTTCCTCGTGCTGTGCGCGGCGTTGACCGACGACACCCGTGGGCTCGTCGGCGAGCACGAGCTCGCGGCGCTGGGGCCGGCCTCTTACCTCGTCAACGTCGCGCGCGGGGAGCTCGTGGACGAAGCGGCTCTAGCACGCGCGCTGAAGCAGGGGCGGATCGCGGGGGCCGGGCTCGACGTGCTGTCGGAGGAGCCGCCGGCGCGACGCCACGTGCTGCGCGGCTGCCCGAACCTCATCGTGACGCCGCACGTCGCCGGGAACGTGTACACGTTCCGCCGGGAGATCCGCGGCGACTTCGTCGCGCGCCTGCGCGCGCGCGTCGCCGCGCGGTGATCGACCTCCTGGGGATCGTCGCGCTCGGCGGCGGCATCCCGCCCCCGTTCGAGGAATGGGACATCCCGTTCCCGTGCCACGACTTGCGCTATGCGACGGTACGCCGCGCAGCCCGGGGCGTGGCCAGCGCAGTCTGGCTGTCGCGGGACGAAGCCCACGAGGCGGCCGACGACACGCACCGGCTGTTCGTCGTGGGCGACGTCTTCCACCGCACCGACTCGCCCGGTTACCGGGCGGGCGCCGGACCGATAGACGCGAGTGAGCTGCTCCCGGACGTGCGTGTGGACGCGGCGGCGACGCTGGCGCGGGTCAAGGGCTCGTTCACGCTCGTGCTCGTCGACGAAGCCTCCGGCCGGTGCGTCCTCCACAATGGGCGCAGCGGGGTCTCGCCCTTCTACTACGCCCGCGACGGGGATCGCTTCCTCTTCTCGACGAGCCTCGCGGCGCTCGTCCGGACGATGCGGCACGATCCGGCGGTCGACGCCGCCGCGCTCGCGGAGCTCGTGCTGTTCAACTACCCCGTGGCCGCCCGGTCGTTCTTCGAGGGTGTCGCGATGCTGCGTCCCGGCGAGGAGGTGACGGCCGGTCCTGCCGGGATCGCGCGTCGGCGGTGGTGGGACCTGCGCGACCTGTACGCGCAGGAGACGATCGGGCGGAACGACGCCCTCGAGGGGGGAGCGGCGCTGTTCCACCGCGTGGTCAACGACGCCGCCGCGGGGCCGGAGAGGCTGCGCGTCTCGTTCACGTCGGGGTTCGACAGCCGCGCGATCCTGTCGGTGCTCGACCGCGACCCGGCGGACCTCGTCGCGTACGCGTTCGGGATCCCGGGGAGCCTCAACGTGTCGGTCCCGCGCGACATCTGCGCGCGCCTCGGGATCGAGTTCGCCCCGATCTACCTCGAGCACGACTACGAGGCCGCGTTCGCGGACAACGCGTTCAAGGCGATCGCGCTGTCGGACGCCCTCTCGACCGTCGAGCGCGCGAACTACCCCTACGCGTTCGAGCGGCTGGCGGACGTGTCGCCGGTCGTGCTGACGGGCCTCTTCGGCAGCGAGCTGCTGCGGACGTTCCAGAACGTCGGCCACATCGTGAGCGAGGCGTTCGTGCGGCTGAACCCCGCGCCCGATCCCGGCGCGGCAGTCGCGGCGATGGTCGGCGAGGCGGCAGAGGGGGCCTACTTCGACGGGACCGCCCTGAAAGGGGCCGCGGACGGCGTGGCCGCGGACGTGGCCGAGCTGTGGGGCGACCTCGACGGGCTGAGCGAGGAGCGCCGCTTCTACGCGTTCTTGATGCTCGAGGGGCTGCGCAAGTACTTCGGCGCCGAGGTGCACATGGAACGGCCGTGGGCGGTGAACCGCTTCCCGTTCTTCGACGACGAGTTCGTCGAGCTCGCGTTCCGGGCCCCGTTCACCGGGGTGCACGGGCGTCACACGGACCCGACCGTGCGCGAGCGGTTCCTGTCCCAGTACTTCTACGCGTTCGTGATCCGCCGGTATCGCCCCGAGCTGCTGCCGTTCACCACCGACCACGGCTATCCCCCCGGCGACGTCCTGTCGCGCGTCTGGCCGCTCAAGGTGGGGGCGAAGTTCGTGGCGCGGCGCCTGCGGGAGCGGCGCACGGGCTATCGCGAGTTCCGCACCGAGGAGTGGACCGAGCCGTTGTACGTCGAGCACCTGAAGCCGGGCCCGGCCGACGACTGGTTCGACCCGAGGGTGCACGCGGACCTGGCGAGCGGCGCGTGGAAGGCGAACCGGACGGAGTTCGCGAAGGCGGCGTCGCTGAAGCTGTGGCTCGAGGCACCCTGATGCCCCCGCGCGTCGCGATGCTGACGAGCTACCCGCCCGACCACGCGAGCTTCACCGGGGGAGTCCAGACCGCGACCGCCGCGCTGGTCGAGGGACTGGCGCGGCGAACGGACGAGATCGAGCTGCACGTCGTCAGCTCCTCGGCGCTGGAGGCAGACGTCCACGAGCGGCGCGGCGGCGTGCACTTCCACTTCCTCGCCGCGCCCGGGCTCCGGCCCCGCTTCCCGTGGAGGGTCGTGGCGGCGCGCCGCGCGCTGAAGCGGATCGACCCGGACCTCGTCCACTGCCAGGACACGTTGGTGCTGGCCGTCGCGGGCGCGCGCGGGCGCTGGCGCAAGCTCTTCTCGATCCACGGGGTTAAGCGGGCGGAGGCGCGGGTGCGCACGGGGTGGGAGCGCCCGAGCGCGGCGTTCGAGGCGCTGCTCGAGCGGTGGGTCCATCGCCGTTACGACGCGCTCGTCTGCAACTCCTCGTACGCCGCGGCGATGGCCCCCGCGCGAGCTCGGACGTTCGAGGTCCCCAACGCGGCGGCGAGCGAGCTCTTCGGCCTGACGCGCTCTCCGGCGGGTGACCGGCTGGTCTTCGTAGGCGCGCTCGCGCCGCTGAAGCGGCCGCGCGATCTTGTGGACGCGCACGCGGCCTTGCTCGGTGAACGCCCGAGCCTCACGACCTCCTTCTGCGGGCCGGTGGAGGACGCGGGGTACGCCGCCGACATGCGCCGTGCGAGCCCCCGCGGCGTCGTGTGGGAGGGCGTGGTGACGCGGCCGCGACTGCTGGAGCTGCTGGCTCACGCGACCGCGGTGGTCCTTCCGTCGCGGCAGGAGAACGTACCGATGGTGATAGCGGAGGCGATGGCCGCGGGCGTTCCCGTCGTGGCGACGCGGGTCGGAGGCGTCCCGGAGATGGTCGGCGACGGCGTGACGGGATTCCTGTACGAGCCCGGCGACACCGGCGCGCTCGTCGAGGGTCTCGGGAAGCTCCTCGGCGATCCCGCCCTCGTCGCGCGCATGGGCGACGCGGGAAGGCAGCGGGCGCGCGAGCGGTACTCCGCCCCGGCCGTCGCCGCGGCGACGATCGGCGTCTATCGCGAGCTGCTCGGGGGATCGTTGTGACCGGGGACCCGCGCGCCGGGCACTTCGTGCGCGTGTTCCTCGCGCGGACGGAGACGTTCGTATGGAACCAGATGCGGACGCTCGAGCGGTACCGGCCCACGGCTTTCTGCCACCACGACTCGCCGAGCTTCGACGTGCCGTTCGAGGTCGTCTCGGTCGACGGCCTCGCAGCCGGGCCGCTCGCGGGATGGGACCGGCTCAACTACAGGGTCGCACGGCGCCTGCCGCGCGCGTCGGCGCGGGCGCTCGCGCGGGAGGTGACGGCGCGCCACATCGACGTGCTGCACTTCCACTACCTCGTCGACGCGCGTTTCTTCCTGTCCGTCAAGCGGCGCACGGGTCTCCCCGGCGTCGTGTCGGGCTACGGGTACGACGTGTCGCTGTTCCCGAGGTCGATGCGCGGCTACGGCCGCCGCTATCTCCGGCCGCTCTTCGCGGAGATGGACTGCTTCCTCGCGATGTCCGAGGACATGAAGCGCGACCTCGTGTCGATCGGGTGCCCTCCCGAGAAGGTCGTCGTCCACTACTACGGGACCGAGACCGACCGCTTCGTCCACCCCGGCCGCGTCTACGGCGACCGCGACACCGTCAAGGTCCTGATGTGCGGGACGCTCGAGCCGAAGAAGGCACAGGACCGCGTCCTGCGCGCGCTCGCCCGATGGGAGCGCGCCGCCCCCGGCCGCCCACGCTTCACGGTGACGTTCGCCGGCGACGGCCCACTGCGGCCCCGGCTCGAGGCCCTCGTCCGGGAGCTCGGATGGGAGGACAAGGTGACGTTCCTGGGCCACGTCCCGCACGAGGACGAGCGTCTCGTCGAGGAATACCGGTCGGCCGACGTCTTCGCCCTGCCGAGCGTGACGATCGCGGGCGACAAGGAGGGCATCCCCGGCACGATCGTCGAGGCGATGGCGGCGGGTCTTCCCGTCGTGTCCACGTACCACGCGGGCATCCCGGCCGCGGTGACGGACGGCGTCACGGGGCTGCTCGTGCGGGAGGACGACGACGCCGGCCTCGCCGGCGCGCTCGGGAGGCTGATCGAGGACCCGGAGCTGCGCGAGCGGCTCGGCAGGGCTGCGGCCGCGGACGCGCACGCGCGCCTCCGTCTGCACGGCAAGACGGCCGAGCTCGAGGCGATCTACGACAACGTCAGGAAGACGGCGCGCGCCGCTCGGCGTTAGATCGATCCTGTAGGTTCGCGAACGTGTGTGGGATCTGTGGGACCTGGGACCTCTCGGGCCGGCCGGTGGACCCGGAGCTCCTCCACGACATGCGCCAGACCGTGGCGCACCGGGGCCCCGACGACGGCTCGGCGATCATGTTCGACTCCCGCGGGGGCGCCACGACCGGCCCCTACCGCGACGTCCGGCCCCCGGACGGCGACGGTGGCCTCTTCGACGCCGGCTTCGGGCATCGCCGCCTGTCCATTATCGACCTCGCGTCGGGGGACCAGCCGATGGCGTCGAGCGACGGCAGCGCGTGGATCACCTACAACGGCGAGGTCTACAACTACCGGGAGCTCCGCGCCGACCTCGCCCGCAAGGGCCACTCGTTCCGGACCGAGTGCGACACAGAGGTCGTGCTCGAGGCGTACCGCGAGTACGGCGAGGACTGCGCCCGCTACCTGAACGGCATCTTCGGGTTCGCGATCTGGGACATGGACAAGCGGTCGCTGTTCCTCGCGCGCGACCACTACGGGATCAAGCCGCTCTACTACTGCAGCGACGGCCGCCGCTTCTACTTCGCGTCCGAGATCAAGGCGATCCTCGCGGACCCGCGCGTGCCGCGGGAGCTCGACGTCGACGCGCTCAACATGTGTCTCACGTTCCGGCACACGCCGTCTCCGTGGACGCTGTTCGCCGGGATCCGCAAGCTCGAGCCGGGCCAGTCGATGACGGTGTCGCACGACGGGATCCGCACGCGCAGGTTCTTCCAGGGGCCGGGCCCGGTGGACCGTTCGACGTCCGAGGAGGAGTGGGTCGACCGGCTCCGCACCGAGCTCGACGAGGCGGTCGCGCGCCAGATGGTCGCCGACGTGCCGATCGGGCTGTCGCTGAGCAGCGGCGTCGACTCCACCGCGATGCTCGCGCTGATGAGCGAGCACTCCTCCGGCCCGATCCAGGCTTTCACGGTCGGGTTCGGCGGAAAGGAGTCGACGAGCGAGATCGAGCCCGCGCGGCGCGCGGCCGAGCGCTTCGGCGCCGACTTCCACAGCCAGGTGATCGAGGCGTCGGACTACGAGAGCTTCATGGGCAGGTACATGTGGCATCTCGAGGAGCCGATGGGCAACGAGTCCGCGGCCGCGTACTACTTCGTCGCGCGCATGGCGCAGCAGCTGGAGATCAAGGTGCTCCTGAACGGTCAGGGCGCGGACGAGGTCTTCGCCGGCTACCAGCGCTACGTGTCCGCGGCGTACGGCCGGTGGTTGCGGTGGGGAGCGGTGCCGCCGTTCCGGTGGCTCGTCCCGCGGGTGGCCGGAGGGTCCGCTCTGGGCGAGCGGTACCGGCGGATGCTCGCGACCGTGGGCGCGGCGGACGAGGCGGACCGCTTCCTGCGGACGTATTCGATCGCCACCCCGGAGACGCTCGCCCGGCTGGTGAGCGGCGGGGTCCTGCGGGGGGCCGATCGGGAGCTGCCGCTGCGGTACACGCGCGCGCAGCTCGCACGCGCCCCCGCGGGGACGCCGCTCGAGCGCATGACGTACGTCGACGCGCGCACGTCGCTGCCCGACAACCTGCTGCTCTGCGAGGACAAGATGGCGATGGCGGCGAGCGTCGAGGCCCGCGTGCCGATGCTCGACCTCGAGCTCATGGACGTCGCCGAGCGCATCCCCGGGAAGCTGAAGCTGAAGGGGCTGAAGAACAAGTACGTGCACCGCAGGGCCGTGGCGCGCTGGGTGGGCGACGAGGTCGCGGCGCGTCCGCAGATCGGCTTCGACAACGCGATGGACCTGTGGCTCCGCAACCAGCTCCACGACCGTCTCAGCGCGACCATCCGCAGCCCGGACTCGTTCTCCGCCGCGTACCTCGACCCGCACGCGGTCGGCGCGATCCTGGACGAGCACCTGTCGGGCCGTCGCGACCACCAGCGTCTGCTCTTCCTCGTCCTCTCGCTCGAGAGCTGGCACGCGGTGTTCTTCCAGGAGGAGAAGCGGGTCGCCGAGTCCGCCGCGCCCCGGTAGGGCGATGCCGCCGGCCCGCCGCGTCTGGATCGACTTCGAGAACGCGCCGCACGTGTGGGTGCTGGCACCGGTCGTCGAGATCCTGCGCACCCGCGGCTTCGAGTTCGCGTTCACCGCGCGCGACTTCTCGAGCACGGTGGGCCTCGCGCGCAAGCTCGGCTTCGACGTCGAGGTCGTGGGGCGCTCCGGCGCCGCGAGCGGCACGGCCGGAAAGGTCCTCAACCTGGCGAGCCGGGCGCGCCGGCTGTACTCGCTGCTGAGGAGACGGCGCAAGGACTTCTCGGTCGCGCTGTCGCACGGGTCGCGGTCCCAGGCGATTGCCGGCCACTACCTCGGCCTCCGCACGATCAGCCTCGACGACTACGAGTTCTCGAACCAGTCTCACCTCCGCTTCGTGGACTGCCTGCTCGTCCCGTCGGTCGTCCCGAAGGCCGCGTGGCCTCTGCCCCCGGAGCGCGTCGTGCACTACCCGGGGTTGAAGGAAGAGCTCTACCTGTCGCAGCGCGCGGGGGAGACGGAGCCGATACCGGAGCTCGAAGCGGTCGCCGGGTTGAAGGTCCTGTTCCGGCCGGAGGCCCCCACCGCGCACTACCGGTCCGACACGAGCCGGGTCGTCGGCAGCGCGGTGTTGCGGCGGCTCGCGGAGCACGGCGGAGTCCATCTGACGTTGTTGCCGCGCGAGAAGGAGCAGGGCCGTGCGCTGCAGGAGGAATGCACGCGTCTCGGCATCCCGGTATGGGTGCCGGACCGCGTGCTCGACGGCCCCGCGCTCGTGTCGAGCGTCGACCTGATGGTCGGCGGGGGCGGGACGATGACACGCGAGGCGGCGGTCCTCGGCGTGCCGTCGTACAGCTTCTTCGCCGGCACGTGGGGTGCCGTCGACCACCACCTCGCGGAGCGCGGCCACCTGATCAGGCTCGAGAGGCCGGACGACGTCGTCAAGATCGCGCTGGTCCCGCGCGAGCGAGGATCGTTCCGGCTCTGCGACGAGGGGGCCGGGTTCGTCGCCGGCTTCGTCGCGGAGCAGCGGCGGTGACGGCGGTGGCGGCCGCGTCGCCGACCTCGATCGCCCTCGACGACCCGCGCTGGATCGAGCTCGCGTCCGGTCACGAGGACGCGACGGTCTTCCATCACCCGCGCTGGGCCCGGCTGCTGGCGGACACCTACGGGTACGAGCCGTTGCTCTGTACGGTGGCGGACGCGGGCGGTCGCGTCGTCGCCGGGATCCCGTTGCTGCACGTGAGGAGCCGCCTGACGGGCGAGCGCGCGGTCGGTCTCGCGTTCACCGACTTCTGCCCTCCGTTGCTCACCGCGGCCGGGGGTCGCGACGACCTCGTGCGCGCGTTGCAGGCCGCGCGGCTGGCGCAGGCGTGGCCGCGGATCGAGGTCCGCTGGGACCTCGGCGGGGGACACGAGCTGTTCCCCGGCGAGACCGTCCTCCGGCACACGACGGCGCTGTCGCGCGACGCGGACGCCGTGTTCGCCACGTTCAAGAAGACGCGCGTGAAGCAGCCGGTCCGCCAGGCCCGCGACGCGGGCGTGACCGTCCGGTCGTCGACCGGGTGGGAGGGGACGCGGGCGTTCTACGACCTCCATCTCCGCACGCGCCGCCGGCTCGGCGTTCCGACGCAGCCGCTGCGGTTCTTCCGCCTCGTATGGGAGCGGCTGATCTCCGAGGGCTTCGGCTACGTCCTACTCGCCTGCGACGGGCCGAGGGTCGTCGCAGGGGGCGTGTTCCTGCGGTGGAACGGGGTGACGACGTACAAGTACGGCGCGTCGGAGGCCGACGCGTGGAGGCTGCGGCCGAACCACCTCCTCCTGTGGGAGGCGATCCAGCACGCCTGCGCCGCCGGGGACAGGCTGTTCGACTGGGGCCGGACCGACCTCGGCAACGAGGGGCTTCGTACGTTCAAGCTCGGGTGGGCGCAGGAGCGGGAGCTGAGCTACACGGTGCTGGCGGAGGAACCGTCGCCACGCGGCCCCCGGCGCGGCGAGGCCGCGCTGGCGAAGGTGATCCGGCGTTCGCCCGTGTGGGTGTCCCGCGCGATCGGAAAGGCGCTGTATGGCCACTTCGGTTGAGGCGCCGGACGTCTCGCTGCTCACCGGGAACACGCCGGCGTCGTTGTGGAAGGTCGTGGACGGCTCCGTGACCGACGGCGACTGGGACGCGGCCGCGCGCGCGGCTCTCCCGTGCCTCGCGGGTCTTCCGGCCGCCGGCGCGCCGGATCCCCCCACCGCGATCGCGCAGATCCTCGGCGAGGCGCAGTTCGGCCCCGGCCACTGGCGGCTGCCGGCGTCGCGCCGCCTCTACTATCGTGTCAGGCCGTTCCTCCCTCCGCCCGCTCGCGCGCGGCTCCGCCAGGCCTTCCTCGGCAGGGGCGACACGCCGCCGCCGTCGCTCCTGCGCTGGCCGGTCGAGGACCGGTACGTCGCGTTCCAGCGAAGGACGGCGCGAGAGCTGTTGCGCGTCAAGGAGGTCGCGTCGCTCCCGCACGTGGCGTTCTGGCCGCACGACAAGACGACGGCGCTCGTGCTCACGCACGACGTCGAGGAGGCGGCGGGGCAGGCGTTCGTGCGCGACCTCGCGGCGTTCGAGGAGAGCCACGGGGTCAGGTCGTCGTTCAACTTCGTCCCGGAGCTCTACGAGGTCGACCGGGATCTCATGGAGGAGCTGCGCGAGCGCGGCTTCGAGGTCGGAGTGCACGGCCTCACCCACGACGGACGCCTGTTCTCCTCGCGCCGGCGCTTCCGCGCGGCCGCGCCCAGGATCAACGCCTACCTCGAGCGATGGGAGGCGCCGGGGTTCAGGTCCCCGATGACCCATCGACATCCGGAATGGATGCAGGAGCTCGACATGGAGTACGACCTGTCGTTCTTCGACACCGACCCGTTCGAGCCGATCGGCGGCGGGACCATGAGCATCTGGCCGTTCACGATCGGCCGCTTCGTGGAGCTCCCGTACACGCTCGTCCAGGACCATACGCTGATGGTGACTCTCGGCGAGACCACGCCACGGCTGTGGACGGAGAAGCTCGACTTCGTCGAGCGCAACCACGGGATGGCGCTGCTGAACTCGCACCCGGACTACCTGCTCGAGCCGGCGCACCTCGCGATCTACGGCGCGTTCCTGCGCGACGCGGCCGCGCGCCCGGGGACGTGGAACGCGCTGCCGGTGGACGTCGCGCGCTGGTGGAAGGCGCGCGCGGCCGCAACGACGACCGCGCGCGGTGGCTCCTGGGACGTCGAGGGCGCGGAGGGGGCGACGATCTCGCTCGTGGCGGCCGCGGGCGACGACGACGTCGCGCTCGTGCCCGTCACCGCGCCGTGACGCAGCCCCCGAGCCTTCCCAACCGGGTGCAGGCGCTGGGCAACCTCATGAAGGTCGACGCGGTCACGGCAGAGGTCGTGACGCACCTGCGGGGGCTCGGGATACGCACGATCCTGCTCAAGGGCCCCTCCTTCGGCCGCTGGCTCTACGACCGGACGACCGACCGGCTCTACGCGGACACCGATCTGCTCGTGGCGCCTCGGGACGCGGACGCGCTGCGTGCCGCGATGCGCGACCTCGGGTTCGAGGTCGCGGTGCCGCGTCACGAGCTCGACCGGCCGGTGCCGGCGGTGAACTGGGTCCGCGATCGGACCGGGTCCGCGGTCGACGTCCACGTCGGGATCACCGGCGCCGGCATCGCTTTCGAGGAGCAGTGGGAGGTCCTGTCGCAGGGGACCGAGACGATGCGAGTCGGCGGCGCCGAGGTCGAGGTCCTGAGCCCGGCGGCGAGGGCCCTCCACCTCGTCCTCCACGGGGTGCAGCACGGCCGGGGCGGCCGCCCGCCGGACGACCTGCAGCGCGCGCTGGAGCGCCTGCCGGAGGAGACGTGGCACGCGGCGGCGGCGCTCGCGGTCCGGCTCGACGCCACCGCCGCATTCGCAGCGGGGCTCCGGCTGCACGACGACGGGGCGCGTCTGGCCGAGCGGCTCGGCCTTCCGGCCGCCCGGTCGGTCGAGGTCATCCTCCGGGAAGAGCAGGCGCCTCTGGCGCTCGGGTTGAAGTGGCTGACCGAGATGCCCGGGACGAGGGCGCGCCTGCGGCTGGTCCGCTCGAAGGTCTTCCCGCCGGCGGCGTCGCTCATCCCGCCCGGACAGCCGCGGACCCGGCGGGTTCTCGCAGCGGCGTACGTCCGCAACTTCTGGCGGATGACTAGGCTTGCCTTGCCTGCGTGGCGCGCGCTGCGCCGCGCGCGGCGGCAGGCGGCCTCCGGCACGTCCGTTTTGCCGCCGGACGAAATGGACGAACCGTCCTAACCCGACAGCAGAGCGACTTGTTCCAACGACGTAGAGTGGGCGCGTGAACGCCGTACGAAGTAATTGGAACTATCTGCAAATAGACCTCCAACGGGGGTGACAGTCCCCAGAATTTGGGGGTAAAGTGCCTCCACGATGTATTGATCCCCGCGGGGGATTGGAGGGGAGAAACTGATGACCAGAGTCGGCCGGCTGCGCAACGTGAGGGTCAGCCTTGCTCTTGCCGTAGCCCTCAGCCTCGGCCTGCTCGGGCTCGGGCAGATCGACGGGGACACCTCCTCGGCGCTCCCAGGTACGGGAATGGTCGAGCAGGGTCACAAGCCCGGCCACCCGGAGCCCCCGGGCTGCCAGAAGGCCAAGCAGAAGTACGGCAAGAAGCCCAAGAAGAACTGTCCTTCACAGAACCCTTAAGCACGTCGTGACGGTGGCTCTTCGGGCTACTGTAGGGGTCAGTGGCCGAATCTAGAGCCGGTGATACCTACACAGACCCCCGTCTAGCCAGACGTCGCAGACGGAGGAGATCGTCTAAGTCGAGGCCGGGAAACCGGCCTAGACTTTTGCGACGGCGTCTTTTCCTCCTAGGGAGCCTGCTGCTCTTCGCGCTCCTGACCGACGGCGCGTACGTCCTGTTCAGGCTGAGCGACACGCTGCTGGCCGCCGCCGACGGGCTCGAGCAGGCCGGCGAGGACCTCCAGGAGGCCGATCTCGCGGCGGCGGAACGCGACTTCGTCCAGGCGTTCCAGGACGCGGAGGCGGCGGACCGGGCGCAGGGCCACCCCGCCTTCCAGATCGCCCGGGCGCTCCCCTGGATCGGCAACGAGGCGACGGCCGTGCGCGCGCTGTCGCAGGCCGCAGGACGCTCGGCCCAGGCCGGGCTCGCGGGCGTCGACGCCGCACGGGCCCTGGGTGCGGGCGGGGGAGAGCTCACCGCCTCCGTCTACGAGAACGGCCGCGTCAACTTCGCCGCGTTCGACCGGGCGCAGCCGTTCGTCGCCGACGCCCACCGGCTGCTCGGCGAGGCGGACAGCCTGCTGGAGACGTCGCCGGAGCCCCGCCTGCCGTTCATCGAGGACGCCCTCGTAAAGGCGACGCGGGAAATCGACCGCGCCACCGACGCCGCCGGCAAGGGGAGCCTCGTGCTGGAGACGCTCCCGAGCCTGCTCGGGAAGGGCTCCGTGCGGCAGTACCTGCTCGCCTTCCAGAGCCCGAGCGAGGCCCGCGGCACCGGGGGCCTCGTCGGGTTGCACGGCGTCCTGGAAGCGCGGAACGGGCAGCTCGAGCTGCTGACCGTGGGCGGGATCGACGAGCTCGCGCTCTCGGATTTCGGGTCCGTGGAGGCACCCGCCTGGTTCCGCGAACACTACGGCCCGCTCTCGGCGACGCGGCAGTGGCAGCAGGCGAACGAGTCGCCCCATTTCCCGGTCGTCGCGGAGGTCCTCCTGCGCATGTACGACCGGGTCTACGGCGAGGACCTCGACGGCGTGATCGCCATGGACCCGCTCACGCTCGAGCACCTTCTCACCGCTACCGGTCCCCTGCGGACGCCGGGACTCGAGACGCCGGTGTCGCAGGACAACGTGGCCAAGCTGCTCATGCACGACTCCTACGTGATGTTCCCGGACGCCGCTCGCCAGAGCGCCGTCCTCGGGGGCCTGATCCGCGGGTTCTGGGGCGCGCTCCAGGAGGGCGACGTCGATGCCGCAGCGCTCGCCAAAGGTGTAGCGGAGAGCGCGCAGACGCAGCACCTCAAGGTCTACTCGCGGGAGCCCGAGGAGCAGGACGCGCTCCGCACGCTCGGCGCGACCGGCGACTACGTCCACCTCGGCCCGAACGTGCAGATGGTGTTCCACAACAACTTCGCCGCGAACAAGGTCGACTGGTTCCTGGACCGGCGCGTGGAGACGTCGGTCCGGATCACCGCGGAGGGCGAAGCGCGGGTGACGACGACGCTGACGCTCCGGAACGACGCGCCCCCGGGCCCCCCCGGGACGCTGCTGGGGAACCCCCTCTACAACGAGTACGCGCCGGGCGTGAACGGGCTGTTCGCGAACTTCCTGCTGCCGGAGGAGGCGACGGTCTACCGCTTCCACATCGACGGCGAGCGGACCCCGTACATCCTCCACCGCGACGGCCCCTATCCGGTGGCCTGGGACATCGTGAAGATCCCGCCCGGCGGGACGTCGGAGGTCTTCGTGCGCTACCGCGTGCCCGGCGTGCTGCGGACGGTGAGGGACGACACGACGTTCGAGATGACGCTGTTCCCGCAGGGCCTCGTGCGCCCCGACGACTTCGTGCTGACCGTGTCGGCGCCCGAGGGCACGCGCCTGATCCCGGAGAGCTCGGCGGACCCGGAGGCGGCCGACGAGACGTTCACGGCCTCCGGGAAGCTGGACGAGACGCTGACGGTCCGCCTGCGCCTGGAGCGCTAGCGGCTAGAGCCAGACGGGCTTTACGTCCTGCGGCTCGGTTCCCTCCGGCGTGACCGGGGGCTCCTGGATCGGCGCGCCGCCGTCCCTCGTGCCGTAGTAGTCGGCGTAGTAGTACTCGTAGGCTCCGGTCTTCGAGGGGTCGAAGTTGTTCAGGACGGCACCGATCACCTGGGCCTCGACCTGCTCCAGCTGCTGCCGCGAATGCTCGACCGCACCCCGGCGCGTCGCCTGCGAGTCCGTCACGAACAGGACGCCATCCGTCAGCGGCGCGAGGGTGATCGCGTCGGCGAGCGTGAGCGTCGGCGGGCCGTCCACGAGGACGAAGTCCGCGACCGACGCGAGCTGCTCGAGGATCGAGCGCATCATCTCCGAGCCGAGGAGCTCCGCCGGGTTCCCCGGGATCGGGCCGCTCGGGAGCAGCTTGAGGTTCGGGATGCCCGAGTCGGCGATCGACCGCCACAGGTTCGCCTCGCCCGCGAAGACGTTCGTGAGGCCGGGTGACGACTTCTCGTTGAAGAACGTGCTGAGCCGCGGCTTGCGCAGGTCGGCCGAGACGAGGACGACGCGGCGTCCCGTCTGGGCGAGCGCGACGCCCAGGTTCGCCGTCGTCACGGTCTTGCCCTCACCGGCGCGCGCGCTCGTGATGAGGACCGTCTTGACCCGGCGCTGCGACGCCGCGAACAGCAGGCCGGTCCGCAGCGTCCGGTAGGCTTCGGCCGCGGCAGACCGGGGCTCGAGCTTCGTGATGAGGACGGGCGTCTTGCCGCGCCGCCACGTCGCGACCCGAGGTACGACCGCGAGCACCGGCGCGCCGATGGCCGCTTCGAGGTCGGTGCGGTCGCGGACCCTGTCGTCGAGGCGCTCGCGCAGCAGCCCGGCGCCGACACCGAGCGCCAGCCCGACGAACAGCCCCATGACGCCGTTCGCAAGGTGGTTCGGGCTCACCGGCGAGGACGGGAGGCCCGCCCGGGCGACGACCTGGCCGACGCGGAGGCTTTCCGGCGGCGTCAGCTCCGACTGCTCCTGCTGCAGGATCGCGATCTGTCCGACGAGCGAGTTCGCCTGCGACTGGAGCGTCACCTTCAGCGACTCGTTCTCGGTCTTGCGGATCTGCCGGTTCGTCTTCGCAAGCTGCTTGTTCAACGTGCCGATCTGCTGGCGCACGCGGTCGGAGGAACTCAGCAGGTCGTTGATCACTTCCTGCCGGCGGAACTCCAGGTACGCGTCCGCGTAGGCCTGGGCGTTGCGCTGGGCCGTCAACGGGTCCGGATCGGTGTAGGCGATCAGCAGGATCTCGGTCTCGGTCGCGACGTCGACCGACAGCGACTCCGGCGACAGGTCCGACGTGTTCGCCTCGTCGCGCGCCAGCTGGGCGACGCTCTCCGACTCGACGAGCTCACGCTCGGTCTCGAGGTTCGGCGACACCGGGAAGGTGTTGCTCCCGCCGGCCGGCGGGATCGCCTTCACCAGCACCTTCGCCTCGGACTTGTAGAGGGGTCTCTCCCGGGCCGAGAAGAACAGGGCGGCGGCGACCACGAGGGTCGCGACGATCAGGATCGTCCACTTCCGGATCCTCAGGATGCCGAGGAACTCCCTCAGGTCCCGCGAGGCCGTGACCTCGGTGGCTGGTGCTTGGCTCATCGTCGCCGTTCCCTTTTCTAGCTCGACTCTCGGAAGCGGCAGCCGGCCGCCTTGCCGCGTCCCCGGCCGAGCCGTAGTCCCGGCCCGCGAATCCTATCGGCGGTTCGACCGCGGGTTCAACCCAGTTTCTGGGCATAAGGGCTCGGGGGCATCCGTATTTTCGGCGAAACCAGCCCGCCCCTCCTTCTTGTCCGGGGGTCCGGCCGAGGCCGCCCCTCCTTCTTGTCCGGGGGTCCGGCCGAGGCCGCCCCTCCTTCTTGTCCGGGGGTCCGGCCGAGGCCGCCCCTCCTTCTTGTCCGGGGGTCCGGCCGAGCCCGCCCCTCCTGTAGCGTCCTCGGCGTGAAGGTCCTGTGCGTCGCCGGAGCCCGGCCCAACTTCATGAAGATCAAGCCCGTGCTCGCGGCGCTGGAGGAGCGGGGGGCGGCCACCTCGCTCGTCCACACCGGACAGCACTACGACCCCCTCATGAGCGACGTCTTCTTCGAGGAACTCGACATCCGCCGGCCGGACCGGTTCCTCGGTGTCGGCGGCGGGAGCCATGCCGTCCAGACGGGCCGGATCATGACGGCCTTCGAGGACGTGCTCCCCGAGGAGGAGCCGGACGTTGTGGTCGTCGTCGGAGACGTGAACTCGACACTCGCGTGCGCGCTCGTGACGGCGAAGGCCGGGCCCCTGCTGGCGCACGTCGAGGCCGGGCTCAGGAGCCGCGACTGGGCGATGCCCGAGGAGGTCAACCGCCTCGTCACCGACCGCTTGAGCGACTATCTCTTCGCCCCCTCTCCCGACGCCGTCTCGAACCTCCGCTCCGAGGGCTATCGGGACGACCAGATCCACCTCGCGGGCAACGTCATGGTCGACACACTGCTCTCGAACCTCGGGCGCGCGCGGGCCCGCCCGGTCGTTAGGGACCTCGGCCTGGACGAGGGCGGCTACGCGGTGGTGACCCTCCACCGCCCCTCGAACGTCGACGACCCGCAGACGCTGGCGGGCATCGTTGGGGCCCTGGGCGAGATCGCCGCGCGGCTCCCCGTCGTCTTCCCGGTCCATCCGCGGACGAGGACGAACCTCGCCGACGGGGGGCTGCCGGACGGGCTGCGGCTGGTCGACCCGGTCGGATACCTGGACTTCATCGCGCTGGAGGCGAGCGCCCGGATCGTGCTGACGGACTCCGGCGGGATCCAGGAGGAGACGACGGTCCTGGGCGTCCCGTGCCTGACGCTGCGCCGGACGACCGAGCGCCCGATCACGATCTCCGAGGGGACGAACCGCGTCGTGGGGGCGGCCCCCGCAGCGATCGTGGCGGCCGCGACCGAGGTGCTCGAGCGGGGGGTCGAGCCCCGGCGCCCGGAGCTGTGGGACGGCCACGCCGGGGGCCGCATCGCCGACGTCATCCTCGGGGGCGGCACGGCAGCCGACCGTCCCCGTCCGACCGGCAGGGACTAGCGCGGAGCGATTACCGCGCGAGCACCTCTTTCAGCACCGTCGCGACACGTTCGATCTCGTCGTCGCGCAGGCTCGGGTAGATCGGCAGGCTCAGGATGCGCGCCGCGGTCGCCTCCGCGACCTCGGGGCGCGCCGGCACCTCGCAGCGTCCCTTGGCCGCCGGCTGCAGGTGGACGGGATGCGGGTAGTGGACCGACGCCCCCACGCCCTGCGCGCGCAGGTACGCGAGGACCTCGTCTCGCTCGTCGACCTGCACGACGAACTGGTGGTAGGCGTGCGTCCTGCCGTCGCGGTCGCCGGGCAGCGACGGGATCGTCTCCTCCAGCACCTCCCGGTAGCGCGCCGCGACCGACCGGCGCCGCTCCAGCTCACGGGGGAGCCGCTCGAGCTTCTCGGTGAGCACCAGCGCCTGGAGATTGTCGAGACGTTCCGTCCCCCCGAGCGCGCCGTGCACGTTCGGCGTCGCCTGGCCGTGGTGACGGAGCGACCGGATCGTCTTCTCGACGGCCGGATCGGAGCCGGTCACGAATCCGGCGTCACCCCACGCGCCCAGGTTCTTCGTCGGGTACGCGCTGAACGCCGCCGCGTCGCCGAAGCTTCCGATCGGGCGACCCGCCACCGTCGCGCCGTGTGCCTGCGAGCAATCCTCGAGGACCCACCAGCCGCGCCCGGCCGCGAGCTCCCTCAGCCGGACCATGTCGACGGGGAGCCCGTAGAGGTGCACGGGGATCACGGCGTCGGCCTGCACCCGCGCGAGCGCGTCGAGGTCGATGAGGTAGTCGTCGTCGTGGTCGACGATCACCGGCGTGAACCCCGCGAGGGCCGCGGCCTCGAACGTGGCGAAGAAGGTGTTCGCCGGCATGGCCACCCGCGCTCCCGGGGGCAGCGGGGCGGCCCGCAGCGCGAGGAACAGCGCCGACGTCCCCGAAGACGTGCCGACGGCCCACCCGCAGCCGAATGCGGCGGCGGCCGCGGCCTCGAACTCCTCGAGCTCCGGGCCGAGCGTGAACGCGCCGCGCAGGACGAGGTCCTTGATCCGCGGCTCGAGCGCGTTCCACACGTCTTCGTTGTCGAGCCGGACGGCGGGCACCGGCTGCACGTCGCTCACGGCGGCGAGTCTATGTGCAGCCTCCTAGACTGGCCCACGATGGACGCGCCCTTCTCCCTGATCGCTCCGGACGTGCAGCTCGGCGAAGGCGTGCGCATCGCCGGCTTCGTCAATCTCTACGGCTGCTCGATCGGCGACGAGACCTCGATCGGGCCGTTCGTCGAGGTGCAGCGCGGCGTCCGCATCGGCCGCCGCTGCAAGATCCAGAGCCACGCGTTCATCTGCACGGGCGTCGTCATCGAGGACGAGGCGTTCGTCGGCCACGGCGTCGTCTTCACGAACGACCGCTACCCGCGCTCCACGACCGGCGAGGGGGAGCTCGCCGGCGAGGGCGACTGGCAGCTGGAGGAGACGCGCGTGGGCCGCGGAGCCGCCATCGGAAGCGGCGCGGTCGTGCTCCCGGGCCTGACGATCGGGCCGCGGGCGACGATCGGCGCGGGCGCCGTGGTCGTACGCGACGTGCCCGAGGGCGCGACGGTGACCGGCGTGCCCGCTCGGGTCCGCCGACCGTCCTAGGGGCTGCGGGCTACTTGGACTTGCCGGTGCGGAGCGACCTCGTCCGCGAGGTGGACGACGCGGCCGTCGTCCCGGTCCCGCCCGGGTAGAAGCAGGCGTCGGGATCGCTCGACGGGCCGCCGGGGAAGAGGGCCGCGCACGCCGCCTGCGTCCTGCAGACGCCGCCGCAGTCCGGCGTGGCCGGATTCGAGCAACAGCAGGGGAGCGAGTCGCCGGTCTGGATGCAGCAGTTGACTCCGGCGCAGGCGTCGCAGGGAGCGTTGTGCGGGACGCACGACTGCGCTCCGGCACGGTTGGCGGTGAGCGTCAGGATCGCAGGCGTCGCCCACGCGATCGTCCCGGCGGCCTTCAGGAAGCGCCGCCGCTCCATGCCCTCCTGTGCTACCAGATCGGCGTCCGTCACGTCGGGCTCCTTTTCCTCCGTACCGCTGCGCAAGCATAGAGGCTCGGTCTGCCGGCGCACAACCAAAATTTAGGAGTCGCGGCTACGTAGTCCTTCGTACGCGGCCCCCCCGACGAGGGACGTCACGGCCTCGATCCCGCCGGCGGTGGAGCCGTAGACGAGGTCGAAGCAGTCGCATCCGCCGCAGACCCGGTTGAGCAATCCGAGAACCTCCGGGTCGAGCCGCCGGACGAACGGCGTCGCGAGGGCCGTCGCCTTCGCCGCCGTGAGCGGCGCGGCCGAGGGGGCCGCGCCCGGGCGGAACGCCGGGAAGACGAGCACGCTCGCCGGCAGAGCCTCGCGCCCGACCGGGAACGTCGACGCGGGGACGAGGAACGCCTTCGGGGGCCGCGGGAGGTCGAGCCCGGCATAGGCGGAGGCGAGGCCGTCGAACAGCGCGGGGTCCTTGACCCCCAGCGGCTTCGGGAAGGGCAGGATCGCGGCAGTGGCGCGGTCGACCGGGGCGACGTCGTCGCTGAAGTACGTCCAGCCCGCGCGGAGCAGCCCCAGCGTCAGCGTCGTCTTCCCGGCGCCCGACGGGCCCGCGAGCAGGAGCAGCCGCCCGTCGAGAGCGACCGCCGCGGCGTGAAGGCTCACCGCGCGTTCGAGTCCCGCCTCGGCCAGCTCCAGCATCCGGTACCGGAGCGCGTCCGTCAGCCCCCACACGTCCGGGTGGCGGATCAGCGGCTCGCCGCCACGCTCGCCGACCGCCAGCTCGCTGCCGTCGCGCTCGATCGTGAACGCGGCGTCGGCGGGGGCGTCTTCGGAGGTCGCGAACGGCTCCCAGAGACGGCCGAGCAGCGCGGCGACGTCGTCCTCTTCGGTCCGGATCTCGAAGACCGTGTCGAGCAATCGCAGCCGCAGCGTCACGAGACGGGCTGTCCCGCCTTCAGGACCTCGACCAGACGGGCAGGGTCGTCCTCCGCGACGACCTCCGCCGTCTTGATCGTCCTCACGAGATGGCGCAGCTCGACGGCGCCCATGTCGCCCACCCGCAGGATCCCGAACAAGAACGTGAGGAACGCGCCGCGGTTCACGTTCTCCTGCCCCTCCGGCCCCCGCAGGCTCTTCACGACGACGAACTCCGGCAGGAACGGGTCCCACCCCTCGCAGCGGAACGCGCCGTCTTCGGTCATCTGCACGTAGGGCTCGTCGGCTAGCTCGAGCCCGGCGCGGAGCGCCCGCATCCGGAACGGGTCGCGGTTGAAGATGTCCCGCGCGTAGAGCCCATAGCGGTCGCCGGCCTTGCACGCGGCGACGAGATAAGACGGCCGCAGGTCGCGTTCGAGGACCGCGCGGATCGTCCGCACGAGCCGCGTCCTCACCTCGCCGGCGTCGCGGTGGGCGAAGATCTGCGCGTTGCCGTGATACAGGCTCGGCAGCCTGCGGGTGCGAGAAAGAGCGTCGTCCACCCATAGGCTGAAGATGCCCTCGTGGCGCGGCGCGTCCGGCGGGGGCGTGCCCCACTCGACCGGCAAGTGCGCGAGCAGGCCCGGCGCGGTGCTGCGCGCCTCGAGCCACGCGTCGCCGTCCCGGACCCATCTCGACTCGACCCAGACCAGGTCGTCCCCGAAGGGATCGCCTCAGGTCTTGACGGTCTGGGGGACTGGGCCGGATTCGGTCACAGCCGGACGACGTTCCCTGCGAGACCCGCGAGCGCGTTGCGCGTGTCCAGGATCATGCTCGCGTTCGCGGCGACCCAGTCCCACCGGTACTCCGAGTGGTTCGTCACGACGACGACGAGGTCGACGAAGCCGAGGGCCTCCTCGCTCAGTCCGATCGTCTTGAACTCCGTGCCGTCGACGGTGAGCTCGCTCACGAACGGGTCGTGGAACCTGACGTTCGCGCCGCCCTTGTGGAGACGCTTCAGGATGTCGATCGCGGGGGACTCGCGCACGTCGCCGACGTCCGGCTTGTAGGCGACGCCGAGCAGCAGGATGCGCGAGGACTTGAGGCTCTTCCCCTGCTGGTTGAGGCACTCCGCGACGCGCTGGACGATGTAGCCCGGCATGCGATCGTTGATCTCGCGAGCGAGCTCGACGAAGCGCGCGGTCTCGCCCATCTGGCGGACCCTCCACGACAGGTACGCGGGGTCGACCGGGATGCAGTGTCCTCCCCAGCCGGGGCCGGGATAGAAGGGGTGGAAGCCGAACGGCTTGGTCGACGCCGCGCCGATGACCTCCCATATGTCGATGCCGAGATCGTGGCACAGGATCGCCATCTCGTTCGCGAGCGCGATGTTGATGTGCCGGTAGGTGTTCTCGAGCAGCTTCGCCATCTCGGCGGTGGCGGGCGACGAGACCCTCACGACCTCCTCGACGAACGAGCCGTAGAACGCCTCCATCAGCCGCGTGCTCGGCTCGTCTGTCCCGCCGACGATCTTCGGGACGTTGCGCAGCCCGAACGTCTTGTTGCCGGGATCGATACGCTCCGGCGAGAACCCCAGGAAGAAGTCCGAGCCCGCGACGAGGCCCTCCTTCTCGAGTATCGGGCGCACGAACTCCTCGGTCGTCCCCGGGTAGGTCGTGCTCTCGAGGATCACGAGGACTCCGCGCTTCATCTGCGCGGCCACCACCGTCGCGGCGGACTCGATGAACGACATGTCGGGGAGCTCGTGCTTCAACGGCGTCGGGACGCAGATCACGAAGACGTCGGCGCCGGACAGGTCCGCGGGGGCCGCGGTCGCTCGCAGCCTGCCGCTCTCGAGCAACGGCGTCAGGTCGTCGCCGGAGACGTCCGTGACGGGGGACTCGCCGCGGTTGACGGCCGCGACGCGGTCCTCGGAGACGTCGAACCCGGAGACTCGGAACCCGGCCTCTCCGGCCGCGACCGCGAGGGGGAGCCCGACGTAGCCGAGGCCGAGGACCGCGACGTGCGCCTCACGGCTCGCTATCTTCTCGAGCCCTTTACGTTCGACCGGCTCCATCTTCGTCACACTAACAACGCGGGCGTATGTGACTAGTTATTCGCTCCGGGCGAACGGGGACATATCCCGCGCGGGGGCCACCGAAAGACGAGCCGTCGCGGCGCGCGATCTGATGCCGCTGCCCTATGGAGAGCGAGCCGCCGCGCGACGAACCTAAGGAGACGGATCGACGAGAAGAGACCGATCAAGCGAGAGGATGCGGTGGTGAGCCGGTTGACGAAATGCGCCAGGTGGCTCGTCGCCGCATCCCTCGTCTTCCAGGTGTCGGCGACCCTGGGGGCACGGC
Source organism: Actinomycetota bacterium (assembly GCA_030861725.1). Lineage (GTDB taxonomy): Bacteria > Actinomycetota > CADDZG01 > CADDZG01 > WHSQ01 > JALZEG01. The sequence goes on along the minus strand of JALZFC010000023.1, from coordinate 20,418 downwards.
TCAACCCCGTCGAGACGTTCACCGCGGTGCACCGCCCGCGTGCGTCGACCGGCCGCTAGAGACCTGCGACGTTCGGGAGGCAGTTGCCTCCGCCGGCGTTCGTGTCGCAGACGTGGAACCCTCCCGTCGAGCTCTGGAGCAGCGCGGAGTCCGGAGTCGGCGTGAACGTCCACGTCCCGCTGTGGGAGTAGTTGCCGTTCCCCGACAGCCGCGCTCCCACCGCGATCGTGAGGACCCGGTTGTCGGCGCTCCACCCCCACGTCGCGGCCAGACGGAAGTTCCGGTCGATCGCGCCTCCGGTGAGGAAGCCCAGACGCGGTGAGGTGTCGGTCGCGGCGCAGCTCCCGGTCCCCGTGCTCCCGAGCACGATCCTGTCGTTCTGCCAGCAGATCGAGTTCCCGCTCTGCGGCCCGGTGGCGGCGGCGACCGGCTGGTTGAACGTCACCGTGAACGTGTCGCCGTCGTCGATCCGCGGGTTCCCCGTGTTCGTGAAGTCGACGACGCTCGCGACGAACCCGAGGCGGGCTCCCGCGACCGGGTTGCCCTCCACGCTCGTCCACGACCGGTAGCTCGTCCGGACCGTGTAGCAGCGCCACGTCCCCTGCGGCGTCCAGACGGCGTCGCCGTACGACGTTCCCGTAGGCGTCGCGACCTGCGTGAACGACGCGCCCGTGCAGTCGTTGACGAGGGGATCCGGCGCCGGCGCCGACAGCACGCGATAGCCGTCGCCGTTCTGCCCGGAGGTCCACGCGAGGTCGACGGCGTGGCCCGCGGGCGTCGCGGTGAGGCCTCCCGGCGCGTACAGCGCCGTCAGAGCGAACGTGTTGCCGCCGTTGCGCGTCGACCCGTTGAACGAGGCCAGCGTCCCGTGCGATATCCCGGCCGCGGCGACGGCGACGATGCCCAGAGCGACGAACCTGCGCGGGTTGCGATGCACCGGCTTACCCGTGGGCCGGGAGGGGCTTCTTGCGCGGCCGCCAGATCGTCCACAGGGCGAGGCCTCCCAGCCACAGCGCCGCAAGCGTCAATGCGATCAGGCGGCCCACCGGGGTGAGCAGCCCTCCCACCACGTAGCCGAGGTACGGGACGTGGAACTCGTACCGCAACCCGCGGCCTTCGGCGGGGATCCGCCAGTCGTCGAGCACGCCGTTCGCGTCGCCGCGCGTGACGAGGAATCGACCCGCCTCCGTCTTCTCGACCCGTACCACGCGGTGGCTGACGAGCTTGTCGGCCTGGCCCGGCGGGTGGAACGTCACGACGTCGCCGGGCGCGAGCTCCCCGGCGTCGACCTCCCGGTCGAAGATCATCGACCCGGTCGGGATCGACGGCGCCATGCTGCCCGAGAGGACCGTGAACGTCCGGTAGGGCAACAGCCGCGGCCCGACGGTGGCGACCAGCAGCACGACGACGACGACGGTGCCGAGCACCGTTGCCGCGCTCTTCAGGAACGAGGCGAGGCGGCCGGGAAACGCCCCGGCCACCCCGTTCCCAATCCTCGTGGTGTTGCCTGCGACCTCTGCTCCCAGCGTCGCCATGGCTTACTGCTCGAGCGTCCAGGTGAAGTCGACCGAAGCGCGGCGGCCCTGGTAGGCGTTGCCCGTCGTCTGCGGAAGCTTCACGCCGATCGTGTAGTAGTTCGTGGCTCCGGTGTTGAGGGCGCCGAGGCTCAGCGGCGTGGTGCTGTTGTTCGCCGCCGCGAAGGCGCCGAGCGTCTTGGCCTCTGCTCCCGTCGCCGCGAAGTCGCACGTGTTCGGCGTCAGCGCCTGCGCGCTGCCGAAGACGCACTCCGCCGGGACCGTCCGCGCCGAGTCCGTCCAGCGCTGCACGTAGAGCTGCACCTTGTCGCAGGGGTCGCCGGTGCCCTTGTAGGTCTCGCCGGCGGTGTCACCCGCGGTGCACGCGCTCGAGTAGAGCTTCAGCGCCGCGGCGTTCAGGCTGCCCTCGTTGCGGACGTTCACCGCGACCGTCGCCGAGTCGTTCGGCTTGCGCAGCGTCGCGCCGCTGAAGAGCGCGTCGCAGTTGTTGTTGACGTTCGTGTCGGTGCCGGTGCCGGCCCCCGTCGACAGACACGTGGTACCCGCGCCGACCTTGTTCGACAGGACGAGCGTCCCGTCCGCCCACACGTTGCCGGGGTTCGCCGTCTGCGCGTTGAAGGTCGCGTACGTGCCCCCGCCGACGATCGCACCCACCACCGCGACCGCTCCCAGCGAGAGCAGGATCTTCATGCGGCGTTGCTTCTTCTCTTGCATCGTTGCGCCCGTTTCCCCCATCTCCACTTTCCTCCCGTAGCGGCCGGCGGCTCTTCCACCGGACCTTCGACTATTCGGGTTATCGAGGCGGAGACGGGGGGTCTGAATAGTCGGCTCGGGTCATTTACTAGTCGCGAGAGCGGCGAAACGGTCCTTTTCGGGCCGCGATGACTAGTCACCGCCCGCCTGAGAAGCGAGCAAACCGGACGCGGGGGCCTAGTCGGGCCGCGGCGAACGTCCGTTGCCGAGGCGAGCCAGGACCGAGGTTAGGCGTTCTCTCGGGATCTCTAGGTGTTTTTGCCTATCGACCGTCGGTAAGCCCTGGTGTTGAGTGAAGGTGCGAAACGGTCATGGGGGGTTCAAGCGGACAATGCGAGAACGGCGACGGGTTCCATTGCGCGAGGGCGCGGCTCGGCTCGGCATCCCCGGGTTCGAGGAGGTCTCGATCCTCGGCGAGGGCGGTTTCGGGACTGTCTACAAGTGCTACGAGCCAGACCTGGACCGTCACGTCGCGATTAAGGTCCTGCGCGCGAACGGACTCGACGAGGGGGTCCGGGAGAGGTACCAGCGCGAGTGCCGCGCCCTCGGGACCCTGTCCGGGCACCCGAACATCGTCGGGATCCACAGCTCCGGTATCACGGCTCGCGGGGTCCCCTACATCGCCATGGATTACATGTCCGGAGGGTCGCTCGCCGAGCATCTCGAGGCGAGGGGGCCGATCAGCTGGCGCCGCGCGGTCGAAATCGGGGTGAAGATCGCCGGCGCGCTGCAGACGGCTCATTCGATGCAGATCTGCCATCGCGACGTGAAGCCTCAGAACGTCCTCCTCTCCGAGTACGACGAGCCGAAGCTCGCCGACTTCGGGATCTCGTCCCTGCCCTCGGGCTTCCAGACGGTCTCGGGCGTGATCACGGCGACGGTCGCCCACGCGGCCCCCGAGGTGCTCCAGGGCAAGAAGGCTTCGGCGGCGTCGGACCAGTACTCGCTGGCGTCGACCGTGGTCACGCTCATGCTCGGCTATCCGCCGTTCGTGCAGGGAGACGACGAGGAGCTGGCGGCGCTCATCGCGCGCATCCTGACGTCGCGCCCACCGAGGCTCGCCGACGCCGGCGTCCCCGCTTCGGTCGCCGCCGTGCTCGAGCGCGCGCTCGCGAAGTCCGCGGAGGATCGATTCCCTTCGGTCCGCGAGCTCGGCGAGGCCCTGTGTGCCGCCGAGGTGCTCGAGGGCGTCGACGCAACCTCGATGGCGGTCGGCCACCGGCGCACGACGACGCCGCCGGCGGCCGAGCTGACGCGTCCCCGCACCGGGCTCCCGGCGCGCCCCATCGACCCTCCCGCTCGTCGCGCGAGGTTCAGCAGGGTGCCGCTCGTCCTGACGACGTTGCTGGTGCTCGGGCTGAGCGGCTCGGGGACGATCGCCGCCATGAGCTGGTCGAGCAGAGAGCCGTCTCCCCGGTCGGCGGCGATCGATGGCGCGCCCACGGCGTCCCCGTCCCCATCCCCCGACGCGCGGCTCGCGGTCGCTCGCCTGGAGGGCGAGATCGGCGGACTGACGATCGGGTTCGACCAAGTCGGTGACGTGTTCGCGGGCCGCCTCAGGTCGCCGCGCTCGCTCTGCGTCTCCGACAGGACCCTGACGCTGTGGCACCGCCGTAGCGGAGAGGATCACCGCGTCGCGGCCACGACCGTCGCGGACGACGGGGGCTGGAGGATCCGCGGCCGCCGTGTTCCCGGCGCGTTCTATGCCGCCGTGGACGAGGTGGTGCGCCGCGCGGAGGGCAAGGTCGTCACGTGCAAGCCGGGGAGGTCTCGCGCCGCGGTCGTGCCGCGCAACCGCAACGAGCGCGCTGCTACGGAAGATGCCGGCGACGACACCGACTCTCTCGACGTGAACGTCGGGGCGCCACCGGGCACGGGTGTGGGCGTGGATGCCCCCGACGACAAGACCGTGGTCGCGACGCCCAGGCCCACGCCGAACCCCAAGGACGACTGCCCGTCCGGCTACCACCCCGACGGCACCGGCGGATGCGTCATCGACGACGACTGCCCGATCGGCTACCACGCGGACGGCAGCGGAGGTTGCAAGGAGGACGGCTCGTGAGCCGCAGGATGGCGCGGGCGTCGATCGTCGTCGTGCTCACGCTCGCAGGTCCCCTCGCGCTGGTGCTCGCCGCCGGCGCGTCGAACCGCTTCGTCCGGCCCGCGCCGGTGACCTGCAAGCACGCGCGCGGGAACCTCGATCGGATCGTCGTCCCGGAGCCGCGCGTGAAGGCCCTGCCCGACAGGGGCGAGCAGTACGCGGGGTCGAACGCGTACCTCGAGCGGCTGACGAAGGGGCGCGGGTGGGTCGTCGTGGGCAGACGGGTCGACAAGAACCTGACGCGGGTCGAGCACGATCGCTTTGTACCGCTGCGCAAGCCCCCCCGAAAGGTCTTCGACCGGGATTTCGCCCCGGGCCGCTACCGAGTGAGGATCACGGTGTCGTGGTTGAGGGCCCGCCTCGACCGGACCGCGCGGGCCGGACTCGTCCTGAAGCGTTACCTCCACGAGCCGGCCAGCGCCGCGAGGTCCCGTCGCGCCTGCGTTGCGCCGGCCCCCGTGGTCTCGCAGTCCGCGTCCACCTCGCCCTCCCCTGCACAACCTTCTCCGTCGCCTTCCGCGCCGTCTCCGTCGCCGTCACCCTCGGCGACCCAGGTGCCCGCAACGATCACGGGTGCGACCGAGAGCGTCCAGGGCGACTTCACCGGAGACGGGCGAGCGGACGTCGCCTTCTTTCGGGAGTCGACCTTCGGGCTCGTGGAGCTGTGGCTCCTCGTCTCGACGGGTATCGGGTTCGAAGAGCCGCGGAAGATGCTGACGCTCGACGCCGGCTGGAACTGGGAGAGCATCACGGCGGTGACCGTCAACCCGAACGGTGACGCGCGGAACGACATCGCGGTGTTCCACAAGCGCGGCGATTCCGCGGGCGGCGGGTTCGGGCTGTACCTCTTCGAGGCGACCGCGGTGGGGTTCAACCAGCCGAGGTTCCTCACAAAGAAGACGGCCGCGGACGGATGGACGTGGGCGAGCATCAAGGCCGTTCAGGTCGACTACAACGGCGACGGACTGAAGGACATCGCCGTCCTTCACCGCCTGGCGGACGGCGGCTTCAACCTCTGGATCTTCGACGCGACGGCCACGACCTTCACGCCGCGTTTCCTTTCGCGGTACGCCGGGACGAGCGGATGGAGCTGGGAGGACGCCAAGCCGACCTTCGGGAGGTTCACGCCGGACACGAAGTGGGATCTCGTCGTCCTGCAGCCGAACCTCGAGACCCTGGGCGTCGCCGTCTGGCTGCTCACGTCGACGGGCACCGGGTTCACCCCGGGCAAGGTCGCGGAGCTCCCCGAGGCCGACGGCTGGCGGTCGCAGGATGTGAAGATCGTCGCGGGGCGCTTCGACGCCGACGCGGACACCGACCTGCTCCTGCAGCGTGGACGGGCCGACGGGGGAGTCGACCTCGCGTTGATGCACTCGATCGGGGCGGCTTTCGGCCCACCTCGCCCGGTCCTTACATCGGGCGCCGCCTCGCAGTGGGAGTGGGCGCGCACGCAGTCGGTGACCGGTGACTACGACGAGGACGGCCTCACCGATGTCGCAGTGCTGCACCAGACGCCGGCCGGAGGAGCCGACGTGTGGCTCGCCGCCAGCAGCGGCAACGGGTTCGCCGAGCCGCGCAGGGTCCTCGTCCTGATGCGAGAGGCAGGGTGGGAGTGGAACGGGATACGGCTCGTTTGACCACGCGTGAGGAGAGGATTCGCGCCACCGTCGTGCTCGGCGTGGTCGCGGCGCTGATCCTGGTCCCGCTCACGGCCGTGGGGATGTCGCGGTTGAACCTCGCCGGGCCCGTTCGGCTCGGGCCGGTCACGTGCTCCTACGAGGACGGCCGGCTGGCGCAGGTGAAGGTGCGTGCGCCCAAGGTCAAGTCACATCGCTCCGCCGAGAGGCAGTACGCGCGGTGGGACGCGTACCTCGAACGCCGGACGGGGTCCGGTCGCTGGGCTCCGGTCGACGAGGCCCTGGCGACCCGGCTCGGAGAGGTCGGAAGGCGGCGATTCGTGCGGCTGAGAGAGCCCTCGGCGACCTTCGAACGGGATCTCTCGGCGGGCCTCTACCGGGTCGTTGTGGTGGTGAAGTGGTACGAGGCGGGGTCGCGCGGACGCGTGGTCGGGAGGACGGCGCTTCGTTCCAGGAGGTACGTCCACCGGCCGGCGATCGAACAGGCACCAGAGCGCGCGTGCATCCAGCCCGAGGAGCTTTCCAGCGAGAGCGCCAGCACGGTGACGCCCGCGCCGTCCCCCTCGCCGTCCCCGTCCTCGAGCGCGACGCCGTCCGTGTCGCCCTCGGCCTCGACGAGCCCGGCGGCCTCTCCGTCCCCGTCCGCCCCCGGGCGCGGGGTCTTCAGCTCGCCCCTCTGGAGGGGGACCGCGGAGCGTGCCTTGTTCGGCTCAACGCTCACGTGGGTCGACACCGCCGTCGGACGGAAACCCTTGGCGGGGGACTTCGACGGAGACGGCCACACCGATCTGCTCTGGTACCTCGAGTCGGGGCTCGAGGAGCTGTGGTGGGGCAGCGGCAGCGGGGCATTCCAGGTCACGACGTCCCCGGTGGACGTTGGTCCGGAGCGTCTGCCGATGCGCGGGGACTTCGACGGCGACGGCAGGGACGACGTCTTTTGGTACGCGGGCGGCGACATCCCGGACTCGCAGTGGTGGGGTTCGCCTTCGCGGTCGTTCGACCTCACCGCAATCGGTGTGCGCGGCATCTACCGGCCGGTGTGGGGGGACTTCGACGGAGACGGCTACGACGACATCTTCTGGTACGAGCCGGGCGAGCCGGACGACGCGCAGTGGTGGGGGAAGCCGGTCCGCGCGGATCTGAAGGCCGGAGCCACAGGTGTCGACATCTCGGGCGTCTACGAGCCCTTCTCGGGCGACTTCGATGGCGACGGACGCCAGGACATCTTCCTGTACGGGGCCGGTGACGCCGCCGACCGGTTGATCTGGGGGTCGCCCCGCGCCGAGTTGAAGGAGGACGTCTCGCACTTCACGGTCGAAGGCACCTACCGAGCGTTCTCCGGCGACTTCGACGGCGACCGGCGCGACGACATCTTCTGGTTCTCCCCGACCGGGACCGACCGTCAGTGGTGGGGGACGCTGGGCCGCAGGGAGCTCGGTCACTTCAGCACCGCCGCGTCGTTCGGAGGTGACTACCTGCCGGTGCCCGCGCATTTCGATACCGACGGCCGCGAAGACGTGCTCTGGTACCGTCTGTGAGCGCGCCCGTGCGCGCTGGTGCCACCGCGGCCCCCCGGATCAGGACCCGGCTACATGCCGTGCCCGGCGTTCAACGGCAACGGCCCATGGGACGTCTTCTGGCACTTCGACGGCAACGGTCGGTGGGACATCCTGTGGTACGGACGCGCTCTCACGTGTAGGCGTCGCGATTGCGGGTCTTCGTCGACGACACGGACCGTGAATGCGACGTGCCCGTCGAAGCTCGCTGGGCGAGGGCCCGTGCCGCGAGCACCGCGGGCTCGAGCGGAAGGCCATCGCCGTACCAAGCAGCCGCCACCTCGTCCCCCCGGGCGGACTCGACCGAGACGCTTGAGTCGGGACGCAGCCGGATTACGACGTCCGCCCCACGCGCGTCCGTGACGTGCTCTGTGACCGCGACGACGAGCCCCAAGTGGCGCAGTCGGCCCAGAGCGATCGGTCCCCTGCCCCTCGCGCTTCCCATGTCGACGACGGCGAGGGAGTGAGCCGCGGGATCACCCGCGCGTGAGGCCGCGGCGTTGTCCGGAGGCGTCGACGCGCTCTCCACCGTCGACAGGGAACGGAAGTGCGGCAGCCACCCCAGCCACGTCCATTCGTCGCGCCCTTCGTCGTCGGTGAACCCCGTCACCGAAAGGAATGGCGGCGGGAACGAGAAGCAGAGCTGTACGACGATCCACCGGGCGAGGGACAGGGCGTCGCCGCGAGCGCCCGCGATCAAGACCTTCTGGTCCCACGCGAGGGAAAGGAGCACGGGGACATAGGAAAGGAGCGGGTTGTCCTTCGCCAGGTCCTTCGCCTCGTTGCGGTGGCGTCTCGGAATGGACGTGAGCCGCGCCCACGGCTCTCGGTCACCCCACCCCACACGCACCGCGGCCCCCTCGCGAGCACTCGGGTCGGGCGGCCACGAACCGGCACCGGCCCGCGCCAGCGAGGTCAGCGCCGCGTTCGTCGAGGGGTGGTTCAGCATCGTCTCGATCTCGTCGCGCGCCGCCCCCAGGAGCTCCGGTTCTCGAGGCGGGGCTTCGGCACCGCGCGTCGTGATCCGGAACGGCTCGTGCAGCGTCGCCGCGAGATCGACCATCGTCAGGAGGCTCGATCCGGCTTCGATCAGCTCGCCGAAATCGACGGGCGCCTCCGACGCGAGTCGTCGCGCGCGTACAAAAGTCCCGTTCTTCGACTCGAGGTCCTGGATCGACATGCCGGACGGAGCGGCGGTGACGGAGAAGTGGCGGCGGGACATCATCGCGTCCGCGAGGGCCACGTCGCCCCGGCGACCGACGACGTGCGTCCCGGGCTCTAGCGGCGCCATCACACCGGTGCACGGTCCGGCGACCGCGAGGAGGGCCACGGCCACGTCCACCGACGTCTGGCGCGCTCGGGCCTCGAGGTCGGCCGCGGCAGGAGACAGGAGCATCAACCGGTCCCCCGAACGAACCTGGGGACCCGGCACCGGGTTGAGCGACTCGAGCCTGTAACCGAGGCGGTCCGAGAACAGCACCATGCTCCCCAGGTCTTCTCCCGGACGGACGTGCGCCCCGATTGCCGCGACGACGTCCCTCACGTTCGTGGGCGCGTCGGCGCGTAGTGCCAGCCATTGCCGCGCTCCGCCTGCGAGCTCGACCTCGACAAACGACGTCCGTTCGCGGGGCCACCTGGCGCGAACGTCGTCGTCGTAGGTCCACTCGCGCAACGTCGCGACGTGCACGGGCGACTGCTCGTCGTCGGCGGCGGGGGCCGTGGAAGAAACGGCGGGCGGACGCGCTCCTGAGGTGCGCACGAACGGCCGCTTCGACGAACCCGTGAGCGCGACGGCCGCGGGGGCACCAGGGTCGGCGAGTTCGTCCGCGTCGCCCTCGATCGCGTCGTATAGCGTGCGAAGGGAGCGCCGCATGTCGTCCGAAACCATCTCGTCGTCGCTCAGGCGTTCGTCGATCGTGCGGTAGACCGTTAGCGCGTCCGACCGCTTCCCCTGCCAGTAGAGGGCCAGCATCAACGAGCCGGTGAGGGCCGCGCTCGCCGGGTGGTCATGAACGAAGCGCCGCAGGTCGCGCGCTATCTCCCGATGACGTCCGAGCAGCAGGCCCGCTTCCGCGAGGCGCTCCAGGGCCTCGACGTGCATCTGCTCGAGGTTGGCGCGCGGGGCCTCGGCGTCCGGGGCCTCCGGGATCTCCTGTAGAGGCCAGCCCCTCCACGATTCGACCGCGGCTTCGAGCAGCGGGAGAGCGGCGCCGGGGTCTCCCGAGTCGAGCAATCCTGCGGCTTGCCTCAGCGCGGTCTCGAGGCGCTCCGCGTCCACCGTCTCGGGCGGGGCCGTCAGCACGTACGCGCCGGGGCGGAGGCCGATCTCCGCCGCCGTGCCGGCGAGGGCCTTGCGGAGGTGAGTCACGTAGGTCTGCAGCGTCCCCGGGGCCGTGGCGGGGGGCGCGTCGGCCCACACGTTCCGGACCAGCCGCTCCACCGGCACCGGGTTGCCAAGCTCGACCACGAGCGAGACGAGGAGCGCGCGCTGCTTGGGCCCCCCCACGTTGCGCGGCTCGCCTCCCACCCGGACCTCTAGAGGCCCCAGGACCCGGATGTCGACGCCGGGGTCGCTCGGTCGGATCCCCACGGCACCGATGTTACGCGCCCTCGCCTCGGCCGGCTCAGGCGCGCTTCAAGGATTTCTCAAGGGCGGCTACAGGGCCTCGCACGACGATCCCGCCAGGAAGAAAAGGAGGTGATCGCCATGAGGAGACCCCGCAAGACCCGAGTTCGAGTCCTGGTCCGCCGCTAACCCGCCACCGCAAGCGTCGCTCACGAAGGAGTAAACCGAATGCGCCAAATCCGAGCTTCATTCACGAGACGAGCGTCCTCTACCCTGCTTGCCGCTTCGTTCCTCCTGGCGCTCCTGCCGGGAAGCGCGGCTGCCTTTCCGGTCAAGATCCGCCGGACGGGGGGAACGCTCTACTACTCGGTGTCGAGCAGCTTCCCGAGCTCGTACCGCCCGCTGATCGACATCGCCCGGCGAGCGTGGCAGGTGCAGTACCTGTCGGACTACTTCAGGATCGAGCCCGGTGACTCGGCTGCCCGCATCTACTACGGCTACGTCGACGGCACCCACGGCACGGTCGCATGGGCCAACGTGGGGTGCTCCACGAGCTCCACGGGCTGCGAGATGATGGTCGACTCTAGCGAGGCCTGGCACGGTTCGACCTCGGCTCCCCCGTCGACGAGGATCGACCTCCTCAGCGTCCTCACGCATGAGTTCGGGCACTGGGCGGGGCTGTACCACTCGGTTGACCGGCCCTCGACCCACGCGACCGAGCCCACCATGTACCCCTACATCACGGCGGGTACGTCGCACCAACGCTCCATCGCTCAGGACGACGTGAACTCGTTCCTGAGGACGCGCACCGCGGGCAACTTCGTGGCGAACTGGGGATACGAGACCGACCTCGCCTTCGGATGGAAGTTCCGGCCCAGCGCCACGGGCGGAAGCATGACGCGCTACTGCAACGACCACACCGGCGCCAAGTACGGAGCGTGCTTCGTCGAGTTCAACGGATCCGGCTCCGCGAACGCATCGGTCTACCAGGACATCGTCTACTCGCACCCGAGCGAGTACCTCTACTACCGGGCCTGGGTCCGCAACCGTGACACGGTCACCCGCACCGTAACCGTCGCGGTCTGGGACCTCGACCGCAACCGCAGCGAGAACGTCCGTTGCTCGATCCCGCCGGGTCAGTGGGTCGAATGCCGTACGAGCACGCCCATCTACATCCCTTCGACGAGCCGGCGCATCCGCTTCGAGGTCTACGGCCCCGGCCCCCGCAACCTCGACGTCGACGGCGTCGCCCTCTGGCCCTCCAAGTAAAGGCCGGATCCTCGAAGCAACCGCCCGACCCGTCATCCACGACCGAAAGGACCCAACCATGAAGCTCGCCAAGACTCTGATCGTCACCGCAGCAGCAGGTGCAGCTTTCGCACTGACCGCCGTTTCGCCGGGTTCCGCACCTGCCGACCGCACCATCCGGGCGGCCGCTCGTCCGGCCACCCCGCTCGACCGCTCCCTTCACCTGAGCGTGGCGAAGCTCGACACCGGCGAGCTGGTCGCCGGCAGCGACGCCGCAGTCGTGGTCCGCGTCGAAGCCGTCCACGAGCCCCGCTGGAACTCGACCGACGGGCGCCGCTGGACCCGGACGTCGTACGACAGCGCGATGGACGCGACCCCGCTCCTGTACCGCACCGCACGCGTCACGGTCGAGCAGGTGTTGTTCGGTCCAGCGTCGCTGGCTGCCGGCGACTCGCTCACCGTGCGCCTCTTCGGCGACGGGACCCCCACGGGGGCCGAGGTCGACGGCGCCGGGGTCCGTTTCAACCAGATCTCGGGCGACGTGGCCGCCGGCGACGAGCGCGTGATGCTGCTGCGCAAGGAGGTCTTCCCGATGGAGACGGACTCCTCGCAGTGGCCAGAGACCTGGCAGCTGACCCACCACGGCTTCGCGAGCTGGAAGCTCGGGCCGGACGGGACGGCGACGCACGCGCTGTCCGCGAAGACGACCGCTTCCACGAGTCTGATGCGGCGGATCGAGGGCGCGCAGTAACCAGCAGCCAACGAAAAGAGGCCCCCGGAACCCCGGGGGCCTCTTTGTCGTCGAGCTCGTCGGACTTAGAAGTCCATATCCCCGCCGCCGGGCATCGCGGGGGCCTTCTCCTTCTCCGGCTTGTCGGCGACGATCGCCTCCGTCGTCAGGAACAGGGCCGCGATCGACGCCGCGTTCTGCAGCGCAGAGCGGGTCACCTTCGCCGCGTCGATCACGCCGGCGGCGAAGAGGTCGCCGTACTCGCCCGTCGCGGCGTTCAGACCCTCGCCCGGGCCGAGCGTCCGGACCTTCTCCGCCACGACGCCGCCCTCGAGGCCGGCGTTGTGGGCGATGACCTTCAGCGGCTCCTCGAGGGCCCGCTTCACGATCGTCGCGCCGGTCGCCTCGTCACCGTCGAGCTCGAGCTTCTCGAGCTGCTCGCGGGCCTGCAGCAGCGTGACGCCGCCACCGGCGACCACACCCTCCTCGACGGCGGCCTTCGTCGTCTGCACCGCGTCCTCGATGCGGTGCTTCTTCTCCTTCAGCTCGACCTCGGTCGCGGCGCCGACCTTGATGACGCCGACACCGCCGGCGAGCTTAGCGAGACGCTCCTGCAGCTTCTCCCGGTCGTAGTCGGAGTCCGAGCGGTCGATCTCGGCCTTGATCTGGTTGACGCGGCCGGTGATCTCGTCGGCGGAGCCCCCGCCCTCGACGATCGTCGTGTCGTCCTTGTTGACGACGATCTTGCGCGCGGTCCCGAGCATGTCGAGCGTGACCGACTCGAGCTTGAGGCCGATCTCCTCCGAGACGACCTGGCCGCCCGCGAGGATCGCGATGTCCTGCAGCATCGCCTTGCGGCGGTCGCCGAAGCCCGGCGCCTTGACCGCAGCGGCCTTGAACGTGCCGCGGATCTTGTTCACGACGAGCGTCGCCAGCGCCTCGCCCTCGACATCCTCCGCGACGATCAGCAGCGACTTACCCGCCTGCATGACCTTCTCGAGGATCGGGAGCAGGTCCTTCACCGCGGAGATCTTCTGGTTCGCGATCAGGATGTAGGGGTCTTCCATGACCGCCTCCATCCGCTCCGCGTCGGTGATGAAGTACGGCGAGATATAGCCCTTGTCGAAGCGCATCCCCTCGACGAGCTCGAGCTCGAGGCCGAAGGTGTTGCTCTCCTCGACCGTGATGACGCCGTCCTTGCCGACCTTGTCCATCGCCTCGGCGATCGTCTCGCCGATCTCGGGGTCGTTGTTCGCGGAGATCGCCGCGACCTGCGCGATCTGGTCGCGGCCCTCGACGTCGCGCGAGCTGTTGCGGATCGCCTCGACGGCGGCCTCGACGGCCTTCTCGATGCCGCGCTTCAGCGCGATCGGGTTGGCGCCGGCGGCGACGTTGCGGAGGCCCTCGCGGACCATCGCCTGCGCGAGGACCGTCGCGGTCGTCGTCCCGTCACCGGCGACGTCGTCGGTCTTCTTGGCTACCTCCTTGACGAGCTCCGCGCCGATCTTCTCGTACGGGTCCTCGAGCTCGATCTCCTTCGCGATCGAGACGCCGTCGTTCGTGATCGTGGGCGCCCCCCACTTCTTCTCGAGCACGACGTTGCGGCCGCGGGGGCCGAGGGTGACCTTGACCGCGTCGGCGAGCTGGTTCATGCCCCGCTCGAGCGCTCTCCGGGCCTCCTCGTTGAAAGACAGGATCTTCGGCATCCGTACCTCCTGTTGGGTTGGTGACTTACCGGTTTAGCACTCACGTCCTCTGAGTGCTAAAGATAGCCAGCGGGCGCGGATTCCGCAAGTCAGAGCAGCGCCGCCAGGGCCGCGCCCAGGACGACGGCCAAGGCCGCTGCGTTGGCGACGCGGGGGCCGGGCGAGAGCGCCAGGTCGTCCAGCCGCCCGATCGTGCCGGGGCCGGCCCTCCAGGTGGCGGCCGTCACCGCCAGGCCCCGCGCGAGCCCGAACGGCGCACACAGGGCCAGCCCGACGATCGGGTTGCCGGACGCCACCGCACCCGCAGCCACTGCGACGAAGGTCCCGAACGAGAGGTACGTGAGGAACCCCACGCCGAGGCCCGCGCCGTATAGGAGCGCCGCGACGGAGGGCGAGAAGAACGTCCTCCACCACTCGGGGACCTGGCGGTTCCGGTCGGGGAGAGGGACCGGGACGCGGAACGCCTCGCGGACGAAGTAGAGGCCGGCGGCCGCGGCGACGGCGCCCGGGGTCGCGGTCTCCCACGGAGCGCGCAGCAGCGCGCCCAGCCCTCCGAGGACGAGCCCCAGCAGCGCCGCCGAGGCCGTCGCGCCGGCGACGTGCAGCAGCGACGCCACCGCATAGGGCCTGCGCTTGCCCCCGTGCACGACGGGGGTGATGGTCTCGGCCATCGAGAGGCCTCAGGGGGAGAAGAGCGTCGAGATCCCCGCGACGAGCGAGGCGACGGCGAGCGCGGCGGTGAGGGAGCCGGCCACCTCAGCAGCGGACGTTCGTGTCGCGGTAGCCGATGCAGAAGACCCGCGTGCCGTTGTAGCAGTAGCCGGTGACGCTCGCGTCGCCGTTGATCCGCGTCGGCGAGTACGAGCAGCAGTCCGCGATGCGCCGGACGCGTCCGTTGCAGCACCGGCTCCACCCGCCGCCGTAGTCGGCCCCCGCGGTCTGCGGATACCGCTCCGGCACGACCTCCTGGCACATCTTGCGGCGGACCTGATCGCGCGACGTGTAGACGTCGCCCCTGTCGTCGACCGGATAGCCGTACTTCGGGTGGACGGGATAGCCGTGCCGGTCGACACGCGAGTACGGCGCGAACGGGTGCGGGCACGAGTCGGTCGTGAAGGTGTGGCCGCACACGTGGAAGGCGTGCGCGCGCTCGGGGGCCAGCGCGGAGGCGACGACGGAGCCGCCGGCGAGGGCGACGACGCCGCGCCCGAGCTTCCCGATAAAGGAACGTCGGCTCGTCTTCTCGGCGAGCGCGATGGACGCTTTGGTGATCACCTAGCTCGCTCTCCTCTCGCGCGCCGCGGCCTCGGCCCTCTGCGCGCCGGTCTCGACGAGGCCTTCGAGCTGCTCGAGGTTGTTCACCGTGCCCTTGGCGCGCACGACGCCGAGAGCATCGAGGACGACCACGTAAGGCGTGCCGGGCACGCGGTAGCGCCGGACGATCTCCTGGGCGGAGACGACGCGCACGGCGAGGCGGCGCCGTTCGTACTGCGAGACCGCCTCCTCGGCGTCGACGTCGGCGAGCACGTAGGGCTTCAGCTCGTGGCCGCGCGCTACCACCGGGAGCGACGGGAGGACCTGCTCGCACAGATGACAGCCCGGCGAGACGAACAGGAGGAGCTGGGACTCGCCGGGCCCCCCGATCCGCGCCGCGCGTCCCTGCACATCCGTCCTCTCCTCCGGAGGAGGGGCCTCGCCGAGCGGGGGGCCTTCGTCGTCGACCTCGAGCGCGCCGCGGGGGCCGAGCCGGAGGTGGAGGGTGCCGATCTGCCGGGCGAGAGCGACGACGACGACCGTGAGAGCGGCGAGCAACAGCCACATCACGACGTACGAGGCAGCCCACCAACCCTCCATCGCCCCGAAACTACCGCTGGTTGTCCCTCAGATTGCGCATGGCGCGACCTTGGGGACAACTTTGCTCCTCCACCGTCGCTCAGCGGGGGTAACGGCACAAAGTTGGCGGCGGCGCGCTCTTAGGATCGGCCTCGATGATCTCCGTCGCCGCGCTCCTTCTTGCTGCTGCATTTGGCTGGGCTGCGGTCGCGAAGATCGCGCGGCTGTCTGCGTGGCGCGAAGCCCTCGCCGGATACCGGCTCCCCGAGAAGGTGGAGCTTGCGGCGAGGCCGTTGACTCCCGTCGGCGAAGGTCTCGTCGCCGTCATGCTGCTCGCCGGCGGTGACGTTGGTAAGGCCGGGGCGGCCTTCGGGGTCGCGCTCTTGTCCGCTTTCTCTCTCGCCGTCTTGCGCGCGCGGCGGTTGCACGGGGACCGGCTCCCGTGCGGGTGCTTCGGCGGCAGCGGGCATCGTGACTACCGGTCGATGCTCGTGCGGAACGCGGTCCTCGGCGCGCTCGCGGCCGCGGTCTTGCTCGGGGTGGGGTCGTTCGAGATCGAGGCGCCGGACGCGTCGCAGGCGATACCGGCGGCCCTCGCCGCGCTCGGGCTCGCGCTCGTCGCGTGGCTCGTCGTCGCGGCGGCCAGGGCGGCTCGGCGATGACGGCTCGCGCACCGGCGCGGCTCGTCCTCGCGCTGTGCGTCGCAGTCGCGGCGGCTGCCGTTCCGCTGATCGCGTCGGCCGATCACGCGGCTGTGGTCGACGGGAACGACACGAAGGGGCCGTTCGACGTGAGGCGCGTGATCGTCCAGGGCACGACGACTCCTCGATACGACGTCATAACGTTCCCGCGCTGGACCGTCGCGCGCGTGTGGGATCGGAGCTACGGCTTCGTTTTCTTCGACACGTTCGGAGGCGAGGCCCCCGACTACTACGTCCTCGCGCGTTCCGACGGGTACCGGATGAAGGCGCTCCTCTACCGCGACAAGGTCCGCAAGAAGGACCGTGTCGTCGGCAAGGTGAAGGCGTGGCGCCCCGGCA
Organism: Actinomycetota bacterium; assembly: GCA_030861725.1. GTDB lineage: Bacteria > Actinomycetota > CADDZG01 > CADDZG01 > WHSQ01 > JALZEG01. The sequence continues at coordinate 3,713 of JALZFC010000023.1, read as the reverse complement.
AGCGCAGCTTCGCCGTGAAGGTGCCGCTGCGGAAGATGAAGTTCCCGGAGCAGCGGCTCGTCTACGGCTGGTGGGTCCTGACCCTGCACACGGGGACGTCGTGCAAGAAGGTCTGCTTCGACCGCGCCCCGGACACCGGCCGCATCGCCGAGCCGGCTCCGGGGGCCGGGCAAAGCCCGGCCCCCTCACCGTCGATCTCGATCGTCCCGAGCGTCAGCCCCAGCGCGACCTAGATCGGTAGACCTCTAGAGCGTCGCGCCCCAACCACTAGCGACGCTCTAGAGCGTCGCGCCCCAACCAATCGGCTCCTTGCGGAGGTCGGGGTCGTCGTGCGTCGTCAGGCCGCTCGTAGTCGTCTGGCCCTGCGCCGCGTTGATGAGCGCCTGCCGGATCGCGTAGACGCCCGCGGCCGTCGTGGCGCGGCCGTTGCGGGCGATGTACAGCGCCGCGAGGCCGGCCGCGTGAGGCGAGGCCTGGCTCGTGCCGTGCGTCGACGCGTACCGCCCCTGCGAGTAGGTCGAGACGATCGCCGTGCCCGGCAGCATCATGTCGATCTTGCCGCCGCTCGACGTCACCGGGTTGTTCGTGACGTTACGCGCGTAGTTCGAGAAGCACGCGAACGAGTCGTCGCGGTTCTCGGTGCAGCCGACCCCGTAGCTGTAGCTCCCGGAGCCGAGGCCCCCGGGACGCCCGTCGAAGTCGGCGAGGGCCGAGATCGTCCCCACCTCCGGGAACGACGCCGGCTGGGTGTCGTCGGAAGTGCCGAAGACGCCGTCGGATCCGTAGACGTCGCGCATCTCGTTACCGGCGGCGACGTAGTAGACGACGCCCTTGGCGACGGAGTTCGCGATCGCGGTGCGGTACGACACGGTGTGGCCGGAGCCGCCGAGGCTCATGTTCGCGACCTCGATCGTCGAGGCGCGGGCCGTCACCCAGTCGATCCCGGCGATGATCCACGACAGGTAGCCGCTGCCGCGCGAGTCGAGGACCTTCACCGCGTGCAGGCGCGCCCCCGGCGCGACGCCGACGACGCCGAAGCCGTTATCGCGCGCCGCGGCGATGCCGGCGACGTGCGAGCCGTGGCCGTTGTCGTCGTCGCCCGCGCCGTTCGTGCAGGTCTTGTTCATCGGTCCGCCACCGGCGCACCCGGTGCTCGCGACCACGTTCAGGTCCGGGTGGTCGAGGTCGATCCCGCTGTCGAGGATCGCGATGTCGACGTCGATCGGGTCCTCGATCCCGTCGATCTTCGCGGTCGGGCTCAGCTCGCCGTCGATCCGGTTGACACCCGTCGGCAGCGTCTGAGCAGTCGTCGACACCTTCAGGTCGGGTTCGACGTACGCGACGCGCGGGTCACGCTCGATCCGCGCGGCCGCCTGCGGCGACATCGTCGCCGAGTATCCGTTCAGAGCGTGCTCGTACACGAAGCCGATCTCCGCGTTCTCCGAACGCGCGTGCTCCTGCGCCGCCGCAGCCGCGTGGACGTTGTCCTCCAGCACGACGATGAAGCGCTGCCGCTCGTCCGCGAGGCTCGAAGACGCGGTGCCGGCCGCCAGCAGCGCCCCCACCAGCAGAACCGACCCGCGTCGAAGCCAGGACCCAGTTGCTCCCATGCATTCCCCCCCGTTTTCTGTCCGGAGGATCTCCGCTGATCCCCCGGGATGGTGAGCGAGTGTTCGGGGGGAAGTGTCCGAATCCTCCCCGTTCCGGAGAATCGTGGTTAAGAAAGAGGTGACACCTCTTAAGGGAGCTGCGCCCGGGCAAACGACGGGGCGGGTGTAACAGCGCGAGGAGCAATACGAGCAGAGGCCTGCTCCTCGCACCCCGTCACGCTTTCGCCGTTCGTGCAGGCGTCGTTGCCCTCCCCGCCGTCGATCGTGTCCGACCCCGGCCCCCCGTCGAGCTGGTCGCTCCCGGCCCGGCCGGCGAGCGTGTCGTCGCCCCCGGCGCCGAAGATCGCGTTCGGTTCGGCCGTCCCGGACAGGACGTCGTCCAGCTCCGACCCGTTCAGCCCCTCGATCCTGGCGAGCGTGTCGGATCCCTCGCCCGTCGCGGTGCCGGCGTCGAGGTCGGCCGTGACGCCGCGATCCGAGAAGAGGTAGAGGGAGAAGTCGAACCCGGCGCCTCCCGCGAGGGCGTCGGCGCCACCGCCGCCCTCCAGCGTGTCGTCGCCGGCGCCTCCGTCGATCGTGTCGTTCCCGCGGGCTCCGAAGAGCGAGTCGGGGTCGGCGCTTCCCGTGATCTCGTCGCCCTTGGCGGAGCCGATCACGCCTTCGAAACGGCCGAGGTCGTCCGTGCCCTCGCCGGTCGCCGTCCCGGCGCCGAGGTCGACGTCGAGGCCGTTGCTCGCCTGCGAGTAGTCGAGGAAGTCGAACCCGGAGCCGCCGTCGAGGCGGTCGGACCCCCCACCTCCTTGCACCACGTCGGCACCGCCCCGCCCTCTGACGACGTCGTCGCCGGTCTCACCGAAGATCGTGTCGTCGAGGGTGGACCCCTCCAGCGTGTCGCCGAACGCGGAGCCCTCGAGGACCTCGATCCCGCTCAGCCGGTCGCGGCCCTCTGCACCGCGCGTCCTGCCGCTCGCGAGGTCGACGGCGACGCCGCCGCTCGCGGACGAGTACGTCAGGATGTCGCGTCCGCTGCCGCCGGCGATCGCGTCGTCACCGCGTTCGCCCGCGAGGAAGTCCGGTCCGGCTCCGCCGTCGAGCCGGTCGCGGCCGTTGCCGCCGAAGAGGAAATCGAAGGTCCCGCCTCCGCCGTCGAGCTCGTCGGCGCCTCCACCGCCCTGGAGCTGGTCGCGTCCCTTGCCGCCGTCGACGTCGTCGCCTCCGGGTCCCGCCTTCACGAGGTCGGCGCCCGCGCCCCCGTCGATGCGGTCGTTCCCGCCGCCGCCGCAGACGAGGTCGCTCCCACCCCTGCCCTCGATCCTGTCGGACCCGCCCAGGGCCAGGATGACGTCGGCCCCGCGGGTGCCCTGGAGGGTCTCGCTCCGGCTCGTGCCGGTGATCGTCGGCTCGCGGCCCCCACAGGTCGCTCGCCGGGCGGCGGACGCCGCGGGAGCAGACGTGAACAGAAGCGCGCACGACAGGACGAGCAGAACCGAGCGGGACCTCTTCATCGGCGAGCCTCCGGTAGTAATTGGAAAACCGTGTCCCTCTTACCTACCCGGGGCGGGCTGCATGGTCAAGCCGCCGCCGCTAGGCTGGGCCCACCGGCGCGGTCGCCGGACGAGCAGTGTCTTACCGAATCCGTTGGGGGGCCGATGAGCGACTGGGATGGCGAGACCACGGCGCACGCCGCCGAGGGACCGCAGTGGGTTTCCGCCGCGGAAGCTGCCGACGTCGCCGGCGTGACGCCTGGGACCGTCCGGTACTGGGCGCGTAACGGCCTCATCGTGTCCGAGGTCGTCCAGGGCCCGGCGGGGGAGCGGATGCTAGTGAGGCTCGACGAGGTGGTCCAGCACGCCCGGCAGGCCGGCCGGCTCGGCGAGCGGGCGGGGCCAGAGGGCTCGGTCGCCGGCGGAGCGCCCGGTCCGCACGGGGGCGGCCACGTAGTCACGGACCTCCCCGCCCGGACGAGCGAGCTCGCCCCGATCCTGAAGTCGGTCCCCGAGATCATGTCCCAGCTGACCGCGGCTACCGACCGCGCCGCGCGGGCAGAGACCAAGGTGGAGTTCCTGTCGGCGCAGCTCACGGAGCTGCGCAGGCGGCTAATCG
>JALZFC010000073.1 GCA_030861725.1 Actinomycetota bacterium | reverse complement strand
CCCCGGAGCCGGCGGCTGGCCGGCACCTCCGGCGAGCGAGGCGCCGTGGCGCCGCGAACCAGTCGAGGAGGTCGAGCCCGGGCCGGAGTCGATCGACTGGGGCTCCGGCACGACCGAAGACGCCGCAGAAGAGCGCGCCCGCACGGCGCCGCCCGACGACGCCGGAGCGGGGGCAAGCTCACTCGAGGAGATCTGGTCGCAGCCGGCGAGGCGCGAGCCCGAGCCGCGGCCGGCCGGCCCCGGCGCCGAGGACATCCAGTGGCACGACCCCGCTCGCGGTGGGACGGAGAGGGAGCCGGACGAAGAGCCGCAACCTCCTCCGCCGCCGGCGCGCCGCGCGAACGCCAGCGTCCCGGAGGAGGGTTTCTACGGCCCCCGGCGCCGCCGCTGGTTCAGGCGCAGGAGGTAACCGCTCAGGGCGGGTCGGCCCAGATGTCCTTGGCAGGCCGGACCGGCCCCTTCTTCCTCTCGGCCCGGGCAGCGGTCCGGCGCAGGTTGCGGCTGACGAGCCGCGAGACGACGATCCAGCCGACCGCGACCACGATCAGCAGCACGGCCGCCACCGTCAGCAGTGGGTCCTGCGCGAGCTCTTCGAGCGGCTGGGTCTGCAGCGCCGAGGTCGACATCTGGCGCACAAGGTACCCGGCGGCTGCGAAGATCGGCGGGATGGACGAGCTGCTCGCGAAACGGACGGTGCTCGAGGAGACGCTCGCCGGCTACGGCGCGGTCGTGGTCGCGTTCTCCGGCGGTGTGGACTCGTCGTTCCTCACCGCCGTCGCGCACGAGGTCCTCGGCCCCGCGGCGCTCGCGGTCACCGCGGTGTCGCCGTCGCTCGCCCGGCGCGAGCGGGAGGGGGCGGAGACCCTCGCCCGCAGCCACGGCTGGAACCATCGCGTCGTCGAGACGCACGAGGTCGACCGTCCCGAGTACGCGCGCAACGACGCCGATCGCTGTTACTGGTGCAAGCAGGAGCTCTTCGAGGTGCTCGCGCCGATCGCGGCGGGCATCGGCGCGGAGGTCGCGGTCGGCACGAACACCGACGACCTCGGTGACCACCGTCCCGGGCTGCGGGCCGCGCGCGAGCGGGACGTCCGGGCGCCGCTCGTGGACGCGCGGATGGGCAAGCCGGACGTCAGGGCGCTCGCGGCGCGGATGGGCCTGCCGGTGGCGGAGAAGCCGGCGTCGCCCTGCCTCGCGTCGCGCTTCGCCTACGGCGTCCGCGTCACGCCGGAGGGGCTGCGGCGCGTCGACGCGGCGGAGGAGATCGTGCGCGGGCTCGGCTTCGGCGTGCTGAGGGTGAGGGACCACGGCGACCTCGCGCGGATCGAGGTGCCGGCGGAGGACCTCCCGCGTGCTGCGGCCGCGCGCGCGGAGCTGCACCGTGAGCTCTCCGCGCTCGGTTTCCGGTTCGTCACGCTGGATCTCGGCGGGTTCCGGTCGGGCTCGCTGAACGCGATGCTCGCGCAGCCGCGGCTTCGGCCCCCGGAATAGCCGCACCAGCCGCCGGGTTGCTCCAGCGGACCAAGGAGATCGTGTTGACGCGCAGCGAGACGACAGACACACCCGTTCTGGCCGAGGGCCTCGTTCGTCGCTTCGGCGACATCGAGGCGGCGAGGGGCATCGACCTCTCGATCGCGTCCGGCGAGATCTTCGGCTTCCTCGGCCCCAACGGCGCGGGGAAGTCGACGACCGTACGGATGCTGACGACGCTGCTGAGGCCGACCGGGGGCCGCGCCCGCGTCGCCGGCTTCGACGTCGTGACCGAGGCGCACTGCGTCCGTCGCTCCATAGGCGTCGCGCTGCAGGACGCGGCGATCGACCCGCTGATGACCGGACGCGAGCTCCTGAAGCTCCAGGCCGTCCTGCACGGCATCGACCGCAACGAGGGCCGCCGCCGCTCCGACGAGCTACTCGATACCGTGGCGCTCACCGCGGCCGCCGACCGCAGGGTCGGGACCTACAGCGGCGGGATGCGGCGGAGGCTCGACCTCGCGCTCGCCCTCGTCCACCAGCCCGTCGTGCTGTTCCTCGACGAGCCGACGACGGGCCTCGACCCGAACTCCCGCGTCGCGTTGTGGGAGGAGGTGCGCCGCCTCAACCGCGAGGCGGGGACGACCGTCTTCCTCACGACGCAGTACATGGAGGAGGCGGACCAGCTCGCGGGGCGGATCGCGATCATCGACGACGGCGCCATCGTCGCGCAGGGCACGCCGTCGCTGATGAAGGCGAAGGTCGGCGAGCCGACCCTGCGCGTGGCGATCGGGCCCGAAGAGGACCGGCTCGCCGCGGAGACCGCGCTGCTCGAGTTCGGCGAGCCCGCGCCCGGCTCCGCCGACTACGTCGCCGTGAGGCTGAAGGGCGGGGCGTCGCGGATCGCCGCGGTCGCGCGGGCGCTCGAGGCGGCCGGGATCTCCTTCGAGAGCCTCGAGCTCATGTCGCCGTCGCTGGACGACGTGTTCCAGCAGGCGACGGGCCGGCGGCTAGAGGGCGCCGCCGACAAGCAGCCGGAAGAGATCGCGTCGCACTGAGCATGGGCGCTCTGGAGCAATACAGCGCGCTGAGCCGGCGGGCGATCGTCACGACGTTCCGCCAGCCGACGTCGATCCTGCCCGCGATGGTCTTCCCGCTGCTGTTCATGGCGTTGTCGTCCGCGGCGTTCGAACGGTCGACGAACCTCCCCGGGTTCCCCGAGGTCGACAGCTTCCTGCAGTTCCTCGTCGCCACGTCGATCGTGCAGGGCACGTTGTTCGGCTCGGTCGCCGCGGGGACCGCGATGGCGATCGACATCGAGAACGGGTTCTTCGAGCGGCTCGTCGCGGCCCCCTCGTCGCGCAGCTCGATCCTCGTCGGGCGCGTGGCGGGCGCCGCGGTCCTCGCCTTCGTGCAGGCATGGGTGTTCATGGGCGTCGCGATGCTCTTCGGCCTCACCGTCGAGAGCGGCGTCACGGGCATGGTGCTGATCTCGCTCGCCGCCGGGATGCTCGGTGCCGGCGTCGGCGCGATCACGATGTCGTTCGCGCTGCGCACGGGGTCGGCCGAAGCCGTCCAGGGGAGCTTCCCGCTGTTGTTCGCCGGCCTCTTCCTCTCCGGCGCGTTCTTCCCGCGGGACCTCATGACCGGCTGGTTCAAGACCGTGGCGGGGTACAACCCGTTCACCTACCTGATCGAGTCGTTGCGGGCGCTCGTGATCGACGGCCTCGACGGCGGCGAGTTCCTCACCGCGGCCGGCGTCGCCGCCGCGATCTTCGTCGCCGGCATCACGCTCTCGAACGCCGCGCTGCGGAGGCGGCTGGCGGTGAGCTCCTGATGTCGACGGGGCGCGTCGCGGTCGCCATAGCAGGACGAAGCCTGAAGCTCATCCCGCGCGTCCCGTCGACGTTCGTCCCCTCGCTCGTGATGCCGTTGTTCCTCACGGTCGCTATGGCGGGAGCGTTCTCCGGCCTCGTGCTCCTCCCCGGGTTCCCCGCCGACAAGGCGATCGACTGGTTCATCCCGATGACCACGCTGCAGGGCGGCGCGTTCGCCGGTATCACGACCGGGATGGGGATAGCGCGCGACCTCGAGAGCGGCTTCTACGACCGGTTGCTGTCGAGCCCCGCATCGCGAGCTGCGCTGCTGGCCGGGCCGTTGCTCGCGTCGGTCCTGCGCGCGCTGATCCCCCTGGCGATGCTTCTCGTCATCGCCGTCCTGTCGGGGGCGAACTTCCACGGAGGTCCGATGACCGCGGTGACGCTCGCGGTCGCGACGCTCGGGATCGCTTTCGTGGGCGGGGCGTGGTCGGTCGGGCTCGCGCTCAGGTTCAAGTCGCAGCAGGCGGCGCCGCTGATGCAGACGGGCGCGTTCCTGCTCATCTTCCTGTCGACCGCGCAGATGCCGATCGAGCTGCTCACCGGCTGGCTGCACGGCGTCGCGCGGTTCAACCCGGCGACGAACATCCTCGGCTTAGCGCGCGCGGGCTTCCTCGGCGAGGTCACCTGGGCGGGGACGTGGCCGGGGCTCGTGTCGCTCGCGGGGCTCACGGCGGCCGTTCTCGTCTTCACGGTCCGCTCGATGCAGAAGGTGGTCCCGTAAAGTCCCACCATGTCGGTCACGACGCTGTTGGCCTCGGCGCTGCTGCTGATCGTCGCGGCCGCGGCGTCGCTCGTCTACGGATGGATCAACGTGAGCGAGGCCCCCGTCCTCGCGTCGATCGCCTGCAGCGCGGCGTCGGCCATCCTCATCGCGATGGCGCTGTACCGGTCGCGGCCCCCGCGTCGCACGCGGCCCGCCAAGAGGGCTAGAGCTGGACGATCGGGCAGGTGAGCGTCCGGGTGATCCCCTCGACGCCCTGGATCCTCGACACGACGAGCTTGCCGAGCATGTCCATGTCCTCCGCGGACGCGCGGACGATCACGTCGTAGGGCCCGGAGACGTCGTCGGCGTCGTCGACGCCGTCGAGGGCACGGATGTCGTGAGCGACGTGGGCCGCGTTCACGGCGGTCTGGATCAGGATGTAGGCCTGCACGCGCTCTTCCACGAGACCTCCCGTTGCTATCCATCCGCCGGTCGCACGGGATTGTAGCCGGGCGCGGTCCGGGGAACCGAAGCAGACGCAGCGGCGGTAGCGTGAGCCGTATGGCGCCGCGGGTCTTCCCTGGCCGCCGGCCGAGGCGACCGGCCGTCGCAGCCCGGCTGTCGCTCGTGACGGCCGCCTCGTGCGCGCTCGCCGCGGGGGCCGCG
>JALZFC010000002.1 GCA_030861725.1 Actinomycetota bacterium | reverse complement strand
GCTCCGGCGCGGGCGAAGCGGATGCGGACGGTGACGGATCCGAGGGTGACGCCGCGGGTGTCGCCGCACGCGGGACCGGCGCGCCGGGAGCGCTGCTGCACGCCGCGGCAGCCGTCAGCAGGGCCAGCGCCACGGCTGCCTGCTTCGTCACGCCGCCGCGGCCGCTTTCGAGATGATCTCTATCGCCTCGTCGATCCGCGTCTCGTCCGTACGGTGCGAGAGCACCGCGACACGGACGTATCTCTCGCCGTCGAGCTCGGTGGCCGACAGGTAGACGCGCTTGCTCGCGTTGACCTCGTCAAGGAGGCGGTCGGTCGCCTCGTTGCCGCGGCGGCTCTTGAACGCGACGATCGACAGCTGCGGCTCCCACGGGATGGCGAGGTCGTCCGACTCCCGCAGCGCGTCGTAGACCTTGCGCGCGAGGTCGAGCTTCTCGTCGAGGGCGCGGCGGAACGCGCCGACGCCGTGGAGGTGGAGGGGCACCCACACGCGCAGCCCCCGGTAGTCGCGCGACAGCTCGGGGGAATAGTCGGCGAAGTCCGGCAGGTCGCTCTCGCTCTGCGCGGGGAGGTAGAGGGCTCCGCCTCTGTGCGCCTCCTTCAGGTCGGCTCCTCGTCGCACGATCAGGCTGCCCGTCCCGTACGGGAGGAACAGCCCCTTGTGCGGGTCGAGCGTGACGGAGTCGGCGCGCTCGACGCCGCGGAACGCGGCGCGGCCCCGTTCCGTCAGCTGGAAGAACCCGCCGTACGCGCCGTCGACGTGGAACCAGACGTCTTCCTCCGCGCACAGCGACGCGAGGTCGTCCAGCGGGTCGATCGCCCCCGTGTTGACGGTGCCGGCCGAACCGACGACCAGGAACGGCCGCTCGCCCCGGCGCTTGTCGCGGCGCACCTGGCGGCGGACGTCCTCGACGTCCATCCTCAGAAGCTCGTCCGACCGCACGGCGCGCAGCGCGCTCGCGGGGAACCCCGCGAGCCGGGCGCTCTTCGCGATCGAGTGGTGGACGTGCTCGCTGACGTAGATCGTGCCCGCCAGGAAGTCCTCGGGGAGGCACGACGTGCGCGCCGTCACGACCGCGGAGAAGTTCGCCATCGAGCCGCCCGACGTGAGGATGCCCTGCGACTCCGGCGGGAGCGAGAACAGGTCGCACAGCCAGCGTGTGACGTTCGCCTCGAGCCGCACGAGCGCGGGCGCGGGGGCCGCGAGGTTGACGAACCGGTTCGTGACGCACGCCACCAGGTCGGCGACGGCAGCGGAGAACAGGCCGCCGCCGGGGATGTAGGCGAGGTAGCCCGGTCCCGCGGTGTCGAACGCCTTGGCCGCAGCGCGGCCGACGACGTCGAGCAGCTCGTCGAAGCCCCGCGGCTCTTCCGGCGGCGAGCCGCGCAGCGCCTCCGCCAGCTCGTCGGCACCTTCCAGGTCGACCGCGGGGGCCGTGGCGCGCGCCTCGACGAAGTCCATCGCGAAGCCGAGCGCTGCGCCCCCGATCGCCTCCATCTCCGCGCGGGAGGGATCGAAGCTCTCGTGTGGGATCGGCATCACCCGATGCTATGGGCTGTGCGACTCTCAGCGGTCGCGGAGCACGAGGTAGAGGATGAGGATCCCGAGGAGGACGGCGGCCACGACGGCCTCCGTCCACGTCAAGAACCCCATTGGTGCAAACCCCCTCTAACTGGCGATACTGAGTACCACATTGGACACCAAGACCGGCCGGGGGGACCAGAAACCGCTTCAGTGCCAGTTGGGAAGGTGACGTCGATGTCGGTGCGGGAGGACAAGAAGGAGCGGACCCGCCGGGCGCTGCGCGTCGCGGCGCTCCGCCTCTTCCGCAGGCGGGGCTTCGACTCCACCACCGTCGACGAGATCGCCTCCGAGGCCGGCGTCTCGCGGACGACGTTCTTCCGCTACTTCCCCACGAAGGAGGCGGTCGTGTTCGGCCGCAGCCGAGAGATCGGCGAAGTCTTCAGGCGTTGGATCGCGGAACGGCCGTCTGAGGAGAACCCGCTGGAGGCGTTCGAGGGGGCATTGCTCGCGCTCGCGCGGGAGACGCGCGGGAACCGCGACCTGGCGCGGGAGTCGCTGGAGATATGGGCGGTGCTCGAGCGGAATCCCTGCCTCCGTAAGCGCCACGTGGAGCACACGCAGGAGCAGATCGAGCTCATCGCCGAGGCGCTGGCCGAGCGAGACGGGTGCCCGGTAGGCGTCGACCACAGGCTGGCCGCAGGCGTGGGGCTCGTCGTGTCCGAGGAGGCGCGCGACCGGTGGCACGAGAGCAACGCGACTCTGGACGCCGAGGAGCTCCTGAAGGACCTGTTCGCCCGGATCCGCTCGCTGACGGCGCGCCCCTGACGATCATCGAGTCCCGGTAGCGCGTCCACCGCCCCGGCGCAGCGCTTCGCAGGAACGCCCATCGCCCGGTCGAACCTCACCGATAGCCGAGAATGAGGGGCACGGGCGAGCGCGCCCGGGAGGAGCCGATGCAGTCACGCCGGGAGTTCTTGAAGATGGCGGCGGCAGGGGGAGCCGCGCTCGCCTTGCCGCGCTCGCTGACCGGCCTCGCCCATGCGGCCGCCGCCGCCGAGCCCTTCTCGCTCCCGCTGCGGATACCTCCGGTGCTGAAGCCCGTTCGCAGCACCGGCGGCCGCGACTACTTCGAGACGACGATGCGCCGGGCGCGCGTGCGCATCCTGCCGGGCAAGCGGACGCCGGCATGGACGTTCGACGGGAGCTTCCCGGGGCCGACTATCAAGGTCACGAAGGGGAGAGAGGCGGTGGTGCGCCGTTACAACCGGCTGGACGTGCCGGTGACCGTCCACCTCCACGGGGGGCGTGTGCGGCCCGCGAGCGATGGCCAGCCGCTCGACCTCGTGCGGCCCGGCGAGCACAAGGACTACGTCTACCCGAACGAGCAGGACGCGGCGACGCTCTGGTACCACGACCACACGCACCACCGGTCGTCGCGCAACAACTACATGGGCCTCAACGGCCTGTACGTGATCGAGGACCCCGCGGACGACCGGTTCAACCTTCCTACGGGCGACTACGACGTCCCGCTCGTCCTGCAGGACCGCAAGTTCCGCCGCGACGGCTCGTTGAAGTTCCGAGACGACCACGACGACGTCCTCGGCCCGACGTTCCTCGTCAACGGCCGCCCGGCGCCGTTCTTCCGCGTCGCGAACCGCAAGTACCGCTTCCGCATCCTCAACGCGTCGAACTCACGCGGGTACAACCTCGCGCTGGACACCGGCGAGCCGCTCGTCCAGATCGCGTCGGACGGCGGGTTCCTCGCCGCGCCGGCGCCGGCGGCGACGATCCCGTTGTGGACGGCGGAGAGGGCCGAGGTCGTCGTCGACTTCTCCAGGCATCCCGTCGGGACCCGCGTGATCCTCGGCGATCGCCGGGACCCCACGGACCCGGCGAGTCTCGTCCCGCTCGTCGCGTTCGACGTCGACCGCGAGGAGGACGACGACAGCGAGCTGCCGATGATGTTCCGGCCGATCGAGCGCATGCTGACCGGCGACGTGGAGCGTGAGTTCGCGCTGTCTCGCAACTTCGACACGCGTCAGTGGGAGATCAACGGCAAGACGTTCGACCCCGACCGCATCGACATCCGGCCGCGTCTCGGCGACACCGAGGTGTGGACGTTCGTGAACGAGTCGTCCGCGACCCACCCGATGCACGTGCACCTCGTCAGGTTCCAGGTGCTCGACCGCGACGGTCTTCCGCCGTCGGCGGGCGAGATGGGCTGGAAGGACACCGTCCGCGTCGACGGGGCCGAGCGAGTGCGCGTGGTGATGAGGTTCGAGGGCTACACGGGCCGGTACATGTTCCACTGCCACAATCTGGCGCACGAGGACCACTCGATGATGGCCCAGATGAAGGTCGTGCCCGCGTAGGCAGACCTGGGTACCAAGCGGCTAGAGGCAGTCCTTCCACTGGAGGAGCTCCACGCACGCGCCCGCCGGCCCCGCCCAGAGCAGAAGCGCGGCACCGGCGAGTGCGACGATCAACGCGACGCGGACCATGAGCGGCCTCCTAAGGTCTCGAACGGAAGACGGTGCTGACAAATGGGATTACTTGAAGTCAGCCCAGCAGTAATACCACGCGCGGACCGAGGTTGCCCCGCTTACGCTTGCGGCCATGAAGGGAGCGAAGGACCCAGGATTGGGCGCGCGGATCCGCACCCTCAGGGCGCAGAAGGGGTTGTCGCAGCGGGACGTCGCGTCTCCGCTGCTGACGTCGTCTTACGTCTCGTTGATCGAGGCGGGCAAGCGCATCCCGTCGGACGAGACGCTCGAGCACATCGCCGAGCGGCTGGGGGTCGACCCGATCGAGCTCCGCACCGGCCGGTCGCCGGGGGCGGAGGCGGAGCTCGAGCTGCGGCTACAGGAGGCGAGGAGGACCCTCCATGCGGGAGACCGCAGCGGCGCCCGGTCACGCGCGCGGTCGGTGCGGACCGAGGCGCGCAAGGGAGGCTGGCGCCGCGTGGAGGCGAAGGCGCTGTGCGTGCTCGGCGTGGTGGAGGAGCACGAGGGTCGGCCGGAGGAGGCGCTCGAGCACTACCGGGCGTCCGAGGCCCTCTGGAGCGGCGACCCTGAGCACCTTCGTTACGAGGCGGTCGTCGGAGTGGCCAGGTGCACTCTCGCCCTCGGCGACTCGCGCCTCGCGATCCACATCCTGAACGAGTACCTCGACGCGCTCGATCGCAGAGGCCATCCCGACCCGGTGGCCCAGATGAGGGCCCATGCCGCCCTCGTCTCCTGCTACGCCCGCGTCGGTCTCCGGAACAAGGCGGCCCACGAGGCCGAGCTGGCGTTACGGTTCGCGCCGTTGACGGACGACCCCGCGGAGCTGGCGTGCCTCCACATGAACGTCGCTCGCTCGCTGCTTGAGCAGGGACGCCATGCCGATGCGGCGGACTCCGCTCGGAAGGCCGAGGAGCATTTCTCGATGCTCGATTGGAGGCTCGGCGCCGCGTGGGCGCAGATGAACCGCGGGATCGTCCTGTTGGAGAAAGGGGACCTCGACGGCGCCCGAGCGGCTTTCGAAGCTGCGCTGGCGCGCCTCGAGCCGGTCCCGAACGCGGAGGTCGACCGGGCGAACGTGCTGAACGAGCTGGCGCAGGTCGAGCGCCTGAGCGGTCGCCGCGTGCGCTCTCGCTCTCGGCTCGACGAGGCGCGCGCCCTGGCCGGGCCTTCGGGCCCCCCGATCATCCGCGCGACGAACCACCGTGAGATGGGACGCGTCCTGTTGCAGAAGGAGCCGTCGCTCGCCGAGCGGGAGCTGCGTGAGGCGATGCGGCTGTTCCGGGAGGCAGGCGCGCTGCGCGAGACGGCAGCGACGGCACGTGAGCTCGCGAAGCTGCTGCGCGATCGCCGCAAGCAGAAGGAGGCCCTCGCGGTCCTCGAAGAGGGCCTGGAGGTCGCTCTCCAGGCCGACTAGCGCGGCTCGGTGGCCCCTGTCTGACTAAAACCGTCACCCCTAGTTACAGGCATGCCCTATCCGGGTTACCTTCTGGATGCTGCCCGCGGGTCCGGCCGCCCCCCTGCCATCTCCGGATGAGCTTCCCAAGCTGCGGGGGCGGCGGACCTGCAGTCGTTCGCGGCTCCGGGCTCCGAGAGCAAGACGAGCTTTCGGGAGGAGGTCGCGCCCTCTCCGGAGAACCTGACGGAGAGTCGTCATCCCTCTACTCCAGGAGCTGAGCGCATGCGCCGCGGGGCGAACGCGTACTTGGTCGTGACCGGGGCCGCGGCGATCGTCCTGGGGTACCTGCCGGCCCCGGCTCCGGCTGCGACGGCTGCGGGGCCGCCCATTTCCTCCACGACCGCCGCGTGGACCGGCGAGGCCAAGCCGCAAGAGCGGCCGCGGGCGGAGCATCCCGAGGACCGCTACGCGCTGGCGGGCGGCTGCTACGCGCTGCAGGCCGCCGGCGGCGGATACGTCGAGCGGACCGGGGACGGCTTCGCGGCCACCGCTGCGTCCGCAGCCGGCGCCGAGCCGTTCCACTTCCAGGCAACCGACCTCGGCAGCTATCTGCTCTTCGGCTCCGCCCGCGACTTCGTCGCGGCCTCCGAGGGGGCCCTCGGAGAAGCTGCCTATGCCGTCACGGGATCCACCCCCGGCGCCACCGCCGGGGGGCTCCTGCTCGAGCAGACGGATGCCGCGGCCGACGCGGTCGCCGAGAGCGAGGCCAACCGTGCGGCGGGACGAGGGGCCGCCGTGGTCGCGGCCGCGCGCCCGAGCGACCTGGCCGACTGGACGATCGCCGGGAACCCGGGTGACTTCCGGATCACGCTCCCGGCCACGGACCAGGCGCTGACGACCGGCGACGGGGGAGAGCTCGTCCTCGGTGCCACAGCGGCGCCGTTCGCGTTCGAGCAGCGTGGGGGCTGCGCGCAGTTCCCGGAGGTCGAGGTGAACGTCGAGGGTCCCGTCGTCGGAGGCGAGACCGGCTATCAGGAGGTCCGCGGCCACCTCGACGCCCACCTCCACATGATGGCGTTCGAGTTCATCGGCGGTCGGTCGCGCTGTGGGCGGCCGTGGCACCGCTTCGGCGTCGAGCACGCGCTCGTCGACTGTCCCGACCACGAGCCGGGCGGACACGGCGCCGTCCTCGAGGCCGCGCTGAGCGGCGGCAATCCCGTCGAAGGCCACAACACCGACGGGTGGCCGACGTTCGAGGGATGGCCGAAGCCGCACTCGCTGACGCACGAGCAGGTCTACTACAAGTGGCTCGAGCGTTCGTGGCGAGGGGGGCTGCGGATGTTCGTGAACCTGCTCGTCGACAACGGCCAGCTCTGCGAGATCTATCCGTACAGGCGCAACAGCTGCGACGAGATGGAGAGCGTGGCGTTGCAGGCGCGGCGCATCCGGGAGCTCGAGCGGTACATCGACGCGCAGAGCGGAGGGCCCGGCGAGGGCTGGTTCCGGATCGTCGACGACCCGTTCGAGGCGCGCCAGGTGATCAACGACGGCAACCTCGCGGTGGTGCTGGGGATGGAGGTCTCGGTCCCGCTCGGGTGCGGCATCGTGCGCGACGTCCCGACGTGCCCCGCGGACGAGATCGACGACCGGCTCCAGGAGGTGTACGACCTCGGCGTCCGGCAGATGGAGCTCGTCAACAAGTTCGACAACGCGTTCACCGGCGTGAAGGGCGACTCCGACCTGCAGGGTCCGGTCGTGAACTTCGGCAACTTCCTCGAGACCGGCTCCTACTGGCGCATGGACACCTGCTCCGACGCCGACGGGCACTTGCACGACCACGAGGTCGCGCACGACCACACCCAGATGAACTTGCACGACGAGTCCGGCGCGCCCGACGAGCTCTCCGGCCGCGACGCGATCTTCGGCGCGGTCCTCGCGTTGTTCGGCCAGACCGGCGCGGCCCCCGTCTACCCGGAGGGTCCCCATTGCAACTCGCTCGGTCTCAGCGACATGGGCGAGACCGCGATCCGCGAGATGGTCGAGCGCGGGATGATCTTCGACCCCGACCACATGAGCTCGCACGCTCGAACCGAGGCGTTGGAGGTCGTGGAGGAGATCGGCGCGGAGCTGCGTGCCTCCGGCTCGACGGTCACCCCCGGGGTCGTCTCGAGCCACTCGTGGGCGGACGACACGATCTACGAGAAGATCTACGAGCTCGGCGGCGTGGTCACACCGCACGCGGGCGGATCGGCGAGCTTCGTCGACAAGTGGCGCAAGAACCGCGGCTGGGCCGACGAACGCTTCCTGTTCGGGATCGGCTACGGCTCGGACACCAACGGGTTCAGCAACCAGGGGCAGCCTCGCCGGGACAACGCGGCGAACCCCGTCCGGTACCCGTTCGAGGGCTTCGGCGGCGCGACGCTCCACAGACAGGTGAGCGGGACGCGTGCGCCCTACGACGTCAACCGCGACGGGGTCGCGCACTACGGGCTCTACCCGGACTGGATCGAGGACTTCAGGATGCAGGCGGGACAGGAGATCGTGGACGAGATGCTCCTCGGGCCGGAGGCGTACCTGCAGATGTGGGAACGGGCGATCGGCGTCCCGGGGAGCTCGTGCCGCAGCGACGTGCCCGACCTGACGGCGGACGACTTCGCCCGGCTGCGCGAGGGCATGACTGCAGAGGAAGTCCTGCGGACGCTCGGCCAGCCCCGGTCGCGGCTCGGCTCCCAGTTCGACTACTGCATGGCGGACGGCGTCACCGGGACTGTCCACCTCTCTCCCGCGGGCGAGGTCGTGGGCTGGGACACGGGGGAGGTGGCCCCGGAGGCGACGACTCTGACGCTGGGCGACGCGGTGGCGTCGGCTAACGCTCCTGCGATCGCCCGCGCCGTTCTCGCCGAGGACGACGGGCCGCTCCCGGGCCGGACGATCTCGTTCTACGTCGCCGACAAGGTGAACGGGGCGAAGACGATGACGTTGCTGGGGACCGCGACGACGGACGCGGCCGGGGTCGCGACGATGGAGGTCCCGCCGCGATACGTCTCCGTCCACCCGCGCGCGCTGCAGGCGACGTTCGCCGGCGAGGGTGAGTTCCTTGGTTCCACGGCGACGGCGTCCGTCTACCGGTCCTAGGAAGACGCGCCTCCTCGTGTCGAGCTAGCGGTGCTCGGGGTTCGGCTGGTCCCGGCGGCAGCCCGCGTCCCACTCCGAGCGCTGGTTCCCGTGCGCCGGGAAGCCGCCGCGGTCGACGAGCATGCGAGCGGTGTGCATGAGGTTCCACGTCATGAACGTCGTGTTGCGGTTCGTGAAGTCGTTGTCGAGCCCGACGCCCTCGTCGCCGTAGGAGGGGCCGGGCCCCGCCTCGCCGATCCATCCGGCGTCGGCCTGCGGAGGGATCACGTAGCCGAGGTGCTGCAGCGCGTACAGCACGCTCATCGAGCAGTGCTTGATGCCGTCCTCGTTGCCGGTGACGAGGCAGCCGCCGGCGCGCCCGTAGTAGGCGTACTGGCCGTGCTCGTTGAGGAGACTCGAGTTCCCGTAGAGGCGCTCGACCACGTGCGTGCAGACGGAGGACTTCTCGCCGAGCCAGATCGGCGTCCCCAGCACGAGGATGTGCGCGTCGAGCACCTTCCGGAACACGTCCGGCCACGCGTCGCTCGCCCAACCGTGCTCGGTCATGTCCGGCCAGACACCGGTGGCGAGGTCGAGGTCGACGGCCCGGAGCACCTCGACCTCGACCCCCTGGCCGCGCATGATCGCGATCGACTTGTCCATCAGCAGCTGTGTGTGCGACGGCTCCGGCGACCGTTTGAGCGTGCAGTTGACGTAGAGCGCGCGCAGGTCGCTGAAGTCCAGAGGGTCCATCGTCTCCTCCTCTCGGTCGGCGGCCAGCGTAGCCTCACCGCAATCGACGGAACAGGTCCCGGTTCCAACCTCCGAGGTGTCGCTCCGGGTCACCTCGGGTACGTCAGCTCGCGCAGACCGTCGAACGCGAGGAGGCGAGCCGAATGCCGGGAGGCGAGGGCATCCACGTGGTTCCGCGTGAGGGCAAGTGGGGGCTCGACGGCATGGGGGTCCCGGAGAGGACCTACGACACACAGTCGGACGCGATCCAGGCGGGCCGCGACATCGCGAAGCAGCAACAGACGGAGCTGCTGGTGCACGACGAGGACGGCCAGATCAGCCGGCGCGACTCCTACGGCAACGATCGCGGCTCGAACGGCTGAGCCGAGGGCTATCGAGTAAGAGAAACGGCGGGCCCGAAGGCCCGCCGCTCTCACCGCTCGTTCGTCGGTTGCTCCCTTACTTCTTCTTCGCCTTCGGCGGGGTCGCGGTGTACGCCCAGTTCGCGTTGTACCCGCTCCCGATCGCGAGGCAGATCAGCGCCAGCGTCGACTCGCGGGGCACCGTTCCCGTCTCGCCGCCGGCCTTCCTGCTGAGGTAGGAGGAGCTCTCGACGATCCCGCCCTGCTGCGCCGGGTCCGTCGGGTCCACCTTGCCCGGGTCGATGTAGAACGTGAGGTCGAGGTCCTCGGTCCGCATGCCGCCGCTCACCACGTCGAGCTTGAACTTGCCGTCCCACGTCGAGGGGTCGATCTCGATCATGCTGGCCATCGGGCCTGCCGTGGCGCCGCCGGAGAAGATCCACGCCCGCCGGCCGTGGCCGGTCCAGCACCCGCCGGTCGTCTCGCCGTTCGGGCCGGGGCCCGGGAGCAGGACGTTTCCCTCCTCCTTCTGCGGAGGAGCCCCCGCTCCGGCCGCTAGGGGAGAGAGCGCCGCGACGAGGGTCGCAGCGAGCAGAACCGTGATCGCGCGCTTCATATGAGCCTCCATACGTCCGTTCGGGGTTACCGCCGCTAGATGACTTCGGCAGCGGCACGCCCATTCCTGCCAGAAACGAACGTATGGGAGCGATGCCGAAGCAAGGCGAGTATTCCGGCGATGAGTTTCCCGGCCCGATGCCGTCTAATCCAACGAGGGCCCGATGGCGGGCCGCCGGCGAGAGGAGGGAACGGATGCAGAAGATCGTCCCGAACCTGTGGTTCGACACGGAGGCCGAGGAGGCCGCCGAGTTCTACACCTCGATCTTCAAGGACTCCGAGATCACGGGCGTGACGCACTACCCGGAGTCCGGCCCGCGTCAGACCGGCTCCGTCATGACCGTGAACTTCCGCCTGTTCGGCCAGGACTTCACCGCGATCAACGGCGGCCCCGAGTTCAAGTTCACCGAAGCGATCTCGTTCCTCGTGCGCTGCGAGACGCAGGACGAGGTGGACGAGCTGTGGGAGAAGCTGCTCGACGGCGGCGGCCAAGAGGTCCAGTGCGGGTGGCTGAAGGACAAGTACGGGCTCGCGTGGCAGATCGTCCCGAAGGGGATGGAGGAGCTCTTCGAGAAGGGCGACCCCGCGCGAGTGAACAACGCGATGAAGGCGATGCTGCAGATGGTGAAGCTCGACCTCGCCGCGTTGCAGAAGGCGTACGACGAGCCGGTCACGTAGCCGACCCGGCCGGCGTTCTCCTCGGATGGACGCCGCTGGTGCGGAACAAGGTGCCGTCCCCTGATGGGGGAGCGTGGCTACGGCTCGTACAGCCTCTGGCTCGAGACCGCCGGCGAGTCGCTCGACCCGCGGCCCCCGCTGCCGGGTGACACCTCCGTCGACGTCGCGATCGTCGGCGCGGGATACACGGGGCTGTGGACCGCGTACTACCTGCTGCGAGCGCAACCCGATCTGAGGGTCGCGCTCGTCGAGAAGGAGATCGCCGGCTTCGGCGCGAGCGGGCGCAACGGCGGGTGGTGCTCGGGATTGTTCGCGGCGCCGCGCGCGAAGGTCGCGAGGGCCGGCGGCCGGGATGCCGCGGTCGCGATGGAGCGGGCGATGTTCGCGACGGTCGACGAGGTCGGACGCGTCCTCGCGGAAGAGGGCATCGACGCCGACTTCCACAAGGGCGGGACGCTCACGCTCGTGACGTCGCCGGCGCAGCTGGGACGCGTGCGCGCGGAGATAGAAGACGACCGCGCGTGGGGATTCGGCGAATACGACTTCCGGTGGATGGAGCGCGACGAGCTGGAGGGCCGGGTCAGGGTCGCCGGCGCGCTCGGCGCGCGTTTCACGCCCCACTGCGCGCGGCTGCATCCCGGACGGCTCGTGCGCGGCCTTGCAAGAAGGACCGAGGAGCTCGGCGCGGCGATCTACGAGCGAACGCCGGCCGTGGCGATCGAACCGGGGAAGGTCGTCACCGAGCTAGGCACGGTCCGCGCCGGCTTCGTCGTGCGCGCTACCGAGGGGTACACCCCGGGGCTGCGGAGGATGCGCCGGACGCTCGTGCCGCTGTACTCGCTGATGATCGCGACCGAGCCGTTGCCGCACGAGACCTGGGACGCCGTCGGGTGGGACGGCTGCGAGACCCTGCACGACGGCCGCCACCTGCTCGTCTACGCGCAGAGGACCGGAGACGGCCGGATCGCGCTGGGAGGGCGAGGTGCGCCCTATCACTTCGGCTCCCGCGTCGACGACGCCCACGACCGAGACCCGCGGATCTTCGAGGGCCTGCAGGAGGTGCTGGTGTCGTTGTTCCCGAGCGTCTCGGGATATGCGATCACCCACAGGTGGGGAGGTCCTCTCGGCGTGCCCCGGGATTGGTTCAGCTCGGTCGGCTGCGACCGGGAGTCGGGGCTGGCGTGGGCGGGCGGCTACGTCGGCGACGGCGTGTCCACGGCGAACCTCGCCGGCCGCACGCTCACCGACCTGATCCTCGGGCGCGACGGCGACCTCGTCCGCCTGCCCTGGGTGAACCACCGGTCGCGGAGGTGGGAGCCCGAGCCGTTGCGCTGGCTGGGCGTGAACCTCGGCCTGAAGGCGATGGCGCACGCCGATCGCGTGGAAGCCCGCACGGGTCGCCCGACGCGCAGGGGCGAGCTGGTGAAGAAGCTGATCGGGCTGTGACGCGCGCCGTTCCCACAGCGCGGGAACCCGGGCACCGCCGGGGCCGTCCAAGGATCGTGAAGTCCCGCCGGGGGAGAAGCTCGATCGAACGCGCCGCTGCGGTCGCGCTGCTCGCCGCGATCATGAGCGCCTCGTTCGCACCCGCGGCCCGCGCCTCCTGCGCCGGCTTGCCGCCGATGCGGCAGGCGCTGCGCGACGCGCCCGCTGCCTTCGTCGGCGCGGTCGTCGCGACGACGAACGACGGCCGCTGGGCGACCGTCGAGGTGTCGGAGGTCTGGAAGGGGGACGTCGACGCACGCGTCGAGGTCCGGGGCGGACAAGCCGACCCTCCGGGGCCGATCAACGTCGCGTCCAGCGTCGACCGCCACTACCGCGAGGGCAAGACCTACCTCTTCGTCCCGCACGCGGGGAGCGGAAGCACCTTCAAGGACAACAGCTGCACGTCCACGACGGCATACCGGGCCGCCCTCGCCCGGTTCCGGCCCACCGGTGCGATCGACCCGCCGGCGGCCGATAACGACGGCGGCGACGGCTTCCCGTACTGGATCGTCGGAGCGGCCGCCGCAGCGGCCGGGATCGTGCTCGTGGCGCGGCGGGTGCGGGGCTCCTAGCGCTTTCGCGTGCCCCCGCGCTTGGCAGCAGCCGGACAGCCGCCGACGCAGGACCCACCGCCCGGTGCACCGAACCTCCTCTCAATGAGGCACCTCAGGGCCATCGCGCCCCTTCTCGTGCTGGCGCTCGCGTCGACCGTGCACGCGGCCACGCCGGCCTCCCGCGGAACCGGCAACGGCCTCGAGCCCGTGGCAGAGGTCGAGTACGGGGACGGGATGCACCTCGCGGTCACGCGGATCGGGGGTCGCGACTATCTGTTCACCTCGACGGCCGCGCCGGCGAGCGGCGGGATACGCGTGTTCGACGTGAACGACCCGGCGCGTCCGAAGCTCGTCGCGTCCGTCCCCTGCACGGGAGGCCAGGCGTTCCTCCAGGTCTCACACGACCGCAAGACGCTCGTGGTCGGCGAGGACGCCTCGCATCCCGCGGACGTCTGCTTCCCCGGCGGCGAGACCGGCTTCTACACGATCGACATATCGAACCCGCGCAAGCCGAAGCCCGCGGGCTACGGGATCGTCGCCCGCGGCGGGCACACGGTCACGACGCACCCTAAGAAGCCGATCCTCTACGTCTCCTACGGTGACGTCGTCGCTACCGGGCTGCCGCAGTACGAGGTCTGGTCGATCGCGGACCCGACGAAGCCGCGGCACCTCACTACGGCCGCCGTCACCGGCTACCACGGCCCCCACGACATCGAGTTCTCCGCCGACGGCCGCTTCGCGGTCGCGTCGTCGATGTCGGCGATCCAGGTGCTCGACACGAGCGACCCCGCGAACCCGGTGGAGCTCGACGTCCTGCAGTGCCCGGGCTGCTCGCACAACCACGAGGCTCACTTCACGCCGGACCAGCGCCACGTGATCGTGAGCGACGAGGCCAGCGGGGGGGCCGCGTCGCCCTGCCCCCTCGGCGCGCTGTACTTCTACGAATGGGACCCGGAGGGGTCGCCGTACATGGAGCTGGTAGGCGAGTGGCAGCCGGCCGAGTTCGTCACCCCCGAGGCCGCCCGCACGAACGCCGGCCTCTGCACCTCGCACGTCTTCGGCATCTCGCGCGACGGGACCAAGGTCGCCGCCTCGTGGCACACCGGCGGCGTGCGCGTCGTCGACATCCGGACGATGGCCGGCGTGGGCGTCGGCGCACAGGGCGGCGGCGCGAAGGAGATCGGCTGGTACGTCTCCGACGGAGCGGACTCCTGGTCCGCGAAGTTCGACCGCAGCGGGCGCTTCGTCTTCGTCAACGACCGCCACGCGGGCCTGCAGGTCTACCGGGTCACCGCCCCCTGAGCCCGCCTGGAGGGATGGAGTCGGTGACGGCGAATCTCGCGGCTATGGACACGAACCCTCGCCTGCTGCGCCGCGCCTTCTGCGCCCTCGTGGCAGCCACGCTCGCCCTGCCCCTCTTCTCTGCAGTCGCACAGGCCGGGTCCCGGACGAGTCCCCCGGCGAAGAAGGCGGCTCCGCGCGCCGTCGTAGCCGTGATCGACAGCGGGTTCAACGCCTACCACGAGTACTTCCACAAGGGTGGCTCGCTCTACGGCAACGACGCCCCGTCGAGCGTGACGCCCGCGGTGCTGAAGGAGTTCGGCATCGACAACGACCACGTCATCCGCGTGCAGCGGACCGGCGACTTCGCAAAGGACTTCGCGAAGGCCAAGGACGAGTTCGAGAAGATCGAGAAGGGCGAGCCGTACTGGTTCGCCGGGACGAACGTCATCGGCGTCTCCTTCCTCGCCGAGGGGCAGAGGCTCCGCCCCGACGGGACGGCCAGCTCCCACGGCATCGGGACGGCGGCGGCCGTGCTGACCGCGAACCCCGACGCGATCGTCGTCGCAGTCGAGGACATCAGCGCGGAGTCGGAGGAATGGGCGTTCACGCACCCCGCGGTCGACATCGTGAGCACGAGCTACGGCCCCGTGACGAGCTACCCGACGCTCAACCACCTGTCCAACAGCTACACGGGCGTGGTCGAGAACGGCAAGGCCCACTTCGGCGCCGCTGCGAACGACCCGACGTACTCCGGGCTCGACGAGACGTCGGGACCGTGGTGGAGCATCGGCATCGCCGGCTTCGAGGAGGGCGCGAGCCAGGGGCGCCAGGTCTCCTCCGGGCAGGTGCCCGACTTCGTCGGCGACTTCACGCAGGAGCTTCCCTACTGCCGGAGTTGTGAAGAGGGCCTCCGCGAGGTCGGCGGGACCAGCTTCGCGACGCCGCGCAGCGCCGGCACGTTCTCGAAGGTGCTACTCGAGGCGCGGCGCGCCGCCGGCCACAGCGGAGGGATCGTCGCCGCAAGCAAGGGCGAGCCGTTGATGGTCGGCGGCAAGCTCGGGCTGACGGTCTGGGAGATGCGCAGGGCCCTCGAGGAGGCGGCGTACTACCCGAGGACTGCCGACTACGGGACGGAGGGCGGGCCCGACCCCACTGCCGTCCCCGTGAACGACGCGGCCCCCTGGGTGCAGACCGGGTGGGGGCTGATCTCGCCGACGCGGGGGTTCGGCGTCGTCAAGGAGACGCTGGCGCATCTCGGGATCGGCGGCAAGGCGAAGCGTTCGAAGCCGCAGGAGGCATGCGACTTCATGACGGCGAACATGGACGCCCGCCACGCGTACTGGGACCAGTTCGCGGTGCTCGGCCAGGCCTACGGAAAGAACGAGGACCCGTACGTCTACTGCTGAGCCGGGCCGCGTGCATCTGTTGACGCGGCTCCCGCCCATGAGGTTTCATGGACGGCTCATGGAGCAGATCGGACGCAACGACCGGACCAACATGCGGGGGGCCGCTAACGCGCCCGCCGCGTTCGGCGCTACCCGCTAGCGCCCTCTCCGTCGCCCGCCGACGGGTCCCGTCCGTCCGAACCCCGCCTCCGAGGATCCAGCTCCATGAAGAACGCTCTCTCCAGCCTCGTCCCGCAGCTCCCCACCCGTGCCTGGAAGGTCCTCGCCGGCGACAGCGTCGCCGCGCTCGGCACCGGGCTCGTGCTCCCGTTCATGGTGGTCTACCTGCGCGACGTCCGGGACTTCGACGTCCGGACGGCGGCGTTCGTCCTGTCCGTGGTCGCGATCACCGGGTTCGTCGTCGGCGCGCCGGTGGGGTCGCTCGTCGACAAGGTCGGGTCGAGGCGGATGCTGATCGCGTCGCTCGTGCTGTGCGCGATCTCCTCCGCGGCGTTCTCCCAGGTGCAGGACCCGTGGCAGGCGTTCGCGGCAGCCGTATTCCTCGGCATCGGCTTCGCCGGGCTGTGGCCGTCGACGCACTCCCTGCTCTCTTCGATCGTGGGGCCGGAGCACCGGTCGAACGTCTTCTCGGTCCACTACGCGACGTTGAACCTCGGCATCGGGATCGGGGGCATCCTCGGCGGGCTGCTCGCGGACGTCTCGAGCCCGGGGACCTTCGAGCTGCTCTACGCGCTCGACGCGCTCTCGTGGCTCGTGTTCGCCGGGGTCCTGCTGAAGTTGAGCGACATCGGCAACCGCGTCGAGCACTCCGACGAGGACAGGGAAGTCGCAGCGGGCGGTTACCGGTCGGTCGTGAGGGACCGCAACTTCGTGCGCCTCTTCGTCCTGATGACGCTCCTCGTCACCGTCGGCTACTCGCAGCTCGAGTCGGGATTCCCCGCGTACGCGACCGGCAGGGGCGGCATCTCGACGGCCGCGCTCGGCATGACGTTCGCGGCCAACACGTTCGCGATCGTGGTCGCGCAGCTCGTCGTGCTGAAGCTCATGCGCGGCAAGCGGCGGACGCGCGGCCTGATGGCGATCTGCGTCCTCTGGGCGGTCGCGTGGAGCCTCGCGCTTGTCGTCGGGCAGCTCGGCCCCGGCTTGGCGAAGAACGCGGGCTTCGCGCTCGTGATGGTCGTGTTCGGCCTCGGGGAGTGCATGGTGTCGCCGACGGCCCCGGCTATCGTCAACGACCTCGCGCCGGAGGCGCTGCGTGGCCGGTACAACGCGGCGTACTCGTTCACGTTCTCGGTCGGCCACATCGTGGGACCGGCGTTCGCCGGCGTGTTCCTCGGAGCGGGCCTCGGCGACGAGCTGTTCGTGGTGCTGCCGGTCGCATGCCTGGCGGGGCTGCTCCTCGTGCGCGACCTGGAGCGCAACATCCCCGACGCGGCGAACCGCGTCACGGGAGAAGCGGACACGCCGGCGGAGGCGGTCCCGGAGCTCGCCCGCGCCTGACGCTAGGGGATGCGCCTGATCGTCGCCACGTAGTTGCTCTGCACGCGGATCGGCCCGTTGCGGACGTCCGTCCGAACCTGCTCCCGCAGGGGCAGCAGGTGCTTCGGCCAGAACCACGTCGTCGACCGCTGGTATCCCTCGAGCGCGCCCGAGAACTCGATGTGGTTCTGCACGACGAGGGCCGGGACCCGCCTGCCCGCGACCGTGACGTCCTGGTAGCGGAGCGCGTTGATCGTCACCTTCGCGCGCGTGCCGGAGCCCTCCATCGTGAACGTGCGCCCATATCCCGGCCCCGCACCACGTGGCGCGATCATCTCGGGGCGGGGGAGCCGGAACTCGCGCACGTCGGTGAGGCCGCCCTGGAACCGCGCGGTGATCTTCACGTACGTCAGCGCCACGCCGCCGCCGCGGTAGAGGAGGTCGGTCTCGGTGAGGATGCCGTTGCCCTCTGAGTCGCGCAGGTCCCTCGTCTGCCTCTGCAGACCGTCCGCCGGGGCGGCCGCGGTCAGCGTCGTCGTCTCCGGCAGCGATTCCTCGTTCCCGGACACCGTCCGTTCGCCCTGGGTCGCGTACTCGTAGCGCCCTTCGGGAACGGGCGAGGCCGCGGCCTGCGCGGGGCTCGCCGGCTCGTCACCCGAGGCGCCGTCCTGCGCGGTGTCGCCGGACCCGCCGCCGGAGCCCTGGGCCGTGTTGCCGCCGCCCGACGTCTTGCCGCCGCCCCCTTGCGAAGCCCCCTTCTTCTTCGAAGCCCCTCCGGCCTCGTCGTCGCCTCCACCCGAGCTCCGCGCGGGCGCGTCGTCGTCCGGCGCCTCGTCGAGCGCCGCTATGTCGTCCTGCTGCGGCTCTTCCGGTGTCGTACAGGCCGCCACGGCCATCACGAGCGTCAGCAGAATCCCGATGAGCCTTCTCACGTCCTCGTCCCTCCCGCCGTCGCTTCTCGGATGCCGAACCGGTCGTGGAACCGCCGCAAGGGCGCGGGAGCCCACCAGTTCGCGGGCCCCATCAGCTTCATGAACGCGGGCACGAGCGCGCCGCGGACGAGCGTCGCGTCCATGACGACGGCGAGCGCGAGCCCGAGGCCGAACATCTTGATGAAGGAGATCCCCGAGCTGATCATCGCGAGGAACACGATCGCGATCAGCGCCGCGGCTGCGGTGACGATCCTGCCCGTGTGGTCGAGCCCCCGCGCGACCGCGAGCTCGTTGTCGCCGGTCAGGTCGTACTCCTCCTTCACGCGCGACAACAGGAAGACCTCGTAGTCCATCGACAGCCCGAACGCGATGCAGAACATGAGGATGATGTTCGACAGGAGGAGCGTCCCGGTCGGGGTGAAGTCCAAGACGCCGGAGAGGTTCCCGTCCTGGAACACCCACACCATCGCCCCGAATGTGGCGGTGAGGCTCAGCAGGTTCAGGATCACGGCCTTGAGCGGGACGAGGACGCTCCCGAACAGCAGGAACAGCGTGACGAACGTCACGACCGCGATCCACACGATCGCCATCGGGATCCGCGCGAACGCGCCGCGCTTGCCGTCGACGAGGTCCGCCGACGGGCCTGCGACCTCGAACGGGAAGGGCGCGTCGAGCGCGCGCATGTCGTGGACGACCTCCTCCGCCTCCAGGGACTGGCTCTCGACCTTCGGATCGAGCACGGCCGAGAAGTAGGTCGCGTCGTCGGCGGTGAAGCGCTCGGCGAGCACCGGCGACGAGAACAGCAGGTCGCCCTCGACGTAGCTCCCGGTCGCGCTGTCGACGCGGGCGATGCCTTCGAGGCGCGACAGCCGCTGTGCGAAGCCGCGGACCTGCGGCTCCGACGTCTGCGGATCGACGCCCTGCGCGAGGACCAGCAGCGCCGCGGACTCGTTGCCGGCGAAGTCGTGCCGCAGCTCGTCCGTCACCGTGCGCCCGGGCGCTCCCGGCGGCAGGACGCGGTCGTCCGGGAGGCCGAGCTTGACGCCCAGGAACGGAGCACCGAGGACCAGCAGCACGACGGTCCCGACGGCCGCGACCGGAAGCGGGCGGCGCATCACGGCGCGGGCGATCCGGTGCCAGGCGCCGGGCTCTCCGGACGGAGGTGGCCGCCGGACGGACCACTTGTCGATGCGGTGGCCGAGCACCGCCAGGAGCGCGGGCAGCGTTACGAGCGCTCCCAGCCCGGCCATCGCCACCACGGGTATCCCGGCGTATGCGAACGAACGGAGGAACACGATCGGGAACAGCAGCAGCGCGGACAACGACGCGGCGACCGCGATCGCGCTGAAGAGCACGGTCCGGCCGGCGGTGGCGACGGTGATCGTCACCGCGTCCTGAACGGTGCGGCCGGCGGCGAGCTCCTCGCGGAAGCGCGACACGACGAACAGGCTGTAGTCGATTCCGAGCCCGAGCCCCATGCCGGTCGTGAGGTTCAGGGCGAAGATCGAGACCTCCGTCAGCGCGGCGACCCCGCGCAACACCAGGAGCGTCCCGACGACGGCGACCATCCCGACGCCGAGCGGAAGGGCCGCGGCGACGGGGCTTCGGAAGACGAACAGCAGGAGGACCAGCAGGATGGGGATCGCGACGAGCTCCGCCCGCACGAGGTCCTCCTCGACCTGCGCGGTCACCTGCCTGTAGATCTCGGCGAACCCGGTGACGGAGACGCGCACGGAGTCGTTCGCCCCGGAGTAGCGGGGGCTGAGCTCGTCGAGCAGCTCGTGCTTGTCGTTCTGGCTGCCCTCGAGGTTCGCGAGGACGAGCGCCTTCGTGCCGTCCGTGCTCCGCAGCGGAGGGGCACCGCCGAGGGTCCAGTAGCTGTCGACGCGGAGCACGCCCTCCTCGTCGCGCAACGAGTTCGTCAGCGCGAGGCCGTCGCGGCGGACGGCGGCGTCGTCGACGGAGCCGGCGCGTGCCTCGACCAGCAGCACCACGTCCGGGTCACCGACGCCGAAGATCCGCTCGATGCGTGCGGCTGCGTGCGCCGACTCGCTGGAGGGGTCGTCGAACCCCCCGCTCGAGAGGTGGCCGGAGACCGACGGAGCGACGAGCCCACCGAGGGCGACGAAGACGAACGTGCCCACCAGCAGCCGGCGGGGGTGGTTCGCGATGAAGCGGCCCAGGCGTTCCATTCGCTACATTTCGTATAGCTCATACTTGAAAAAGTCAAGTCGGCCTGATACCAAGGTCCTATGCCGCGCAGCTATCAGCAGTACTGCCCCCTCGCCCGCGCCCTCGACGTCGTCGGCGACCGCTGGACGATGCTGATCCTGCGCGAGCTCTTCTTCGCGCCCAAGCGCTTCACGGACCTCGAGCAGCGGCTCGACGGGATCGCGCCCAACCTGCTCAGCCGCCGCCTGAAGGAGCTCGAGACGCGCGGCCTCGTCCGGCGCCGCCGTCTGGACCCCCCGGCCGCGGCGACCGTGTACGAGTCGACGGAGCAGGCGCGCGGTCTCCGGACCGCGATGCTCGAGCTGTCCCGCTGGGGTATCCAGTTCCTCGGCGCCTACGACGGCGAGGAGACGTTCAGCGTGGAGTGGCTCGTCCCCATGCTGGAGGAGATGGCCGACCGCGACGCCGCCAAGGGCGTCTGGGACCTGTACCGGTTCGTGATCGGCGGCGACCCCTTCTGGGTCGAGGTCGCGGACGGCGACGTGCGCGTCCGTGCCGGCGAGCCGCCGCGCGCGCCGGATCTCTCCGCCGAGCTCGACGTCGCGACGTTCATGGAGCTGGGCTTCGGCACGCTCGATCCGATGGAGGCGCTCGCGCAGGGCCGCGCGACCGCCTCGGGAGACCTCACGCGCACGCAGACGGCGCTCGACGTGCTGGCCCCGGCCCGCATCTTTGCGAAGGCGACGGCGTCGGGCGCCGGCGCTCCGGGCTAAGCCCGGAGCAGACGTCGCATCGCCTCGATCCCCACGAGGGGGCCGGGCACCAGCAGCAGGAACGCGACGCGCCACGACGCCGTGCTCTCGAACCAGGGGATCAGCCAGATCGTCGCGACCGTCAGCAGGAAGCCACCGGCAAGCTGCAGCGTGAGCGCGGTCCCGACGTAGCGCTGGTCGGCGTGCTCCGTCACGAGCGTGGAGTACTGCGCGGAGTCGGCGACGATCGCGAAGCCCCATACGAGCCCGATCGCGAGCACCA
This sequence comes from Actinomycetota bacterium, assembly GCA_030861725.1. Taxonomy (GTDB): domain Bacteria; phylum Actinomycetota; class CADDZG01; order CADDZG01; family WHSQ01; genus JALZEG01. The sequence goes on along the minus strand of JALZFC010000002.1, from coordinate 119,433 downwards.
GCCACGGCGCCCGGCCGAACGTGAGCCCGATCAGGACCGCGCACGTGCCCGAGAGCGCGAGCGACCAGAGGTTGACGCGCGCCCGGCCCCACCGGTCCCCGAGGACGCCGCCGGCGTAGCAGCCGAGCGCGCCGATCCCGATCACCGCGAACGTCGCGACGGCCGCAAAGGCTCCATCCGTCGTCTGGGCCTCCGCGAGAGAGGCCCGGAAGAACACCACGAACCACGCCCACATCGCGTAGAGCTCCCACATGTGGCCGAAGTAGCCGAGCGACGTCAGGAGGATGCTCCGGTTCCGGAACACGAGCCCCGCCTGGCGCACGTCGAACACCGCCTGCGGGAACGGGAACGGTCCCTCCCGCACGAGCGCCCACACGATCGCCGCGCCGGCCGCGGTCGCGGCGGAGGTCGCGACGATGACCGTCTGCCACTCGAGGCCCCCGAGCGCGTTCACCAGGTGGGGCAGCGCGCTCCCGAGCGTGAGCGCGCCGACCATCACTCCCAACGCCGTGCCCCTGCCCGTCGTGAACCACGTGGCCATGAGCTTCAGCGCCGGCGGGTAGAGGCCCGCGAGGAACGCGCCGGTGAGGAAGCGCAGCGGGAGCGCGAGGGCGGGGCCGTCGGCCAGAAGGAGCAACAGGTTCACGCCGGCGGCGCCGAGCGACGACACGATCATGATCGCCCGCACCGGGAGCACGTCCGAGAGGTTGAGCAGGGACGACAGGACGGCGCCGCCGACGAACCCCAGCTGCACCGCGATCGTCAGCCACGCCGCCGACGCGTCGCCGAGCCCCCACTCGTCCCGGAGCTGCGGCACGACCGCCGAGGCGGAGAACCAGGTCGACATCGCGAGCACGAGCGCGGCCGCGAGCACGACGAGCATGTAGAGGCGGCGCTCGGATGCCTGTTGCGCCCTCAGAGCAACCTTCTCAGGACATTCACGACCACGGTCAGCACGAGAAGCGCGCCGTCCTCCCGATGAAGAGGGTGGTTTGCGACTCCCTATCTTGCGCGCGTTGCTCGGACCTGTCTCACGCCGCCGGCGCCTACTCCGGCTTCTCCGGCTTCTCCGGCTTCTCCGGTTCTTCCGGCTTCTCCGGTTCTTCCGGCTTCTCCGGTTCTTCCGGCTTCTCCGGCTCCTCCGGTTCCTGCGGCTTTTCAGGCAGGTCGGCGAACAGGTGGACGCACGTGATGCCCTCGCACTCGACCTGCACCAGCGCCGGGTGCGTTTGGAGCGTCTCGTGCTCCGCGCGGCGCCGGGCCGTCACGACGTAGTGTCCCGGCGGCATGAGGGAGGACCAGTGGCCGTGGTGCGCCGGCAGCCCCATGAATTGCTTGTTCTCCCATACGAGGGGCCGGCGCATCGAGTCGTAGACGGAGACCGCCCACTTCTCGTCGTCCACGCCGCACAGATGCTCGGGTTGCGCGATCCAAACTTCCAGAACTCCGGCCATGGTGCCCTCCCTGTCTCTCTAAACCTGGCTTTGGCCAGATTCGTGGCCGATGGGTGATCGCCGACGGTGCCAAAGCCAGGTTTACTGGATCCAGAACGAAGACTCGACGTCCTCGTGGACGGCGTCGTCGCCGGAGTAGAAGAACAGGCTCTTGAGCGCGTCCTTCCGTTCCTGCGTGAAGCCGTCGTAGACGTCCGGGTCCCAGTCGCCGATGATCAAGAAACCGAAGCCCAGCGGATCCGCCGGTCTGTCGACATCCGGCAACTCCGACGGAAGCCCGAAGACGTCCAGCGTCGCGGCGAGCTCTTCGCGGACATACTTCGCTACCTCGGTGTCGCCGGCGACGATGTTCTGCAGGTCGACCGGCCACAGGTCCGCCTCTTCCTCGCCGAAGATCGAGCTCCCCTCGGTGGTGTCGAAGACGCGCATCCCCAGGTCCGTAGGCCCCAGCAGGAGCAGCGAGTTGTTCTCGTCGTCGAACCCGTTGCCCCAGATGCGCGGGCTGTCCGCGGGCAGCTCCGTCCAGTCCGAGGCGGGCCCGATCGCGACGTTCGGAGGGAACGGGACCTTGGAGACGATGGCGGTCACGAGCTTCAGCGGCGCCAGCAGGAACGAGAGGAACCCGACCGCGTCCACGACCGCGCCGAGCGTCGACAGGACCGTGTTGTACGTGTCGAGCAGCTCCTCGAGCCCGGGGAGGTCGAGGTCCGCGGTCTGGACCAGGATCGCGTTCGGCTCGCCGTCCGTGAACGGCTCGAAGCGAGGGCCGCTCGAGAAGATCGCCAGCGCGGGGATCCGTATCGGCGGGACCTTGACGGGGATCTCGATCGTCCTCGTGAGATCGGGGCCCTTGACGAACAGCGTCACCGTGACGACGTACTCCGCGGGCGGGACGCCGCTCCCGAAGTCGAGCGGAGGAACGAGGAGGAAGGCGACGTGGAGAAGGTCGCCGTAAGCAATGACGTCGTCGTCCGAGGGCTTGGTGGGGACGCGGGCCGTCTGCCCCGTCCAGTCCTCCATACGGGTACCGCCCATGCCGTCGGGGACGCGTCTCTGGATGCTGTAGCCGACCCGCAGGGGGAGCAGCTGCGCAGCCCCCAGGAGGTCCGCGCCGGCGACGGGGTTGCCCGGTATCACGTCGATCGTGAGGAGGCCGCCGGGCTTCAGCTCGTTGGCGTTCGTCACGACGCGGGTGAGGCTGAGGAGCTCCCCTCCGATGGTCATCGCGCCTCGCCTCCTCCTCGCGCCGGATCTTCCCGCCGCCGTCTGGCCTCCATCGTCCGCGCGCTTCCCGAGCGAGGGAGTCGAGCGCGTTACAGCTCGGCTGTCATCTCGACGACACCCGGCGGTCAGGGGAGACCGGCCCCCCGGCGGCGAATCCTCCGTATGCCGGCGGGCGGAGCGTTACCGCGGGCGGGACGGCGTGTCCCGTGAGAGCAAGCAGCCGAAACGACTGGAGGCCTATCAGTGGGCGTGCGCAGGAGGGTCCTTTCGATCGGAATCGTCGCCGGCACGTCGGCGATGCTCGTGGGGTCGTCCCTCGGGGCCCCCGCGGGGCCCAAGCCGCCCCGGCCGGCGGCGGGCTGGCAGGCGCCGGTCCTCGTCCACGCCGACCAGGCCCACCGGGAGACCAGCCTCGCCATCAATCCCGAGAACGAGAAGGTCATGCTGGCGTGCGCCCCCTCGGGCGTGCCGAACACCCAGTACAACCAGTCGTACTTCCACGTGAGCCGGAACGGCGGGCGGACCTGGGAGCCGCTGCGCGTCGAGAACGACGACGCGAACGACCCCCGCGCCTACACGTTCGAGGGCGGCGACTGCGACGTCGCGTTCGACGAGGGCGGCACGATGTATTCCGCCGACACCTGGCTCGGGAACCTCTCGGTCGGGCACAGCCGGGACGACGGTCGGACGTGGGAGGGGACGCCCGTGGCCGCGACCGGCATGGTCGTCGATCGCCCGTGGCTGGTCGGCGGCCCCGAAGGCACCATCCACGTCACCTATCAGGACCTCCAGTGCTGCATGCCGTCGGCGATCTGGTACACGCGCTCGACGGACTACGGCATGACGTTCCGGCCGACGAGGCCCGTCGCGTCCGCCGACCAGGGCGGCGCGTTCACCTGGCAGGGCAACCTCGTCGTCTCCGAGGACGCGAACGACCTCTACCTCGCATACACGCGGCGCGCCGGGGCGGCGCTCGGCAGCCTCGACGACCAGGGTCCCGAGAAGCTGTTCGTCGCGGCGAGTCACGACGGCGGGGACACGTGGACGTCGAACCTCGTGGTGTCGCTGCCGAAGCCGATGAGCTACCTCTACCCGAGCCTCGCCATCGACCACCGCAGCGGGAAGCTCCACGTCGTGTTCTCGTCGATGGGCGAGACCGACCGTCCGATCTGGTACGCGACGTCTATGGACCAGGCGAAGACGTGGACGGAGCCGGTGCCGTTGACGCGCGGGACCGCCGGCTACTCGCCGTGGGTCGCGGTCGACGACCGGGGCAACGCGGCGGTCGTCTGGTACGGCAGCCCGGACCCGGCGACGACGGATTCCACCGAATCGGAGTGGTACTTCTACTGGGCCCGCATCCCCGCCGGGGACTTCTCCCCGAGCCGCGTCCGCACCGGCACCACGACGCGGGATCCGATCTACGCGGGCGTGTCGGGGATCCCGGAGTTCGAGAACATCAGGCTGGACGCCGGAGGGCGGATGCACATCGGGGCGAGCGCCTACCGGGCCGGCGAGAACGGCACCAGGCCGGGCTGGGCCATCTACTACCAGCGCCAGCGCTAGCCGGCCGTTACCGAGCCGGAGCAGGGACGTGTCCCAGGTATAACGTGCCGCCACGGCGGGAGGAAGAGCGACGTCCGGCAAGAGATGAGGCGCATGCGCAACCGGTTCTGGGCGGTGGTGGTCGTCGCCGCGTCCGTCGCGGCCATCTCGGCACCTTCGGTTGCCGCGGATACCGATCCGGGCCCCCGCGCCGCGTCGTACGTCGTCCGGCTCGGCGCGCACGCCGGTAGGGAGGACGTCTCGCTCCTCCTGGGGAGCCTCGGCGCACGCGCCACCGGGTCGATCGACGCGCTGCGTCTCCTGGAGGTCCGGATCGATGCCGCCCGCGTTCTCGAGCTGCGCCGCAGCCCCCACGTCGAGTGGGCACGGCCCGAGCTGACGCTGGAGCTGGACGCCCGGCGGCCCAACGACCCGCTGTTCCGCTACCAGTGGCCGCTCCGCACGATCGGCGCGGCGAAGGGATGGGCGGTCGAGGACGGGAGCGCAAGCGACGTGACGGTCGCGGTGATCGACAGCGGCGTGGACGCTTCGCACCCCGACCTCGTGCAGAGGACGGTCGCTGGCGTCGACTTCGTCAACGTCGACGACGATCCTTCCGACGACCACGGCCATGGGACGCACGTCGCCGGGATCATCGCGGCGCAGCCGGACAACCGCAGGGGCATCGCGGGGGTGTCGTGGGGGGCGCGGATCATGCCTCTGAAGGCCTGTGACGTGACCGGCGACTGCGGCAGCTTCGAGGTCGCGGCCGCGATCGCGTACGCTGCCGAATCCGGCGCGGACGTCGTCAACATCTCGCTCGGCGGCGCGGCGGCGACGTGCCCGCCGGAGTTCAGGCTCGCCGGGGCGCTCGCCGACACGACCGGGACGCTCCTCATCGCGTCCGCGGGCAACGCCGCGCAAGAAGGGAACCCCGTGAGCTATCCCGCGTCGTGCGACGGCTACGTCTCCGTCGGCGCGACCTCGTCGCAGGACGAATGGGCTCCGTTCTCGGTCCACAACGAGCACGTGGACCTGTCCGCCCCGGGCATCGCCGTCCCCTCGACGATCCCGCCGGGGCTCGCCGGGATGTCCGACGACCCGTCGACGCCGGGATACGGGCCGGCAAGCGGGACGTCGATGGCGGCGCCGCACGTCGCCGGCCTCGCGGCGCTGCTGTTCGCTGCACATCCTGAATGGGCTCCGGCCGAGGTCGAGGAGCGCATGGAGGAGACGGCCGCGGACCTCGGAGCCACGGGGCACGACGAGTACTTCGGAGCCGGCCGCGTGGACGCAGCCCGCGCGCTGGGAGCCCGGTGACGCGGACGCTGCGCGCCGGCGCGCTCGCGCTGCTGTCGGCGGTCCTCGCCGGTTCGCTCGCCGCGGGAGTCGCGGCGCAACCCGCGCTCGTGGGCGAGCGCTGCTCGGTCCCCGGACAGGTCACGCGGCGGGGCGGATGGGAGCACATACGCGTGCCGGCCTTCCCGGCGGGGCCGCCGGCGATGACGGAGTACGGCGTCGATCCCGCCGACCCGGCTCGCCTCTACGCGACGAACGGGGTCAGCGTCGCGGTCTCCTCCGACGGTGGGTGCCGGTGGACGACGACGTTCCGGCTCGACGCCCCACCCGACGGCGCCGGATACTCCGCGAGCGACTCCGTCATCACCGACCTCGTCGTCGCGCCGGGGCACGCGCTGCTGGCGATCTCGCAGCGGGACGGGCTCCAGCCGCACGTCGTCCTCAGCAGCTACTCCGGCGAGACGTGGCGTCGCGGCGACGAGGGGCTGCGCACCGCCCTCGGTCGTCCCGTCGCCGTCGGGATGACGCGGGCGAACCCGGGCTACGCATACCTCCTCGTGGAGGAAGGCGCCGGCAGCGGAGGCACACGCGCGTCGCTCGGCGACACCGTCTACGAGAGCTCGACCGCCGGCGGCTCGTGGACCGTGCGGGACCCGGGTCTTCCCGGCGACGGGCCAGACATCTTCGACGACGGGCCTCTCGGTGCGTCGGGCGGTCTCGCCGGCCTCGTCGCCGACCCGGTGGAGGCCGGGCGGCTGTTCCTCTACGGCCCCGACGGGCTCTACCTGCACCAGCAGGGGGCGCGCACGATGTTGCTCCGAGACGCGGTCCGGTCGGTCGCCGTCTTCCGCGGGCCGACGGCTCCCGCCGGGCGCGTCCTGGTGGCGTTCGAGGAAGGCCGCGGCTACGACGTCTCGACGGACGGCGGAGGGAGCTTCACGACCTTCTACGCTCCGGGAGAGATCGACTCGTTCGCCGAGGCCATGCGGCCCGGCGACCATTACCTGTCGGCGGGGGGCCGCGTCTATCTCCGGTCGAACGGCCGGTTGACCGAGGTGCCCGGGGGCGCGGGCATCACGTCGCTGGCGGCCGTCCGGTCGCAGCAGCAGGTCTCTCCCTTCCAGGCGCAGTCCGTGCTCACGTTGTACGGGCGTACCGGGTCGTCGATCGTCCACCGCGACGAACGCCGGACGATCGACCTGTTGCCCGTCCCCGACAACGTCGTGGTCGGCGATCTCGATGCATTCGGTGTGACCGATCCGGACGGCGTGCTGCCCGGTTCGCTGACGCCGGAGCGCAGACAGGTCGTCCTGCGCGAGGGCGAGACGAAGTCGGTCCCGTACGAGCTCGTGCTCCCGCGGACGCCGACGCCGCTCGACGTCTTCTTCGACGTCGACACGACGAACTCGATGATCCCCGCGCTCGACGGGCTGAGGGACGCGATCGCGAACATCATCACGGAGCTCACGGCGGCGAAGATCGACGCATGGTTCGGGGTCGGCCAGTACAAGTCGTTCGACGCACCGCCCGCGTACGAGCGCATGCAAGACGTCGCGCCTCCGGGCGCGGCACTCGCGGACGCGCTGAACCGGCTGCGCGCGAGCGACGGCGGGCTCGAGACGCAGCTCGAGTCCTTGCGGCAGATCGCGACCGGTGAAGGGTCGGGCCTCGGCGTCGGGATCGCTCCCGGTCAGGACGCGCACTGGCGGAAGGGGTCACTGCGCATCGTCGTCAACATGACCGACGAGCCGATCTCCACCGGTGAGCGTCATCCGACGTATGAGGAAGTCGCGGCCGCGATGGCGCCCGACGAGATCGTCCACTTCGGCATCGCCGTCCAGAACGAGGCGACGGCCGAGGCTCTGGGCCCGCCCCTGCCCGGGCTGATCGAGATCGCCCGTCACACGGGCTCGTTCGCTCCTGCGGCGGGCGTCGACTGCGACGGCGACGACGACCCGGACCTCTACCAGGGGGAGCCGCTCGTGTGCGTCATCGACCACGTGCGCTCCCGCGACGCATCCGTGCTCGGCGGCGCGATCATCAGCGTGCTCAGGTCGATGACGGACGTGGGAGAGGTGGCGATCACGACGACCGTCGACGGCGGCCGTGAGGCGCCCGAGGAGGTCGCGGTGCCGAGCAAGCCGCTCGTGACCGGTGTCGACTTCAAAGCGACCAACACGATCGGCTTCGACGTCGAGCTGACGTGCCCGAGCGTCGAGACGTCGACGCGGTTCCCGATCGCGGTAGAGGCCGCCCGGGCGGCGGGCGTGCTCGCGTCCGCGGACGCGATCCTCACGTGTACGCCGAACCCGGAGCCGCCGGAGCCCGCACCTCCGCTGATCCCGCCGCCCGCGATCGTCGCGCTCCTCGTGCCCCCGCCACCGCCGCCCCCGCCACCGCCGGTCAACATCGGGCCGCACCCGAACCCCAACCCGAACCCGCAGCCGAACCCGAACCCCCAGCCGCAGACGCAGGGCCAGCCGCAGGGCGCGATCGCGACGCAACGACAGACGCAGCCGCAGCTTGCCGTGGTGCAGGAACGCGAGGCTTCGTTCCGCCCCGCGGAGGCCAGGCGCGGCGCGTCCGAGGAGTACGCGCTGTCGGCGTACTCACCGCCGAGGCCGGGACCGAGCGGGGCGATGCTGGGCTTCGCCGCCGCGCTCGTGATCGGGTTCGGGACCGCGCTGCTCGCGCTGCAGCGCGCGGAGCTACGCCTGGCGCGACAGCGATCGCCGCGCCGGTACCCGCCGCGCCGCTAGAACCCGGCCCCCAACAGTCATCTTTCGGGGGAGGAGACCGATCCCGCCGCGCCGAATGTCCGTAAAAGGGACTTTTCCGACTGGGTGATTCCGGCGATTGGAGGGTCTGATGCGGCGGCGCGGTGGCTCGAGGTCTGTCTTCGTCGGTCTCCTGGTGGCGTGCCTCGCCGCTACGGCGGCTCCCGCGTCGTCCAACGGCCGGGCCCGGCCCCCGAGGCGCGACGTCACGTTCCAGGGCGAGGAGGGCATGCCGCCCGACTACGACCGGCGCGCCGGCACCGTCGCTCCCAGCGCAGCGGCGGAAGCGATCGTCCGGGAGCTCGGCGCGACCGCGCGGTGGAACGCCTTCGGAACGCCGATCTCGTTGATCGACTACCGCGGTTACCTCGACCACGGGCTCACGGGGGATCCGGGATCCGCCGCACGGAGCTGGGTGGCCGCTCATGCGCCGCTGTTCCGGCTGTCCGCAGAGGGCGTTCGGAACCTCGAGCTGATCAACGTGCTCCCGCTCGGCAGGTCCGGCGCGCACGTCGTCCTCTTCCGCCAGACGTTCGGAGGCCTGCCGGCCGCGCACGACGGCCTGATCACGCTCGGGATCGCCTCCGGTGGACGGCTCGCGTACGTCTCCTCCTCGGCCGCCGGCGACGGCAACGACCCCGGCGAGCCGTCGCTATCGCCCGCGGATGCGTTCGTCGCCGCGGCGCGCGACGTCGGGTGGCAGATGGACGCGACGGCGGTCCGCGGCGTGACGGCCGATCGCTCTTGGACGGTGCTGGACGTAGCGGGGTTGACGGACCCCGGGCGGGTACGCCTGCGGGCGCTCCCGACGCCGATCGACGGCGTCAAGCTCGTGTACGAGGCCCTGTTGATCAACAACGACGTCGGCCGCGAGCACCCCGAGGCGTGGACGCATTTCGTCGACGCGCGGACGGGCGACGTCTACTGGCGCCAGAGCCGCCTGAACTTCTTCGCGGCCGAGAACCCCGAGTGGAGCGTGTTCCCCGCGAACCCGCCGCTCGACTACTCGTCCAAGGACACGCGGCAGCTCTGGTGCTGGGACAAGGGAAAGGGCTGCAAGCGCACGGTCTCCGACCCGCTCCTGCCGGGGCCGTGGGACGTGGAGGCGCGGTCCGGGAGGTCGACGTTCACGACGTGGGGCAACGCAGCCATCGCCGGCCAGGCGTGGCTGAGTCCCCTCACGCCCGCCGAGCAATATCGGCCCGTGTCGGCCACCCGGACCTGGTCCTTCCCGTGGACGAACCAGTGGTACGAGTCGAAGTGCGACTACGCGTCGCTGGGGTCGCCCCAACGCAACGACATCGACGCGGCGATCACGAACCTGTTCGTGATGCACAACCGGATGCACGACTGGGCCTACCACCTCGGCTTCACCGAGGCCGCGTACAACATGCAGTTCGTCAACCACCGCGACGAGAACCAGTTCGAGGGCGAGGAGCAGGACCCCGAGATCGGCAACGCGCAGGCGGGGGCTCTCTCGGGCGGCGGCCCGAGCTATCTCGGCCGCGACAACGCGAACCAGATCACGCCGCCGGACGGTGTCGCTCCGATCACGAACATGTACCTGTGGCAGCCGATCGCCGGGGCGTTCTATTCGGTCTGCGTCGACGGTGACTTCGACATGGCGGTCATCGGTCACGAGTACACGCACGCGATCTCCAACCGGATGGTCGCAGGGCCGGGCTCCGGGTTGAGCGGGCCCCAGGCAGGCGCGATGGGTGAGTCGTGGTCGGACCTGGTCGCGGTCGAGTACATGAACGAGTACGACGTCGTGACGGAAGGCAACCCGTTCGCGGTCGGCTCGTACGTGACCGGCGACACGAAGTCGGCGATCCGCAACTACGGGATGAACTACTCGCCGCTCAACTACTCGAACGTCGGCTACGACATCACCGGGCCGCAGGTCCACGCCGACGGCGAGATCTGGAGCGCCATCAACTACGACATCCGGCGGGCGCTCAACTTCAAGTACGACGACGAGTTCCCGTCGGCGAACGAGGCCCTGCAGGCCGCCTGCGCGGACGGCAAGCGTCCGCCGGCCAGGTGCCCCGGGAACCGCCGGTGGATCCAGATCGTCTTCGACGCGTGGCTCCTCATGCAGTCCAACGTGAGCATGGTCGACTCCCGCGACGCCTATCTCGCCGCGGACAAGATGCGCTTCAAGGGCGCGAACCAGGAGCTCCTGTGGCGGGTCTTCGCCAACACGGGCCTGGGCAAGGACGTGTCCAGCAACGGCAACACCGACGAGAACCCGGTCCCGAGCTTCGCGCCGCTGCGGGGGACGTCGACGAAGGTGAGGTTCGCCGCAACCGGCGACGGCGCGCCGGCCCCGCGCAACGTGCAGTTCTTCGTCGGGGACTACGAGGCGAGGACGATGCCGGTGGCCGACAGCGACCCGAAGACGGAGCTCGGCAGCGTCGTCGACCTCGCGCCCGGCCGCTATCACCTGATCGCGCGGGCGGACGGTTACGGCGCGGTCCGGTTCGTCCGCCAGGTCCGGAAGGACACGCGGGAGATCACGGTGTCGATGAAGCTCAACCTCGCGTCGAAGTCCAACGGCGCGAAGGTCGCCGGCGACGGCGTCAACCTCGACAAGCTGATCGACGACACCGAGGCGACGAACTGGGCTTCGCTCACGCACGTGGGGACCGCCAGCGGGCTGACCGACGTCCGCGGCCGCTACGTCATAGTCGACCTCGCCGGCGGGAAGCAGAGGATCGGCCGGGTCCACGCGAGCGCGATGCTGCGCCCCGCCGACGGCAGCGACCCCGGCGGTGACAGGGGCACCCAGAACCGCTTCTCGGCGCTGCGGCAGTTCGCGCTGGAGGTCTGCACCGCGGGCCCGAAGGTGGAGTGCAGCGAGCCCGACGACTTCCGCCGCGTCTACGTCAGCCGCGCGAAGGCGTTCCCCGCGATCGCGCCGCGTCCGAAGGCGCCGCACCTCATCATGCGCGTGTTCGACATCCCGGACGTCACCGCGACGCACGTGCGGTTCGTCGTCCTCCACAACCAGTGCACGGGGAACCCCAGGTTCCGCGGCGACCGCGACGAGGACCCGATCAGCAGCTCGGATTGCCCCACCGGGACGAGCCCGGTCCAGCTGGCGCAGAACTCGCACCAGGGGAACAAGGTGAGGGCGGCGGAGCTGCAGATCTTCGCTCCGTAGAGCGCTACGGGCGCCGGACGGACAGGAGAAATCCTGCCGGCGGTGAACACAGAGGGAGTGAGGCGGGTACTTCTTCTGGTCGCGGCGATGCTGGCGGGGATCGTCCTGGTCGCGCCCGGCTCCAGCGTCCGCGCCTCGCACGCCGACGGCAGCTACGAGCTGCCGGTGTGGTTCCGGTGGGAGAAATCCGTTCTCGACGTCATCGTCGTCCCCCCCAACCACGGCCAGATCTTCAACGGGAACGGCGTTCTCGACGGCGGCAAGCCGAGCGAGCTGACGCCTTTCAACAGCTACCTCGCGGCCGTCGAAGCGTCGATCGCGGACTGGGACCGGGCGATCGAGATGTTCGGTGCCGAGTGGTTGCGCGCAGGTGTCGTGACGAACGTCTACGTCGCCGGCCGCGACCTGATCCCGCCCGCGGCCCTGACGAACCCCGAGATCGTGATCTTCAGCGACGAGACGAAAGGGACGATCCTCGGCGTCGCGTTCAGCACGCGGCCCTGTCTGGTCGACAACTCCAAGTTCTTCGTCCAGAGCTTCACGTACGAGGACATGTACAACGTGAACGCGCAGGAGTACGGACACTGCCTCGGCGTCGAACACGTCGTCGACAACCATCCCGAGCACGACGCGATGGCGGGGCTCTACGTGCACCCGGTCGGAGCGAAGGGCACCGACCTGCACTGCGTGAGCAACCTCGACGTCCTCGGGCTCGAAGCGGTCTTCGGAAGGCTGTTGGGTCAGCCCAGCCCCGCGACGGTGTCGATCCCGGTCGCCTCGTACGGAACGACGTGCGCTCCGCCGGGCGGCGCGGGCGCGCCGGTGACCGCGCCGCCGTCCGACCCTCCGACGACGGCCCCCACCGCGAGCCCGACGCCGACGGCTTCCCCCACGCCGACACCGACGGCCTCCCCGACGCCGACCGCGAGCCCGACACCGACGGCCACGCCGACCGCGAGCCCGACACCGGCGGCCTCCCCCACGCCGACCGCGAGTCCCACCCCGACGGCCTCCCCCACGCCGACCCCCAGTCCGTCACCCACTCCGACCGATCCTGCGACGTACGGCCGGTCGGTGACGCTCCACCTCCGGCGACACCTCGTCGCGCGCGGGCACGTCGAAGCCGCCGACGACGCGGAGCATTGCTACGCGGGAGTCGTCGTAGAGCTCCAGAGAAGAGGCGGGTCCGGGTGGCGCCGCGCCGGCAGCGCGTCGACGTCGGAGGACGGTTCCTTCCGCACGGAGCTTCCGGACCGGCCCGGCAGGTATCGCGCGGTCGTCGCGGAAACGGCTTCGGACCTGGGGAACTGCGAGCGGGCGGCGTCGCGTCGCCGCACCCACCGACACTGACGCCGTCGTTTTTGTTGGGGGTCGAACCCGGCTATCGGGTGATCGACTTCAGGGCCGCGAGCACGTCGACCAGGCCGTGCCCCTTCTCGAACGACGACTGACCGCCTGCGTTGAACGGGTCGCGCCGGTACGGCGCCCCCCATTCGAACTCGTAGGCGGTGTCCTCGAGGACGTCCTCGACCTCGGCGGGGGTGAGCGAGCGGTCGGCCTGGAGGAGCTGCGCCGCGATCCCCGCGACGTGAGGCGCCGCCATCGAGGTGCCGCTCATCGTCGCGTGGTAGTCGTCGCCGGGGGCATCGCCGGCGAGGCACGCCGGTAGCGGCGGCCGGCACGTCGACGTGATCGCCGAGCCCGGGGCCGACACGTCCGGCCACGTCGACGGGTCCTCGGCGACGCCGCGCGACGACGTATGCCTGATGGACCCGTCCCGGTCGCCGCGGTTCGCATCGTCGAAGTTCGCCACGCAGACGACACCGGCCACGGGCGTCGTGCACTCGAGGCTCGTGCGCGCCTCGCTCCCGTCGCCGCCCGAGTTGCCCGCGGAGAACACGACGGCGATGCCCTCCTCCACGAGGAGCTCGATCATCTTCGTCAGCGCCCTCGTCTCCGGGTCGCCGTGGTTCTCGGGGTCGTAACCGCTTCCCCACGAGTTGTTCACGACGCGGATCCGCGGCCGGACGCGGTCGTGGTTCTCGAGGACCCACCGGAGCCCGTCGAGCGCGTTCTCGACGACGGCCACGGTTCCCATGCCCACGCCGTACAGCGTCGCTCCGGGGGCCGCGCCGTGGTACTTGCCGTCCGACGACGCGCCGGTCCCCGCGACGATCCCGGCGACGTGCGTCCCGTGTCCGCTGGTGTCGGTGTTGTCGAGCTCGACGACCTGCTTCGGACCCCCGCACTCGGTGACGGTCCCGACGAGGAAGCCGGGCTTGGTGCAGACGATGCGGACGTTGCCGCCCATGCGGGGGCCGAGGTCCGGATGCGTCCCGTCGACGCCGCTGTCGACGACGGCGACACCGACCCCGCGCCCGTCGATCCTGCGGCCGCCGATCCTCACCGCGCCGTCCAGCACGTGACTTCCGCGAGTCGCGTCGTGCGAGGTGTCGGTGTCGTAATGGAGCGGAGCGTTCGCCTCCAGGTAGCCGACGGCTCCGGACCGCGCGAGCTGCGCGAGGGCGTCGGCCGGCCCCCGTGCGACGAAGACGTCGATCATCGGGTACGTCGTTCCGACGCTCAGCCCCAGCGCCCGCGCGGCCTCGACCGCTTCCGGCAACTCCGCCGCGTGCACGAGAACGCTCGGTCCGGCTGCGACCGCCGAATGTCGTTCTCCGCCGGCGGCCGTCACGCTCCCGGTCGGGCCGAGGGCCAGAGCCGCGACCGCGCAGACGAGGGCGAATGTCCGGGGTCGGCCGATCGAGCTCGTGTTCATGCCGTCGCGAGACTTCTCCGCTTGCTGCGTCCGCTCCTGTGGTTCCGAGATACGCATTTCGCGGTATTCAGCCACCCCCGAGCGTTTACATACAGTCAACGCTCAGGTCGAGGTGGGGAGGGTGGTCATGGCGGCGTCTGGTGGCTCGTCTATTGCACACGTTGGTTCTTGGGGCGGGGCGCACCCGCGGACGAGCGCGGTCGCGATCGCGCTGGTGTCGTTCCTTCTGGGGGTCGGTGCAGGTGGATCCGGCGAGCGTTCTCTGGAAGCCGACCTGAGCGCCGCCCGCGCAGACGCCCGGGCGATCGCAGCGGACGCCGGCGCGGAGATAGAAGGCCTCGGCGACGACGTCGAGGATCTGGAGGAGCGCCTGTCCACGCTCAAGGCCGAGAACGGCGAGCTCGAGCGGCAGATCACGAGGATGAATGGCCGACGCGAGCTGCCCGATCTCGTCGGGATGACCGAGTCGAACGCGCTGGATCTGGAGAGCGCGTACGGGTGGGCCGCGACGGTGCGGTACCGCTACGCGTCCGTCCGTGCCGGAACCGTGCTCTCGCAGCGGCCCGCCGCCGGGATGATGATGAGCTACGGAGCGCCGTATACCCTGGTCGTGGCAAAGCCTCTCCCGCAGCTCGAGGACGTCGTCGGGATGTGGGCCGCACCGGCAGAGCGCGCGCTGGGACGCTGGAACGTCGTCGTGGCCGAAGAGATCTCCAGCGAGCGCGCGGGGCGTGTCATCCGGATGACCCCGGCACCGGGGTCGCGCCTCATGCCCGGAGCGACTGTGACGTTGACCGTCGCGAAGAAGGCCCCGCCGCCGCCGGAGGTCTCGGTCGACTCCTCGGCCGACGAGGGCTGCACGCCGGGATACACACCCTGTCTTCCTCCGGCATCGGACTACGACTGCAGCGGCGGCACCGGCGACGGGCCGAGATATACCGGCTACGTCACCGTCACCGGCTCCGACCCGTACGGCCTGGATGCCGACGGCGACGGCGCGGGCTGCGAGTCGTGAGCGCGCCGCTGGTGTCCCGGCGGCCTCGGCCCGCCTAGCGCAGCCGGATGCCGTCGAGGCGGCCGATGACGAGCTGTCCGACCGGCGCGCACGAGAGGCGGTAGCAGCCGTCGACTGCCGCCACCCACGGCGTGCCGTCGGGGCCGACCTGCACGTCGATGAAGTCGTACTCCGCGCCGCACCGGAGCGTGCCGCACTTCCCGACGACGAGGGGGTCCTCGGTGCCGTTGATCGTGCCCGTGTGGAAGAGCGGGTTCCGTGAGAGCGCGTTCTGCGTGACGGTGAGGTATCCGCTCCAGGTCGCGCCCTCGTATGCCCCGGCGTCGATCCGGTACGGCGCGCCCGGCGCGTTCGTGCTCCCCATGTAAGCGATCGCTATCTTGCCGGCGGGTCCTCGCGGACCGATCGCAACGGCGGGGAGGCTCGTTTGCGTGACGCCGGGGGGTGCGACCGGGACGGGTTCCGACCAGGTCTCGCCGTCGTCCGTCGACACGGCGAGGTACGGCAGGAGGTCGCTCGCGATCCAGGTGTAGTAGAGGTTCCCCTTCCGGTCGGCTACGACGGCCGCTTCGTGCGACGGCTGCGGGAGCTCGTCGGGGGGGCCGGAGTCGCTTCCGGCGACTCCGTTCGTCGCGACCTGGACACGGCTCCACGTAAGACCGCCGTCGCGACTGATCGCAAGCCATGGCTGCTCGCACCATCCGCGCGGGAGATAGACGGTTCCGTCGCTGCCGGCGAATCCGTGTCCGGTGAGCCCGGAGCATGCGCCCGGGACGTCCAGCGTGCCGCGCCCCGCGCGCGGGTCGTTGACGTAGGGCGGCGTACCCGTGAGGTGCCACGTGGCACCGCCGTCGAGCGATTTCACGCACGTCGTCGCCGCGCTCCCGACGGCGGTGGCGAAGACGTTGGCGGCGCAGTTGTAGACCGCCCGCGGGTAGTCGAGCGTTGTGTCGATCTCCGCGGGCGGACCCGCGAAGACCGTCTGGTGATCCGTCTGCTCGACGCTGATCACCGTGGTCGTCCACGTCTTCCCGCGATCGTCCGAGTACGACAGCATCTGGCCCGGTCCCGGGAAGAGCAGGTCCGTAGTGAAGACGCGTCCGGTGGAAGTGTCGACGGTGAGATAAGGGTCCTGGGTGTAGGAGTGCTTCCAGCCGTCGCCGCTCGACACGCGTGGCGACACGTCCTCCCACGACGCGCCTCGGTCGTCCGACCGGACGACGACCGACTCGAGGGTCGTGCCGCGCCGCTGCCCCTGGGCAAACAGTGTCCCGTCCGGCCCGATCCCCATCGTCGGCTCGATCCCGAGGACACCCGTGCTGAAGAGCCGCGCGGTTGCGGTCGAGGACGTCTTCGCCTTCGCGTCGCCGGCGCGGTACACGACGACCGACCCGGCCCCCGCGCGGCCCGACGGGTCACGGGTCTCGTACTCGCGCTGTGCCGCGCGCTCGACGGCCGCGATGTCACCGAGGTCGAGCGCTCCGACGTGGGCGTGGCCGAAGCTCGGAGACGGCACGGGGGCGCGCCCGTACGGCAACGCTGCCAGGAGCGTTGCTGCGAGCAAGAGCTGTAGCCGCGGGCGCATGTCGCTGCTCCCTCCTCCAGAGCCGCTATCCGTTGACTACGTGGTTGGTCGCTCCGGGTCACTCTCCTGCGCCGGTCGCAGGCGTAAGTGCGCCGCGGCGCCGTAGGTGCCCCCCGGGCTTGATCGCGGCGGAACAATAGAAGAACGTGGGCGTACCGTGAGGAGAGAAACGACGGGAGGAGAGACCCACATGAGCACGAGCCCCAGGCGATTCACCGCGTTGCTCCTGGCGGCGGCGGTGGTGGTGGCCGGCGCCTGTTCGGACGACGAGGAGGAGGCCGCGGAGAGCCCGAAGCAGGCATTCGGCGAGGCCCTCGACGCGTTCGGCGACTACGAGGGCTTCACGGTGGTCGTCAGCCTTAACGGGGACGCGGCCGGTCTGGCTCCGGGAGAGATCTCCGGAGAGGAGGCCGAGGCGGTCGAGAACTCGTCGCTGACGATCTCGGCGGCGAGTGACACGTCCGAAGGTTCGCAAGCGGAGTTCACGTTCAACATCGACGGGAACGAGGACGCCGTGCAGATGCGGCTGGTCCGGCAGTCCCTCTACGCCCGCGTCGAGGTCCGCGACCTCGTCGAGGCGTTCGGGGGCGACGCCGCGGAGGTCGACACCGCGGTCCAGCAGGCGACTGCCGCAGGCTTGGAGTTCGCACAGCCGCTCGCCGACGGCGAATGGATCGGCGTCGAGGGGATCGACCAGCTGACGCAGCAGTTCGGCCTGCCACAGGCCACGCCCGACCCCGAGGAGGCCTCGGCGCTCGTCGAGCGGGTCGCCGGCGTCCTCGAGGGCAACGCGCGCGTCACCTCCGAGGGCACGGACGACGTGGGGGCTCACCTCCTCGTGGCCGTGCCGCTGAAGGAGACCGCGCGCGAGCTCCTCGACACCCTTCAGAGCTTCGGAGGTGCGGCCGGAGCTTTGCCCGACACGGGACTGGAGGAGGTACCCGACGGCGAGATCCCGATCGACGTCTGGATCAGCGACGGCCGCCTCGTGCAGCTCGAGCTCGACTTCGTGGCGATCGCGCGGGAGCTCGGCGAGGAGCCGCCCGAGGACGTGGACGAATTCGCGCTGCTGATGACGATCGACGAGTTCACCGACGGGGTGGAGCCGCCGGACGACTTCGTGGCGATCGACCTGCAAGAGATCCTGCAGGGGTTCTTCGGGACCATGGTGCCGGAGGTCGAAAGCCCCGCGGGCTGATGCCACACAGCGTGAGGGCGGGCGCACTCGTCACGATTGCTCTCGTCGGCGTCTCCGCGTCGCCGTTTCCGAGTGCATCTGCGACCGAAGGCTCCGCCTATCGCGACGCGGTGAGCAGCAACGGCGGCGTGGTTGCGACCGTGTCTGCACAAGCAGGCCGTGTGGGCGTCCGGATACTGGACCGCGGCGGGAACGCGGTCGACGCCGCCGTGGCGACCACTTTCGCCGTGGGTGTGACTCGGCCCGACCTCTGCGGTATCGGTGGAGGTGGCTTCCTCGCCTATCGCGCCGCCGATGGAGAGGTCGCGACGCTCGATTTCCGAGAAGAGGCTCCCGCGACGATCACCGCCGACGCCTATCAGGGCATAGGCATCTATCGCTCGTTCACGGGCCACAAGACCGTCGGCGCTCCCGGCACCGTGGCCGGCATGGCGAAGACCGCCCGGCGCTTCGGCACGATGCCGCTGGCGAAGCTCATCCGTCCTGCGAGACGACTCGCCGCGAACGGCGTCGTCGTGACGGAGGAGCTGTCGAGCTCGATGGCGGCCAACTCCGAGCGGCTCCGTCTGTTCCCCGCCTCGGCTCGTATCTACCTCGTCGAAGGGACGGCTCCCTATCCACCCGGCTCCACGCTCGTGCAGAAGGGCTACGCGCGCTCGCTCCGAACCATCGCGCGGCGAGGTCCGCGCGCCTTCTACAGGGGGCGTATCGCGCGGCTGATCGTCCGCGACATGAAGGAGAACTCCGGACGCTATCCCGGAGACGAAGGACTCATGCGCCGCGGCGACCTCCGTCGCTATCGAGCGAAGTGGCGGACGCCGCTCCAGACCGGCTACCGCGGGCACCGGGTCCTCGCGGTCGGTCCCCCGACGTCCGGCGGGTTGCTCGCGATCGAGATGTTCAACATCCTGAAGAGCTTCGACGTGCCGTCGTTCGAGCCGTTCGGGCCGGATCGCCTCCACTACACCGCCGAGGCTCAGAAGATCGCCTGGGCCGACCGCGATGCGTACGTCGCCGATCCCGATCACGTCGACGTCCCGACGAAGCTGCTCGCCAGCGAGGAATACGCGGCCGAGCGGGCCGAGGAGATCGAGAGAGATCGTGCGAAGGGCTACGAACCTGCCGAACGTCCGCGCGGGCCCACCCCCGCTCCCGGCCACGACGAGCCGGGTGCCCATCACACGACGCACGTCTCCGTCGTCGACGAGGACGGGAACGCGGTGTCGGTGACGTGCACGGTCGAGTTCCTCTTCGGAAGCGCCGTCGTGGCCCCTGGAGCCGGTTTCATCCTCAACAACCAGCTGACGGACTTCTCGGCTCCGGGGACCGCGAACGAGCCCGAGCCCGGGAAGCGGCCGCGGTCGTCGACGACGCAGCTGATCGTCACGAGGCGCGGGCGCCCGGTCGCGGTGCTCGGAGGTGCAGGAGGGCCACGGATCCCGATGGGCGTGATCATGACCGGGCAGAACGTCATGGATTTCGGGCTCGACCTCGCACACGCAGTCGATGCGGAGCGCCTGAACGAGCCCACCTGCTGCGCCATGAGCCTCGAAGACGTCCGCGTGGGACCGGAGACGCAGGCCGAGCTACAGGCACGCGGCCATCAGATCGTCAGAGAGGGCGAGTACGCGGCGCGCCCGATCGTCCAGGCCGCCGGAGTGAACCTGGAGACCGGGAAGCGGGAGGCGGTCTCCGACCCGAGAGGTGAATCGGGTTCGCGGGGGCAGAAGAACGATGACGGCCCCGCGGGCATCCTCCTCGGCACGATGTCCCTTCTGGCCGTGCTCGGCCTCGTCCACCGCAGGCGCCTGCCTGCTCTGTAGTCAGGCAGTCCGACTCACCTCTCGGCACCGGGGGGCAGTGGGCCGGCCGACCTCCGAGGCAGGGACGAGCCACGCCGTGGTGAATCAATCCTGAGAATCCTCGAGAAGAAGGGCAAGCAATGCGGGCGAAGCTGGGCTGGGTGGCGACGGTGGTCGCGTTCTCCGTGGCTCTACCGGGCGCGGCGGCCAAATCCCCAGGTGCAGAGACGAGCTG
Source organism: Actinomycetota bacterium (assembly GCA_030861725.1). Lineage (GTDB taxonomy): Bacteria > Actinomycetota > CADDZG01 > CADDZG01 > WHSQ01 > JALZEG01. The sequence goes on along the minus strand of JALZFC010000002.1, from coordinate 99,354 downwards.
GGCGGGTTTCAAGGCGGACCGGGTCGAGCTCCTCGAGACGCTCTCGCCGGCCTTCGTGAGCTGTTTCAAGCGCCGCGATTCGGCGGTCGATCCCCTCAGCCCGATCTTCCACGGCTGCATCGACTGGCATTCCGCGGTCCACGCTGCCTACTCCCACCACGTGCTCTACCGCCGCACCGGCGATAAGGAGTTCATGCGGCTGGTCGACGACCAGTTCGCCCCGCAGGGGATCTCCTTGATCCCTCTCGAGGAGGCCTACCAACGGGCGAAGGCCCCCGATTACCTGCTCACGGAGAATCCTTACGGCTTTGGGTGGTTCCTCGTGCTCGCCCGCGAGCGCGAAGAATCGACCGGGAAGAAGGACCTTCGTCCGATGGCGGACTTCGCGGCCGCGCAGATGGCGAGCTGGTTCGAGGCCCGGCTGGAAGAAGGAGACGCCGAGACCTACATCGTCAACCGGGCCCATTCGAACTACAGCTGGTCGCTGATGAACCTCGATCTCTGGGCTCGTTACACGGGCGACAAGGAGCTGCGAGCGGTCGTCGAGGCGGCGAGCGAGCCGTTGCGATCCGAGAACCTGGATGCGGCGTGCGATCTCAGCGTGGAGCTCGGGGACAAGGCGACGGGTTTCCAGTCGCCCTGTCTGATGAGGCTTGCGGCTCTTGCTCAGATCTGGGGCGCGCAGGCGAGAGGTTTCGTCAGGGAGCGCGTCCCGGCAGACCTCCGGATCGAACCGATCGAGGAGCCGAGCGGTTGCCACGCCGGGGGCCTCAACTTCACGCGCGCTTTCGCCCTCTGGAAGCTGTATGCCGTGACCGGGAACACCGGCTTCAGAGACAACTACGCCGAGCTGATCCGCTACCACGTCTCGCGGCCGGACCTCTACGAGGGCGAGAGCTACGTCGGGGAGCCCGACTACCTGTGCTACTCCCACTGGGTGGCGCAGGTCGGCGTTAGGGCGATCTCGCTGTCCTACGAACCCATCTCCGTACGCTAAGCCTGGAGGGAGGACGCGTGTTTCTACGTCGGGTGGCTGCGCGTACGAGATCTCTTTCTGCTGTGGGATTGGTGCTCGTTCTCGCCGGCTGCGGCGGCGGGTCGGGCGGAGGTGAAGTACACGCTCTGGGCGACCCTGTCGAGGTCGGCTATAACGACGCGACCGACACGGGGGCCCGCGGGGCCGACACCACGCTCGAGATCACCGTCCTCGCCGTCCGGAAGGGCAGCCAGGACGAGCTCACGGACGCCGGTTTCGAGGTCGATGCCGAAGACCGCAGCGCCGTTCCGTACTACGTCGACGCGCGCTACGAGAACACGGGTGACGCAACGGTCGAGCGCAACATCGACGTCAGCCTGGAAGACTCCGACGGGAACCTCATCGGCTCCACCCTCGTCTTCGACTATGGGGAGAAGGGCTTCCCGCCGTGCGAGAGCGTTGACGAGGGGAAGTTCGCGCCCGGGGACAGCTATGAGAGCTGCACGCTGTTCCTGGTCCCCGAGGGCACCGAGGTGGGCAGGGTGAGTTTCCTCAGTGACAGCGGGGCCGACGCCGAGCCCGAGTTCGTCTACTGGGAGGCCGATTAGAAGCTGATCAAGGTTCCCACGAGGAGCGCAGCGCGGGCTTCGACCTCAGGCCGCTGAAGTTGATCCCGGCGATGCCGAGGAGCATGAGAGCGGTGACCTCCATCTCGTGGTTGACCGTGTACATCAGGCGGGGCGCGTCCTTGATCGATCATCAGGAGCGGATCGACAAGCCGGACCGGAATCCGAAGCTGGGCCAAGGAAGATTTGCACTGAATCTACGTATGGCGGACCGCTGACGCGGTGCGTGACGTCGGTTCGGCGCTAGCAGGTGACGGTGCCGAGCGTCGCGTTCTCGACGAAGTAGCAGAGGCGTTCCTTCCAGTTCTTCTTGAAATCCTCGAGCGCGTGCTGCACCGCCGAACAGTCGCCGACGACGTCGCTGTAGCAGTGGTACGCCTGTGCAGTCCCGGCCAGCGGGCCCATCGTCGCGACGGCGAGCGTCAGCCCGGCGATCGTTGTCCTGATTCTCATGAAGCCTCCCTCTCTAGAGTGCGGCGAATGGCACCGAATCGCCCGGCGCGAGGGCGAAGGGGCCAGAGGCGCGCAACGCGCGCGTAGCCGGGCTCCGTCCGGTTTCCCGAACGCAGCCCGGCCCGCTTCGACTCAGATCTGAACTGTGTTCGTCGCCCGGTTGTTCGTGTAATCCGATTCCTCGAAGGCCCACTCGGAGTTCACTTCGGCCTCCAGGACATAGGTCCCGGGCGCCACTCCGGTGATGTCGATGAACTGGCTGTCGAGGTCCTCGTAGTATTCATCTGCCCATCCCGTGCTGATGCCTTGGAAGTCGCACACCAGGTACTTCGGAGGGGCGATCGCGTAGAACCAGATGTCGATCACGCAGAAGCCGCGCTTCTCTCCGACTACCGGCTGCAGACCGGGATTCTGAGCCAGCACCTCGGCGGCCTTGAGGTCTGGATTCTCCTGTCGTAGTGCTTCGTATTGGGCGTATTGGTCCGGTGTCCACAGGCGATAGTCCGCGTACTCTCGGAAGTGATAGTGCCCATGGCACTCGCCGAACTCGAACCATTCCGGATGGTCTTCCGGGCGCCCCACGATGAGATCACCGTCACCGAAGTTCGGCGTGGTGTAGGTGAATCGCAGGACCTTTCGCGAGGGGGGCGTGGCCGCGCGACAACCGCCGACGACGAGCATCATCAATGCGAGCCAGGGCGCGATCGCGCCCCTTACGGGCGACGTGGTCGCTACGGAGATTGCCGACGAGCTGCCGCCTCTGGTGGACCGGCTGTTTTGGAACGAGGGTAATCTCCGATGCCCTCAGGGCCGGTCGTCCACCACCTCGAACGCGGCGTCCCCCTTCGTCGATGCCGAGACGGTCACGAACGCCTGCTCGTCCTCCATCTCTTCGGTGGAGTGCAAGGTCCCGCGGCGTCTGAGTGCTTCGACGAGCGTGGCCCGCGGGACCCTCGTGGTCTCGGACTTGCCGTGCACGCCGCCGAGGGTCGACATCAACACGGTGAGCGGCCGCCTGTCCTCCGGCGTCTCACCCCACAGTGCGAACAGCGAGCGGGGTGTCGCGTTCCGGCTCCCGTGATGGCCGACCTTGTAGAGGTCGATCTCGCCGAGCAGCTCGGCGCGCTCCTTCTCGGCGAGGGCCTCGCGCAGGGGGTACGACCAGTTCTCGATCTGAGCGTCACCCGGGAACAAGAGGCGTCGATCGCCGACCTCGAAGACCAGGATGAGGCTGGTGTTGTTCAGGGCGTCGTCGACCGTCCTCACGATGCGCTGCAGCGACGCGAGCTGTTGCCCCTGCATCCGTGCGACGAGCCACCGGATCGGTCCGGGATCGACTTCGCCGCGCGCCGCCACGTTCGCCACCGCCTCCGTGACGGTCTCGGACGCGAGGCCCGAGGCCTCCAAGGCACCTACGAGCATGCGGCGGTGCGACAGCCAGTACTCCGGATCGTTCGAGCGCTGACCGAGGATCGCCGGCCACTGCTCGACCGTCGGCGGGCCCAGGACGCGGACGCGCACCCCCGGAACGACCTGTTCGATCCTCGACGTGCTCCCGAAGGACAGATATTCGGCCTCGCCGTCCTGCCCCCACGCGGTCAGGCGGTCGACGGCCGCCTTGTTGCTGACCTGGTCGAGGGCCAACTGGCGAACGTCGCCGCGGACCCCGCGCACCGCGCCGATGGCCTCGCCCACGGCGGCCGCGAACTCTTGCCCCGCGGCAATCGTCGCCACGAACTCCCTCGAGCGGTCTCCCACAGCCGGCGCTGTGGCGTCGTGTGCAAGATCCGGATGTTCCGTCCACGGCTGCACCACGAGCGCCGGGGACAGCGCCTCGATGGCTTCTCCGGAAGCGGTCGTGCCGTATCCCTGCAGATGGTCCTTGTGGCGGTGCGTCGCGATCACGACGTCGAGCCGGCCACCGCAGTGGGCTGCGATGTGGTCGGCTACCTCTGGGAGCGGGACGCCGTGGGTGCCCGTGTGCGAGCTGCCGAAGTCCACGAGCACGTGACGTTCGGCCCGACCGTCGGGAAGCGCGGAAGCATAGGAGAAGCTGAGCAGGAAGCAGTCTCCGAAGCCGACCTTGTACATTCGCACCGTGACGTCCGTCGGCCCCCGCCGCGTCGCGGGGCTCATGACCTCACCAGCGTTCTCCCGCGCGGTCGTCCGGCGTGTGGAACTCGGCAAACGTCTGCCCGCGCGGTGTGCCGGAGGAGAATCCAAACCGCTTCTTGGTGTCGCGCAAGCCGTTCCGGACGAGGTAGGCGAGACGGCGCGTCTGGCGGTCGACGTCGAGCAGCGGCTTCGTCTGGTGGTACTTGAGGTGACCGAACTGGTCGAAGATCAGCGTTCCCCCGCCGAGGAGCCCCAGCGGCGTGGCGGGATCCAACTTCTCGGGTGACGCGACACCCAGCCGGGCCGCCTCGCCCACGGTGGTGTCGAGCATCTGAACGTAATCCGCCGTCGTCTCATTGACGATGAGGCCGTCCGGCCCGACCCGCACGGACGGGCGCACGTTCTCGACGCGCACCTGATAGCGCCGGTCGATCCCCAGGAGGTCTACGTTCGCCCACAGGAAGCGGAAGATCTCGTCGCGATCGCTGCGGAACGAGGTGAAGTTAACCCCGTCGTAGGTCGGAGGGCGCTCGGCCGTCGTCAGATCGACGATCCGGCGGTCCGGAGTCGTGATGCCGAACGCCGCGAAGGCCGCCTGGAGCAGGCCGCGATACCCGTAGTCGTCTTCGGGGGCGACGACGGAGTCGGACACGACGATCGCGTCGAGGAAGTCCTCGAACTCGAACTCGACGGGCGGGGAATAGTCGATCGCACGGATCACCATGCGCAGGAGGTGCGCCGCCGCCCGGGCGCCTTCTTCGGCGGCGCGCTCCCGATCGAGACGCCTGGCGTGAATGAGGGCCTCGAGGCGTCCCCTCCACATCTTCGACAGCGTCTGCATGATCGCGGCGACGAGGACCTCGCCTCGGCGGTGCGGCTCGTCGTACGCGGGGTCATCGCGCCACGCGCCGGAAGCCTCGAGCTGGACCGAGCGCCGTAGCGCGCTGCCGCGTTCGCCCGACGCCGCCTGGCCCATCTCCTCCGCCAGCTTGAAGAGCGCCGACTCCTTCAATGCCTCCTCGGTCACGTGGCTGGCCGGGATCCTCCCGGCGGAGTCGGTTGCGCCCAGAAGGTTCTCGACGACCTCGGACAGCGAGAACACGGAGAGCAGGGCGACGATGTCCGCGAAAGCCTCGTGGAACGCGGCCTGGTCGGGGAGGCCCGGCTCGACGAAGCTCGGCCGCAAGCCGTCGAGGATGGCGTGCGTCGTCTCGTGCGCGATCACGTCGTGCGACAGGCACGTGTACACCCGGCGGCCCCCCTTGCCGGCGAAGTAACCGAAGTACAGCGCCTGGTCCTCGCTCGCGTAGTAGGCGTTGGCCTCGGCGAACGCGTGAGGCACGAGGAACAGCTGGTGCGACGGGAAGCCCCACGCGAGCCTCCGGCCGAGCGCCGCTTCGAACGTGGCAAGCGTTCTTGCCGCGATCGCGTACACGTTCTGCGCGTGGAAAGAGAAGTCGTCGAGCAGACGGCTGGTGGGAGTGTCTCCGAATGCGTCTTCGCCCCCGACGATCGCCGGCGGATGCAGGGTGGACGTGCTCGCGTCGTAGTCCACGACGTGGAACCGGTGGCTGCGAGGACCGGGTTCGAGATGATCGGCAGGAACCCGAACCTTGGCCGTGACGACGCGGCGCGAGCGATCGCGGACGGCGGGATCCTGGGCCACGATCGTGAGTGCCGTGTATCTGCGCGGCGGTGCGCTCGGGGGGAGACCGACGAATTCGTTGACATGCGGCATGACGTCTCGCTCATCCCTCGCTGGCGGGCCGTTGCCGGTTGGTAAGACTGCCGGTAAAGGCATTAGGCACCCGCCGGATGAACGTGTCAACCGGCTCGGAGCGAGCCTAGCGGGTACGCCTGCGCGCGGCCCTCGCCGCGTAGAGCCGGTCCAATAGGTCGCAGCTCACCACGAGGTGTCAAACATCAGCGGGTACTGTCGAAGACGCGTAAACGATCAGGTGGAGCCGGAATGACCAGCATCACCCCCGGACCAACACGGGTCAAGGGGTGGATCCCCAGGGAATCCGACGGCCCGCGCAGCGTCAGAGATAGTGCCCCGCGCTCGCCGTCGACTCGAGGTCCGGCCCTACCGGCTCCGGCTCGGGCAGGTCCTCCGGCAGCAGCGTCTTCACCGCCGCTACGTCTACCGGGCCGCCCCCGGCCGTCAGCCGAAGCGCCTGTCGCCCGAGCGCGCGCTCGAACAGCGTCCTGACGTGGCGCCCGTTGCCGAAGCCCGGCCCCCGCGGCGTCGTCCGCAACAGGTCGCGGACGCGCTCCTCGACGCCGGATGCCAGCGACATGCCGGTTCGCTGCGCGATCGACGTGAAGATCGCGACGAGTTCGTCGTCGGTGTAGTCGGGGAAACTGATCCTTCTCGCGAACCGAGACGATAGACCCGGGTTCGACGTCAGGAATCGATCCATGTCCTCCTCGTAGCCCGCGACGATGACGACGAGGTCGCCGCGATGGTCCTCCATCAGCTTGACCAGCGTCGCGACCGCCTCGTGCCCGAAATCCTCGTCGCTCCCCTGCGGAGTCAGCGCGTAAGCCTCGTCTATGAAGAGGATCCCGCCGAGGGCGCGCTCCACCGCCGCGCGGACCAGCGGCGCGGTCTGGCCGATGTACCGAGCTACGAGGTCGACCCGTGACACCTCGACCAGGTGGCCGGACGACAGGAGGTCGAGCGACTGGTAGATCCGCGCGAGGAGCCGCGCCACCGTCGTCTTCGCGGTCCCGGGATTCCCGGTGAACGCGAAGTGGCGCGTCGGCGGCGGCACCTTGATCCCGGCCTCGCGGCGTGCACGCTCGGCCTTGGCCTCGGCCGCGAGCAGCCGGACCTCCTGCTTCACCTCGCGGAGCCCGACGAGAGCGTCGAGCTCCGCGAACGGGTCTTCGTAGGTCTCCCGTCCCGTGACGTCGTCGGGGAGGTCCTCCACGCCGACCGCCGGTCGATCGTCGCCCGTCCGCGCTCGCGCCCGCGCGACCGCCTCGGCGGCGACCGCCGACACGAGATGGCCGTTGCGAAGGTTGCGGAAGGGCCGCATCTCGACGAGCCTCCGCACCGCCTCAGCCGCCGTCGCCTCGTCGACGGCTCCGCCGAGACGTTCGACCTTGCGCAGGAAGACGTGGTGGAACGTCTCGCGGTCGAAGTCGTGCGTACGAACGACGCGGAAGGCCCGCGCCAGGATCGGGTTCGCCGTGAAGATCTCCGACGCGCGGGCCGCGTCGCACAGGGCGACGACGTGGAGGCCGGAACGGGTCTCGAGCGCGCGGAGGAGCTCGCCCCCGACGACGTCTGCCGCCTCTCCGCGACCGAGGATCTCGTCGAGACCCTGGACCACGAGCAGGCGGACGCCGTCGCAGCGGTCGATCTCCTGACGCACCAGCTCGACCGCGCCGGCGACGTTCCTCTCGTTGACCATCGCCGCCGGCAGCCAGACGGGTGGCTGCGCGAAGCCCCGCACCTTCAGCGCGTTCGCGAGCAGGTCCACCGCGAGGCCCTTGCCGCTCCCGGCGGGCCCCGCGACGAGGATCCTCACGGGCCCGTCCGACGCGATGGCGTTCCCGATCCCCTCTGCGAGCTCGGGCTGACCCACGATCTCCGTCTCGGGCGGCGGCGTCGCCGGTGGCTCGTCACCGATCGCGCGCGACCGACGCGGGAACCTCGCCCCCAGCGTGTTCGGAAGCGGGCGGTTCGCGAGGAGAGCGCGGATGTTCCACTCGAAGGTCGAGACCGGCACCCACACGGTCCCGCTCGGGAGCATCGCCCTGCCCGGCAAGCCGTTGAGGGCGCCCGTCAGACGCATGACCATGTCGAGCCACGCCCTGCAGGCCGGGAGCTCGCCGCGGATCGTCGCGCGGACCAGCCACCTGGCCGTCGCGTCCCTCCACGTCTCCGGGACGAACCCCGAGCGCAACGCGCGATGGTGCTCTTCGATTTGGGCGAGCATGTCCTCCGTACCGGCGACGGCGATCTCCGCCGGGACCTGTTCCATGCCTGCCGCGAGGACGAGCTTCGCGATCGCGAGGTTGATGTCGTCGCCGTCGCCGACGGCGGCGCGGAGGAAAGGATGCACGTCGAGGAACCCGTCGAGGGCCCAGGCCAGGTAGCCGACCGGTCCGCCGAGCTCCGGGAGGGTCGCGACGATGCGCACGTCCGCCGTCTTCGCCCACTCGTCGGCGAGCGTGTCGACCGGAGCGTGAAGGTCGTGCTCGTCGGCCGCGCGTTCGTCGAACAATCGCGCCAGCGCTGCCCGCCGCGCCGCCACCGGCTCGAGCCCCTCGAAGACGTCCACGAGCGAACGGAGTACCTCGAAGGCGACCCTCCGCCGGTCGGGATCGTCTCCCGCGGTCAGCGGCATCCTCGATCCCGGTGGACGCCACGCGCCGTCCTGAGCGCGCAGGTAGTTCCACGACGGGGTCCGTCCGGGAGGCTGCGCCAGGAACGGGTCGAAGACCTGCCAGATCATGTCACCCCAGTACCCCGACCGGATCGCGCATCCGCCGAAGAGGAAACCCAACATGAGATCGAGGGTCTCCGCGACTCCGTTCGCCGGCCGGCGGTACGCGTCGCCTCCCTCCGCCACCCAACCCGACAGACGTTCGTCCGCTACGGCGCGCTCGACCGCGCGCCCGAGGGAGTCGAGGAAGCCGTCGGGGATCCTCCACGGCCCTGAGGAGTAGAGGTCGAGGACGGGCTCCTCGACGAAGCAGAGAGCGAGCTCGTCGGGCAAGTCGAGCCGGATCACGACGGAACGATAGACCGGCCCGCGGCGAAGCGTCGGCTTCTGCGATCGCGCAGGCTTGTGCTATGGATGGCCGGTCCGACGACGGGCGCCCGGGCGCTCCGGCGCGTCCGGCGGACTGCGGCTGCCTTCTGCGCGGCCCCCCTGCGAGCGGCGCGTCGACGCAGCTCCTGGGGGTCGACCCGACCGGCGGCCGGTACGGGGACGTCGAGGCAGCGGAGTGCTCCGCCTACGGGCGGAGGTGGCTCGTGTATCGGTGGGAGATCGAGGCGATCACGAAGTCGGGGCGGTGGTATGCGGGCGTGGTTCCGCGCGAGTGATCGCGCACGTGCGCCCCGAGGAGGCGCCGGAGGTGCTGGAGAGCCTCGCCTGGCACCTCTGCGGCGGCTCCTACTTCGACGGGAGGATCTCCCGCCGCCCCGGGCCGCTGCTCGGGTGAGGATCGACTAGGAAGAGCCCTGCGGCACGTCGGATGACGGTCCGGTCGCGCCCGGGCGAGCTGCGCCTGGAGTGCGAGGATCGACCGAGTGGGTCCATTGGTCTCGGTCCCGGGCACGCGCACGCATCGCCTCATCCCTCGCCGCCGCGCGGGTTTTTTGTGGGATTTCGCGCGTGGGGTGACGTCTGACCTGGACCTTCTTTGTGGGTCGCCGGGGAATTGAACCCTGAACCCTACGGATTAAGAGTCCCAGTTGAAGCGTTCTGGCTGAGATTAGGTTTCGCTGACGTTCCCCGTTTGTGCAGGTGAACGGGTGCGGTGTTCGGATCGCGTCCTGGGCGTTCCCGGCTCGTCCGAGCAATCGGAATGGCAAGAGAATGGCAACCTCGCGAAAGTCCGCAGAGGTCGCTGCGACCCGAGCCCCGCACCCGGCGCCACGGGCAGAAACGCGCCGCACCCATCGTGCGGCTCCAACCGTTCAGTTAATAGAGCCAGTCGGAATGGTCAGCGAGCGAGGACTCGCTCACCCATTCTCATAGCTTCGCCCTCCGCGTTCGGGATAATCTTGCACCACAGGAGGATGTCGTAGAGGCGGAGACGAGTCAGCGGGACGCCTCCCCTGGCGCCGGCGAGGGTCGCGAACCAGACCTCGAGCTCGTCGACTGCTTCTCGGACTCGCTCAAGTCCTTGTGGATTGTCAGCCACAGGTCGTCGCCGAGCTTCGTCATCGCCTGGCGGTCGATCAACGGGAAGAGTGCGGCCACGCGTGGTGCAGGATCTTGTGCGTCTCCGTGACGCCGCACCCTGGCACCGACTCGATCAGGTACCAGGCTCGGTGAAGGCACCAACTAGCGGTTCCCGCCTGCGGATCTCGAGCTCCTCGCGCGGAAGCGTCCAGAAGGAAACGTCGTCGGGCACCTGGCGCATGACCTCGTTCACGACCGGCGCCACCGCCAGCAGGTTCGAGACGATCTCGACGCCATAGCCCTGCGTCACGTTCAGCAGAACCGGCGCCACGATGTCGACGATGTGCACCCCCTCGCCGGGCCCCCGCTGACAGTCGTAACTCCGATACCCAAACCGCGCCCGCGGCCACCCCGACAACGCCTCCCCATAAGCCGGAGTAGGAGGTTCCGGTTCCTCGGGCACCTCCCCAAAGCAATACCCGGCGATGACTTGTCGTGCCCGTTCAAGACTGAAGCCGTATCCCGCCACGACCAGCTCGTCCGCCACGTGCACCTCCTGGAAGAGGGCCGCCACTACTCGCCACAGATCTCTAGGCCACGATCAATCAGCGGGCCGATGCTCTTCTTAGGAGCGAAGTCGTTGTTGCTGTCCGCCCAGATCGCATCGATCTCTGGATACTCGGTGGCGCCTAAGGCCGTTCCGTTGACTGCGTAGGTGTTCCCATCAGGGTCTGTAAATGTGACGGCGCCAGCGCCCTCGCAATTCAGGTACCCCTCGTCAACAGTCAGCGGCCAGTCGTTGCCGAACTCGTCAGCCGTGACCTTTTGACCCTCCTGACCGGCGCCGGAGCAGGCACCCAGCAGGAGACATGTCACAACAGCAACGCGGCGGTTCGCCATATCGACACCCCCACTTCAGCGGTCGTCCGACTCAAGCGTATCGGCGTCTGTCCGCGATGAGTCGCATCCCGCCCGCTCACGTGGCGTCATCGTGACGTCATCCTTCGACGGCTCGCCGTACGAGTGCCATGATTCGTGACGGCAAGAAGCTGGAGAAGCGTCGATCATCGACAGGACGACCGTAGAGGCGACCTCTCTCTTGCGACCGCCGAGGCCCGGCCTCGCCTGGTTAGCAAGAATGAGTTCCCCATAGAGGACAGGAACGGCGGGGACGACACGAATGCGAGACCTCATTGGCGAGTATCGCCGTCTTCAGCAAAGCGAGAATCCCCACGCCCGGGGGAGGGCACTGGAAACCGTCGTAACGGCGGCCTTCCGGAATGCTCACTTCACGGTACGCAGGAACGCTGGGGCAGCCATCCCGCGACAGACGGATCTTGTCGCGATTCGCGGCCACGAGACCTATCTCGTCGAGACAAAGTGGCAGCGGCCCCCGGTTGATATCGAGGGGTTGGACTCTCTCTCGGCCCGCCTGGGTCGCGTCGATCCTGCGGTCACAGGTGTGTTTATCAGCGTGTCGGGCTTCACAGAACCTGTAGTAGACGAAGTCCGGTTGCATAGAAAGCGCCCGATCCTCCTCGTATCGGGCGCGGAGTTCGAGGCAATCCTCGAGGGCAATCTCGACCTGGTAACCGTTCTGCGCGACAAGCGCCGGCGCCTCGTTATCGATGCCGAAGTTGATCAAGACAGCGGCGTCGAACGGAGAGCGTGGCTCACAGGCCCCGTCGACGAGGAGACGGCCGCGTCGCCGATCCAGTTCCAACTCCCTGATGGCAGACGGACCGAGGTGTTGGCTTGCGGTGGCGACTTCGGTCAGTTTGTCTTCGTAGAAAGTCTCTTCGATGTGGATTGGGTCCAGGCACAGGGAAACGGCGTCGTCCTGGACTTGCGCTTCGAGCTGCGCAAGGACGCTGACCTAGTACGGCTAGTAAACGAGCTCGCCGGAGCTGGATGGTCAGGGGGCCTCCCCCGTTGGAATATTCAACAGGCGGCAACCAATTGGCACGGGATTGGCAGCCGCGCTTTCGCTGACGCCCTCTTAGGTTGGGAAGCCCGATACGCGGGCCTTGACTCCATTCATCACACCGAAGAGGTTAGCTATCACGATGAGATCGACGGTGGCTTCTATACGCTCACGGCGGATGTTTCTGCTCGTGACGACCGCAGGGTCTACTACAGCAACCTGTCGATGCAACTTCTCGGCATTCCTCTCGACCTAGAGCCCCTTCAGCACTTACACCAGCACATCGATCCGACGGCGCAAGCGTTCTTCCGACCTCTCTCGGAACCCTCCGTGACCGCCCATGGCTTTCCTCTTGGATCGTCACGGATTTACGTGTCCCCTCGGGCTCTGCTGGTTCGCCGGGACGAGATCGACAAGGAAGAGTGGGTGATCGGAGTTGCTGTGGAGAACCCGTTTCGCGGCTCGCGCTCCGATGCGTCATCGAAGTGGCCAAGCGAGAAGGAGTGGCCCTTTCCCATCGCTGACACGGAGCTACTGATCTGCGATTTGCGCTCCCACCACCCTCTGTCGGAGCCGAAGCCGTCGTACTTCCTGCGCCACGCTCACACGAGCTGGACCGCTGATGTCCTCGTCTTTCACGTGGTAGCCGACTGGTAGGCGATCAATCCTCCGCCCGTCCGAGAGCGAGGATCGCGGCACCTCCCAATGATTGTTCTCCACAAATCCCTGCGGCGCGTCACCCACCCCCCAAACCCGGACGCCTTCTGAGAACCTGCACCCCCGTGCGGAGGTGAGTCAGCGCCTGAACAAGAGACTGTTTGACGTCCTTTCCCGCCAGGATTTGCTCATACAGCTCCTCGCCTGACTTGCCTCGACCCTTCGGTAGCTCGGGAAGCGATGCCCATTTCCAGAGGACCCGGTATCCACCCTCCCAGGCACCGCCGGTGAAATCCGTAGGTTCGACGTACTCAACGATCTCGAGCGAGTGCGCGAACCGGTTCCGAGCATGACGCAGTGCGTTGAGGAGGTCTTGCGTGTATGGATCCTCTCGCGAGAGGGCGGTATATCGACGGCTGAACCGCCTGCGGAGCGCGTCGTCCAAGATGCAGACCCACCACAACGTCTCACCGATCGCGGCGAACGCCAGCTCCGGCTGACTCCGCTCGACGTCGATCATCCTGTCCGCCGCGGCATTCATCGCGTTCTCTACCCACCCTAGAAGATGATTGACATTTCCCTCGTCCATAAGATCCGCCACCGTGTCACCAGTTCACGGACGTTGAAATCAGCCTCGGCACCGAGAGGCCGGAGATGCCATGAAACGATCCCCGGCGCAGACGGCAGCAAGCGCCGCTAACGGTCCACGTGCGCAGAGAGCTCTTCCTCATAGACATCAGCCTCGTCCTTGAGCTCGACGAGTTGCTTCAGAGACTCGGCGGCGAGGGCTGGAATCGGCTCGCCACGCAGGAACGCGCCGAGGATCTCGACCCCGGCGTTATAGACGACGTGTCCAATGTAGACAGGCTGTTTGCGGAGGCGGTCCGCGACCGCGTCGCCATACCAGAGCACTGTCGTCAACGTCTCCAGACGATCGCGTACGCCTGCATCAGGGATGAGAGCGGCGGCCGCCTTGATCTCGTGGCACACGTCGTACACACGATCATCGTCGTACGCAGCAGCGGTGTGACCATTGTCCGAGAAGAATTTCCTGGCCTTGTTGAGCAAGTCCATGATCCGATCTGCCGCCGCCCGGGCTCGATCCATTACCGCAGCTCGCGCGAGATCGGCCCGATCTCGTCGCCGCATCATCAGCTGGCCGGCAAGGATCAGAAGCTGCGTGACGAACACCGTCGCAACGCCGAACAAAAAGTTCCTCATCACCCAAGCGTAGGCGGCGCCGGCACAGACGTGCTCGGCTGCGTCGTTTTCCGATGACTCATCCTCGGGTCGTTCCCCTCAACGATCGCGAGGTCTACGGGTGACTTCGTCGGTGAAGAGGATGGCCTGTGCCTACTCGCGCCTCCAGGTCGATCAGGACCTCGCGTAGCACGACGTTGATGCTAAAGACCCCGCGCGAGGCTCCGCAACCCGCCGTTCGGTGCGTCCGGTACCGCTCCTCCTCGTATAGCTGGCGGAGGAGCCCCGTTGCTCGATGGAGAGACCGACCAGCTCTCGCGCCGGGATCTCGCCGAGTGTCAGCGGAAGCGGGAGCATGTCGACGATGGTCTTGTTCCTGACCGGCGCGTAGCGGGCTCGCGGGACCGGGTGAGGGTCGAGCAAGATCCAGCGTTTCGACACGACGTCAAAGCCCCGCCGGCCGTCAGCGCCGCAGTCCCTGCAGGTCGCCATGTTCTGCGACTCCTTCCTGGCCCACGGAGGGCGCCGAGATGCGCAACGACCTCGACGTTAGGCGAGAGGGGCGACAGATCCCCGGTTTTAGGTCCCCAGGTCGCGAGGAAAACTCAACGCCCAGAGCCGTGAGCTCACGCTTGTATTGGTTGCGGCAACTTGTGTAATTACGCTCTTGACATTTCATAGTCACAGCGCGACGCTCCCGCGCCCAGGGTGAACGAGGAGGAGAGATGGCAGGCAAGCGAGGTCGATCTGCCTCGACCGGCCGCTTCGTAAAGCAGAGCACCGTGAAGCGCAGCCCCAAGACGACCGTCAACGAGACGGTGAAGAGCGAGAAGTCGGGGCGGAGCAAGAAGAAGGGCTAGCACGACAGCTGTGGAAGGCAGGAGGAACGGCGAATGGTCTTGTTGATTAGCTACGACTTGAACGGACGGGAGCGGCCCAGTTCATACACAGCGGTCGCGGATCGCATCAAACAGAAGGCTGCCGACTGGCGAAAGCCGCTCTACTCGCAGTGGTTCGTTGAAACGACACAGGGTCCGCAGCAGTGGAGCGACTGGCTAACGCCGGTAATCGACAACAACGATCGTCTCTTCATTGTCAGGATTCGGACGCCGTATCAAGGATGGCTCTCGCAGGCTGACTGGGACTGGCTCAACTCGAAGATTTTGTAGCACGTCGTCTTTCGCACGCCGGAGAAGCCCATTTCCCGGCGCCGCTCCGCTCTCCCGCGGCGCGAAGCGTTTAAGGGCGCCTCGCTCCAAACACGCCATCCCCAAGATGAAGGGCGGGCGTCTCACCGTCGTCGACGTCCGCCTAGGCACCGCCTCTGCAACCGCGTCGACTACTCCAAACAAATTGGCCGCCCCCACGCCAAAGACCTAGCCCGAGTCAAAGCCGCCCGCGAAGCGACAAGGCGATAACCGATTCGGGGTTGGGTGGGGCCTAGCCATCGAGGTCGCAGCGCCCCCCAGGGCAGCCGGCGAGCATTTCCGGTTGACGAACAATCTGGTGGAAACACTTCTGTACGAGTACGCCTCCATCCCGAGTGTCGCGGGAGTAGCTTTGGACTTCGTAAACAGAATCCCTCCGGACAACGAGGCTAAGCCTCCACCGGAGACAGAGAAGCCGTCCGTTCACGCGGCAACTTCAGTCGCGGAGTATGCGTCCCTTACCGCAGCCTCGTCCGACGTAATTGTTGCTCGAGGTGATGTGTTCTCCGAGATCCACCGCATAGCAACTACCCTGGGGAAGGACGTACGGGGGTTGCCAGCCGTAGGCTTTCATTTCTTGGGAGGCACGGTCCCCCCTGACGAAGCCGCGGTCGACACAGTTGACGCGCCGCTCCCATGACCCGCGTTACCCGGTTCCAAGCAGTCGGCGTGCTAATCGGCTCGCCGGTCCCCCACAGGGAGATCAAATCTGGAGGACTTTGAAAAGCGTTACCGCAGTTCCGGTTGTCTCGTCGACGCCAGACTGAAACGCGTCCATCAGTCGAGACGCTTTCACGGATCATCGGTACATGCAGTGATCTGAGCAACGAGGGGTTGGTCGTCCATGTTCGGCACAGTTAACGCTCCCTTGGGTTTCCAGGGATGATCAGCCTCCGACGCTACCAGCGGCCCGGGATTATCTTGATATTCGTCACCCCCGCCCGCCGCTCCCGTCTAACGCCCACGCCCTTCAACTAGAGTTGGCGCGTGGGAAATGGCGCTGATGAACCGCACGCATTCATTTCATACGTCCGGGAAGACGCGCAGGATGCCGACCGCCTCCAGCGCTTCCTCGAAGGGGCAGGGATCAAGGTCTGGCGCGACACAAAGGACCTGTGGCCTGGCGAAGATTGGCGACTCAACATCCGTCAGGCGATCACGAACAACGCCCTGGTGTTCATCGCGTGCTTCTCCGACAACTCAGCCGCGCGGGCGACGTCCTTCCAAAACGAGGAACTGGTGACGGCTGTCGATGAGTTTCGGAAAAGGTCTCCCGGCCAAACCTGGCTTATCCCGGTCAGGTTTAGTGACTGCGCGCTCCCTCAGTTCGACCTGGGCGCCGGGAGAACGCTCGACTCGCTTCAGCGCGTGGACCTATGGGGCGACGCATGGGACGGGGGCACTGGGCGCTTGCTGACATCAGTTCTGCGAGCGTTCGAGGCGCTGAATCCAGCGCAAGCAGGGAAGGTGCTCGCGACGCCTCCTCGCGAAGCTCCGGCGGAGTACGTGAAGGCCCGGCTCCTAGACGATGCCCGACAGATCGAGTTGGACGACTACCTCGCCCGTCTTACCGATCGCGTAATCGCCGACCTCCTCGACGCCGACATCTTTCCGGCTCAATCTGGGCGGGTCGCTGACACCCCGGACGGCTTCCGGTTCCTTGTCGCGCAAACCAATGAGTACTTCAACCGCGTGACCGATCTCTTGGACGCCCTGTCGCGGGCTGCCGATGGGGGCGGCCGCAGCACTCGCTTCTGTGGCGCCGCACCTAGAGCGAGTTGCCACCACCGCACAGAAGGAATCAGGCAACAAAGCGCTCGTAGACCTACGACGCTTTCCAATCCTCGTGCTGTTGTATGCCTCGACACTGGCGGCGCTCAGCCGCGAGAACTACCTAGCGCTGAAGGCAGTAGCAATAGACGCGCAAGTGCGACGAGGAGGTGATCCGATCCCGATGGTGTCCGCCGCTCATCCCGGGGACACCTTCTTTACCGAAATGCTGCCACAACTCCTAGCCTTCAAGGCGAGCGGCGAGACCCTCACCGATGCGCTGGTTGAGGCACTGCGTACGCGACGAAGAGAGCGGCGACACACGCCCGTATCGGACTACCTGTACGCGCGCCTGCGCTCGCACCTCCGCGAAATGATCCCGGATGACGCGGAGTATCAAGAAGCATTCGACCGAGCCGAGGTGATCCTAGGTGTCCTCGCAATGGACCAGAAACTCCAGTTCGACAAGTCAGAGATCTACGTAAGGTCGCCCTGGTTCGGCGCGTTCACTTGGCGCGATCGCTATTCTCGACGGCCGCTCGAAGAGCGACTCTTGGACGAAGCACGAGCGGCCAACCCCTCGCCATTGTTAGCCGCAGGCACGCCACTCGTATGGATGAGGCATTCACAGCATTTATCTCGCGAGCCCAACCGGTGAGAGAAGAACGGATGTGGTAGCACCGCAACGGCTGGCAACTCGGCCCGTGTGCCCCGCCAGGTCGGCCGTCAGGTTCCCGCCGGAGAGGCAAGGTTCAAGCGGTGGGCCACGCTGATCTAACGCGCGCGAGACGTACGAAGGTCCAGCGCTTCCTTCAACCCAGGGTGGATGCGATATGTATCAGCATCGTCGTTGAACCGGGCCCTCGGATCGAAGTATCGCCAAACGTACTTCGACCCTCCCCCACGACCACCAGGCTTCAAGTACCCGATCACGGAGAACTCGAACAGTTCGCGCAGTCCGACGGTTGCAGGCGCATCCGCCTCCCGCAATATGGCTCTGCTTGTCCACGTCTCCTCGAACTCTCGCTGAGAAAATTCGGTCTTACCGAGGGTCTTCAGAACCTCTAGATACTCTCGATATTCCGGGACGTGCTTATGGATTTCATCATCGAGTTCACTCAGGAGGTATTCAGAGTACTGATTCCGAGCGGCGTGGAGGTCATCGTTTCGGAAAAGGTCACGTTCACCACCTACGCGCTCTTTGTGGGCTGTCAAAATCACATTGCAAAACTTGATGATGTCACGGGGACGCAGGAACGTACGATCGCAGATGTGGGCGTACTTCGTCTGCCTGCTGGGCATCTGGCGCTCCTCGTCAAACACTTCCTCCCATCGAGCGTTTTCTTCAAGCGCAACTGAGAAACGGCGCTCCATCAAGGACTTCAGGGTGAAGTCGCCGCTCGACTGCGACCACGAAATCGATGACAAGTGGTTTTCAGTGATCTTGTTCTTGTCCTCGAACTGGAGCAAATCGTAGATGTCGTCGCGCAGAAAAACGATCACGGACATCCGACGGTCCGCCTCTCGCGCGCGTTGGCCGAGCTCTCGCGCTGCCAGGATGAGCCCGATCAAGCGCTCTCCGTACGTGGGGTCTGTCACGCTGAACCCGAGGTCGAGCTGATCGAAGCAGATGAAGTAGTCGTGCTCGGGATTCAGAGCGGTGACGACAGAGTCCGCGATCCCATCGTTGACTTCCTGGAAATGTATAGGAAGGTCGCGAACGCTGACTCGCTCTCCAGTCATGTTGAAAATCCCGACGTTGACGCCCCCCTTGAACCTCAACTCCTTTTCCGGAGAGAAGAAGCTGCCGCAAATCTGGATCCCGAGTCCCGTAGCTGTCGACCGTAAAATCCTCTAACGCGCCTATAGCATCTGCGGCTTCCTCGCTCCACGGCTGGGAGTGGTCCTGGTTAAGCAGCACCTTGCTCAACCCAAGCAGGATGAGGTATTTCCAGCTGTGGATGTATCTCCGTTCCTCGGGAACTCCCGACTGCGCTTGGAGATCGTGGTGTGCCCAGGGGTAGTCGTCGAAGGTATGGCCGTAGGCAAATGTGCGACTGTCCCGCTCTCGGATCAGCTTTCGAAAGATCGCGGTCTTCCCGCTTCCCTTCCGCCCAATGATGAGAAAGCGGCGGTGCTCCCGTGCGTCTTGGTACGCGGGATGGTCCTGAAACGCCTCACGCAGAAGGTCATCTGTATCGGCGTCGATCCCTCCAAAGTCGGGGACCTCGGCTAGGGATCTCATCGCCTCATTTTCCCTGGCTCGCCGACCCGGTTTGACCGGACGTCGGTGTGGCGGCTCGGTGAACTCAGCAGCATCAGCGGTCCCGTAGTTCCTCGACCCGGCGCAACAGCTTCGACGGCGTCGTCTCCAGCACCTCTGCCAGTAGGAACAGGGTCCGCAGCGAAGGCGATTTCATCCCGCGCTCGAGCTGGCTGACGTACGTCCTGTGTCGACCGGACTCGTGGCCGAGTCTTTCCTGCGATAGCCCGGCAGCTTCCCGCGCCTCACGCAGGGCTTCAGCAAACGCTTCCTCAGGGGTAAGGCGGCGACGCGGCATCGGCCGAATATTGCCGCTTGAAGATCATCGCTCTACAGACTATAGTATTCGCACCCTAGAGGATCGAGACCAAGGCAACGCGTGGACGGGCGACATTCTGAGACGGGCTCTGCTTTGCCTATGGGCCCGCCAAGTGCGGCTCCCGCCGCACTGACGCCGGGAATGCTCCGCACGGTCCTCTCCCGGCTTCACACGCCCCACCGCCTCGACACGCCCCAGACCAGGGCCCTCCTCACCCATCACCGCCGCCTCCCCCACACCCTCTCCCCGATCTCCGTGGGCGCCGCGGCCGCCCAGCTGCTGACCGACAAGATCGCCGCCCTTGATCCGGGCCACAAGGCACCCGCGCTCCAGCGGCTCCCCTACGAGGTCCTTCACACCTGCTTTCTCCAGGGCCGCAAGAACTTCCAGGCCGCCGCCGAGCTGGGTCTGTCCGAGCGTCAGCTCTCGCGCGAGCGAGGGCGGGCGCTGCAATTGCTGGCGGCCGAGCTGGCTGCCGTTTCCGAACCGGGCGTGACGCCACCCCCGATCCCGGCCGTCGAACGGTACCTGCGCCGAGACCCCTTGCTGCGGCGTCTCGCGGAAGCCGTGGCGACGCATCGCCTTGTCGGCGTCACGGGCAGCCGCCGCGTCGGCAAGACGGCCCTCGTAGCCATGCTCGCGCAGGCGCTGGGGCCTGAAACGGTGTGGTGGTACCGAATCCGGTCCGGCGTCAACGACACACTCCAGGCACTGCTAATTGAGCTCGGCGACCTCTTGGGGCGTGAGGGCCGCCGGGAGCTCCGCGATTACGCGCGGGCGGCCGCGAGCCTCGACGTCGGGAGGGCGACCCGCCTCGCGCTCGACGGCCTTTCGGATGCTCGCCGGCTGCTCGTGCTCGACGACTTCGGAAGGGCGCTCGACCCCGACCCGATCGCCACCTTCCTGGAGGAGGTCCTCGAACGGCTCCCGCTCGTCAGCCTTGTCACGATCGGCCGACCGCTTCCCGATGTCGCGAGCGTGGAGGTGCCGCCCTTCGATCAGTCGGAGGTCGCTGAGCTGTTCGCCGGTGTGCCGCAAGGGAAGGACGTCGGTAGGCAGCTCCACGAACTGACCGGGGGGCTCCCGGCGACGGTTGACGCAGTCGCAGCGTGGTGGCGCGGCGGGTCGCAGGGTCGGAGGCTTCGGCGCGAGGTGAGGGCAAGAGGGGTGCTGGCGAACCTCCGAGCCGTGATCGCGTACGCCGATGGGCGAGCGGCATGACCCCTGCCCTCCTCCCACGTCGAGCTTCGCGAGGCAGGTTCGAGGAATCCGGAACGACCGACATTCCCGCTTCCCTAGTCGCCGGCGTCTGTTCGGTTGATCGACCCTCAATCCGGTCATTGGAACCTGGCACAGAGTTGCACGCTCAGGTGCGACGCTTCGGACGGCGGCGTTTTTTAGGTCCGGATAAGGCTGAAAAACGCGAATTTCAGGTTCGCAACATGTACGAGCCGACCACTTCTTGGTACTGGTGGATGATGCAGCGCGCGCCGCACGACCCACCGGCTCCGGTCGCTCAGCTCGAGCTCGCTGTCTCGCCGCCCCCGCCCCCGGACGGCGTGGACGGCCCCCTGTTGCTCACGGTCAAGGAGGCCGCTGCCCTCATGAGGGTGGGCCGCGACACGACCTACTCTCTCGTCGCACAGCGGCGGATCCCGTGTATCAAGCTGGGCAAGCAAATTCGCATTCCGCGGAAGGCGCTGACCGCTCATCTCGAGAAGGAGGCTCTGCAGCAGACGCTCGACCTAGACCAGGACTCCGGCGCGTGAGGGGCAATATCCGCCGGCGAGCGAAGGACTCGTGGACAATCCAGGTCTACCTCGGCAAGGACGCGGCGACGGGGAAGAAGAGATACGCGTCGCGGACCGCCCGGGGCTCGAAGAAGGACGCCGAGACGGCCCTTGCCAACCTCATCCGGGCCCAGGAGACGGGGCTGGATCTGGCCGCTGCCAAGCTCACTGTCGCGGCCTACCTCGACCGGTGGCTCGACGTGTCGAAGCAGCGAGTGAAGCCTCGGACCCATTTCCGCTACGCGCAGCTAGTGCGTCTCCACGTGAAGCCGGCCTTCGGAACCGCGCAGCTGACGAAGCTCCGACCGCTCCACATCGAGGAGCTCTACGGAGCACTCCACAAGGGGGGGACTATCCGGGACGACCGTCCTGCAGATCCACCGGATCCTTCACGCGGCTCTGGCGCAGGCGGTGAGGTGGCAGCTGCTGGACCGCAATCCCGCCGATGCCGTGACCGCTCCTCGAAAGGCCGCTCGAGAAGCCGCCTCCCTGAGCGCGAGGGAGATACCGAAGCTTCTCGAAGAGGTCCACGGCACATCGGTGGAGCTGCCGACACTGATCGCGCTCGGGACGGGGATGCGCCTGGGCGAGGTTCTCGGACTGCGATGGCAAGACGTCGACCTGGACGTTGCGACGGCCCGGGTGCGACAGACGCTTCAGATCACGATGGAGTTCGACACCCCGAAGTCACACCGGTCGTCCCGGACGCTGACGTTGCCCGCGTTCCTCGTCGAGACATTGCGACGGCATCGGAAGGCTCAGAACGAGCGCCGGCTCATGCTGGGAGTGCTGGCACGAGCTCGACCTCATCTGCGATCGAGGCGACGGGCTGCCGCTCCGTCCGGACACGGTCTCGAAGCAGTTCCGGACGATCGCCAAGGCGGCTGAGCTCCCGATCTCGTTCCACGGCCTCCGCCACACGCATGCTTCGTTAATGCTGGCGGCCGGGACCGATCTGAAGGTGACGTCGGCCCGCCTGGGGCACTCGAGCATCAGCATCACTGCCGACCTCTACACGCACGTGGCGTCGGAGCAGGACCGAAAGGCGGCGGAGGCGCTCGATGCCCACGTCGGTCGGTTCTACGGGGCATGAAGGTAGGGGAGGCGATAAAGGCCTTGGAGGGCGAGGGTTGGGCCCAGGTCCGCCAGAAGGGCGACCATCGCCAGTTCCGCCACCCGACGAAGCCGGGAACGGTGACGGTCGCCGGTAAACTGAGTGCTGATCTCAAGAAGGGGACGTGGGCGAGCATCCAGCGCCAGGCGGGCCTCAATGGGAGCCGGAAGTGAGCGAATACTTGGTCGTGATCGAAAACTCCGGAGGTTCCTATTCGGCGTACTCCCCGGACCTGCCGGGGTGCGTCGCGGCGGGGGAGACGATCGAGGAAGTGCGGTCGCTCATGCGTGAAGCAATACAGATGCACATTGAGAGCCTCCGGGAGCATGGGGAGCCCGTGCCTGCGGCGTCTTCTTCGGCCGAGTACGTCGCGTTCTAGCTGCTCTCACGCCTTCGGGAGGCGGAAGCGCTACCGACCCCTGCCTCCTGCCGCCTTGGTTGTGTAAGCGGGTTATCAGCTCGTCCCAACCTAGCCAATATCGGTTAGCCAGAAATTAGTGACCGCCCTCTGGGCTGAGTTATGATAAGCTAGCTTAGTCAGCGTAAGCGACGAAGGCGAGGTAGAGTTGTGAAACTAGAAATCGTTCGACTTGATGGTTCAGTTGACGAGGTTCGTCGGCTGCTCGAGGACCGGCCGGAACTGCTAAACGGGGGCGTCATCCTTCCCGACACCCCCGCTGAAGTCAGGCCCGCTTTCATCAACGAGATTCTGGCTGGGGTGCCCGGTGCAGTCCGCGAGGCGTCGGAGCGGTTTCTTGACGAGGTGTTGAGCTGGGACTCCGTCGACGCTCAGCAGGGCACCTCGCGAGTCAACGACACCGGAACCCGACCGTACATTCGCCTCTACCACCGGCCAGCTCGCTACGGGGCGTTCGCCTATGTCATGCCGCGCCGGGGCCGGATTCACTTCCGCCTCCCGGCCGACGCAGCGGACGCATTCAATTCTGCCCGGCGGCTCAACCGCGGTACCGGAGATCGATACCACGTTGAGGTGCCATTGGCGGTCGAGGCGGTGGGGGACGGAATCGCGCTGGCGCGTCTCGCTTACGACGCGGCAGACCCGGGACGCTAGCTCGACCGACCGGTTGACGCGTCCTCCGGGGCCTGGTGATCATGTTCTCTCACCCGCGGCAAGATCGTTAAGGAATCGAGAATGGCCCACACCGCGACAAGGACGAAGGGCAATGCTGGAACAAGATTTTTCGGGACCGCAACGAAGGACATACTTTTCGGCCCGGCGGGGCCAGAACGCTGCCGTAGCGCGTTTTGATCTGGAACAACTCCGCCGTCTTGTGAGTTCTACCTTCACAGCGCCCGAGGAAGAAGGGTTCTTTCAGCAGGCTTTCGGATACTCGTGCGTTGATGCCGGTGAGGTACCGGGTGAGGTGGGATCTGACGTCAATGCCTACATCCTCCGGAGGCTACGAAAAGACCAAATGTGGCCGCTCGTGACCAGAATCGCAGAATATTCGGAAGAAGATGTCTTCGACATGATCGAGCTTCTCCATGATCATGCTTCAAAGCCCCTGGAAGGGCGACACCACGACTACGCGTCGTGCGGATGGCACTACTCGTCGTTCGATCGGGCCGCGGGTCGTGAAGCCTTCCGGGCCGAGATCAACGATTTCTTGACTAGCTACGATGCCGGTTACGAACTATCTGACGAGGGCGAAGTTGTTCATCTTGCAGACCCTGGCCTGCAACCGCTTCTTGAAGCGAAGCTGCCTGTAGCGGACTCAAAGAGTCGGACGAACGTTGAGGGTCGTGTCGCGGGTGCAATTCGTAAGTTTCGCCGCCACGGTGCGTCAGTTGACGATCGAAGGGACGCGGTCAGGTCCCTGGCAGACGTGCTCGAGTATCTGCGCCCTCAGGTGAAGCGCGTACTTACGTCCAAGGATGAGGGTGACCTCTTCAATATTGCGAACAACTTTGGGATCCGCCACCACAACGACGCGCAGAAGACCCAGTACGAGCAGGACGTCTGGTTGAGCTGGATGTTCTATTTCTATCTCGCGACGATTCACGTGGTTATGCGGCGAGTAGCCGCTGGGCA
Organism: Actinomycetota bacterium; assembly: GCA_030861725.1. GTDB lineage: Bacteria > Actinomycetota > CADDZG01 > CADDZG01 > WHSQ01 > JALZEG01. Next base: position 75,016 of record JALZFC010000002.1, on the reverse strand, counting down.
TCCAAGAGGCTGATTCCCGGCTTGCCCACGTCGCCGCGTCATTGGCTGAGGGGTTGCCGGAGGGTGTGTAGGAGCGGAATGGCAAGGGAATGGCAAATCGCTTCAATGGGATATGACGTCCACCCCAAACATGCAGGTCAGAGGGTGGGTCGCCAGGGAATCGAACCCTGAACCTACGGATTAAGAGTCTGGTCGGTCGCGAATCCGTGAGCTGCGCTTTTGATCTGAAGCGGCGGCTGACCAGGGCTTTTCATTGGTCAGCGTTAAGCACAGTTCAGCATCATTTTCCGTTGTCTCGCGGGTTTTTTGTGGGGTAGTCAGACCCCAATCCTTAGGCCCGCCTCTCTCGGCGACTCACCTCCGTGTTTCAAGGACTCCCGATGACGTGGCGGACGCGCCCCTCGTGCGAGTCGTATCCCGAGCAGCTCTCGTCATGTGCGCCTTCAGGGCAGTTGTCGTAGAAGAGGTAGGCCTTCCATCGGTACGAGCGCAGGTTCCGAGCCAACAGCCGGACGGGCATGACGATCTCGAACGAGGTCTCGTCGGTGCGGTAGACGTTCGCGTACCCGCGGAAGGGTGTGTGGGGGGCATCGAGTGACGTCATCGCTGCAGTGAGAGAGTCGTCCGGATTCGTGGTGACGTTCAGGATCCTGTCGTAGGCGCGGTCTCCGTCCGGAAGCCAGAAGCGGATGTGTGCGCCGTGGAATTCCTCGTTCGTCCACGGCTCGTAGGTTCCTAGGCTGTGGACGAGCTGCGACGTCACGTTGCCGTGGCCGTGGGACGCCGAGGCCAGATCGAACGCCCCTTCGACATCGTCGGGATCGGAAGCGGGTCAGCGCGACGAACGGGTCCGTCCCGCCGACGCGCCCTGCGAGGGTGCACGGGCGTTCGACGAGCTCGCCGGAGAAACGCGGACGAGCGACGTCCACAGAGCCTAGCGGGCGCGGGGCTAAGTCCAACGACCCGTGGCAAGGGAAACGCGGTCAGGAAGGAGGGTCGGAGGGGGTGGTGACAGCCGAGACGCCGAGGTTCTACGTCAAGGCTCACGGTCCGGACGATGATGCGGTTCGGCGAGGACTTGTTTGGCTCGGACAGGAGGCCCCAGAAGGTCGGTCGAGGAACGCTGCACCTACCTGATCTCGCCAATCTCGAGTCGCTGAATCACATCATCAGAAACATCGGCGATATCGCAAAGAGGAAGGTCTTCAGACTCAAGGGCGCGCCCATCAGGATCGCGACACTTCGTACAGGCGAGGTGCGGGGTGCAGTTCTCGCGCTGTGGACGGACGACAAGATCCTCGCGGCCACCGAAGACCGGTGGAAGCCTGCCTCAATATGCGCGATCCCGTGGAATGGTGCCGACATCGACGAGTGGGTCGCTGCCTTCGGTCCAATCGAAATCCGCACCGGCACGGCAGCCGACACCGTTACGGTCCCCAACCCGGTGGTGGTCGAAGCGCTGAGGAGTCTCACCTCGAGCGTCAACCTTGGAACGGGTCTCGGCCATCCCAGCGACCACGACGCTGCCGTCGGCTCGAAGAACTCAAAGGCCTACTCTGACGCGAGAAAGGACCCGCACGCGCGGGCCCAGTCTCCTGTTCCGTCCTACGTAGGGGGAGGCTTCGGAATCGGAATCCCCAGCTCTTCGCACAGTCGCGCGAGTTCGTCGTATGCGTCGTCCACGTGTTTCACCCCCTTCCACCTAGCGAGCGAGCCCCACGGCTCGATGACCAACAATTCGCCCAACGAGCTCGGTCTCCTTGCGGCGCGTTCTAGAAGGTGCCGGGCGAGTTCGATCGCGCACCTTTGCGCGCACAGTCACCCTCGCTTCGAGATGGATTTCCGCTCCAATCCCTTCGTGGCCGAGCGGGATTCGACAGGTCAGGGCCACTCCCACATCGTCGGGTGCCAGAGCAGGCCGGAGAGTCGCCATTTGGTAGCCAGGCCGTCGCCATTGAGCGAGAGCGGCCTTACCTACTCTGAAGGGGATTGTTCCCGACTCTGTCGGAGGACGGATTCTCGACGCGAGCTCTGCGACGAGGCTCGTCTTTCCGATTCCCGGGGGACCGTAGACGTGTACGAGGCGGCGTTCGACAAGTAGACGTTCTACTCGCTCGGTTATTGCCGGCCTGGAGACGAATGACTCCACGACCGGAATTTCTTCGGGGGTGAAATGGGGGATCGGGGCGAGCTCGAGATTGAGGCGGTCCTTGAGCAAGGCGATCGCGCGCGCCCGTTCCCTCATGAGCTGGCGTTCCGACATCTCTAGTCTCGGGGCCGCCTGGTGGAGCTTGGCTCCGTCGACGAAGCACACCTTGAGCACCTGATAGGGGAGCTGCTCGGCATCCGACCGTGACGCGACCCGACTCTCAAGGGCAGGACATGGAGATTGCTCTGATCTCGCTGGCCGACGGCAGCGTGGATCAGGTCACTGACGACCGTCTCGACCAAGGGTACGTGGGTTGGGCTCCGACGGGCGACCGTCTGGTGTTCAGCTCCGACCGGGTGGCTACCGCAAACCCAGGGAGAGCACCTTCCCAGCTGCACGTGTTGGATCTCGACACTGGAAGGCAGCACCGCCTCGGCTCTATGGCGCGGGATGCTGTTATGCCCAGCTGGAGGCAATGAGCTGACCTGCTCCTAAGCCTAAGCTCACCTTCTGGCGCACCTCTTGCCGGATGAGCGCAGATCATGCTTGGTGTTAGCTACGCCAAGCATGATCTCGCGTGAACGACCAACGAGGCGTCCTCCAGTGGCTATCTCATGCAGGCACTACTCCTCCACTCCGGGTGAAGGTGGGCCTGCGCGTCAAACGTGAACGATGCGGGGACCGCGAAAGGGACCGCGGGCGAGCGCAATACTCGGCCAGTCCGGGCAACGTCCAGTGACGAGGCCATCAGTCTCGAGGCCTCGGGCGTCATCGGCTGGGGCCGTGAGCTAAGAGAGGCCTTTCGGGCTCCTCCCAGAGAGGGGGGATAGGGTCAATGGGCTTATGGAGCAACTGGCTAGCCTTTCGCAGAACGAGCTCTGGCAGCTCGAGCTTGCGTTCAAGTATCCAAGGGGACGCTATGGCGTAGCGCGGGCATCGCAGCTGTCCGGCGTTCCCACAAGGACCCTTCACGATTGGGCGCGAGTCGGCGTTTACGAGCCGGACTTTGCTCAGACCCGCCCGAAGTTGTGGTCTTATCGCGACCTTGTCTTCGTTCGGTGTTTTGCATGGCTCCGATCGAAGAAGATGGATCGCCAAGAGGTCGTGGAGAGGGTGAGCAACCTCAAGCTGCAACTGGCCCAGAATCAGTCGACCTTCTCCACGCTCCGTAGCGACGGGCGTGCCGTTCTCACGGATGACGCGCTTACAGATGAGTGGACTGGGCAACAGGCGTTCGCTCAGGTCGTGGGATATCTGGACGTATTTGACTTGCGGGCTCCGTTGGACGTTGCAGAGTTCCGCGGAAAGTCAGCATTGTGGGGTCCTAACCTTGTTAAACCCTCGGAATGGACCGCGATGTCCCCGTGGATCATGGCGGGGGACCCGTGCATCGACAAGACTCGGATCACCACGATCTCCCTCTATGCGCTCAGACACGAGCGCGGGCTGGACGATCAAGCCATCGCCAAGTTCTATGACATCGAAAAGGCCGCCGCGTCCGATGCCCTAATTCTGGAAGAACGACTGCATCAAGCGGCTTAGATGGCCGAGGGCGTTCTTAGGTTCCTTCTGGACCAGACCTTCCCGAATCCGAAACTGCCCGTCGAGGAACTGCAGACCAACGTCGAGTACGTGCACCTCAGCTCTCACGCCCCGGAACTCTCACGAGCAAGCACCCCTGATTGGATGGTCTACCTCGTTGCAGAGGCGGGGGGGTTCAATGGCGTCGTTACTAATGACTATCGGCAGGTCGCGCAGGCCGAAGAACTCATCGCCTTGACACGCCTGCACCTCAGCGTCGTGACATGGCGGGAAGCCATGAACGATCCCGTTACGGCGTGGGCCCTGATCGTCGCTTACATGCCGGAGATCGTGAAGGCGCTTGCGAATCACGGTCCGAGCATCTTCTTGCTTCCTGTGCCACGGCTCATCCCTGAGGGAAACATCGTCAAGGCTCTAGACCGCGCCAGAGACCTCTCTAGTAATGAATGGGGAACGTCATACCCGGAGCAGACCACTGCCTCAATGGAGATTATGCGCTCCACCCTCAAGCAACGGCGTCGGCAGGACCTAGCGGAGTTGCTTGACCGACGCGAGATCCGCGCTCGCCGACCAAAGCCGTCTCCCGGCCCGGCTCCGCCGAAGAAACGCGAGGAGAAAAAGGGCGGCGGGGACCCCCTCTTTCCGCAGCCAGCCTCAACAAGAAAGAGAGATCGACGGTAAGACAACGACACTCGCAAGCTGAGACTCGCCTTCAGCAACCAGGTCCGGTGTGGGGTCAGTCGGTCCTAGTGGAGCCGATGCTGTAACAGCCGATTGCCCTAAGGGCATCGTTCATTTCGGGAATCTGCGGGCCTTTTGGGGTCGAGTTCGTTGCGGATCTCGAACAGTTCACGGCATTCGGCGCCTTCATTTAGTCGGGACTAGAACCCGCCTCTCCTTCCTCCTGGCTGCATGCCACGCTGAGCAAGACCACCAAGGACAGCGCACGGACACTCTCCATCGCTATTCCCCCTCTTAATCTGGTGGCTTGGCGGCTTGTTGCAGCTCTTCAAGCGATGGCTTAGGAAGTACAGCCGGTTTGATATTCAAGTCCTTGCGGGCTGCGGCAATGAACGCCATCCGTTCATTCTGAAACTCAAAGGCGATCTTGCGCTGAATCGGTCGCGGGACTACATCGTTGAAGCTAGGAGTGCTGATCGCAGCTCCGGTGGCAAGCATCGCTCCCAAATAGATGCGGCCCTTTACGGCGGTGTCATGAGACGCGAGTAGGGACATGGTGCGCCACGCGTCACCAGCCTGAAGCTGGGCGCTCGCGATCGCATCGCCGTTCCATTCCTCTATCGAGATTACCCGCCGGAGAGTGTCGGTCGCGGCCAGGAACTCGCTATAGGCCTTGAGGCGTGTGTCACGCTCCCACTTTCGATGCTCGAAGTACCTACCCATCCAAGCAACGAGAGTCAGCCCCGCCATGCCGACCGCCGCAACGATTAGCTCCATTGGATTCGAGCCTAGCGGCCGAAGTGTCCCGGCCCCGCCTATTCACCTCCCGGGCTAGATTCTCGGACTTTCGACTCGATCGGGAACGTTCCTCCCCGCGTGGAGCTGACAAGGCGCCCCGGGGTGTGGCTAGGGTCGACGGATGGAGATCGTGGTCGAGGTCACCGTCGTGGAACTCGATCGTGTGCTGGCCGAATGCCGGGCGATCGCCGCCGCGATGAATGCTTCCTGCAGGGACGTCGTCGTGCGCGATCGCGAGCGACGAGATGGAGTCTGAGGCTCCGAGCTGCGTGCCGACGACCCGCGCCCGCGCGGCGAGGTCCTCTACCTGCGGTGGCAGTGAAACATCGGCAAGCATCGGAGAGGAGACGCGACGATGGAGCAGCTTCCGGTAGCGGGGTAAACCAACAATTCTGGGGTTACGAGATGACAGTGCGCCGTCCGTGATGACAGTTGGGAAGCCGCTCCGGGTCCATGCGTGCCGGTCGTCGCGAGTTGCCTCTTTGTCGCTGCGTATCGAGCCTTAGGCATCAACATGTCCTATGTTCCTCGACGGGCGGATGGTTTTCCAGAAGTCTTCGATCGGCCCTCGTACTTCGTCCTGAAGACATGAGCTACTCAGGAGCGCCGCGTCGGCACGCTCCGCAAGCCCGTGGCCGCCTCGGCTCCGGTCGCCGAGAATGAGACGCCCGAGTATGCAATCGCGAACTACTCGCCTAAGGTGGGGCAGCTCAATCGTGTCGGGTTCACCGCCATGCGCGTACGCCGATCGCGCTCCGTACGCCGAACGGACCAGCCGTGCGATCGAGAGTCGATCCTCGTCGTCTGTCCCGGCAATGATCGCGGCCCGCTGAGCCACCTTCCGCGTGAGGTCGGCTTTGTCGTGGTCGTCGCCAGCGAGGACGGCCTCCAATGCGATCACGTAATGAAGAACCGCATCTGCATTGAACTCCGAAAGGACCTCTCCTTCTCCGTGGGCATCCTCCGCGGCCGTCAGGAAGTGTTCGGCGACTCGTCTCAATCGCGCTGCTCGCTTCGACGGCTGGATCCGACCCTCAGACTGTGGTCCCGCATCGTCGAGTAGTGGCCTCACGGCACCGAGAAAGCTTCTGAGTTCATCCTCGTTCGAGTCGTCGACGCGGAATCCGCCGAACATGACTCTGTCGACCACATCGACCCCGTCGGGGGTCCAGGGTTCGATGGAGACGCGATCGAAGAGTTTGTCGAGCCTGCGCCCAGGCTCGACCTTGTACCTGCCCCACAGCTGAAGGACTTGGTTCTGGTAAAGGCTGAGCGCCAAGAGGGGGCGCCAGAGGGTGTGCTCCGGGCGGACATCGAGGTTCACCAGCCATCCGATCACGGCCTTCGCATCCCTGGCGATGCGCCGGAGCATCGCGAGCCCTGAGTAGAGTTCCAGCGGAAACGGCGGTTTCGTCAGATAGCGAGCTCCCGAGGGGACCGCCATCATCGAGGAGAGATCCTCCAAGGAGGGGGCGACGAGCTCCCAGCCGTCGACAACGTCTACCGATGCTCGCAGACTTATGTCTGCGTCGATGACGACGTAGTCCCAAACCGGGATCGATGGACCCGCCAGGTATCCGGCGAGCTCCGCGACCAACGATGACACGTCGGCACCGGTCATCAATACCCCCGCTGTTCCCGTGCCCAGAAGCGTCTTCGCCGTCAGTGCTCTACCGGCCCGGCGACGGGCTTTCCCGGGCTGGTCCTGGCGAATCAGGTACCTGTTCTCGCGCGCGGCGGCATCGGCACGATCGTTGACGTCTTCGAGAGCCGGCAACGCAGCGAGCGCGAGGGCGAATTGCTCGACGTCCGGAGCCCAGTCGGCGTCCTTCAGTCGTGTCAGAAGGTCGCGCGCATCGGCGACGAATCGCTCCAGCGACTGCTCGAGGACGCTCGTTCCGCTTGCCATCAAGTGAGCGTAAGCGGCCTTCAATGCACCAGCCCCCCCAGCACGTAACCCGGAAGGGGCGGGGTGCCTAGTGGAGTGGCTCGTAGCGACGAGCCGACGACCTTCCTCGATGGTTAGCCGACGCGGCTCAGCAACTGTCGAGTGGTCCGCGAGAGGTCCGCGGACCGGCGCAATTGACGGCAGTCGACCGCAACCTCGGGTGAGAGTGAAATATCCCTCTGACCTGCGTAAACGCCCGTTTCCCCTGGTACGGACGCTGCGCGGATCTTCGCTTACAACGCAGGGGTCGGCGGTTCGAACCCGTCACCGCCCACAAGCGCACACCGTGTTCAAACGGCCTCGGGCTCCCGTGCGCCGCGACGCACGACAAACAAAACCCCTAGGGCGTCACCAACCCTAGGCTGCCTTCCGCGCGAGATATGCTTTTTGTTACGATTTTGCTAGGCGTGCTGCTTGGGAAGCCGGCCGCACAAGGAGGTGGTGATTTTGCGACGAATCGGGCTGATACTGCTTGTTGTTATCTACCTATTGGCGCTGGGACTGCAGCCTGCAAACGCGGGAGATGTTTCTGAAACTGTCTCACCTGACGATACGGTTACTCTGCAGCTTGGCGACCAGACACTCGAATCAAACCCGCTGTGTCTTGTGACGTACCTGGATGCGATCAGCGGACCGTACGCTCTCGGTCAATACGCCACCGTGACACTCAGGCCCTGTTGCACAGTCCAAATTTATCCCGATGCCTTGTTTAACGATGTCGCTGGCATTGGGACGCACGTGTTAAATGCGACGGGAGAGTTCATCATCTGCACCCTGACACTCACTCCCTGAGAGAGCCGCCTGAGGAAACCCAGTGCCGGCGGCAAAGTTTCTTAGGTTGCCGCCGGCACCTTCTAGGCCAACGACCTCAAACGTGGCTGTCCGCAGCACCCCCATCCACTTGGTGTCGTCGGAGGAATGACGTGTTCGGTTGAATTGCGTCGGGACTTGGGGCCAGGACCTTCCTTCGAGGATTAGTCCGCCTCGCAACGTCCGATCTCGGTGACTGAGAGCTGGCGGGACTATCTCGATCGAACTATCGAGGCATCGGATGCCGAGAATGACGATTTTAGTGAGCGACGCTCGTCGGTGTCGCGCTGCGGAAAGCCTCCAGGACAATCTGTGCTCTCAACTGTTGTCCAGCCGAGAACCGGCTCTAGCTTGGCGGCGAGATCGCTGGCGGATATATTCTCGTTGAGGCTGTCATGAATCGTGAGCCACGCGAGCTGTGCCTTTGGAATGGTGTCGGGATCATTTGTAAGCGAGCTCCGCAGCGCGACGTTCGACGGGATCTTCATTGAGCGCGTGCTGCGCCCTCGGCGTCCGCTCGAGCACTGTCTACGGCGTTGACGGGCCTGTGGTTGCCTGCTAGCTTTCCGGCGGTTAGCTGGAGAGGAGAAATCCATGGGTCGCTCGATTGTCCGCTCGTTAGTGGTTCTTTCTGTAATCGCAAGTTCTTTAGGGGCGATGGTCCCGCAAACGATGGCGTCTGAGGAAGATGACGCCATCTGCGTGCGGGACCTACGACCGGGCCCCCATGTGCTCTTGCCAGGTGTGTGCCTGCGACCGGGCCCTCACTAGACGGGTCATACGTCCTTAGAATTCAGAGCAGAGGGCGATCTTCTCCTGGGGATTCATGGGAGTTGATTCGCAGAGCGCGGTGCAGACGTGCTCTGATCTGCTGGACGAGGAGAAGTACCAGGCTGAGTTGGCCGAGACGCGTAAGACGCCGGTGCCTCCTAGCGCAAAGGTGATTCCCTTTCGCCGGAAACCTTATTTGAGCGAGGACCTGGGACTTGCCGGATCGCCGAACGCGGGTGCGAGGTGGGAGCGCCGGCCACTTCTCCTAGGGACCATCGGTCATGTAGGAGGTAACTAACCCAACATCCTGATGCCCGTGCCTAGGGATCGCGGTTTAGGCGCTCGGCGCGTCTGGATATCCCGGGGGCTGAGTGAGACCTCTGCCGTCGAACGTGGGGGGCGGCTTTGCCGAGGCACCGGGTCCATATGTCGCGGCCGGGAGGGCTTCGCTTTGCGCACGGGAGTCATCGGTCTGACGAGAAATCTCGACCGAGGGCGTCCTCGAGGACCGCGCGGGGACCGCGGACGACGACAATTGACGGCAATCGAGCGCAACGTCAAGGGACATAGAAATGGTCCGTCTACCTGCGGGAACACGAGGAAGCCCTGGTAGGGCGATCCGCCTGATCTGCCTTCACACGGCAGAGGTCACTGGTTCGATACCAGTACCGCCCACGACGCTCGCAGCGCTTTGTCGGAGTCTCGGTTTGGAACGTGCACGCGAGAGCCAGGGGTCAGTTCGTCAGCAGCTCTGGAACGTGGCGTAGTGATCGTGAGGAATCTCACGACCGCAGATCATGGGGCGGCGCGAGTAGAACCACCCGTCACCTCCCAGGACGTGCACCGACAGGTGCAGGTGCGGCCCTGAGGAGAATCCCCTCGTACCGACCGTCCCCACACGGGTGTTCGTGCCGACGATCTGACCGGGGTTGACCCAGATCTCGTTCATGTGGCGGTAAGTGAGGCGGTGGTAGCGACCGCCGATCGTCCCCCGCATGTCCAGCTTCCCGATGCTCCGGTCGACGGCATAGACGCGGAGGTTGCTCCATATCGGGTAGAGGACCTTGCCGAAGGACCCGCCGGTCGGGCACAGGTCTACTGCATGGTGGTCGTTGTTGTGTACGCCCTGGTAGTAGTCGGCGTGCGTGTTTTCGCCGTACCAGTTTCCACAGAGCTGGAAGGGCTGGTTGTAGAGGAACGGTGAAACGCCATTCGGCGCAAGGCTGTAGTCCTGGTGCCCCATGGCCGGCGACGGGACGAGAAGAAGGCCGCCGAGGACGAGGGCAAGGACGATTCGCGAGTAGCGCATTATCGGCTCCTTTGTCATGGTGAGCACGGATAGGTGAAGCGGACACCATCCCCCTGGCTCTCGCTGTGCAGTTCTCAAGGTGCGTCACCTAGGAACTCACGCCGGGGAGCGGTTGGCACTCAGATATCTGCTTGCCGGGACCAAGTGGGGTGTGGATCGTGGGGCGCATGGGACACAGACTCGATGAGGTCGCCAAGTTCCGGGCGACGGCCACCCCCACAGGGGCGGCCGCACTGAAAACCGTCACTCGTTTCGAGTGGGCCAACGCCGCGTATCGCGTCCTGAACGTCGTCGGGACGTTCATCGTCTTTCCCGAGAACCGGTCGACGTGGCTGTTCTACGTAGTCGTTCTCCTGACGAACCTCGCGCTGTACGTCGTCTCCAGGCGCGGTAAGGGACCGCTCACCAGGGGCCGGCCGGGTGTGGTGTTCGAGATCATGCATTCGGTCTCCGCGATGATTCTCGTGGCCGTATTTCTCCCCGACCGGACCTATCTCTCGGAAGACGCCGCCGCTCCGTTCGCTACATACGCGGCCGGAGTCGCAGGTCTCGTCGTGTTGCTGCCCCGCCATGCCGTGCAGGGAGGCCGGTTGCGCCGGCTCGTCGGACATGGTGCGGATTTGCTGCTGCCTTTGACGCTGTACCCGGTGTTCACGGCCGCAGCGTTCCTGAACGGCTACTCGTTCGGTGAGCTCGATTTCGGGTTTCTCACCTTGCAGGTGAGCTGGACCCTGGTCGGAGTGTTGCTCGGCTACTTGATCCTCGGACTCTCGCGAGCCTTCGTCGACGCCGAAGTCGAAATCCTGCGCAACACCTACGAAAGTTTCTCGGACTGGCTGCACTCCGAGATCAAGGGCGACATCGCGGCCATGAGAGGGATGCTTTCGCAGGACGAAATCGATCGCGCGCGGTTGACGCGGGTGGCAGACGACTTGGAGCGGAAAGTCGGAGCAGAGCGCCTCCGTCTACTCCTCGGCGACGAGGAGCTGTCGGTGGCGGACATCCTCGCTCACAACATCGAGCGCTTCGCAGGGGCTATCCGGTATGACAGGATTCCGGCAGTGGGGGGATGGGTCGTCTCGAACAGGGCAGGACTAATGCTGAACCGCGTCCTCGGCGACTTGCTCAGCAACGCCGTGAAGGCCGACGCGGTCCGTGTGACGATCGACATGGCACGCGACGACTCGCGCCTGTCGGTCACGATCGCCGACGACGGACCGGGCTTCGACGCCAGCGTCCTCGACGACGACTCGACGAGTCTGGGGCGCTTGCGGCGCGATCTCGAGAGAGACCGTGGCGCGCTGGCGAAGATCCCGACGGACTCGGGGTCGATCGTCGCCGCGGTACTGCGCTGGGGCGAATGACGTGACGTCGGTTCTCTTCGTGGACGACCACAACGAGCTCACTCGGCTTCTCGTAAACGAGCTCACCGGCCGGGGGTACGTCGTCGACAGGGCCCAGGATCCCGACGCGCTCGCAAGCCTGGGCCGGTCGGGCTGGGACATCGCTTTCGTAGACATGTTCTACGACTCCCGATTGGGCGAGCCAGACTCGCCCCACAACCTGATAGGGGCCCCGGCGGCGCCAGGCGACCCCGGCCCGACTCGCAAGACGGGCATAGACGCTCTGGAATGGCTCGCGTCGAACTCTCCCGAGACACGACTAGTTCTGTTCACCACTCCCGGCGATGGCAGATCGATATTCATAACTGACGCCTTCCGTCGATTCCGTCTGAGTGGCGCGGTCTCGAAGACCGTCGAGGGGGCGGTCGCGAGGGCGCTGAATGAAGTGTTGGCCGGGAGGACCTACGTCGATGACCCACTCCGTCCCTATGAGCCCGCCGACGGACTCTTCCCTCTCGACGCTCTTTTCTCCAACCCACTGCACAGAGAAGTACTTCGAGAGCTCCTACGGGGTCGGACACGCTGGTCGGACATCGCGGAGACCCTCGACATCAAGGAGGACGCCGTGCAGGCGCGAATCCGGAAAATGGGAGAGCGTCTGGTTGAGGCGGGGTACGTCGACCCCGACAAGCCGATGAACAAAGGCGATTGGATCGCCTTGGTAACGACCTATCGCACTTTTTTCGAGGATGCCACTGCCCGCGCCGACCGGATCGGCGAGCCTGCTCAGGAGACGAGGAAGATCGGACGCCGACGAGCTCGGCGACGACAACAGTGAGCAAGAACGTCCGGGATCGATCGGGCACCCAGCGGTCTACCGCTTGAGCCGCGCCCGCAGTGACAGCAGCGTCAGCCCGAGGAAGAGAGGTCCGAGTAGCCTCACGCACAGCTGGACGACCTCGCCGAGCAGCGTCAGGTCCTGGTCGAAAGGGCGGATCAGCCCGATGACGCTCCTTGCGCTGAGGATCGCCATCCTTCCGAACCCTTCGTCACACCCCCCGTCGCACGCAACGCCTCCCGCCTGCAGCAAACCCGCGGCCACCAACACGGTGACGAGCAACGAGGCCGCCGCCCTGCTGGCGCGCAATCCGTAACCCGACACGAGCCAGTACAGGAACAGGATGGCCCGGTCAGAGAACGGTGTCGCCGGTGACTTGCGGCGCATCTCCATCTCGCCGTAGTAGAAGTCGGCCGCCCCCGGTTCGTCCTTCCCGTCCTCCCTCGACTTACGCAGAGCCCGATAGAGGCTCGAGATGTGGAGGGGGCCGAGGGCCGGGTCGTCGCCGCGGTCGAGGAGGGCTGTGTGGCAGGAGGGCGGGTCCCACCCTCGCTTGGCCCCGGGGCGGCCTCGCCAACGGTGCTCCTCGGCGATGGCCTGGCGGCCGCGGCCCCGGCCGAGGCGGCTGGGCGCGCGGGCGAACGAGATCAGACCTTCGATCCGGAGGCGGTCGAGATTGTGCGCGCCCGCGAAGCTGCACGGCGCGAGGTCGACGTCCGTCAGAACCAGCAGCGAGACGTCGGCGCGCCTCAAAGACACGAGCCGTGGGTTTGCGGCTCCGGGCCGACCTCCCGAGAGGAAGCCCACGATGGCTCGTTCCTCCGTTACCGAAAGGGGCTCGGTCTCCTCGTGAGGCGGAAGCTCGAACGGGGCGACGATCGTGGGCTGCGCAAACCCCGCATCCTCGAACGAGACCTCGGCCCACCGGACGCGCAGCGTTCCGCCGGCCGGCAACATCAGCTTGTTCCAGGAGATCGCGCCGGCGCTTATCTCCACACGGTCGGGCCTCTCGATCGTCGCGCGCTCGAACCGCATCAGGCCTGTCACGAGCATCGGCCCGAGGATGGCCGCGGGCCCGAAGACCACACGGTTGAAGGAGCACTCGCGGTGGAAGCGGGTTCCCGAGAAGGAAGCCTCCGGCCCAAACGTCGCCTCGTCGAAGGACGCTTCGGCGTCGAACCGCGCGTCACGGAAAGTAGCGGCTTCCGCAAACGTCGCGCGGGAGAAAGACGCGTCCTCGCCGAAGTCCGCCTCGTCGAACTCGGCTTCGTTCGCAAAAGTCGCCTCGTAGAACGACGCGTCGTTTCCGAACGTCGCCCCGTAGAAAGAAGCCTTCTCGTTGAAGATCGCGTCCGTGAAGCGCGCGCCACGGTCGAACGTGGCGCCGCTGAAGTTCGCGTCGGCGAACTTGGCGTCTCGGAAGCTGACGGCTCCGTTCTCCGAGTCGCCGAAGACGGCGCCACCGAAGTCCGCGACCCGCGAGAACTCGCACTCGGCGAACGACGCTCCGGCGAGGAACTGCGCTTCACGGAAGCTTCCCGTTCCGAAGTCGACGAACGAGAACTCAGCGCGTTCGACGAAGACCGCGAGAGTGAAGTCCGCCTTTGCGATGCTCCTCCGGTATTCGACGCCGACCCCGTATGCCTCCGAGATGTTCTCGAGTGAATCGGAGTCCAGCACGAGCCCGCGGGCGAAGTCGATCTTGTTCGACTTGAACGCGCCCCTGACAGCGTTGTCCCTCGCTGCCTTCGTACCGTGGACGAAACACCGGCCGTCTTCGAGGACGACGCCCCAGCAGTCCTCGGCCGAGCACGTGGGCCACGGGACCTCGTCGGGCCGCCGCCACTGCAGCGTTCCGTCCGCCATCGCCTCATTATCGACGCGCCTCGACGCGTCATTTACCTCGACGTCAAATCCCGGACACCTGGTGGGGGGCACTGATGTCGAACCAGTGCCCCCCACGACCCGTCTCCCGTTTACAGGTGGCGCTATCTGCCCGGGGCGGGGCAGCGAGCGTTGTCCTCGAACCGGCGCGTCCCGCGACGCTCGATCTCGCCGTCCTCGACCTTGTCGTCGTCGTCCTGGAAGTACGCCGCCTGCAGGACCACGGTCTGGTCTCCGTCTGGCGCACCTCGGTCCGGCCGAGCCTCGAGTTGACGTCGCTCGGGCATTCGCCCGCGCCCCACGCGTCCGTTACGAACGAGCAGATCAAGGACGCGCTCGGAGGCGATCCCGCGTGCAGGGCAGGTCCTTACAGCGTCGTCCCGTTCTTGCAAACGAGCAGGTAGTCCGAGACGCCCCGGAACGCCGGAAGTCCCAGGAACTCTTGTACTACCGACTCTGCGGTGCAGAACGCCCCCTCCACCCACGCCTGGTCGAACGAGTAGCACGAGCCGATGACGTAGAGGTTCGGCCCGGGCCGGCCCAGGATCTTCTGGTACGGCGCCCGGACGTTGTCCATGACCTGGCAGATGTCGTAGTGCGCGGCCCAACCGTGGTAGCCGCCGCCGAACGGGTCCTGCCCCCAGTCTTGGAAGTAGACGGCGAGGGGTTCCGGGATCTCGTCCGTCGTCATGCCGTGCGTCTCCGCCAGCTGCTTGACCAGCAGGCTTGCAAGCGGCGAGTCGTTGGGAACCTGCGTCGGGCCGGTCAGGGGCTGCCGGTAGAGCGATGGAGCCTCGACGTAGTCGCCGGTGATCTCCAGTTGCCGCCAGAAGTCGGAGTAGTTCATGTCGTCGTATGACGCGAGCAACACGTAGGGCCCCTGCGCGCTGGGCCCGTCGGGGGTGTTCGCACCGAAGTAGTAGATCTGCCGCAGGGGAAGATCGGTGATCGTCGGGCCGCCGAAGTTGGGCGGGGTAGTGCTCGGGTCGAGCCTGGGAGCGAACGTGCATTTTGCCGACGTCCACCACTGCTCGGCAAAGACCAGCACCGCTTTGATCGCCGGCTGGTCGATGGAGGACTCGAGGTAGAACCGCACGGAATCGTCGTTGAGGATGTAGTCCGGCGCGCAGGCTGACGCGACCATCTCGATCGAGCGGCGGGGCATCGCCAAGAAGCAGTAGTCCGCCGTCACCTCGAAGCCTTCTCCGTCGGAAGCTTCGAACTCGCACAGGGTCTGTTCCCCCGACTCCTGGAGCGAGACGAGTCGAGTGCCTGTGAGCAGCCGCGACCCTGGGAAATTCCCCATCAGCGATTCGACTGCCGCAGCCAGCGCGTCGAACAGCAGGCCGTAGCCGCCCTCGAGTCGCGAGTAGTTCACACCCGAGCCGTAGTCGTTGTTCGCCTGCATCGCGTCGGCGGAGTTCCAGTTGATGACGTTCGACGTGTAGCCGTTGCCGTCCGCTACGTAGTCGAATCCCTCGTCTCCCAGCTGGTCGTACAGCAAGTTCCAGTACCCGATCTGGCTTACCGGCGTGCCCTCCGGGAAGCTCGTCGTGGCCGAGCCCTGCCCCACCGTCCCGTTCGCGAAATAGCTGCACCATTTGGGCCTGTCCGAGTTGGTCCCAGACATTCCGGTAACGAACGCGGCCGCCAGCCCGGCAAGTATGGCGTCCGCGGTGTACGGGGACGACTTGACGTACTTCTCCAGGAAAGCCTGGAACTCCGCGTTGAAGTGGTATGGCAGCCGTTCAGGATCGATGATCTGGTTCTCGTAGATGTTCTGGCCGCGGAGGTAATACATCCGCTGGGGCGATTCGAGAAACTTCACCACCAGGTCCTGGAGGCCGAGCTCGATGATCATGTTCTGAACGAGAACGTGACCCTCGGACGTCTCGGTGGGGAAGTTCGAGTCGGTCGTGAAGCGCATGCCCCCGACCTCGCAGTACAGGCCGTCCGACGAGATGCTCTCCGGGAACGTGTAGGTGTAGATGCGCCCCCCTACCCGCTCGGCCCACTCGCAGACCGTGAGCGTGTCGCCTTCGCTCATGCCTTGTGTCAACAGGCGGTACGCGGTGTACAAACCGGCCGGGCCGGCGCCCGCGATCACGTATCCGCTCATGCTGAGGGCTCCTGTCCTGGGGTCGATGGCTTGAAGTACGTGCTGCCGAGGGCGAAGTGGGACACGTCGAAGGGCGTCGTGCCGTCGAGCGCTAGGTCGGCGAGGATGCGGCCCAACAGCGGTACGAACTTCCCCGCCCAACCCGTCGCGTAGACGACGACGTTCTCGTTTCCGGGGACGTACGGTGGCGCGAAGTCGACCAGGAGCTCCTTGTTCGGGATCGTGCTGAGGGCAATCAGGCAGGTGGACGCGAACGAGGGGACCGCCTCGAGCCCCGTCATGTGATCGCGCACCCAGGCGGCGGTGTACGCGAGCTCCTGCGGGTTGGGGATCAGGGTGCGTTCTGCGGGGGAGTCGAGTGGCTGCATGACGAAGTCGGAGGCGACGCGAACGTAGCCCGGCTGATCCCACGACACCTCGGGGAAGCCGTAGAACTCGTTCCCGTTGTCGCCGACCGGGTTCTGGAACACGAACCACGTCGGGTATCGGATGCCTGGGGTAGTGACCCTGTAGTAGGCCGACGCCATGTTCCAGTACGTCGCCTCGATCGTGAAGCCGAGCAGCTGGAAGACCATGTCGGCGTACGGGCCGGGAGCGAGGACCAGCTTCCCGGCCGAGAACGTCCCCGCGGGCGTGGTCATGGTGAAGGCCGAGCCCGCATTCTCGATGTCGACCACCGGCGCCTCGGGCACCATCGCCACGAAGGGGGACGACGCGTTCGCGTCGTAGAGCGCCTGACAGGCCGCGACCAGGTCGATGCTCGCGCCGTCCGGCTGGAACAAACCGACGTAGGTCTCCGGGAGGTCACGAAAGTTGTACTCGGCCTCGATCTGCGCCGCGGTGAGCGTCGAGAACGGGATGTCCAGTGACTTCAAGGCCTTCTCGGCCGCCGCGATGTTGCCCTCGGTCGAATGGACGGAGGGGTCGCCGAACCACAACGTGCCCACCGTGTCGAGCAGCGGGGCCGCGGTGAGTGACTGAAGCTCGTCCCAGAACGGGACGGACTCCTTGACCAGCTGCACCATGTACGGCTCCGGGTAGGGGAAGCGGAACTGCCTCGACCGGCCCGCGGAGCTACCCAATTGATTGAAGAAGGTGAACTGCTCGAGGACCAGCGTGCTCGTGCCCCGCTTACTCAGCTCGTGCGCGGTGGCAAGCCCGATCGGGCCTCCGCCGATGACGATGACGTCGTAAGTGGACGAGCCCCCCATTCGTTCTCCTCTCGTGTCCGGCTCGCGCCGGGTCAGGCGACGGTCTCCACGCCGTGGAAGTTCTCGTAGAAGTCGAGCGGGACGTCGCTGCCGGGGGGGAGGTCGAAGGGTTGCCCCAGCCACCGGGCCACGAGACCGGCCTGAGCGCCGTCGCCCTTCCATACGAGCCGCGCGATGCGGTCCCGGGGTTCCGGGGCGACGGTCCGTTGCAGGCGTTCGTTGCCGCGCCACACCTCTATCTCGACACTGCTGGAGTGGCCGACGGCCCATTCCAGCGCCGGCAGCTCGAACGGACGACGGTCGACCGCCGCGATGACGTCCTCGGACGCTATCCCCGCGGCGGCCGCCGGCGAGTCGTCGAGGACCCCGTAGATCGTGGGCGCGCCGTCGTCCAGGAAGACGACGCCGAGCGTAGGGACCTGCGCGTGGTGGACCTCGAATCCGAGGCGGACGAGAGCGTCGACGACCGGCAGCGCACCGGGCGCTGTCGCGGCCGCGTACGCGAGCTCTCCCGAGCCGGGGTGCAGTTGCTCGAAGAAGTCGCGCAACGTCTCGGGCGTGTAGCCCGCGCCACGGCCTGCGAACTCCTCGTAGAAGGCCGCGAATGCGGTGTCGAGGGATCCGAGCGGCGTCTCGGTCCTGAGCAGGACGTCGGTTGCGAAGGCGATGAGCATGCCGGCGTCGTAGTAGTCGATCGCGTCGTTGACGCGCCCCGGGTACTTCTCGTCGTGGTTGAGGAAGGAGGCCAGCGACGCGTCGACGGGGCTGACGCGCTCGTAGGCCGGAAGCGCCTCGAGATGCCGGTAATAGTTGACTACCGCGCTGAAGAACTGCGCGGGCGTGTACACTCCGGCCCGGGTGCAGCTGAGGAATTCGTAGTAGCGCGTGAACCCCTCCGCCACCCACAAGCCTTCGGTGAAGCTGCCCCCGGTCAGGTCGAGGTCCCCAAGCGGCGCGGGCCGGAGCCGGCGCACGTTCCAGGCGTGGAAGAGCTCGTGCGCGCAGACCCTCACTCCCGTCGCGTTCTGGCCGGCGTCCGTGAAGACGTCGGGCCCCAGGCCGACCATCGTGCTCGTCAGGTGCTCGAGGCCCCATTGCGCGTTCGGGTTCACGGAACAGACGAACGTGTAGTCCTCGAACGGGAACGACCCGAAGACGTCGTGGAACGTCGCTGCTGCGGCGTCCACGCGCGTCGTGAACTCCTCGGCGGCTGCGTCGGACCCGATGGTGGCGTCCAGGAAGACGTAATGGAACGGCGTGCCCCGCACGTCACGGACGACCATACGGAAGTCCCCGAACGAGACCGGCGTGTCGAGCAGGACCTCGTAGCTCGGGTAGAGCCACTCGTGCTCGCCGAGTCGTTCGGCGCCCGACGGATGGTGGACCGCCCACCCCCCCGGGAGCTCGTACGCCACGGCGCAAGGGCCCGGGTGCACCGGGACCCGGAGATAGCGCGCGCCGGTGAGGACCGCTGTCGACTCCCCGACGATGCCGCACGCTTCGCTGAAGTCCCAGCTCGAGCAGTAGCCCGTGTAGGTGACGGTGACGTCGCCGGTCACCCTCGAGATCTCGTAGCTCTGCCACCCCGAGCGGCGGACCCGCAACGGGCTCCCCGTAGCGGCGTCGGCCCCGCTCACGTCGAAGACGTCGCGGCCGTAAGGGACGAACTCGTAGTCACCGGGAACCCACGTGGGTGTCTCCAGCGTGATCGTCCCATCCGCTGCGGCGGCAAGTGGAACGGCCATGGATACCTCGATCTCGTGCCGGGCCGGCAAGAGCCGGACCCGGTAACGAACGACGTCCAAGTTCCCACGCGTCCGCGCCGCGCCGGTCGTGACCAATCGAGCCTTCCGTCCGCAAATCCTGGTTACTGGTCTTGTAAAATCGCGCCGCGGAATCGGTCCGTCAAGGGGATGGGCGATAACGCCGGGCGCGTCACGTAAGACGCCGTTGGACTGTGGAAGCGTCCCATAAGCCGCGTCTGGCACCGCCCAGCGTAGGGAAGGACAACGATCTGGCGAGTCCTACATGTCGGGCCCAGGGCGCCGCTGAAATGGACAGGCGAGGAGGTGGGGGATGACCGAGAAGGTTCGCCAAGCGGTCGTGATCGTTCACGGGATGGGTGAGCAGCGACCTCTCGAAACATTGAACCAGTTCATCGCTGCGGCACTCGAACCGGATCCGCAAGCCGACAGAGACTTCTGGTCACGGCCCAACAACGTCACCGAATCCTACGAAGCGCGTCTGTATCTCGCACCTCGTTTCGAGCGCGATGGAGAAGAGGTCAGAGCTCAGACTGAATTCTACGAATATCACTGGGCGCACTTGATGCAGGGCAATCGGGTGGACGACCTGTGGCCGACGTTCCGCCGGATGCTCCTTCAGCCGCCGACACGGGTCCCGTCGGGTCTGAAGGCAGTGTGGGCGCTCTTCTGGCTGTTGATCGCGGGTCTCGGTTTCCTACTTTGGCAGGGCCGATTCAAGCTGGACCCTGAGACATTCGAGGTGGTCAGCCTCGTGCGGGCACTCGTCGGCGGAGGGGCGGTCGCTGTTGCGCTGACGTACCTGGTCTCGCGCGTGCTGCCGGGCTGGTTGACGACCAGCTTCGTCGACGTCGTCCGGTACTTGGATACCTCTCCCCGCTCCTACGAAGTGAGACGCCAGATCCGCAAGGGGATGGTCGACCTTCTGGTCAGGCTCCATGAAGCGAAGAACGAGGACGGGAGCGGCAGCGAGCGTTACCAACGCATCGTGATCGTCGCCCACAGCTTGGGCGCCTTCATTGCGTATGACGGGATCGCCTATCTGTGGAGCCATGCAGAACCACTCCTGGATGCGCCTCGTTGGGTGACGCATCCCGCGGGCTTGAAGGAGGTCGAGGAATCCGCTTCGGTGCTGCGGACTCCCGGCGGCGGCGGGCCCCCGCGCCCGGAGCAGATCGACACATTCCAAACTGCTCAGCGTCTCCTATGGGCCGGTCTCAGGGACCAGGGACACCCCTGGCGCATTACAGACTTCATCTCGCTCGGGACGCCCATGTACTTCACCGACCGCCTCTTTACTCGGGATCTCGCTCAATTCCAGGCCCGGGTGGAGCGGGGAGAGCTTCAGACATGTCCTCCGGAAGCAGAGGGCAACCCGTTGAACAACGTGTACAACAAGAGGCTGTGGTTCTCGTGGCAACGTGGTAGTCGCGGTGCCCTCGACCACAAGGCAGCGTTCGCCGTCGTGCGATGGACCAACATGTGGTTCCCAGCGAGGTGGGGCTTGTTCGGTGACTGGTTCGGCGAACGCCTCGCCCCTCTCTTTGGGGACGGGATACGCGATATCGCGCTGAAGGGCAACCGCCGGCTCTGGAAGTCTCGATTCATCCCGGGCTACGCGCACGCCTTGTACCTGGCTTTTCCGCACGACAACTCGTCCGAGTCGGTCACGACCAAGCTCAGGGAGTCACTTGATCTGGCCTCTACGTCTTGGATTCGGCGCTCTTGGCGCTTCATCGCGCTTGTGGACGCCGGTGATCGACGGCGGGCGTGAAAGAAGCCCTGGTGAGGGAGTCCGCCCGATCTGCCTTCACACCGCAGAGGTCTGGCTCGGTTTCCTAGGACTTGACGTGATGACGCGTCGGAAGGCTCGGCGCACCCCAGCGATCGGAGCGCCGGGCTTCTCCGTAGGGTCGCGGGTTTCTCGCGTGAAGCATCGTACGTTTCAATTCGGAGAGTTCGTCCAGTTCACCTTCGGCAGCGACCAAGTCATCGCTGCAAGCACTCGGAACGCCATCTCGTCGAGCGGTGGATTGGTCATATCCCAGGGTGGCCTCCTTCTCGCAGGTTTCCATCCCGCTCCCTGCGAGAGTGCTTTCAGGAAGGCCTCGGCGATCGACAACAAGTACATGTTGAGGTGAACCGCGAACGGGTATGGATCGATCGACAACTCGAGGTCTCCGGTGTCCATCCGCTCGCCAGTGATTCCCCAACTCATCGGATCACCCTCCAGTTGGCGCACCGATTTCGCAACGCGCTCGGCGTCGGTGCCGTCGATGTAGACCATCGGGCCGAACGCTGAGTCCGCGGTCTGCCACCGTGCTGAGTGCGCGAGGGGGTTACGCAAAGTCGAGACGAGCTCGCTAAACACGAGCCCCTTTGCCCCCTTGGAGATCAAGGCTGTGACCGGGCTGGAAGCCTGTTTGAGAGCTGTTAGTAGTCGACCCCAGCTCAACGGCTGTCCAGGACGGTCGGAGGGCGTGACCTGGTGAACCGTCGCGGCGAGCTCGCCCAGGCCTTCGATGACTGCACGCGCCAAGAGCAGGAGATATTCGAAGTGATTCAAGATCTCTCGGCGCCCCTGGCTGCCGAAGAAGGTCCGGAACGCGATCTCGTCCTCTGCTCGGGCCAGGAGACCGAACCGCTCGACATTGCTCCAGATCAGTCTCAGGACCCGCCGGTCTACTGCGCCGTTCTCGACAGCGGCGGCGGCATCCTCGATGAAGTGCGCGATCGTAGGAGCGAGGACGAACGCCCTGTCGTCGTAATGGAACTCAGCTGTGATCTGAAACCAGCTGACGGGTATGTGGTTCGTACGACGCGCAAATATCCCGATGAGTACTGCGGCAGCTCGCGGGGTCATCACGAGCCGGGTCCGCCGCTCCTCGTCGAGTCTGAGCAGCTCGAGATCCGAGGTGATCGTCGCGTGACCGAATCCCTCACCCAGTAACAGGGCACGGGCGAGGTCACCTCCGCGTCCGCCTTGGTTGAGTCTTTCGGCGAGCTGACGGACCTCGTCGACTTCGCCGAGCTCGATCGGATGTGCGCCGTCTGCACGAGGAACATAGGCGTGTTCATGTTTAACCCCGTGCGCGTCCTCAGAGTGGTGAGGCTGAGCCTTGACGACCTCCACCCACTGCGGGAAGTCGTCGCTCTCGGCCGCTGGTGTG
The DNA here is from genome assembly GCA_030861725.1 of Actinomycetota bacterium. GTDB lineage: Bacteria > Actinomycetota > CADDZG01 > CADDZG01 > WHSQ01 > JALZEG01. Next base: position 52,680 of record JALZFC010000002.1, on the reverse strand, counting down.
ACGAGCGTGACTCCCGCAATCTTTGGACCCAAGCGGAGGACGATGTCTTCGGGCGAGCCCGGCGGCGGGGGGTTCATACCCTGAAGGAGACCCGGATCGACGACGGCCCGAAACTCAGGGTCGCCCGACTCACGCCGACGCAATCGCTCGAAGCGTTCGTAGGTTCGGTCCGAGGTCGTCCGCCACGGGTCCGCGGTGAGCAAGGCCCTCAAGACCACCTCAAAGTCCTGCTCATTGGGGAGCAGCAGCTCGGCACGCCCTCCGCACACCGCACACCGCCAGCGAGGCGTATGAACGATCCGCGTCCATTGATGTAGACCGAGCTCCACGCACGACCTGAGATCGCGCCAATCCATGGCGTTCCCGGTGTCCATTTCGAACTCACGCGGGGTCAGGGTCTCGCAGTCGAGCGTCCGGTGCTCGTCCTCGGCAAGCCCGCCGGCCAGCCTCGAGATGAAGTTGTCGGCATAGATGCGGTTCGTCGACGAAGGGCGAGGCATCGAGTAGAGATAGGAGCGACTGATTGGCGCAAGGCTTGCCAGCGCGCGTCCTGCCATCTCAAGTTCGGGCACAACTTTGATCACGTCGCCCACGCGGCGCTCGGGCACCCGCAACCGCTGCTTGGATTGGCTGTCGATCACCTCGAGGCTGGCGCGACCCTTGGTATCTCTGAAAATCCTCACGTACAGGGTAGGTACCGCCATGGCTAGAAGCTACCGGTTGGCCGGTGGCTTGGCTCAACTCCTCTTGCCGTAAGGGCCCGAGGGCTCGTCTCATAGAACAGGACGACTCGATGATGCGTATCGCTCTGCCGGCGTCGTCGGCGCTCGCTGGGACGGTGCCGGCCACTAAGCTGGATAGACGCATCGATGGGGAAGGAAGAGGTCATGAGTGGTAAGGCGGGCGCGGCGGCGACGCTAGCTCTAGGGGCATGTCTCGCGCTTGCTCTTGTGGCCAGCCCGGCTCGTGGCTGGTCTAACGGAGTCGACGGTCCCGACTCATTTGGCACCCACGACTGGATTTTGAAGAAGGCTGTCACGGCCGCAGCCGAGGACGCGGACTGGGTGAGACTGCGGGTCGCGCTGAAGGCCACCGACGATCCCGACACCGCTGACGGCATCGATCACGCGTCCGGTACCTGGTGGCATGTCTATGACCGGTGGGGAGAGGAATACGGAGGCGCCGACGAGGCCGCACGGGTCTGGTTCCAGCGGATGCAACGCCGACTCGATACGGGTCGGCCTCGCGCCGCAAGCAACGCCCTCGGCTACCTAGCCCATATCGTGGGTGACATTGGCAACCCGATGCACACCGACTCTTCGGATAAAGAGGACGGCATCCACAGTTCCTACGAGCAGGCCGTCGACCGTCGACTCCATCGCTATCGCTTCCGTCATGACGGTCACGATCGCGCGACTCCCGCCAGCCGCACGAGAGCGGTGGCCCGCCAAGCTCACAAGGCGTACCGGCGTCTGGTGAACGCCTACGACGAGAACGGCTACAACAGGCGGGTTCACCGCATCACGAAGCGGCAACTGGTCCGTGCTGCCAATGCCATCGCGGACCTCATCCAGTCGTAGGCGCGCGCCGAGGTGACGCCGAGGAGCGGCCGCGGCCCCGCTGGAGGACGCGCGAACGAAGGAGGGAGCGCCCACCGGGCTGGGGTGGCCGCCTACCTCGCCGCGTACGGGCTCGCCGGGGTACCGTTGCCGATCGCGGAGGACGACTCTCCAGGATCCCCATACGGACTGTGGCTGGAATGGACGGGGGAGGTCGACGACCTTCAGTGCCGGTTCACTGAGGGTGCGCGCTGGGAGCTGCAGGCAAAGCGCCGATGTAGCTGGGGGGAGACGTTCTCAGACGTCACGGCCCAGTGGGTGGCGGCCATCCGTTCGGGCGAGTACTCAGAAGCCGACCGAGTTGGACTGGCGGCCGGTCACCTCTCTGGCCCGCTGAGGGACCTTCGCGATGCGCTTCGGCGACTGCGTCGCGATCCTCAGGCGGAATTGCTTCCACGCGAGGCGGCAGCCTTCAAAAGACTCCAGGCCGACGCCACGGCCGGCGGGTGGCTCGACGTCTTCTCGAGCGTTGTTTCGTCGGCCCTGATCATGGAACTCGAGGTCGATACCGTGGCGCAGGCTGGTTTGCGCGATGCAGCCAACCTGCTGGAAGGCGTCGTCGTCGCACGCGGCTCCGGGCCCGCCGCCATGAACGCCTTGGCGAGGTTCTTTCAGACCGAGGGAATGCGTTCCGGGTCCAGTGGGCCCACGTACTGGTTACGAGTTCTCGACGAGGCCGGGGTGCCGCCGGGTCCGTCCTCGGAGCCGGCTATGGCCGGGGCAGCACGAGCAATCGGGGAATATCGGTTACGCCTAGGCGCACGCCAAGACATGCTGGAGGTCGATCTACTCGGCGGTGGCGTCCCGGCCATGGAGGTTCCCGACCTTCTCGGCAACTTCCAAGTCTCTCTGCCTGATCCCGCGGACAAGTCCCGCCCTGAGACGGCATTTCTCTCCGACCTTGCACGAAGGTGGCGGCGCTTCGGAATCGTTGGACTCCCGGGAAGCGGGAAGTCGACAGCCTTGGAACAGATCGCGGCCGCATGGGCGAACGATGTTGACGCTCCGTTGCCAGTCCTTGTGCGTCTTTACAAAGCTGTAGGAGTCCTCCGCGACCGCCAGGGCTTGCGGCTCGAGGATTGGTGCAACCTGGCCGACATGGTGACCTCGGACCTCGCTCCAGTCCTCGCCGACCGAATACGGAGAGGCGAGGGAGCGTTGTTTCTGGACGGCCTCGACGAGTGCCGCGACCAACAGGGTCGCGCCGCAGCAGCGATCCGTGCTCTTGCCGAGGAAGTCACGGTCGACACGACCATCGTCTTTTCGGTCCGCGAGGTCGGATCGAACGTAGCGCAGTCAACTTTGCTGCCTCTGACGACGCTGGAAGAGCCTCAGGACTTGAAATCTGTGGTCGTGGACCTCGTGAGGCACGTCGCGGAGAAGGATCCGGGCGTTGTCGACGACGTGGCCACGCGGATGGACTGGGTCGAGTTGTCGCAGACCCTCCATCCTGACGTGTGGGAGGTCCCGCTGTTAGCCGTGCTCCTTGCGGTCCACGCCGCGCGAGCGCCTACTCCTGATCTTCCTACGACTCGTGCAGGAGCGCTGGTTGCCGCGATCAAGGACTCCGTTCGGCGATGGGAGCGCGACAAGGAACACAACCCTCCATCGTGGGATCCGGACCTTGACCCAGAAATGCTGCTGGATGCTTTCGGCCTGCTCGGTCGCGAACTCATGACCGGACAAACGAGGGTGGACGACTGCAGAGACGTGATCACGGGAGCCCTCGCGAGGACTTGGGGCGGAGGCGCTGCCGCGCGCTCGGCGGCGCTCGCCGACCACGCCCTTGTCTGGTGGATCGAGCGCGTGGGTGCCTTCGTTGCCGAGGCGGGCGTGCTCAGGCCACGCCTTCGCATGTTCGCGGAAGTGGGCGACGCGATGTGGGTGGCACAAGCGCCCGCAGAGGCTCGTCGCGAATGGCTAGGCCAGGTGATGCAGGACCCGGGCAAGTACCGTGAAGCAGCACTGTTGGCGTCGACCCTGAACGGAGAAATTGCCAACGAACTCGTCGCCTCCGCTGACCGTCCGGCGACTGTGCTTATGGCTGCCGACGCGGTCGCCGAAGGTATCGTTTCGTCCACTCCCGCAATCGTTCAGCTCGTTCGGCGCCTTGGAGACTTTTTCCGAAATCCGCCATCGGAGCCGCAACCCGACGAGACGGACGACGTAGCCGCGCTCGCAGCCCGCCTGGCCGATCGGCGGACAGCGTCAGACGGACCCGGATGGGAGTTCGGCTATCGACTAACGCGGCTTCCGCTTCCTCAGCCCCTTCCTCCGCTCCGCGACTCCTTCTTGGAAGACGCTGACGGGACAGAACGTCGCGCGGTCGCGGCTGCGCTCGCAGCGGCGGCAGACTGCGCTTTGGACGAGCGAGATCCAGACGAACGAGAGCGGCAGGCATTGCGGTCCGTTCTCGAGCTGCCCGTTCCTCCAAAGGAGGAGCCGCGCCAGAGGCGCTCCAGGCTCGATCCAATCGAGATCTCCTCCGGTCCGCCGATTCTGACCGGGCGCGCAGAAGCGGTGACCACAGCAATCGGGTTGGTGGGACTGACTGAGGAGACTGCCAACGCGGCGTCAGAGCTGGTGGACCGTGCATGGAGCGGTGAGTCCGAGCGGTTGAGGGTGGCTATAAGGCGAGCCGGTTTCACCGACGCCCTACGACGTGCCAGCGATCCAAGGAGCGTGTGGCCCACATACGAGAAGCTCGTCGGGCCGGATCCTGAGCTGCACACGCGCTTCGTCCTGTCGGTGGGGGCGGAGCTCGCACGTCATCCGGCTACGTGGTGGGAGCCGTGGCGTGAGTGGCGGCTCGACGCCGCGGCTGCTTTGTTCGAGGTTCTCGCTAAGGGACGACGTCCTCTGGGCGCGAGCCAGGCCGCAGTTCGACGCGACCCAGAGCTCGTCCGTCGCCTCGTGGCGATGGCGGCGCGCGCAACGAGCTTTCCTCTGGCCGTCGTGGCTGTTGAATGTCGTCGGGCTCTTGAGCTGTTGAACCAAGATGCCCTGGGTACCTCTGTCCTCCTCCACGAACGCGCAGACCCAAACCGGCCATGGGCGCCCCGACTGCCAGTCGTTCTTGACGAGGACCTTGCAGACCTCGCCGAGTGCCTCCGCTCTCGGAACCCCGTGCTGTTTTGGCCCGCCGCTTTGTGGCTCGAAGGGGCGCGTCGTCGGGACCTCCTGAAACTTTTCTGGGACACCCTCGGCGACATGTGGGGCGAGCACCGCCGGATCGTGGCCGAGTGGCTATCAGAGGTGAGCGGCCGACATCTTCCGAGAGTGGATCGACGGGAGTGATCCAATCCTGCGGGCAGTTGCCTCGGGGCGCCTCGCGAAGGCGGCGTCGACCGTCGCTGGGGTCGCCCCGCTCCTGCGAGACGACGACATGACGGTCCGAGTGGAGGCATTGAAAGGCCTGTTCGAGGACCACGGCGAACTCGTGCAGGAGGCAGCGGGGATCGCTCTGACCGATGCCCCCACGGTATGGACGTGTTTGGAGTGCGGAGTCGTCCAGTCGATGACGAGCTGGGATTGCACGGCCTGCTCTCGTGGGGCGAGACGAAGCCTCGAGGACGAAGTCCGTCGGGGCACAGGAGGCGCTTCCATTTACTAAGTCTCTGAGTGACGGAGTGATCGCCCTATCATCTGACCTTCCACTCGACGTCCACAACTGGGGTCGAACACGGCCAATCCACCCAGAGCGTTGAGGGGCGTTGCTGAGGGGGAACCCCCTTTCTGTCGCACCCCAGGCCTAAGGTCGAGCGATGACCAAGCTCCTCCTTTCGATCCTTCTCCTAGCCGGCCTGCTGTGGGCGACGCAGTCGGGATGGGCGTGGGAGGTCGTAGAGGTCGTAAGCGACTTCCTGACTCGATTGATCGTCGACAATCTCCCCGAGTAGGCCGAGTTCCGTGACGTCGTCATGAGCCTCGGATGTGTAGGACTTCGCCGCGAGGCTGAGGGTGGTCAGCCCCCAATGTGATTGTCCAGGCACCGTTCTCACGAACGCATCGAATGACTTCGATGTCGCAGCATCCGCGCGCTAGGGCCGCGCCGATCGCATCACACTGAGCGAGCACACGATCTAGGACCGGGATCACTACCTCCACGCGAATCTCCACGAGGGCATACTGAACGTCATGACCGTCCCTCCTCGCTACAAGGCATTCTGGATTCCCGGCCTTGACGACGACGTCGATACCGACGAGAGCTTGAATCTGGGGTTTAGGTGGCTGGCAGCTGCCGAGCGCGAGGATCGCCGAGCGGGGGTCGTTGTCATGTACGCGAAGAAGATGACGCAGAATCGCCCGTTGCTAGCCGAGGCGGCGTCGCGCTGGACATTTGTCTCCCTCCGCTCTCAGCGACCTCGCGGTCATGGTCCCGTGCTCGCGATCTGGCCACCGGACGCCAGAGTCCTCGAGTTCGCTGAATCACTCGCGCTCGATCGCTCTCTTTGCGTCGTCGCAGGTCACTACGACATCGCGCCGTGGGTTACGAAGAGTGGAGCGACGTGTCTGGCTCAAGGCTGGAGCGTGACATCGCCAGAAACCTCGGTTCACAAAGAGATCCAAGAAGAGCTTGACCGCATGCTCACCTTCGACGGACATAACGGTTTCGTCGGTTCGGGCGGCAAGGAGGTCGCGATTCAAACGTTGCGGCGTATCGGGAGACGCGGCGATCGGCCGAGGCCGCAGGCCATCGAGGGGTACTTGACGGCGAGCGGACAGACCTCCGCCAAAGGCGCGCAGCGCGCCCGACAGTGGTATGAGGAAATTCTCCAAGGCAAGCGTCATCGTGAGAACCGCGGCCGGATCATTGAATGACGTATTCCCCGAGTCAATGAGGTTTCGCGAGCGCGCTGGGAGCAAGACAAATCGTGGAGGCTGAGCCTTCGAGAAATTAGTCACACGAATGCCAGCATTCGTAGCCTCCCCACCGTCCCGGAGCCACGATAGGCGATGGGTTCCTTCGCGGCATATGGCCCGTAGTGGCTCGCAAGTTCTGGCCGACGGCAGGCGGCAAGCCTGCGTGGATTCATGAGCAAATCCAGGGGCATTGGTCTTGTCCGGCGACTCATCATCGTGGACGACCCGTCGCAACCAACTCTCGTACGTTCGGCACTGCTGGTCGCGAAATTTTGTCGGGGGATGACCACGGCCGACGCCTCTTTCTTGCCGTACGCTGGCCCCATGGCTCGCCGCCGCTCAATACCACTTCAGTGGATCGCACCTACCCGCCGCCAGGCAGGTTGGCGGCTCCACCTTTCGCGATCGGATCGCGTGCGACCGATCTGCGGATCCCCCCTGGAGACCGGAGAGGTAGTGAGCAACCTAGCCATCGAAACCAATGCCGCACTCTGCTTCGCCTGTTACGTCGGTGCCCGCGGCGAGAAGGGCGAACTTGGCCCGCTTCTTCATCGGGACGATCTGGGGATTCTCCGTGTCGAATCGGGATGCAGTCACGGACCGACGACGACCGTCTACGTGGTCCCTAGTGAGCGCTCTGGATTTCAGCAGCTGCTTGACCGCGACTGCGGATGCGACTGCGAGATGTGTGAGTCGGGGCGTGCCGAACGCCCGCGGCTAGCGCTCATCGAATAAGAAGGGCCGCGCCCGGCACGCTCCAACAGGTTGTTGACGATATGGCGAACACATTCGACTACGACATCTTCGTATCCCATGCGTCCGAGGACAAAGACGCGTTCGTGAGGCCGCTCGTTCACGCGCTCGAGACCGAGCACTTCACCGTCTGGTTCGATGAAGGGGAGCTGCTGCCCGGACAAAGCGTCGTTCAAAGTGTTGAGCATGGCCTGACCCGCAGTCGTTTCGCGGTCGTTGTTCTCAGTCCAGCCTTCTTTCAAAAGAACTGGCCGCGGGCGGAACTCAACGCGCTTGCGTCGCGCGAACTGGCTACTGGAGAGAGCGTTCTCCTACCAATATGGCTCGATGTAGACGTCGACGACGTCCGCGAGTACTCGCCTCTACTTGCTGATCGATATGCAATCGTGGCCAACCGTGGGATGACCTACACGATCGACAAGATTCTCAATGTCGTGAGGCCGGGACGGTCTCCTGTCGTCGTAGCGCGTGAAATTCTAGCGGATTGGGGCGTGGCGACGCCTCCCCCGTCTGATTCATGGTGGCTCGACCTTGTCGAGTCAGGTGGCCGTTTCGAACTCGAAGGCACTTTCCAGGAGCCGCTTGAATGGGGGCGGTGGGGGTTTCCCCTGCCTCCTAAGAGCTCGGATCCCGGCGAACGAGGCGAACGCCTTGCTCACCTAGCGCTGCAGAATGCCTGGCAGAAGGAGGCAGATGCGCGCCCGATAACGCAAATAACACGACCAGCCGTGGTTCATGACTTCGTCCACGAGATGCCTGGGCTCTTCGAGAAGTGTTGCTCCTTCCCGAGAACCCTAGCGGCGTACGCGCCGCAACTCCTGTTGCCAGGATTCGGAGGCGAATTTGAGGTCGCATTCGATGATTGGGTATCAGTGCCCGAACAGCGTCCGGCGACGATGGCAGAGGAGACTGCGATCCACTCACTAGACTTCGACGGCATCGAGGCGTCTCACATCGCGTGCCACTTCGTTCAAGGTGAGCTCATGGGACCCACCGTCAAGTACTACGAGACAGTCGACTACATCTTCTGGGTCCTCTCGGACGAAAGCTTTTGGGCCCCTGATGTGTTTCGTTCGACGCTCCTCGAAGGATTCCGCCAATGGCGCGTGTGGCCCTGGTACGGGGGCCGCCGTCCCGATGGGTACGAGCGAGAGGACCTTTTCGACGAGCTGATGACCGCTAAGGAAGAGGGCCTCCTACGTCCGCTTTCGCCAACGGCTCTCGCTGATCTCGTCTCGAGGGCCGATTTTGCCGCGGGGGAGCTAGCCCTTCCGGAAGACGGTCAGGAGCTCGCCGACCGGTTCCTCTCGAGCGGCCTCATAGAGGCCTTTGTCGAAGGCTCTCCAGACCCCGCGCGCCAGTAGCGCCATCAAGTTGATGGCTCTATGTAGGAGCAACTAACCCAACGTCCTCACGTCGCTGCCCAGGGGTGACGTCGGTACCGTTCATCCTGGACGGTCCGGCTTCGCCGGGCTAGACGCGGGATCCATCCTCACGGTCCTTCGGCTACGTTCTCGTCTGCGGACAGCGGAGCCTGCGGGCGATTGCACCAAGACACTCCCGGGTGCTGTCGAGGGAGGTCAACGCCGGGGATTTCGAGGACCGCTTGCCACCCGCGCCGTGGGGTCCATTTCGAGTTCTGACTAGTCCCAGAGGCCCATGGATATGCCCCGAATGAGCCATGGCTGAATCGCCCGATTTGCTCTGAGATGAGATGAGAGTCGGATTGCGGCGTGGTCATCGGAGAGCGAAACAATGAGTGAACCAAGATCTCCCCAGCAACACAGATTTCGTCCCGGGGTAAGTGCCCTCATCGCGCTGCTGATTCTCTCAGTGCTGCCTAGTCCTCCCGCGACAGGTGCACCCTCGTACCCAATGATCTATCCGGTTTCGGGAAAGATCGGAACCAAGGTGTGTTCCGGTTGTCGGGGCGGCGGGACTCGTGGCCACGATGGAATTGACATCAGTCGTAATGACGGCCACACAGTGGTTGCTGCCTACGGAGGAGTCGTTGACCGGAAGCCCTATTCCAGTGGGTACGGCAACTACATCGACATCATCCATCCAAGCGGATACACAACACGGTACGCGCACCTGCGTTCCTTTATCGCTCCTGAGGGATCTACCGTGCAGCGGGGCCAGGCGATCGGAATCGTGGGAAGCACAGGACGATCCGATGGTCCACACCTTCATTTCGAAGTGCGCCGAAATGGACTCAGACTCGATATCAATAGCGGGTTTCCTCCGAGCGGAAACTCCATTTCCAGAGGCCAGCCGTTGACGATGCATTTTGCATCACTCTCACCGCCTGCTCCGCCTCCGACACCAAGTCCGGCGGTGGACAGCGACGCGGATGGCTTGCGGGATGCCTGGGATATGGCACAGCGGACGGACGTCAACAACGACCACCTGCCCGACGTCGTCGGCTTCGCCAACGCAGGGGTCTACGTGGCCCTCAACACGGGCACCGGCTTCCAGACCGCGAGCCGCTGGAACGAAGGCTTCGGCTACAACAACGGCTGGAGGGTGGAGTCGCACCCGCGCACGCTCGTAGACGTCAACAACGACAACCTGCCCGACGTCGTCGGCTTCGCCAACGCAGGAGTCTACGTGGCCCTCAACACGGGCACCGGCTTCCAGCCCGCGAGCCGCTGGAACGAAGGCTTCGGCTACAACAACGGCTGGAGGGTGGAGTCGCACCCGCGCACGCTCGTAGACGTCAACAACGACAACCTGCCCGACGTCGTCGGCTTCGCCAACGCAGGGGTCTACGTGGCCCTCAACACGGGCACCGGCTTCCAGCCCGCGAGCCGCTGGAACGAAGGCTTCGGCTACACGGCCGGAGGCTGGAGGGTGGAGTCGCACCCGCGCACGCTCGTTGACGTCAACAACGACAACCTGCCCGACGTCGTCGGCTTCGCCAGCTCCGGGGTTTACGTGGCTCTCAACACGCGCACCGGCTTCCAGCCCGCGACCCGTTGGATCGACAGCTTCGGCTACACGGCCGGAGGCTGGAGGGTCGCCATGCACCCGCGCATGCTCGGCGGCGACTGAAGTGCGGGCTGAGTTCCTGCGTGTCCCATCGTTCCCGACCGCGCCACGGCGGCGAGGGACAGGATGCGAGCGAAGGGCTTGACGCCAGGCGGCGGCGGCGACGAGGTGTGGCGTCCGTGTGGTCGCGGCCCCACCGGTCTTCCGTGGTCGGGATGATCAAGGGCGGGGCATGCGAGGCGGGGCCGGTCAGTCGCCTTAGTCGGAGGCTGAGTCGGTCATGACGTCCTCGGTCAGAGTGCCCTCGAACTCGGTCGGTCCATCGGTGCTCTCCGCCGTGTAGCTGCCGTCCTCGGCCACGATGAGGTCGACTCTCAGTGCACCGATATCCGAGGTTTGCCGATCCGGGTCGTCGAGGATGCAATAGAAGGCCCGGTCTGGGAACATGCCCACACTGCACTCCGGAGGCTCCTCCGGGGCGATCAAATCCAGGGCAACCGCCCGCTCCTCGATCTGGTTGGCGAGCTCGGCGAGGTCGAGACCCCGATACGCCGTGTCGTCGGGATACTCCCCGGCCCACGCCGCGCCATCGGCCGCCGATAGTGCATCGAACTGGCCGTCTTCGGCGATTGAGCCTGTGATCTGCGTGGCGCGGTATCCCTCGCCAACGCACGTGTACGAGCCGTCCTCGGCGATCAGGCACTCAGACACGACCAGATTCGTGTTTTGGAGATCTTTGGTGAACTCACGGGCTATCTGTTCGGCCAAGATCACGGGGTTGTAACCCTCGCTCGATCCGCAGCCGGCGATCCCCGCGGCGACGCCCAGGACCAACGCGACCGTCATCTGGATTCGGCTCCGCCACCAGCGCGCGAGCCGGCCGTGTCCGCCTGCCGATCGGTCCGCCACTAACTCCCCCCTACGCCGGCATCCGGCCATGTTTCATGCCCCACCACTACAGCAGGGGTCCGTCGGCGTGACAAGAGGGTTAACGACTTCCGCCGCGTGGTGTTGACGGCCGTGGACTACCGGGAGTCGACTTGGGTGGAACGAGGTCGAAGGGATGCAGATCTTGTTCTCTAGGGGAGTGACGACGAGCGCGAGCGCGCAGAGCGCTCCTTGACCGCGGGGGCGCACTCGGCATCGTCGCGTCCCTTGCACCTGCGCCGGGCCAGCGAGGAGGGATGACACGAGTTCGGCTGGTGTTCGACGTCTGAAGCTCCCGCCCGGAACCGCCTCCCGAGTAGCCTCGAATCCTCGGTTTGCCCGGATTGCAATCCTCGACTTCTCCGCCCGCCCGCCGAGGTTTCTTCGCGGTGTCGCCGTAGGTGGTTGACGAGCGCCCCGACGAAGGGCGACTACTGGGTGTCGGACCATGGGGAGGTCAGGTGGCGCTCTACACGTTCTTCGTCCACGGTAGTTCCGTTGTCGCCGAATTCAGTGGACCCATTCGCTTCCTGGAAGTGAGCGGCGGGGCGGGGACGGCTGTGATGAGACTTCCGCAAGGGTCCGGGAGGATTTATCGCGGCAAGAGGGGCCTCGGCATGTGGTTCCACGCGGCCGTTCCCACGCCGGTGCAGATCGCGAGTGGGATCGTCGTGCTGAAAACGTCGTGGTACTCGTGCGTCTGCGTACTGGGTGCCGTTTGGAAGCGGTCCACGCGTGGGACGGCGGCCTCAACATCGCCCGCCACAACGCGCAGGACGCGACCGGTGATCTCAGCAGTCAGATCGTCACCTGATCAGGGCGGGCCTCAGGAGCGGGTTCTGGAAGCGCCGGGACCGCGAATTCGATATTGGAGCGAGCCCTGATCCCATTTACTCTTGCGAGGCCCCGCGGGCGCGTCCCGCATGCGAACTCAGGGTGCAAACGACGACCCAGGTAGGTGTTGTGATGACCTCCGAGGACGGCATCCCTCTCGACAGGGACTTCATGGACTCTGGTTGGACGCGCTGGTTACCTCACAGCGCTCTGATGGTGCACATGGCGATCCTTGACGCGCACTTGCGTGACCTCGCTGGCGACCTCGACTCCCTAGCGGAGGATGAGAGATTCGCTTCCGTCATTCGCGGCCTCGAGGCTCACGTTTGGGACCCGCCACCGGATCTCGATCCAACGAACCCCGAGGAGCTCGAGGAGCTCGTGCTCCATAACGAGTGGGTTGAGCGAGTGGACTCAATTGCAACCGACAACGGCCTCGGACCGATCAGAACCAACCGCGATCTCATCGAACTGATGCGAAGGCTAGGAGTGATTGAGCGAACCTGGAACGCAGGGGTCGTGCGGTGGCGCCCGGTGAGCCGCCTCCCGTTGCCGGAAGAGAGCATCAAGTTGACCGCCGAGGAGCGCGCGCAGGAAGACCGCATCCGCTGGCGCGGGCTCCACGAGAAAAGCGCCCAAGCCTTGATCAAGCAATTCGTCGAACGTGACGTCACGGTCATAACGACGACGATCAACGGCGTTGCGACCCTCCTAGACGTCGCCCCGGAAGACGCCCGAGAGGCAGTCCTGTGCCTCGGCGAGGATCCCGACTTCTCCTCCTCGAGCGACCTCGCCACGGTGGACCCGGACGAGGGTTTCGTCCTACGTGTGGATTGGGACGTTTTCGCAGAAACCAGGATCAGCGTCCGTTTCTCCGATCCGCCTGAGTAGCCACGGCGGACCAGCGCCACTTCGCTAACCTGGCGGTCGCGCGCTCCCTCGATAGGTTTCGTCCAAGGCCGCGGCGACTCGATCCTGCTCGTCGGGCAGTAGGTGCCCGTACGTGTCGAACGTGATCTGGATTGACGAGTGACCAAGGTGCCTCTGGATCGCCTTCGCGTGGGCCCCCTGAGCGATCAACAACGTCGCGCAAGTGTGCCGCAAGTCGTGAATCCTCACGCTAGGCAGGCGAGCTTCTTGGAGCGCCGGTGACCACACCCTGCTGCGCCAGTTGTTGTTCCGCAACGGCGACCCAGACTCCGTTGCGAACACGAGGGCGTTCGGATCGTTGTCGACGTAGACACGCAGGTGCTCGGCCAGCATGTCTTTGAGAAACGTTGGAAGCGCAACGGTCCGTGTCTGATACGTCTTCGTCGGCCCGTAGTGGAGCCCTGTCGACGTCTCCGAGACCGATTCGGAGACCTCGATTCTGGATCGCAGGAGGTTGATGCGGCTCCGGCGCAAAGCGGCCGCTTCCCCCCAACGAAGCCCTCCGTACGCCAGAAGGTGGACCAGAGCTTTGAACCGAGGGGGCACCGCATTCGCAAGAGCCGCAACCTGATCGGGCGTCAACACTTGCATCTCGCGTCGCCGTTCCCGAGGGATCTTGATGCCGGACACTGGCGAGGTGGCTATGGCGCCGTTCTCCACCGCAGCTGCGAACAGCATGCCCAGGAGGTGACGAACTTGCCGGACCCGCGACGGGGAGTACCCGGCGTCGACCAGCTCCGAGACGAAGCGCCGGATGTCGATCGGCTTGACGGAGGCGAGTGACCTGCGACCCAAGCGCGGAAGAATGTGTTTTCTGAGGATGCCTTCGTAACCCTCACGGGTCTTGGGCTTTAGGTGCCGGATCGTTCCGAACCACTCCTCCGCCCACTCATTTAGCGTCACCTTGCCGGCAGCCGGATCGAGGTAGTCGCCGCGACTGATGTCCGTCTCTACAGATCGCGCGAACTCCTCCGCGTCGATCTTCCTGAGGAACGTCTTCGAACGCTCTCGTCGGTCGGGGTCGCGATAACGCACCTTGTACGCGACGAGAGCGCCGTTACTACGCGTGCCTCGACGGCGTGTGCCCTTCCGGGTGCGGGGAACCTCGACGATCGATGCCATGCCCCTGAGTTTACTAGCAGGGTGTGTCCTTTTTGTGGCCTCGATCGGAGGTCGCCGTAGGGAGAAGAGGCCCCTAGGGCGCCTCACCTGGGCTTTTGCAGCGCGCCCGGAGGGATTCGAACCCCCGACCCTCGGATTAGAAGTCCGACGCTCTATCCAGTCTGAGCTACGGGCGCAGCCCCCACATTGTCGCAGGTCAACCCGCGTCTAGGCAGACGGTTCCCTCGGAGCGATCATGGCCGCCCCTGGACACGGCTACTCGTACCGGAGGATGTAGACCTCTCCCGTCGCGTTGAGCGCGTAGAAGATCTCGTCGTCGATCCAGAACGCGAGCCAGACGTCCGACGTCGGCAGCACGAACGAGTCCAGCTCCCTCATCTTCCCGTCCGCGGCGACCTCGACGATGCGCGTGCCCTCGAGGCCGCTCGGAAGCAGGATCAGGCCGCCATCCTCGAACCGCGGGTGCAGCGAGAAGTAGTACGCGAGACAGGTGTCGTCGTCGGTGCGCCCCCTGTACCGGTACCTCCCCGCGACCTCGAACCTACGGTCCTCCGGCCAGCCCTGCGTGTCCAACATGACGAGAGCGCCCTGGTAATCGTCGTTGCACTCCCAATGCTCGGTCGACGTCACGACGAAGCGGTCGCTGCCCCCGCGGGCCCACGTCGTGTACAGGAACATGCTCGAGAACGAGCGACCCTTCGTCTTCGCGACGACGCGTGGCTGCAGCGGACGGCGCACGTCGAGGATGACCGGTGCGGCCCCCCGTGGCGCGGTCGCCATGAACCCCGGTCGGTACTCGTCGAGGCGGTGCACGCGGGCCTTGCCCATGCCGAGCTCTACCTTCCAGTCGAACTGCTGCAGCACCGGCTCCTGCGGGACGCGGAGGTCGACGACCGACCCGGCGGAGCCGTACGCCCACCTGCACTCGAGCAGACAGGAGAAGTGCTCGTCGGTGACGCCCTCGAGACTTCCGGCCAGGACCGGGTTCGACTTGTCCTCGACGTTCCAGACGTCCAGCCCCGCTGCGCCGAGACCTCCGTTCAGGAGGAGGAGCTCGCCGCCGGTCGAGATGAGCTCGCCGTGGACGAAACGCGGAGATGCCTTGTTCGCCAGGAGCTCGGGGGCGCTGGGGTTGGCGACGTCGTATATCGAGAGGGCGTTCGTCGTCGCGACGTAGAGGTAGTCGCCGTCGAGCGCGGCTCCTCTGATCGGGCCGCCCACGGGGAAAACGCCGACGAACGAGATGTCCGAGCTGGCGGCGGACGGTTTGCGCGCCGCGGAGGGCGCGGCGAGGAAGCACAACGCCAGGACCGCAGCCCCCAGTCTCCAGACACCCATATGGGAAGCCTTTCGCCCCCAGGCGGAGGGTTCCTCGTGGCCACCCGCGGCCTCAGCTCCGGCGCGTTCCTCCTAGCAGCAACACCCCGGTCCCGACGAACGCGGCGTTCGTCAGTGCTCCGCCGAATGCGGCGAGGTTGCCGAACCCGGCCGTGGCGAATCCCGCCATGCCCCCGGTCATCACGCCGATCCCGGCGGCGGCCCGCAGGAGGGATCCGCTCCGCGCCGCGTGCCGGACCGACCGGCCGCGCTCGAAGCGTCCGAAGGCGACGACGAACGGGACGAGCAGCACCGTCAGTAGAGCGAGCCACACCGGCCGGAGCGCCCACCACTCGCTCGTCCCGCCCTCGGGCTGCGGGAACCCGAGCGGGTACAGGACGAGGACGCCTGCGAGCAGTGCGGTCAGGTGCCACAGGAACACAGTCATGATCATCGAGTTCGCAACGATCACCCCGCGCCACGGGCGAGCGCCCTGGACCCACCTTGTCACCCGGCCGCGGGCCAGCATCGCGGCCGAGATCAGCCACATGCTGTGGGCGACGATGCAGATGGTGGGAGGGTCGTTGTTCGAGACGCGGCCGTCGTCGACGCCGACCATGCTCGTCGAGTAAGGGCCGAGCTGGGTGAGAGCGACGAGCGCGAGGATCCCTGCCGCGGCGAGGCCAGCGAGCCGTCCCTTCGACAGCCCGGCGAAGCGGCCGTCGCCGTAGAAGAAGCCGAGCTGGTGCGCGAACAGCCACACGAAGGCGAAGTTCAGGTATCCGATGAGCGGGACGTCCAGCGCGAGCCGCAGGAAGTCGACCGACGCCGCGGCGGCCCCCATCGAGACCGGCACGGCAAGCCCGAAGCGCTCGTGCAGGCGGAGCATCGCCGGCGCCAGCGCGAGTACGATCAGGTACACCGCGATGAACCACAGGGGCTTCGCGATGATCGCGAGGGCGGGTTCGAGCTGCTGCGCGACCGAGGGGGCCGCGAAGTGCAACGCCACGGCGACGGCGACCCAGATCCCGATGAATGCGGCGCAGGGCCGCATCAGGCGCTCGACGCGCCCGCTCACGAACGCGAAGTAGTCGCCGCCCTTGCGCTTGGTTGCGCGCCACGAGGTGAGGTTCGAGAACCCGCCGACGAAGAAGAACAGCGGCATCACCTGCAGGATCCACGTGAGGATCCGCGCTGCCGGGACTTCGTCCAGCGCGCTGGCGCCGCTGAGCGCGGAGCGGTCGAGGTAGACGATCGCGACGAGCCAGTGCCCGAAGACGACGACCGCGATGCTGAACGCCCTCAGGAAGTCCACGTAGCGGTCGCGCGTCGACGGCGTCGCTGCGGCGAGCTGGTCGAGGGTGTGTCCGTTCGAGGGTGCGGTCATGGTCTCCGGCTCCTGTCTTCGGCGTCACCCCCATCATCGGAATCGAGAGGACGCTGCGGTAGACGGCGTTCGACCCATTCCAGCGGCGGAAGCACCTAGGTTCGTCTGGGTAACTCCGGCACCACCCGCGGCGATCCTTCCCAACGCGCGACCCGTTGTGTAACCCTGGCCGCGGTATGTCCACGACCGTCCGACGAGACGCCCGCGCCGAGCCGAGGCGCGACCTGCCGGCGCCGGAGCGATCGCGCCGCACGCTCATCCGCGGCGTGCTCGTGTTCCGCTGGGTGTGGCTGGCGTGGATGTCGTTCATCGCGCTCATGGACTCGGGCGACTTCCGCAACGAGGCCCTCGCGTGGGCGTCGATCGGCCTCGCGGGGGCATGGACCGTCTGGGTCACGGCCTCGTCGCGGCGGTGGGACCGGGCGACCCTGTGGATCGACCTCGCGGTCTGCGGCTGGCTGATCGTCGCCTCGGCCTTCGTCGTTTTCGAGGGCGAGGTCGTCGGCGGGCGCCCGTTCTTCGCCACGGGATACCCGATCACCGCTGCGCTGGCGTGGGGCGTGCGTCGCGGCCCGAAGGCGGGACTCGCAGTCGGGGCGTTCCTCGGCGCGGTCTTGATCCTGACGCGGCCGCTGAACGGCGTGCCGCTCGACGAGCTCTCGGGGGGAGACGTGCGCGACCTCGTCAGCGGGATCATCAACTACCTCGTCGCCGGGGGAGCCGTCGGGTTCGTCTCGAACCTGCTCGTGCGGTCGGCACAGGCGCTCGAGGACGCGACGGAGGAGCTGGTGCGCGAGCGCGAGCACGCCGCCCGGCTCGCGGAGCGGGAGTCGCTCGCGCGCGAGATCCACGACTCCGTCCTCCAGGTCCTCGCGCTCATCAACAAGAAGGGGCGCGAGCTCGCGCGCCTCGACGCGGTCCCACCGGCGGAGGTCGCCCGGCTGGGCGAGCTCGCCGAGAAGGAGGAGGCCGGGCTGCGCAGCCTGATCCTGCGCGAGCCCGAGCCCGCACCCGGCGGTACGACGTCGTTGCGGAGCGACCTCGAGGCCCTCGCACGGTCGATCGACGACGTGGATGTCTCGGTGAGCTGCGTCGGGCCGCTGTGGGTCGACCGAAGCATCGGCAACGAGCTGGTCGCCGCGGTGCGGCAGGCCCTGGCGAACGTAGTCGAGCACGCACGCGCGTCGAAGGCGACTGTGTTCGCGGAGGAGGACGACGGGCGGCTACTCGTATCGGTCCGCGACGACGGCGTAGGTTTCGTCTTCGACGAGGAGGCTCTGCGGGCGGACGGGAAGGCCGGGATGTTGCGGAGCATGAAGGGACGCGTGGAGGACCTCGGAGGATCGATGGAGGTGACGAGCGCGACGGGACGGGGAACGGAGGTGGAGTTCGCCGTCCCCGTCCGCGCCGGCCGGTGAGCGGCTCGATCAAGGTCCTGATCGTCGACGACCACCCGGTCTGGCGCGACGGCGTGCACGCCGATCTCGAGGCGGCCGGCCATTCCGTCGTCGGAGAGGCCGCCGACGGACGCGAGGCGATCGCCCTCGCGCGCGACGCGATGCCGGAGGTCGTCCTGATGGACCTCCAGCTCCCGCACGTCTCGGGGGTCGAGGCGACCCGGCAGATCGTCGACGAGTCCCCGCACGTCAAGGTCCTCGTGCTGTCGGCGTCCGCGGAGGAGAAGGACGTGCTCGAAGCCGTGAAGGCGGGGGCCGCGGGGTACCTGCTCAAGAGCGCGACGTCGGACGAGCTGGTCGACGCGGTCGCGCGCGTGCGAGACGGCGAGCCGGTGTTCACGCCGTCTCTCGCGGGGCTCGTGCTCGACGAGTTCCGCCGCATCGCGAAGAAGGACGTGGGCGAACCGGACCTGACGGCGCGCGAGAACGAGGTCCTGAAGTACGTCGCGAAGGGCTACACCTACCGCGAGATCGGCGAGAAGCTGTTCATCTCGACGAAGACCGTGCAGAACCACGTTCAGAACATCCTTACGAAGCTCCAGCTCCGCAAGCGCTACGAGCTCATGCGCTACGCGCTCCAGCGCGGCTTCGACCAGGCTCCCGAATAGCGCCCGCTGCCCCAAGTACTTACTCCTGATTTGGGCACTTCAGGGATCCCGTTCGGGTAGTTCCTCGTCTACCGCGCCGCCGCTCGTTTCCCGACGATGAACCAGTTGGTTCGTCCGAGGGAAGGAGGCGTAATGAAGAACCACGATCTCACTGGCGCCGGGAGGGAGATCTCCAAGGTCGTCGTGTTCGCGCTTGCCGTCATCGGAGTCATCGGCGTCATCTGCGCCGCGACCCTCACGCTTCTGATCGTCTTCTTCGGAGCGTCCGGGGGGCAGTGGGGATGAGCGGCCTCTATTCCGTCAAGTCCTGGTTCCTCCGCCGCCTGCGCCGGATCGAGGACGCTCTCGTCGAGCGCCGTGTCTCGCCGGACTCCCTGACGATCGCCGGGGTCTGCGTGAGCGTCGCCGCGGGGGCCGCGCTGGCAGCCGGCGGCGTCTACTCGGAGCCGCTCCTGTGGCTCCTCGTGCCACTGCTCGGCCTCGTCCGGCTCGCCCTCAACGCGCTCGACGGGGCGGTGGCGCGGCGGAACGGAGGCGGCCGCCCTTTCGGCGAGGTGATGAACGAGATGGGTGACCGCGTCGCGGACGTGGCGATGATCGCGCCGCTCTCCCTCGTCGTCGGTCCGGCTCTTGCGTTCTCCGCGCTCACCTGCGCGCTTCTGGCGAGTGCGGCGGGTTGCGCGGGCCGCGCAGTGACCGGACACCGCAGCGCGGGTGGCCCCATGGGCAAAGCCGATCGCGTCGCGGTCGTCGCGTTCGCGGCCGCGGCCGGTGCCGTCACGTCGTCGCAGCTCCCGTTCGAGGTGGCGGCCTGGGTGGTCGCAGCAGGGTCCGTCGTCACGATGGCCGGACGCGTCGTGAGGCTGTCGCGGGAGGAGGTGGCCGCCGATGTTCGCCGGTGATCTGTTCGTCCCGGCAGCGCTGCGCCTGGCGGCCGCGCTCGCCGGAGGGCTCGGCCTCATCCTCGTCGCAGAGCGGCACCACCTGCGCGACCTGACGAGCCACGTGCTCTTCGTGCGGTGGCGGACGTGGGCGATAAGCGCCCCACTGTTCGGCGCCGCCGCGATCGGGCCCGTCGAGCTCGCGGTCGTCTTCGTGATGGCGATCTCGTTCCAGGGGATGCGGGAGTACGCGGCCCTCGTCGGGCTTCCGCGTCCCTACCGGACGGCGATGTACGCCGCGGGGCTCGTAAGCATACCGGTCGCGGTCCTCTCGCTGACGCTCTGGCGCGGGATGCCTCCGGTGCTGCTCGTCGCGGCGACGCTCACGCCCTTGGTCATGCAGGACGTCGAGCAGGGCGTGCGCCGGCTCGCGTTCGCGGCGTTCGGGTTCGCCTACGTTCCGTGGCTCGCCACGTACCTGTTGCTGATCCGTGAGCATGTCCCCGGCGGTCAGAGGATCCTCCTCGCGCTCGGGATGTCGGTGGCGCTGAGCGACGTCTGCGCCTTTGCCACCGGCAAGTTGTTCGGGCGCCGCCCGCTCGCCCCGCGGCTGAGCCCCGGCAAGACGAGGGCCGGCGTCGCCGGCAACGTCGCCGGTGCGTACCTCGGGTTCGCGATCATGGGCTTCGCGTTGCCGCAGTCGCTGTCGCCGGTCGTCGCGTGGGCGCTGCCCGCGGTGATCGCGGCCGGATGCATCTGGGGTGACCTGGTCGAGTCCCTGGTCAAGCGACAGTTCGGCGCGAAGGACGCGGGGGCATGGCTGCCCGGCTTCGGAGGGCTCCTCGACCGGATCGACTCGCTCCTCGTCGTGCTGCCGCTCGTCTACACGGTGCTCGTGCTGTGGGGATGAGCGCGGAGAGGGACCGTGCAGCCGCAAACCCGCGCGCGCCGCTGCATTTCACCGGCCGCGCGAGCGACGTCGTGAGGACGATCCTGCAGCTCGTCACGCTGTGGCCCGTCGTCCGGTGGTTCTGTCATCCGTTCGCGGTCCGCGATGCTCGTTCGCTCCCGCGGGGGGCGGTGGTGTTCGTCGCGAACCACTCGAGCCATGCGGACACCGCGGTGGTCCTGCGGGCGCTTCCTTTCCGGCTGCGCCGGAAGACGCGCCCGGCGGCAGCGGAGGACCACTTCTGGCGGTCGGAGGTGACGGGTGGAGTCGTCTCGTTGCTCACGGGAGCTTTCCCGTTCCCGCGGAGCGGATGCACCGGGATCGAGCGGGCGGCCGCGCTGCTCGATCGTGGCGACAGCGTCTTGCTGTTCCCCGAGGGGACACGCTCGTGCGACGGGGTCGTCCACTCGTTCCACAAGGGAGCGGCGTTGCTGGCCGAGCGCGGGGCGACGATCGTGCCCGTCGGAGTGGCCGGGACGAGAAGCGTGCTCCCCAAGGGTGCGGTGCGCCCGCGTTCGGCCCCCGTCGCCGTCGTCTTCGGACGACCCGTTCGTCCCGCGGGCGACACGGAGTCGATCACGACGACGCTCCACGCGGAGGTGGAGCGGCTTGCCGGGGAGGCCGCCCGGGCTTTGGAGCGCCCCGAGCGCAGCCGGTTCGCCCGGGCCGCGGCGGCCGCGGGCTCCCGACGGGCCCTGGTCGTGATGGGCGTCTGGGGCGTTGCCGAGGCGCTCGTGTGGCCGGTGAGCCCCGACTTCCTCCTGCTCCCGCTGGTGGTCCTCGCGCCGCGCCGCTGGAGGCATCTGTGCGCGGCGGCGCTGGCAGGGTCGCTCCTCGGCGGAGCGATCTCGTACACCGCGGGGCCCGCTGAAGTGGGGAGTGTGCTTCTAGATAACGCGCCGCTCGTCACCGACCGGATGGTTGCGGTCGCGGGAGAGCGGCTGGGGGACGACGGCGCGCGCGCCCTGCTGTCGCAGCCGCTTGCCGGCATCCCATACAAGGTCTTCTCGTACCAGGCCGCGTCGGCCGGTGTGGCGGGAGCGGAGTTCGTCGCGTTCAGCGCGGTCGCACGCGGCGCGCGTCTCCTCGCGGTCGCGCTGATCGGAGCGCTCGCGGGATGGGGGTTGCGGCCTCTGTGGGAGAGATTCGGCGGTCATCTCCTCGCGTTGTACGCGGCCGGCTTCGGCGTGGGATTGTTCCGGGTAGTCGGCGCATGGAGCTGAGGGATCCTGACCGAGGAGGAGACGGTGGCGAAGGAAGAGCGAGACGTAGAACGCGGCTATTCGACCGCGGAGGTCGTGGCGAAGCTGCGGCGGCTGGCCGACGCGCTCGAGAGTGGGTCGCCTTTCCGCATCCAGGTCGCGGGGGAGCGCATCCACGTACCTGTGAGGGCCGAGTTCAGCATCGAGCACGAACGCGGCGACGACGAGGAAGAGGTCGAGTTCCAGCTGAAGTGGAGCCTCGAGGAGTCCGAGACCGAATCGGACGACGAACCCGTCGTCTAGACCAGTCGTGACCGCACGACGCGGCGTCTGCGCGCGTGCGCTGCGGTTCTCAGACCGTTATCGCCCGTCGTGTGCCGCTTTGCACCGATTTCCCTGCGGGCGACGCGTCTGCTGCGCTGCCCGATTCGGTCCCGGCCGCCGCAGGACTGCACCCGCGCGGGGCGAACCTCGCTATCAACGATCAATCAAATGGGGGTTCGATCATGAAGAAGCTCGCCACACTCATAGCGCTCGGTCTCATCGCGTCGACCGCGCTCTCGGGCGCCGCCGTTGCAGGCAAGAAGAAGGGCGTCCGGCAGGACGTCTCCGGCACGATCGCGATGCAGGCGCCGCCTTCGGACGCCACCGACAACCCGAACGGCTGCTACGCGGGCGTCCACCGCCGCATGGCCATCGTGACGCAGGAGCAGGTGAACGGCGTCGTCGGTTTCCACTTCGACCTCGACCCGGGCACATGGGGCAAGAAGTTCCGCCTCACCCCCGGCAGCGCCGTCGACATCGACATCACCTTCTACAGCGAATTCGGCACTGTCGAGCAGGCCACGGACCCGGGCTTCGCTCCCTCCAACCTGACTTTCGAGGAGCGGAACAACGACGGCGAGTTCGGCGTGGTCCCGGCGGACATGACCAAGGCGATCGTCTGCATGAAGACGGGCCAGAACGCCGCCTTCACGTACTCGGCGGGAGCCGGCGTCAAGTAGATCTCTCTGAAGCGCTTTTTCTAGCGGCCGGACCTTCGGGTCCGGCCGCTCTCGCGCCCGCGGCGTGTGTCAGGAACCGGCGGACGAGCTCTCGTCCGGCCCGCCCCTGCGCCTCGAGCCGGCGCGTCGACCCGCCGAGCAGCTCCGCGCGTGACGTCGCCCACTCCCGTTCGAGCGCGTCCGCACCGATGTTCTCGCACCACCCGCGGACGATCGGCTCGTCGACCTCGAAGTGGAACTGGACCGCGTACGCGTTGTCGCCGTACCGGAAGGCCTGCAGGAGACCCGATCGCGCGCTCCGCGCCAGCGCGGTCGCGCCGCTCGGGAGCGTGAACGTGTCCTCGTGGAACTGCAGGACCGGCGTCCCCCCGGCGAACGGGTCGACCACGGGATCCGGCGCGACGACGTCCACCGGCGAGAAGAACGCGTTGCGGGGCTCGGCCCGGTAGACGTCGCCGCCGAGCACGCGCGCCATCATCTGCGAGCCGAGACAGACGCCGAGTACGGGAGTCTCCTTTTCGAGCGCGGCCGCCACGAGGTCTCTGCTCGTCCGGAGGAACGGGTAGTCCTCGAGCTCGTCGACGTTCATCGTCCCGCCCATGACGACGAGCGCGCCGACGTCGACGACGTCGGGCCACACCGGGTCGCGCCACGCCTGGACCACGCGATAGGGGATGCCGCAGTCGTCGAGCACGTCGCCGATCGAGCCGGGCGGGACCGAAGGCTCGTGCTGGACGACTGCGACCGGGCGCATCGGCCGATAGTAGGCGGGCATCTCCAGTTCGAGGGCGCAGCGGCCGATATCCCCTCAGACAGCCCATAGACCAAGCCCGGTTCCAAAGGACCCAGAGTTGACGCCCCCGACCCCTTCCGGTCGCGCCCGCCGCGCGGCCGTGCTGCCACTCGTCTCGATCGTGCTCGCGCTCGTACCAGGCGCGGCGTCATCCGCTGCCGCGGTGACCGGCTGCAGCCGCGATGCCGGCTGGGCGGAGATGAAGCCGGCGTGGGAGGTGGACGTCCTCGCGCTGACGAACGCCCATCGAGCCTCACTCGGGCTCGGTGTCCTCGCGCCGTCCACGTCGCTGGGCGACGCGGCGCGGTGGAAGGCGGCGCACATGGCGCGCTACGGTTACATGTCGCACGACGACCCCGCGCCTCCGGTCGCGCGCACGTGGGACCAGCGCATCCGCGACTGCGGGTACGGGAGCGGCGCCGGCGAGAACATCGCGTACGGGTACCGGAGACCCGAGGCGGTCTTCCAGGGATGGCTCGATTCGGCCGGTCATCGCCGCAACATCGAGAACCCGACGTACAAGGTGATCGGCGTCGGAGCCGCAGTTCCAGGCAGCGGCACACCTTATTGGGCGCAGATCTTCGGGACTCGTGTCCAGGCCGGCGACGGTGGCGCGCTGCCCGAGCCGACCGCTCCGCCCGTCGTCACCGAGCCCTCTCCCGCGCCGGACGCGGCGGCTCCGTCACTCGCCATGCGGGACGACGTCGTGTCGGTGCCGGAAGACCGGACGCTGCGGATCGCGCCGCTCGCGAACGACAGCGGGGCCGCGCGCCTGACGTCCGTCGGCGACCCCGTCCACGGGAGCGTCAGGGTCGACGGCAACGAGATCGTCTACGTCCCGGCGGGCGACTTCAACGGCGTCGATTCGTTCACGTACGGCGCGGCCGAGCTGCAGGGTGCCGCGACGGTGAGGATCACAGTGGAGCCACGGAATGACCCGCCGGTGGCCGCAGGCGACCGCGCGACGGCGCGCCCGCGCCGGACCGTCGTCCTGCCGGTGGTCGCGAACGACCGAGACGTCGACGGCGACACAGTGCTGCTGCGTGCGGTCGTCCGTTCGCCGTACTACGGCAGCGTGACCGTCGACCCGTCGACGGGGACGATCTCGTACCGGCCGCGCCGTGGGACCGCCGGCCGCTACGACCGGTTGACCTACCGGGTCTCGGACGGCAACGGGGGCGTGGCGGTGGCGACGGTAGAGGTGCAGATCCGCCGCTGAGCGCTGCCCTCGAACCGACCCCGCTCGGCCGGGCTCAGTGATAGATGTGGATCGTCGTCCCCATGCCGGCCTTGCCGTAGAGCCACGTGGCCGACCACATCGGCAGCCGCACGCAACCGTGGCTGGCGTTGTAAGTCGGCACCTCCGGCCATCCGTGCAGCGCGCGGGCGCCGTCGAAGTAGCTCGGGTAGTACAGCCGCCCGGGGCTGTAGCCGGCGAGCTTGCGGTACACGTGGTACGTCCCGTCGTGCGTGTACCCGTTGGCCCCCGTCGACACGTGCAGGATCGCGGTCACCCGCGCGTCGTTCACCATCAGTAGCACCTGACGCGTCTGGTCGACCTCGATGTGGAACCCCTTCGAGCGGTAGCGCGGCGTCGCCCGGCGGGCGCCGGCGAGCGCCTGCCAGGTCGTGGCGTCGACGGTACCCAGACGGTAGCGGCCCTCGACCTTGTTGAACGCGCGCACGGCGTCGGCGGTCCGCTCGGTGTAGTGGCGGTCGCACCCGCCCATGTAGTAGGCGAGCTCGCAGAGCCTCGACTCGAGCAATCGCACGTAGACGCCGCGCGAGCCCTCGCCGAGCGCCGGCAACGGCGTCGCCTTGGGGGCCGAGCGATCACCCCCGCGAGCGCCGGCGGCGTCCGTGAACGTCGCGCCGGCCACGAACCGCCCCGGCTTCCCGACCTCGAACCACGTGCCGAAGCGCCGCCCGTCGCGCAGCGCGACCCTCCGTTGCCACAGGCGCTTCCCCCCGCGCCGCACCCCGACCGTCACGCGCCCACCGTCCTGCCGCGGTGCGACCCTTCCGGAGACGCGGGCCCTGCCGAACAGGCGGACCGCCTTCAGAGAGATCGTCACCCGCGGCCGCACCTCTACGGTGACCGGCTCGCTGAGGAGCGCGACCCAGCGCGCCTGGAACCGCGTCGTCCGGCGCGGCGAGAGGCGCACGCGGTATCGGCCGTCCTTATCCGTAGTCGCCGTCGCGCGCTCGCGGCCGGTCCCGTCGAGGATCGAGATCGTCTCGCCCTCCGACGGGGGGTCGATCCTCCCGCGGAGAAGCACGCGTTGCCCGAAATCGATCGAGCCGCGGCCGGCCTTCAACGTGACGGACGGCGCGGCCTGGGCACGAGCAGGCATCAGCCATGTCCCGGCGACCACAGCAGTCGCAAGGGCTATCACGAGAGCGCGCCGTCTTGAGCTCACGGGCGACATCTTCCCCCGCCGGGCTGCGCCTCAACCGCCTTACGCGACGGCTCGGGTGGAGCGAATCCAGT
This sequence comes from Actinomycetota bacterium, assembly GCA_030861725.1. Lineage (GTDB taxonomy): Bacteria > Actinomycetota > CADDZG01 > CADDZG01 > WHSQ01 > JALZEG01. The sequence goes on along the minus strand of JALZFC010000002.1, from coordinate 26,552 downwards.
CCCCCGTTCCCCCACCGCCTAGCGTGGAGCTAGTGGGGATTGCCGCGTTTGTACGATTCATTCGGACATACCGAACACCGGTCGCAGTGGCAGCCGCTGTGCTGCTGACCGCGATTCTCGCAGGCACCGGCCACTGGCCGTTCAACGAGACCACTCCAAAGTTGGGCGACGACCCTTCTCTCTGGAGGCTCCTGCTCTCGGAGCGGCTCACGCTCGGGTTTGTGAGGCTCGCACTCGCAGCGGGATCAGCTTTCCTCCTGGCGAGCATCTTCGTGCTGGCCGTGAATAACCGCTGGATCGTCAAGCTGAGCCCTACGGAAGTGACCACGGAGCAACTTGACGAAGCAAACCGGACGATCCGGGAATACGAAGAGCAAGTCAAGCAATTGACCATTGAGCGGGACGACTACCGACAGCTCGTTGAGTACCGTGACATGGTCGAGATGGAAATCTCACCAGATGGGTAAGATCCTCGCCCCAGATCCAAGGAGGAGCGAATGGGGACCCGCATGAGGGGGAATGAAGCTCCTATGAGTCAGCAGGAACAAGAACGTGCCGAGCGTCTCCGACAACTCGAACGGCAGCGCGAAGAGACGGATCGACGGACCCGGCAACTGTTGGAGGAGTCACAGTCGCTCCGCCAGCGCCTCCGCAAGGCCGCGCACGGCTAACGTTCGATTCGCCGGCTGTTCTCCGTGAATGGCACGTGAGGGAGGGCCGTTCGTCATGACGTCGCTGTCGGCCGATCAGCCCACGGGGCTCCGCTGGTCGATCATCAGCTGGTTCGACGACAGGAACTTCTCGGTCAGGTAGAAGGCCTCGCGCGTCATCGCGCGCGTCCTCAGGCTGAAGATCAGCGACAGCTCGCGCCGGTCGGCGTAGTGCGTGTAGCACTTGATCGTCGACGCGTCGATCTGCAGCTCGTTCCACGACGGAGGCGTCAGCCCGCGCAGCCGCTTCGTCGTCGCGGTGCTCGAGTTGCAGATCAGCATGCCGTTCACGCCCCAGAAGTACGGGACGTGCTTGTGCCCCGAAAGGACGACGTCGATGTCGAGCTGCGTCAGCTCCGCCAGCACGTCGCCGGCGTCGAGGATGATGTTGCGCTCCCGGCCGGTGCCGGGGATCGGGACGAGGTGGTGGTGGATCACGAACACGGTGATGTCGTCGGGCTCCTCGAATTGGTCGCGGATCCACGGGTAGTGCTCGCGTCCGACGCGGCCGTCGTTGAGGTCTGGCTCGGACGAGTCGACCGCGACGACCGTGAGGCCGGTCGCCCCGAGCCGCTCGGCCCGCTCCGCCTCGAACGGCACCCGATAGCGCGAGAACCGCTCGCCGAAGAGCTTCTCGAAGTGGATGTAGCCGACGTTGCGCGAGTCGTGGTTGCCCGGGACGATCACCTTCGGGAACCGGATCTGCTCGATCCATTTGGCCGCCTCGTCGAACTCCCACTGGTAGCCGGCCGCGGTTAGGTCCCCGGCGATGACGACGAGGTCCGGCTCCATGGCGTCGATGCGCTCGATCGTCGACGCCATCGCGTCCCCGTCAAAGCTCCCTTCGCCGCAATGGATGTCGCTGATCTGCGCGATGCGAACCGGGATCTTGGAGATCGCCATGTGCCTCCCTCCGGCGCGGATTAGTCTGGCAAGACCTAGCTCTTGGGCAGCCAGGTTTTCAGATCATAGGAGGGGGCGGCTCTGCGGCAACCGATCAGCCACAGCCTGATAAAGGCGCTGCGCAAGGTCCCGGGGTTCGACCTGCTCGACGAGGCGGACCTCGTCGAGATCGCCGGCGCGTCGGTGAACCTCGTCTGGCGTGAGGGCAGCTGCGTCTTCCGCAAGGGCAACCCCGGTGAGGCTCTCTACATCGTGCTCTCCGGCACCGTGCGCATCTACGACGAGGTCGACGGGCGGGAGGTCGAGATCGCCCGCACCGGGCCCGGCGACTTCTTCGGCGAGCACTCCCTGCTCCTCGACACGACCCACACGAAGAACGTGGAGGCCGTCGAGGACACGGAGCTGCTGGTGCTGTCGAAGACGTCGTTTGCAAGCCTGCTGGCGTCGAGCCCCGAGCTCGAGAAGCACATCCACCGCACGCTGGAGTCCCGGCGCACGGAGGCCGAGGGCAAGTACCGGACGACGGCGCCGTCGTAGCGCTGGCATAGCGGCGGCTCTCGCCGTACGCTTGAAGGCCCCTGTCTCAGCACGAAAGGCCTTGCCATGCGGCGGACGCTCGCTTATCTCCCCCTCTCCCTCCTGCTGGTCCTCGGCAGCGCGGCGCCGGCGCTCGCCTGTGCGGGTCTCGTCGCGCCGAACGGATCCGTGCGGCTGACGCGTACCGCCACGCTCGCCGGCTACCACGACGGGATCGAGCACTACATCACCTCGTTCCAGTTCCGCGGCGGAGGCGCTAAGTTCGGCTCGATCGTCCCGTTGCCCGACGTCCCCTCGAAGGTCACACGCGGGGGCGATTGGACGCTCCAGCGGCTCCAGCGGGAGACCCAGCCTCCGCAGCCGGAACCGGCCGGCGCCCCGACGGCCGACGGCGGCTCCGCCGAGGAGCTCTACGAGACCGAGATCGACGGGCTCCTGATCACGATCCTCAAAGGCGGCGGCCGCGCCGTCGGCCGGTGGGCCAAGAACGAGGGGTTCAGCCTGACTCCGGACGCGCCCGAGGTGCTCCGGTTCTACGCGCAGCGCAGCAAGATCTTCATGGCGGCTCGCTTCGTCCCGGAGAAGGCCGAAGACGAGAAGCTCCAGGAAGGCGACGGCATCCCGATCCACCTGCGCATCCCGACCGACAACCCGTGGGTGCCGCTGCGCATCCTGGCGCTCGGGAAGCGGCCGTTCGCGGACATCACGGCCGACGTCTACCTCCTCACGGACACCGAGCCCGCGCTGCTGCCCCAGCCGGTCGAGCCGGGCAAGCGCGGCTTGATCGGCGAGCGCAGCGAGCAGGCGTCGGACTCCCTGCTCGACGACCTGCGTTCCGACAAGGGGATGAAGTGGGTCCCGGAGGAGATGTGGCTCACCTATCTCCGCATCGACGTGAACGCGCGCAAGCTGACGTACGACCTCGCCGTCGACACGAGCCCCGCGCGCTCGCCTTCGGAGGAGGACGCGTACGGCGTGCAGGAAGAGGAGCCGCCGGCGGAGGAGGACGGGTCGGACCAGCTGCTCGGTTGGATCGCGCTCCCCGTCACCGGGCTGGGGATCATCCAGGCGGTCCGGTCTCGCAGACGGCGGCGCTGAGGACGGGGGCCGCGCTCGCGGCCCTCGTGATGGCGGCTGGTTGCTCGGGCGGCGAGTCCTCGCGCGAGGTCCACGTCGAGCTCCGCTTCTCGCGCTTCGTGCCCGACACCTTTGAGTTCGCGGCGGGCACGACGGTGACGTTCGTGGTCGAGAACCGCGATCCGATCGACCACGAGTTCCTCATCGGCGACGAGGAGGTCCAGCGGGCGCACGAGGAGGGGACCGAGGAGCATCACGGCGCGAAGCCGGGCGAGATCTCGGTGCCCGCGGGTGAGACGCGGGAGACGACGTACACGTTCGAGGAGCCGGGGACGCTGCTGATCGGCTGCCACCTGCCGACGCACTACGACTACGGCATGCGCGGCGAGATCACGGTGACCGAGGAATAGCGGCTCGCTGGCCGGCTCGTCGGCCCGTTTAGGCTGCCGGTCACGTGGCCGAGGTTCTGCTCTTCCATCATGCACACGGGCTGACGCCGGACTGTCTCTCGTTCGCCGACGGGCTCCGTGCTGCCGGACACGTCGTCCACGTTCCGGACCTCTACGCCGGCAAGACCTTCACCGAGCTCGCCGACGGGGTTCGTTACGCCGAGCAGGTCGGCTTCGAGGAAATCGTCAAGCGCGGCCGGGTCGCGGGCGAGCGCTTGCCCAAGGAGATCGTCTACGGCGGGTTCTCACTCGGGGTGTTGCCGGCGCAGATGCTGGCGCAGACGCGGCCCGGCGCGAAAGGAGCCTTGTTCTTTCATGCTTGTGCCCCACCTACCGAGTTCGGGGGTCCGTGGCCGCAGAGCGTCCCGCTCCAGGTCCACATGATGGACGCCGACGCGTGGGTGGAGGACGACGTCGTGGTCGCGCGCGAGCTCGCCGAGACGATCGAGGACGTGGAGCTGTTCCTGTATCCCGGCGACGGGCACCTGTTCGCGGACGAGAGCCTGCCCGACTACGACGAACGCGCCGCGACGCTGCTCAAGCAGCGCGTGCTCGGCTTCCTCGACGACGTCGAGCGTTAGAGCCTTTAGGAGAAGAAGAGCGCGCCGGCGAGCGTGTAGCAGACGACGAGCGCGTAAGCGACGAGGGGGACGATCAACGCGCGGGGCCTGAGCCGCCACAGGACGAACGACAGGAGGCCGACGAACGCGATCTTGCCGGGCAGCGTCATCCAGCCGATGAGCGGGTTGCCCTCGCGGGCGATGCCGGCTTCGGTAAGGGCGAACGTGAACCCGGCGTCGAGGAGGTTGAGCCCGTTGAGGGCGAGGAGCAGCCGGAACCCCCGCCGACGCTCCTGCGAGGGCGGCGCGGGGGCATCGGCTCCGCGGTCGACGACGCGCGGATCCTGGGGGTCGCGCAGATCGATGACGACGTCCGGGCCGGGGGGTTGCAGCTTTGCCTGAGGGGACGTCATCGGGCCATTCTGACCCCCGAGCCGTGATGGCTCCACCCCCTTGGCAAAGGAATCCGCGGAAGGATGGCTTGCCGTGAGGATCGCATTGCTGGTCCTGCTCAATATGTTGTTCGCGGCGATCGTCGCTCTCTACGTTGCATGGCTGGTGGTAGCCGTCGTCATCTCTGCCTCCTTACGCAAGTGGGCGGTGATCCGATATCGATCCACTCGCGGTGCGAAGGCTCAGGACCCGTGAAGTAAGGGCCTCTGAGGGGGACGAGCGCCTCGACCCCCGGCGCCGCAGGAACCACCGGCCCCCCCGGCGAAACCTCAGGCCATGCGCAGATCTCTCGCCGGTCTCGGCGCGGCCCTCGGGGTCGTGACCGTCCTCGCCGGCCCCGCTCCCGCCGGGCCCACCACCGCGGCGGGCGACGACGTCACCGTCATCGCCGTCATCGACTCCGGCATCACGCCCTACCACTGGGACTATCTCGCCTCGAAGATGCCGAAGTCCCCGTCGCTCCCGCTCGAGCGGGCTCCGCACGAGTGGCTCCGCGGCTTCCCGGCCCCCCGCAGCTTCGCCGGCTACGACTCGCTCGACCTCACGCTCGAGGAGAAGGACCCGAACCGGCCGTACCAGGCCCTCGCGAGCGAGGACGCGGCCGAGTGGCAGACCGTCCAGTCGTCGTCGCCCGAAGCCGTCAATTACTACTGGATCCCCGGCACGAAGATCGTCGGCGCGGTGGACTTCGGGGATGACGGCATCTACGGGCCGACGAATTCCCACGGCACCGGCGCGTCGAGCGTCGCGGTGGGCAACATCCACGGGTCGTGCCCGGAGTGCCTCCTCGTCTTCATCGATACCGGCGGCTTCTCCGCGGCGGCCTCCGAGCAGGCGCTCGAGTGGGCCGAGAGCCAGCCGTGGATCGACGCGGTCTCGAACTCGTACGGACACAGCACGGTATTCACCGACAACATCTACGACGGCTCCGACACGGAGGCGCAACGCCGCGCGACCGAGCGCGGCCAGACCGTCTTCTTCGCGGCCCACAACGGACACGATCGGTCGTTCTTCGTCCCCAACAACACGCTGCTCTCGTCGCAGCCGGGACCGGACTGGATCGTCACCGTGGGCGCCGTCGACCCCGTAAACCACGCGTCGTACACCGGGCAGGGAAAGCCGGCCGATATCTCGGGCGTCGGGCTCGCGTACCCGTCGGCATACAACTCGCCGAACGTCGGGGGAGAGGGGAACTTCTCGGGGACCTCCAACGCGACGCCGGTCGTGACCGGCGTCTACGGCAGGGCGTTGTACCAGGCGCGCCTCGCGCTCGCAGGCCCCAGCCGCGTCCAGTCCAAGGGCGTGATCGCGCGCGGCCGCGCGGTCGCCTGCGGCAAGGCGCGGTCGGAGTGCGAGCTCGGCGACGGCGCCCTCACGGGGGCCGAGCTGCGCACGCGTCTGTTCCACGGTGCGCAACACACTGAGGCCGGGATGACACCCGGCGTCACCGGGACCGTCGCAACGCCTGCTCTGGGCGAGGACGAGTTCGCGAACGAGGGCCACGGCACCTACCTCGGCCTCCTCGAGGGCCGCAAGACGTGGCTCGAGGAGGTCTCCCGCGTCGTCGACCCGATGCTGGGGCGCGCGAAGACGCTCGAGCGTCCCGAGGGCGAGCGCGAGTGGATGACCGTGGACTCGTTCTGCCGCCAGCACCTGTGGGGCTCGTGGCGCGGCGGCTATTACGTGGACGGGAGGACGGACCTTCCGGGGGCTTCGCCGAGCTGGCCGTTGCGGTCGCTGATAGAGAACGCCTGCCCCCACGTCCCTCCGTTCTAGGTCCGGTAGCGTCGCTCTCGCCATGAGAGCGATACGAGTGCACCGGACCGGCGGCCCCGAGGTGCTGACGCTCGAGGACGTGCCTTCACCCGAACCCGGCCCCGGCGAGGCCGTCATCAGGCTCGAGGCCATCGGCGTCAACTTCATCGACGTCAACCACCGTTCCGGGGCGTACGAGATGGCGCTGCCGTTCACGCCCGGTGTCGAGGGGGCCGGGGTCGTCGTTGCCGCCGCGCCCGACGCAGGCGTTGCGGCAGGGGATCACGTCGGCTTCGCCCGCGTGATCGGCGCGTACGCCGAAGAGATCGCGGTGCCGGCCGACCGCCTCGTCCCCCTGCCCGACACCGTCGGGACAGACGTGGCGGCGTCCGCGCTGCTGCAGGGCATGACCGCGCACTGCCTTCTCGACGCTGCAGGACAGCTGCGTCCCGGTGACTGGTGCGTCGTGCACGCGGCAGCCGGAGGTGTCGGCTTGCTGCTCACACAGATGGCGTCGCGCCGCGGCCTCAGGGTCATCGGTACGGCATCGACCGCGGAGAAGGCCGAACGTGCTCGCGCCGCGGGGGCCGAGGTCACCGTCGTGTACACGCAGCACGACTTCGTCGAGGTGGCGCGGGAGGTGACGGAAGGCCGCGGGGTGAGGGCGGTCTTCGACGCTGTCGGCAGGGACACCTTCGACAAGAGCATCGAGTGCTTGGGGCTGCGCGGCTACATGGTCCTCTACGGTCAGACGAGCGGCCCGCCGCCACCGTTCGACCCCCGGCGTCTCGGCGACCGCTCGCTCTTCCTCACGCGGGCCGCACTGGCGGATTACGTGGCGACGCGAGAGGAGCTGCTCGAACGATCGAGCGCGGTCCTCGGCGCGGTCGCACGAAGGGAGCTGGACGTCCACGTACACGAGCGTTATCCGCTGCCCGAGGCAGCGCGCGCTCATCGGGACCTGCAATCGCGGAAGACGACGGGCAAGCTCCTGCTGATCCCGTAGCTACAGGCGCTTCACCATGTACAGCTCCGGCCGCGTGTCGTCCGGCCCCAGGCGGATCGCATCCGGGATCGTCGCTATCAGGTCGTAGCCGTGGCCCTCGTAGAAGGCCTCGGTCCCCGTGCCTCCGCGCACCGTCAGGTGCAGCGCCTCGAGACCCAGCTCCCTCCCGAAGTCGTGACACCCGAGCAGCAGCTCGGTCCCGATGCCGCGGCCCTGCGCGTCCGGATGCACCTGTAAGCGCTTGACCGTCGCCCAGTGACGGAACAACGGCCCCGGACGGTGCTCGAGGAACGCGAACCCGACGATCGTCCCGCCGTCGTACGCGACCACGACGTGGTCTCTGCCGGCACGAACGGCCGCGAACGCGACCTCGGCGACGGGCGCGACGTCCGCGGCCGTCACCGGCGGGGGCGGGGGCGGGAACCCGACTGCGCCGCCCGCGTTCGAGACGTCGGCCCACACCGTGACCAGCTGCTGCGACGTCTCGTCGTCGAGAGGCGGGTCGAGCCGGAGCTCGATGTCGCTCAGAGCGAGGGCTCGCCGAGGGCCTTCAGCCACGCGACCGTGTACTCGACCGTCCGCAGGAAGTCCTCGACGCGCACGTTCTCGTTCGGCGCGTGGATGTTCGACTCCGGCCGGCACACGCCCGCGGGCGACACCGTCGGGATCCCGAGGACGCCTGCCACGGGATACATCGGACCGGTCGCGATCATCATCGGCGAGACGGCGGGCGCCTGGGCGTAGACCTCACGCGCGGCGGCGAGGGCGGCGCGCCCTATTAGCGAGTCCGACGGCGATCGCACCGGATGCTCGTTCGAGAACCGGTTGATCTCGATGTCGTCGAACCCGCGTGCGTCGAGATGCCGGCGCAGCTTCGCGACGATGTCGTCGGGGTCCTGGTCGGGCACGAGGCGCATGTCGAGCTTCGCCATCGCCTCCTTCGGAAGCACTGTCTTGGACGCGCCGGGGACGGTGAACCCCGCGACGATCCCGGCGATGTTGCACGTCGGCTCGAAGTAGTAGCGGCGAAGCAGGTCGATCCCGGTGTCGCCGCCGACGAACGCGTCGACACCGAGCCGCTCGCGCTCCGCCTCCTCCTCGAACGGGAGAGCGCGGAGGATGGCCTCGTCGGCCTCCGCCGGCGGGACCACGTCGTCGTAGAAGCCGTCGATGAGGACCTGGCCGTCGGGGCTGCGAAGAGTCGCCAGCGCCTCCACGAGATGCCAGACCGGGCTCGGCGCGATGACCGCGAGCGAGGAGTGCTGGTCCTCGGTGAGGCCGCGGTAGACGAGCTCGACGTACGCGAGACCCTTCGCGCCGAAGACGAACTCCGGCCGGTCGACGTGGTCGATCCCCATGCCCTCCCAGATGCACCCGTCCGCCTTCAGCTTCTCGCCGTACCGCGTGACGATCGACAGGAACGACTTCGACCCGGTCTCCTCCTCGCCTTCGACGAGGAACTTCACGTGCACGGGAAGCTCTCCGTAGACCGCGCGGTAGACGTCGAGGCCCGCCAGCCGCGCCACGAGGTCGCCCTTGTTGTCGGCGGCGCCGCGGGCGTAGAAGACGCCGTCGCGGATCTCGGGCGAGAAGGGCTTGGAATCCCACAGCTCGATCGGGTCGACCGGCTGGACGTCGTAGTGGTCGTAGACGAGGACCGTCCGCCGGCCGGCGCCGAGGTTGCACAGCAGCGCGTCCGGCGCGCCCTGGTACGACAGCCGCTCCGTAGAGCCGCCGAGCTCCGCGAACCGCTCCTCGAGCCAGGCCGCCATCCGGGTGAGGCCGTCGGGCTGCTCGGCGAGCGAGGGGATCGAGCAAGCCTCCTCGAACCAGCTCAGGTATTTCGCGGCGTTGTCGCGGACGTAGTCGCGTGCGTTCAAGGAGCAGCTCCTTCGAGAATCGGCCGGGCTGGAGCGGGTGAAGGGAATCGAACCCTCATGACCAGCTTGGAAGGCTGGAGCTCTACCATTGAGCTACACCCGCAGGGTTTCGAGGATATCGGCCTACCCGGAGTTCGCTAGCCGGTCCACCTCGTGGATCAGCTTCGTCAGGGGCCCCATGTCGTGGACCTCGCCGTCGAACTCGCGTGCTGCCATCGTGCCGATCGAGCTGGAGCCCGGCAGGTCCATCGTCCCCTCCGCCACCGCGCGGAGGCGCGTGACCAGCACGACCTGCAGCCACGTCACGAACGAGACCGTCCCCATCCCGAACGCCCCGCCCTCCAGGACGTGCTCCTCCGACGGGGGCTCGGGCATCCACATGTTCAGCCTCTTCAGCTCGGCCTCGATATCGTCCGCCAGCTCCGAGGCGCGGGCGCGTGCGCGGCCGCCCGCGGCACTCGACCCGCTGCTGCCGGCCGCGACGGAGGCCCCCGCCGGGGCGCCGATTCGCGGGTCGTCGAGCAGACGGAACATCTCCCGCGTGATCTTGCCGAGCCGGCCCGTCATCGACGTCGACTCGAGCTCGTGGCGATCGCCCGTAGCCGGCACGTCGATCGTGAGCTTGCTCGCGACCATCCTCGCGTCGGAACGGGCGACGACGTCGCCGCGATCCCACACCCGCACCGGCGGCTCGATCACCAATCTCATCCTCTTCACCCTGTATGCGAAGACGTAGATCTTGGTGGGGCCGATCGCGAGGATGACGGTGCCGGGCAGGCCCCCTGTCCGTTCCCTCACCTTCTTGGAGGGCCGGCCGAAGAGGCCCCCGAACAGGGCCCCGTTGGAGATGCCCCACGCCCAGCCCCCGGCGCCCTGGAACGTGGCGGCGGCGAAGACGCTCTCGTCACAGAAGGGCTGGACCGCCTCGATCGTCGGGGCCATCCAGTCGTAGAGCTGTTCGTCCATCATCTACCCCTGCCCTCGCGCGAGTCGGGGCGGCCGGATTCGAACCGGCGACCTCCTGCTCCCAAAGCAGGCGCGCTGGACCAAGCTGCGCTACGCCCCGTCCTGCTCATCTTCCCATCCGCACGTGCCCCGGCTCCCGAACCGGCAACAGGTGCGGGCGGCGGACTAGAGCCGCTCCTGTCCAACCCCTACAGAAATCCGGGCGTTTGGAGACGGGGAAGTGCGTGCATAATGCTTTGCGGACGACTACGCTGGGTGAGCGAGGTGGTTACCAGTCTGCCGCAGAGGTCGTATTGTCTAGGGCGAGGCCGCTGTAAGGGGCGGCAAAAAGAGTAACGCAGCGTAACTGAAACCTTGACCGACCAGTCTTGGAGCGCTCTGCTTGAGGGCCAGGGGCCGTCATCCCCACTTTCGTCCGCCTAGCGCGGCTCCTGGCCCTCAACCAGGACTCTCTAAACTCCACCCTTAACACTGACCGCTTCAGGGTTCGCCACCGCGGCCCGCGAGTCCTCCTCGCGTTCGTCCAGAACCCCCACATGCCGGCGCGGACGATCCGGAGCGCCCCGGGGCTACTATGACGAGCCCATGGCCCCCGACCTCCAGATCTCGTCCGAGCGGCTCGACAAGAACCGCGTGAAGCTCCGCGTGGAGGCGCCCGAGGGGTCTTTGAAGCCCGCTCTGGACGCCGTGTACAGACGGTGGGCCGGCGAGATCAAGGTTCCCGGCTTCCGCAAGGGGAAGGTCCCGCGCCAGCTGATCGACGCCCGCGTTGGCCCCGAGGTCATCCGCGAGGAGGCGCTCCGCGACGCCCTGCCGGACCTCTACCGGGACGCCCTCGCGCAGGAGGACCTCGAGGCCATAGCGCCCCCGGAGATAGAGGTGCTCGAGTTCGACGCGGGGCAGCCGCTGCTGTTCGAGGCGATCGTCGACGTCCGTCCGGACGTGACGGTGCCGGACCTGTCGGCGATCTCGATCGAGGCCCCGCCGTCGGAGGTGACGGACGAGGAGCTCGACGAGCAGCTCGAGCGCCTGCGGGACCGCTTCGCCGAGCTCGAGTCCGTCGGCAGGGAGGCCCGCCGCGGCGACTTCGTGCTCGTGGACCTCAAGGGATACCGCCACGAGGAGCTCGTCGAAGGCGCCGGCGCCCCCGACCTCCTCTACGAGGTCGGGTCGCGTACGGGGCCCCCGAAGCTCGACGAGGAGCTCGAGGGCACGAGACCCGGCGCGATCCTGAAGTTCAACGACACGATGCCCGACGGCGGCGGCGACCTGGCCGGGGAGGAGATCTCCTTCACCGTGCTGGTCAAAGAGGTGAAGGTGAAGGTGCTGCCGCCGCTCGACGACGAGCTAGCGAAGACGATGGGCGAGTTCGAGACGCTCGACGAGCTGAAGGACGACCTGCGCGAGCGGCTCGGCGGGGTCAAGCGGGGGATGGTCCGCGACGAGATCGCGAACCGCGCCCTCGCCGCGCTCGTCGACGCGTCGGATCTCGACCCCCCGGAGAAGCTCGTCGACAGCGAGCTCGAGCACCGCCTGGAGCACTTCGAGGAGGACCTGAAGCGCGCCGGGCTGACGATGGACGAGTACACGCGCCGCGCCGAGCTGACGGAGCTCGAGATCCGCCGCGACATGCGCGCCCAGGTCGAGCGGTCGGTGAAGGCCGAGCTCCTGCTCGAAGAGATCGCCCGCACCGAGAGCTTCGACGTCACCGAAGAGGACATAGGACGCGAGATCGCCGTCCTGGCCCACCGCAGCGGCCGGGACGCGAAAGAGGTGGCGGAACAAGTCGTGAACGCGGGACGTTTGGGTTCTCTGGCGGCCGATATCATGCGTCGCAAGGCCCTCGACCACGTCGTCGAGGCCATAAATGTGGCCGGTCGCCCGACCGAAGAACCCGAAGAGCCCCAAGAACCTCTCGAGGAACAAGAGCAAGAAGTGGAGGCGCAACCCTCATGACCAACCAGCCGCACAACTACCTCGTCCCCATGGTCGTCGAGCAGACGAGCCGGGGCGAGCGCGCGTTCGACATCTACTCGCGCCTCCTGAAGGAGCGGATCATCTTCCTCGGCACCCCGGTGGACGACCAGGTGGCGAACGTGATCGTGGCGCAGTTCCTCCACCTGGAGTCGGAGGATCCCGACAAGGACATCAGCCTCTACATCAACTCTCCGGGCGGCCAGGTCTACTCCGGCATGGCGATCTACGACACGATGCAGTACATCAAGCCGGACGTCTCGACGATCTGCGTCGGCATGGCGATGTCGATGGGCGCGATCCTTCTGTGCGGCGGCGCCAACGGGAAGCGGTTCTCGCTGCCGAACGCGAAGATCATGATCCACCAGGGCTCCGCCGGCTACCAGGGCACCGCCGCCGACATCGAGATCCACGCCCGCGAGATCCTGGACGTCAACCGGAGGATGATCGAGATCATCTCCGAGCACACCGGCCAGACCCCCGAGCAGGTCCGCAAGGACCTCGACCGGGACCGGTTCATGAGCGCCGACGAGGCAAAGGGCTACGGTATTATCGACGAGGTGATCGCAAGCCGGACGGTCGCCGAGAAGCGCGGGGGCGGGCTCCTCCAGGGAGAGCCGGCGCGCATCGCCAACGCCGAAGCCGAGGGTGCTCCGGTCGAGAGCCCAGAGGCGTAACAGGGGAGCGGAATAGGTGCCTAAGTTCGGTGACGGCGGAGACCTGCTGAAGTGCTCCTTCTGCGGCAAGTCCCAGAAGCAGGTCAAGAAGCTCATCGCCGGCCCGGGCGTGTACATCTGCGACGAGTGCATCGACCTCTGTAACGAGATCATCGAGGAGGAGCTCGCCGAGACTCCCGAGCTCAAGCTCGAGGACCTCCCCAAGCCCAGGGAGATCTACGAGTTCCTGAACGACTACATCGTCGGCCAGGAACAGGCGAAGAAGGTCCTCTCGGTCGCGGTCTACAACCACTACAAGCGCATCCAGGTCGGCGCGCACGTCGAAGGCGACGTCGAGCTCGCGAAGTCGAACATCGTGCTGCTCGGTCCCACGGGGTGCGGCAAGACGCTGCTCGCGCAGACGCTCGCGCGCATGCTCAACGTCCCGTTCGCGATCGCCGACGCGACCGCGCTGACCGAGGCCGGCTACGTCGGGGAGGACGTCGAGAACATCCTGCTGAAGCTGATCCAGGCGGCCGACTACGACGTCAAGCGGGCCGAGACCGGGATCATCTACATCGACGAGGTCGACAAGATCGCGCGCAAGAGCGAGAACCCGTCGATCACCCGCGACGTCTCCGGCGAGGGCGTCCAGCAGGCACTGCTGAAGATCCTCGAGGGCACGACCGCGAGCGTCCCGCCGCAGGGCGGCCGCAAGCACCCCCACCAGGAGTTCATCCAGATCGACACGACGAACGTGCTCTTCATCTGCGGAGGCGCCTTCGCCGGCCTCGAGAAGATCATCGAGAGCCGCATCGGCCGCAAGGGCATCGGCTTCGGGGCCGACGTCCGCAAGATGGAGGAGAAGAACCTCGGCGACATCCTCGAGCACGTGCTGCCGGAGGACCTCCTGAGATACGGCCTCATCCCCGAGTTCATCGGGCGTCTGCCGGTGATCACGAACGTCCACAACCTCGACAAGGACGCGCTCGTCAAGATCCTGACCGAGCCGAAGAACGCGCTCCTCCGCCAGTACAAGAGGTTCTTCGAGTTCGACGGGGTCGAGCTGGCCTTCACGGAGGACGCTCTCGAAGCCGTCGCGGAGCAGTCGATGCTGCGCGGCACCGGCGCTCGCGGCCTGCGGGCGATCCTCGAAGAGGTGCTCCTGAACGTCATGTACGACCTTCCGAGTCGCGAGGACGTCGGCAAGTGCGTCATCAACCGCGAGGTCGTGCTCGAGCGGGTCAACCCGACGCTCGTGCCGAGGACGAAGGAGCGCACGGAGCGCCCTGCCCGCGGTGAACGCAGCGCTTGATCCGTCCCCGACGCCTGCAGCCGAGCTCTTTCCGCGTAGCGCTCTCCTAGCATCCGTGTGTCTCGACGCCTTGGGAGGTCCTGGGTGAAACCGAAGATCCTGGCCATCGTGATCGCCGCCGTCCTCCTCGTAGGCGGAGGCGCGTTCGCGCTCACGCGGTTCCTCGCCCCCGCCGAGGACGACGCCCTCGCGTTCGTCCCGCCGGATGCCTACTTCTACGCGAACTTCTTCATCGAGCCGTCGAACGGCCAGAAGCAAGCGCTGAACGACTTCATCCAGAAGTTCCCCAACGTCGAGAGCACCGAGGACGTGATCGAGGCGCTCACGAAGGCCGTCGACGAGTCGCTCGATGAGGAGGGGCTCTCGTACGAGGAGGACGTGAAGCCGTGGCTCGGCGACCAGTTCGCGGTCTATGCCATCCCCGGCGGGACACCGGACCTACCGAACGGCGCCGCCCTCGTCGAGATCACCGACGAGGAGGCGGCGGAACGCTTCCTGCGCGAGAGCTCGGACGGCGGGCTCGGCGGTAGCGAGTCCAAGACCTACAAGGACACCGAATACCGGGTCGAGGAGGGTGGGCCATTCGCCCTCGCGTTCCTCGAAGGGTTCATGGTCATCGGGACCGAGGACGCGATCAAGGAGTCCATAGACGCGCTGGCCGGCGAGGAGACGCTCGAGACGGCGAAGGCATTCACGACCGCGACCGACCCCCTCACGAACGATTGGATCGGGCTCTACTACCTCGACACCGCCGCCCTCTTCGACGAGCTCGGGCTCGAGGCCGCGATGACGCCCGAGGACAAGGCGGCTTTCGAGGCCTTCGCGGGGGCCGACCAGCCGCCGCAGGCGGGCATCCTGTACGTGACCTCGGACTCCGCGGTCGTGGAATCGTCGGGCGCGATCGCACCCGGGCCGTTTGCGTCGTTCATCCGGGGCATCGCGGACGAAAGCGTCGTCCCAGAGCTGCCGGCGCGATCGTGGGCCGCCTTCGGGATCCCGGAGCTCGGCGACCTGATGAGCAACTTCATGGAAGCCGTCGCGGGATTCCCGGGCTTCGACGCGGTGCAGCTCGAAGCCCTGTTCTACGCGGAGACGGGACTGCGCTTGGAGCAGGACGTGCTGTCGTGGATGGGCGACGCCGGGCTGTTCGTCCAGGGCGCGAACCTCCAGGACATCGGCGGCGGGCTCGTAGTGGAGTCGACCGACCCGACGAAGACGACGGCACTCGTCGAGAAGCTCGAGCAGCTCCTCGTGCAGCAGGGGGTCCGGCCGCAGCCCTACTCCCAGGGTGGCCTCGACGGCTTCAGCCTGCAGGTCCCCGGGGTGCCGGCGCCGATCTACGTCGTCGGAGGCGAGCGGCTCGCGATCACCTACGGCAACGACGCGACGAACGCGCTCACGCAGGGCGGTGAGACGCTCGAGGACTCGGAGGCCTTCGCGAGCGCCCAGGAGGCGGTCGGTGAGGACTTCAACATCTCGTTCTTCGTCGACGTCGACGCCGCGCAGGCGTTCGGCGAGGCCGTCGCGACGTTCGGCGGCGCCGTCGACGAGAGCTACAACGCGGACGTCAAGCCCGTCATCGACGTCTTCACGTACGTCGTCGGCGCGGCGACGAAGGTGGGCGAGGACGGGCTCGTGTCGAAGCTCGTGGTCGGCGTCGAGTGACGTTGTCAAAGGCGTACCAGCCGGAGGACATCGAGAGGCGCTGGTACGAGACGTGGGAACATGACGGCGTCTTCCGCGCCGACGCGGAGTCGTCCAGGGAGCCGTACTCGATCGTGCTCCCGCCGCCGAACGTCACGGGTGCGCTGCACATGGGCCACGCGCTCAACCATTCCCTGCAGGACGCGCTGGTCCGGCGCGCCCGGATGCTCGGTTACGAGGCGCTGTGGGTACCGGGGACGGACCACGCCGGCATCGCGACGCAGAACGTCGTCGAACGAGACCTGCGCAAGGACGGGCTCGACCGCCACGACCTCGGCCGGGAGGCATTCGTCGAGAAGGTGTGGGAGTGGAAGCACCTCTACGGGTCGCGTATCACCGAGCAGATGCGACAGCTCGGCGAATCGTGCGACTGGGGCCGCGAGCGCTTCACGATGGACGAAGGGCTGTCGCGCGCCGTCCGGACGGTGTTCGTGCGGTGGTTCGACGACGGGCTGATCTACCGGGGGCTGCGCGTCATCAACTGGTGCCCCCGCTGCACGACCGCTCTCTCGGACATCGAGGTCGAGCACGAGGACGTCGCGGGTGAGCTCGTCACGTTCCGGTACGAGCTGAGCGACGGCTCGGGCTCGATCTCCGTCGCCACTACCCGCGTGGAGACGATGCTCGGCGACACCGGCATCTTCGTCCACCCGCGCGACGAGCGATACGCCGCCCTGGTCGGGAAGACGGTGAAGCATCCCTTCTTCCTCGACCGCGTTCTTCCCGTCGTCGCGGACGACGCGGTCGATCCCGAGTTCGGCACCGGCGCCGTCAAGGGCACGCCCGCGCACGACCCCACCGACTTCGAGATGGGCGAGCGGGCGGACCTCGAGAAGATCAACGTCTTCGACGAGGCCGCGCACGTCAACGCGAACGGCGGCCGGTTCGCGGGTCTCGACCGGTACGAGGCGCGGGGGGCGGTCTTCCGGGAGCTCCAGGCCCTCGGGCTGGTCGAGAAGGTCGAACGGCCCTACGTCCACGCGGTCGGCCACTGCTACCGGTGCGGCACCGAGATCGAGCCGTGGCTGTCGGAGCAGTGGTTCGTGAAGATGAAGCCGCTCGCCGAACCCGCGATCGAGGCGGCGAAGGAGGGGCGCGTGCGGTTCCACCCGCCGCGTTTCACCAAGGCGTACCTCCACTGGATGGAGAACCTGCGCGACTGGTGCATCTCACGTCAGCTGTGGTGGGGGCACCGCATCCCGGTCTGGTACTGCGACGACTGCGACCGCACGATCGCGGCGCTCGAGGACCCGGCCGCGTGCGAGTGCGGATCGTCCCGGCTGACGCAGGATCCCGACGTGCTCGACACCTGGTTCTCGTCGCAGCTGTGGCCGTTCTCCACGCTGGGCTGGCCGGACGAGACGCCGGACCTGGCGAAGTTCTACCCGACGACGGTGATGGTGACGGCGTACGAGATCATCTACCTCTGGGTGGCGCGGATGATCATGTCCGGCATGTACTTCGCCGGCGACGTCCCCTTCCCCGACGTGTTCATCCACGGGATCGTCCGGGACGCCGAGGGCAAGAAGATGTCGAAGTCCCTGGGCAACGTCGTCGACCCGCTCGAGATGATCGACCGTTACGGGGCCGACGCCCTGCGGTTCTCGCTCGCGTTCAGCGCGGTCCCCGGCAACGATTCGAACGCGTCCGAGGACCGTGTCGAGGGCGCGCGCAACTTCGCGAACAAGCTCTGGAACGCGTCGCGCTTCGTGTTGATGTCGCTCGGCGACGAGCGGCCGTCGCTAGACGGGCACGAGCTGCAGGTCGACGACCGGTGGATCCTCTCGCGGCTCGACGCGACGATCGAGATGGTCGGCCGCGAGCTCGACGCGTTCAACTTCTCCGAGGCGCTGCACGCGCTGCACGCGTTCGTCTGGAGCGAGCTGTGCGACTGGTACGTCGAGCTGGCGAAGCCGCGGCTGCGCGACGGGGGCTCCGGAGCGGCCGGCGCCGTTCTCGTCCACGTGCTCGACCACGTCCTGCG
This sequence comes from Actinomycetota bacterium, assembly GCA_030861725.1. GTDB lineage: Bacteria > Actinomycetota > CADDZG01 > CADDZG01 > WHSQ01 > JALZEG01. Next base: position 8,623 of record JALZFC010000002.1, on the reverse strand, counting down.
GCTGCTCCATCCCGTGATGCCGTTCATCACCGAGGAGCTGTGGTCGAAGCTCCGGCCGGACGCGGGCACGATCACGAGTGCTCCGTGGCCTGTGGCGCGCGCCCATCGGGACGCCGCCGCGGAGGAGACGATGGCGCGTTTCCAGGACCTCGTCGTCGCGCTGCGGCGTATGAAGATCGAGCACGAGGTGCCTCAAGGGCGGCGCGTGCCGGTGTCGGTCGCCGCGGGATCGTTCGCGGCCGAGGTCGAACCCCTGCGCGACCAGGTCGTCTCGCTGGCGCGTCTCGAGTCGCTCGAGCTGGTCCCCGACCTCGGTCCGGCCGGCGGCGACCCCCGGACGATCACGCCAGCGGGCATCGAGGCCGCTATGAGCCTCGGAGGAGCGGTCGATCCTGCTCTGGAGCGTCAACGGCTCGAGCGCAAGCGCGCGGAGCTGTTGTCCGAGGTCGCGCGGGCGGAAGGCAAGCTCGCGAACGAAGCGTTCGTGGGGAAGGCACCGGCTGCGGTCGTCGAGAAGGAGCGCGCGAAGCTGGACGAGGCGCGTGCCGCCCTCGGCAAGATCGACGGCCAGCTCGGCGCTCTCCCTGCTTAGCGCCGTGACGTACCGGGAAGCCACCGCACGTCTCGACGCGTTGGGGATCGACGTCATGAAGTCGCTCGCCCCGTCGCTGCACCGGATCGAGGCGCTATGCGACGCCCTGGACAACCCCCAGCGGCAGATCCCGGCGATCCACGTCACGGGCACGAACGGCAAGACGTCCACTGCACGGATCGCGTCTTCGTTGCTGGCCGCTACCGGGCTCTCGGTCGGGACCTACACCTCGCCGCACCTGCAGTCCGTGCGCGAGCGGATCGCGCTCAACGGCGAGCCGATCGACGAGGAGTCCTTCGGCGCCGTCTTCGCGCACCTCGCGCCGTATCTCGACACGGTGGAGGAGCGGCTCGGAGAGAAGCTCACGTTCTTCGAGGTCGTGACCGGGATGTTCTTCCTGTGGGCGGTGGAGACACCGGTGGACGCGGTCGTCGTCGAGGTCGGTCTCGGCGGGCGCTGGGACGCGACGAACGTCGTCCCCGCGAGCGTCGCCGTGCTGACGAACGTCGGGCTGGATCACACCGCGCTGCTCGGGACGGATCGCCAGACGATCGCGCGGGAGAAGGCCGGGATCATCAAGCACGACTCCTTCGTCGTGACGGCGGAGCGTGACCCTTCGATCCTCGAGCTGATCACGGCCGAGGCCGAGGGCATGCTCGCGTCGGTTGCGTCGCTGGGAAGAGAGTTCCAGGTCAGGGACAACTCGGTCGCTCTCGGCGGCCGGTTCCTCGAGATCGAGACGTCCGCCCGGCTGTACGAGGGCCTGTTCCTGCCCCTTCACGGCGCACACCAGGGCGTGAACGCGGCCACCGCGCTCGAGGCCGTAACGAGGTTCCTCCCGAGCCAGGTGCTGGGCGAGGAGGTCGTCGCACAGGGGCTGGCGGAGACGAAGGCACCGGGAAGGATGGAGACGGTGCAGGGCGTGCTGCTCGACGTCGCCCACAACCCTGACGGGATGGCCGCCCTCGTCGGCTCGATAGCCGCGTCGTTCGACTTCGTCGGCGGCGTCTTCGTCGTCGGGATCCTCGCCGACAAGGACTACCGCGGGATGCTGCAGGAGATGGCGCGCATCTCGCAGCGCATGGTGTTCACGCGTCCCGCCAACGTGCGGTCGGTAGAGCCGGAAGCCCTCCTGGCGGCAGCTACGGAGCTGGGCCTGACCGAAGTCTCGGTCGCAGCGGACGTCCCCGATGCGGTCGAGACGGCACGCGAGCTTGCGGGCGAGGCGCTGGTGTGCGTCACGGGGTCGCACTACGTCGTCGGCGAGGCGCGCGAGCATCTCCTCAGCAAGTAGCCTCCTCCCAAGATCTTGACCAGGAGGTAAGGCGTGCCCGACGTGCAGCAGACGTTCATCATGGTGAAGCCCGACGGCGTGCGGCGGAAGCTCGTCGGCGAGGTCGTGTCGCGCATCGAGGCGAAGGGCTACGAGCTGCGCGAGATGAAGCTGTCCACGATCGACGAGGCACTCGCGCAAAAGCACTATGCCGAGCACACGGAGAAACCGTTCTTCGCGGAGCTCGTGTCGTTCATCACGTCGGGTCCCGTGGTGGCGATGGTCGTGGAGGGGCCCGACGCGATCGCCGGCATGCGCCAGATCATGGGCGCGACGAACCCGCTGGACGCGGCGCCGGGCTCGATCCGCGGCGACTTCGCAACCGTCATCGGCGAGAACATCGTGCACGGCTCGGACGGCCCCGAGGCGGCCGAGAGGGAGGTCAACCTCTTCTTCGGGTAGCTCTAGCGGGATCGCAAGCGATCCCTTTAGCTCTAGCGGGATCGCAAGCGATCCCGCCCGATGCGGATCCATCGGCGCGAAGCGTCGTCGCCTTCGGCGACGGTAGGGGTCGTGTCCGGCGGCATGCGTTACCCTCTGGATCGCACCCGCCCAATCTCAATCTTTTTCAGGAGTCACTCCAATGGACAGCATGTTCCAGTTCATCGGCCGCGACATGGCGGTCGACCTAGGCACCGCGAACACTCTCGTGTACGTCCGCGGCCGCGGCATCGTCCTCAACGAGCCGTCCGTCGTCGCGATCAACACGAAGACCGGCGCGATCCTCGCCGTCGGCTCCGAGGCCAAGCGCATGATCGGCCGCACCCCGGCCCACATCGTCGCGATCAGGCCCTTGAAGGACGGCGTGATCGCGGATTTCGACGTGACGGAGAAGATGCTCCGCTACTTCATCCAGAAGGTGCACCGCCGCTCGTTCCTCGCGAAGCCGCGGGTCGTCGTGTGCGTGCCGTCGGGCATCACCGGCGTCGAGCAGCGCGCGGTCGAGGAGGCGACGATCTCCGCGGGGGCGCGCAGCGCGTACATCATCGAGGAGCCGATGGCCGCCGCGATCGGCGCGGGCCTTCCCGTGCACGAGCCGACCGGGAACATGGTCGTCGACATCGGCGGCGGGACGACGGAGGTCGCGGTGGTCTCGCTCGGGGGCATCGTCACGAGCCAGTCGATCCGCATCGGCGGCGACGAGCTCGACGAGTCGATCATCAACTACATCAAGAAGGAGTACTCCCTGATGCTGGGGGAGCGGACGGCGGAGGAGATCAAGATGGCGATCGCCTCCGCGTTCCCGATGCCGGAGGAGTCGCAGGCGGAGATCCGCGGCCGCGACCTCGTCACCGGGCTCCCGAAGACGATCGTGGTGTCGGCGGAGGAGATCCGGCGGGCGATCGAGGAGCCGGTGAACGCGATCGTCGACGCGGTCAAGAACACGCTCGACAAGACCCCGCCCGAGCTCGCCTCGGACATCATGGACAAGGGCATCGTCCTCGCCGGCGGAGGGTCACTGCTGAAGGGCCTCGACGAGAGGCTGAAGCACGAGACGGGGATGCCGATCCACGTCGCGGAGGACCCGCTGTTCGCGGTCGCGATCGGCTCGGGGAAGTGCCTCGAGGAGTTCGAGGCGCTGAAGCGGGTGCTGATCTCCTCGACCAGGCACTAGGTCGTTCTTTCTAGCGGGATCGCGAGCGATCCCGCCCGATGCGGACCTTCTCGGCGCTCGGTGTCGTCGCCTGCGGCGACGGTCGGGTCTCGCATCGCGGGCGATCCCGCCCGATGCGGACCTTCTCGGCGCTCGGCGTCGTCGCCTGCGGCGACGGTCGGGTTCTCGGGCCCGGATTTTCGCGGCCCACACATATGTGCAGGTCAGGGGCAGTTTGAGGCGAATCCACCCATGAGGGCCTACGATGGCCCTTCGTAGGGCGGCCTCCGTCGCGCGGGCGACGGACGCGCAAGCGCTGCCCCCAAGTTTTCGCTACCGGCGAAGAGGTCTTGACAACGGATGTATCGCCGCAACGGACGAGGGCGGCTTCTGCTGCTCGTCTTTCTCGCCCTGGCCGTCCTGGTAATCACGCTCGACTACCGGCAAGGTCCAGGGGGCCCGCTCGAGCGGGCCAAGGACTTCTCGGTCACTCTCGTGGCCCCCATTCAGCGCGGTTTCACGACCGTCTTCCGTCCCGTCGGGAACTTCTTCTCGTCGCTGGGTGAGCTGGGAAGCCTCAGGAGCAAGAACTCGGAGCTCGAGGAGACGGTCGCGCAGCTGGAGGCCGAGAACCGCCAGGCCGAGGAGCTCATCTACGAGAACGCCCGTCTGGCGGACCTCCTCGAGCTCGAACGCTCCTGGGTCGTCGGCGACCGCGTCAACGCGCGGGTGATGGCCACGGGGCCGAACAACTTCACGTGGGCCGCGATCATCGACAAGGGACGCTCCGACGGGATCGAGCCCGACATGGCCGTGATCGCTCCGGAAGGCCTCGTCGGGAAGGTGATCGCCGCCGGATCGCACCAGGCCACGGTCCTCTACCTGATCGACCCGAGCGGGGCCGCCGGCGCCCGCGTCAGCGGGGGCCGCGACGCCGGCACGGTGAGCGGCAACGGCGCGGGCGTCCCGTTGACCTTCGAGCGCATCGGCGTGAACGCAGACGCGGAGGTGGGCGACAAGGTCGTGACGTCGGGCTACGACGGCGGCATCTTCCCGGGCGGCATCCCCATCGGCTACATCGTCGACGTCGGAGGCGACGCGCGGCAGTCGACGAAGGAGATCGAGGTCGAGCCCTACGTCGACTTCACCACGCTCGACTTCGTCCAGGTGCTCGTCGAGAGCGGCCCCCGTCTGACGCTGAGCGAGGGATCGTGACATGGCTATGACCGTCCGAGAGCCCCGGGCGCCGGGGATCTTCCGCGAGATGGGGCTCCCGCGCGTGGTCGCGCTCGCGGCCGTGGTCGTCGTCGCGCTCGCGTTGCAGTCGACGCTGCTCGCGCAGGCGACGGTGCTCGGTGTGATCCCGCAGGTCGTGCTCGTCGTCGTCGTCTGCTTCGCCTACCTCGACGGGGAGCGCGTCGGCCTCGTCACCGGCTTCTGCGCCGGGCTGCTGCAGGACCTGCTCCCGTTCCCGGCCGTCATCGGCCTCACCGCGCTCGTCTACACGCTCGTCGGATACGCCGTCGGGATCCTGCGGCAGTACGCGCCGTCCGAGTCCGTGTGGACGCCGGTGTTCGTCGTCGCCGTGGCGTCGGCGGTCGCGGAGTTCGGTTACGCGTCCCTGTCGATCATCCTCGGCGAACCGTGGGTCGGGGTCGGGTACACGGCCCGCGTCGCCGGGCTGGTCGTCCTCTACAACACGCTGTTGACGCCGTTCGTCTTCCCGCTCGTGCGGCGCGTGGCCGACCGGTTCCGGCCCGAGAAGGTGCACAGATGGTGATGGGCAACGGCGGTCCTGCGCTGGGGACCGACCGCGGGACGAGCAGCGACCGTACGGTGCTCCGCCTCGCGGTCATGGCGGTCCTCCTCGTCGCCGCGTTCGTCGCGCTCTTCTCCCGTCTCTGGTACCTGCAGGTGCTCGCGGTGGGCGACTACCGCACGCTCGCGAAGGAGAACCGGATCCGGCTCGTCTACTCGGAGCCGGAGCGCGGACGGATCCTCGACCGCAACGGCGAGGTCCTCGTCGGGAACCGCGACTCGCTGTCGATCACGGTCGACCGGCAGAGGATCGAGCCGGGCTCTCTCGAGGAGCGGAAGGTGCTGTACGAGGTCGCCCGCCTCCTCGTCGAGGACCGCCTGAAGGGGAGGGAGCGCGACCGCGCCGTAGTCGCCAAGGTCAAGGAGATGCGCGAGGAGCTGAACGACGCGACGGTGTCGCCGTACAAGCCGGTCGCCGTCGTGAGCGACGTGCGGGAGTCGGTCGTGAACTGGATCGCCGAGAACCCCGAGGACTTCCCGGGGGTCGCGGCGGAGGAGCTGCCCGTCCGCACGTACCCGCACGGGAAGCTCGCGGCTCACGTCCTCGGGTACGTCGGCGAGATCAACGCCGACGAGCTGGAGTCCGCCGAGTTCGAGGACGCGAGGCCCCCCTACGAGTCGGGCGACCTCATCGGGAAGAACGGCGTCGAGCGCACGTACGACCGCTGGCTCCGCGGCAAGCCCGAGATCAAGCGCAAGGTTGTGAACTCGGCGGGAGACGTCGTCCAGGACGCCGAGATCAAGCAGACGGAGGAGCCGGGCAAGGACCTCATCCTGTCGCTCGACGCGGAGGCGCAGAAGATCGCCGAGAAGGCGCTGGCGAGCGGCATCTACGCCGCGCGCGCCGCGGGAGAGGAGGCCCCCGACGGCGCGGTCGTAGTGATGGACCCCGACGACGGCGGCATCGTCGCGATGGCGAGCTTCCCGACCTACGACCCGTCGATGCTCGCCGACGGGCTGAGCCTCGCCGAGCAGAAGGAGCTACGGGGCGATCCGTCCACGGCGGAGGACGACGCGGAGCTCAACCGCGCGCTGCAGGCGGGGGTCCCGCCGGGATCGACCTTCAAGGCCATCACCGCGGGGGCCGCGCTCGCGACAGACGTCGCGTCACCGACGGACTACCTCGACTGCCCGCCGTACAAGGAGTACGGCGCGACCGGCATCACGACGGTCTTCCACAACTGGACGTCGGTCCACTTCGGCTCGATCGGCTTCCCCGAATCCCTCGAGATCTCCTGCGACACGTTCTATTACGAGCTCGGTTGGCAGATGGAGGACCGCTGGGGGGCCGCGAACGGCGACGGCTCCGAGAGGTTCCAGGACTACATGCGCCAGTCCGGGTTCGGGAGCGAGACCGGGATCGACCTGCCGTACGAGGCGGAGGGCCGGGTCCCGGACGAGAAGTGGTGCGACGAGTACCGGGAGCAGGGGCTCGGTTGCTTCGACGGGTGGCTCCCCGGCTTCACCGTCAACATGGCGATCGGGCAGGGCGACCTCGTCGTGAGCCCACTGCAGATGGCGGTCGCGTACGCGGCCATCGCGGCCGACTCCGGCGAGGTCTGGGAGCCCCGCGTCGGCCGCGAGATCGGACAGCCCGACCCCGAGACGGGCCGGGAGGAGATCCTCAGGGAGGTCGAGCCGAAGGTCGTCCGCAGGCTCCCGCTCGACGCGGCGGAGCTCGGCGTGATCCACGAGGGCTTGGTCGACGTCGTGTCGGGCGACAACGGCACGGCCGCCGGCGCGTTCGCGGGGTTCCCGCTCGACCGGCACCCCGTCGCCGGCAAGACGGGAACCGCCCAGATCGGTGAGTCGGAGCTCGACGAGAACTACGCGTGGTTCGTGTCGTACGCCCCGGCCGACGACCCGCAGTACGTCGTGTCGGTCTACGTCGCCAAGGCCGGGCACGGCGGCGAGACGGCGGCTCCCATCGCGCGCCAGATCTACGAGGGCCTCTTCGGCCTGGACGACGCCACCGACGTCAGCCTCGGGCACGACGAGTCCGGCTGATGGCGATGGAGGGGATCTTCGGCGAGGCAGTGGACCGGATCGGCGGCGAGCCGATCTCGGCCCGTATGGCGCGCAAGGCGCCGCTGCGCCACCTCGATCCGACGTTGCTGCTGGTCACGCTGCTGCTGACGGCGTTCGGCGCGGTGATGATCCTGTCGGCGACGCAGCACAAGCAGGAGACCGCCGGTCTGGACCCGATGCTGTTCCTCGACCGGCAGCTCGTGTACGTCGTTGCCGCGACCGTCGTGCTGTTCCTCGTCGCCTTCTTCGACTACCGCCACTTCAAGGCCTTCGCGCCGATCCTCTACGCGGTCGTGATCCTCGCCCTCGTCGCGGTGATCTCGCCGCTGGGCCAGGAGGTCCAGGGCTCCCAGCGCTGGATCGACTTCGGCGTGTTCCAGATGCAGCCGTCGGAGATGGCGAAGGTCGTCGTGATCGTGTCGCTCGCGGCGTACTTCTCGATGCTGAAGGGCCAGCTGCGCGTGCGGGACGTCGCGGCCGCCACCGGGATCGTCGCCCTGCCGTGCCTGTTGATCTACGTGCAGCCGGACCTCGGCACGATGATGGTGTTCGTCGCGCTGCTCGGGATCATGCTCCTCGTCGGCGGCGCGAAGATCAGGCACCTGCTCGCGCTCGCGGCGCTCGGTGTGGTCGGGGTCGCGTTCGTGGTGCAGGCGGGGATGCTGGAGGACTACCAGGTCCGGCGCATCACCGCGTTCCTCGACCCGACCCCGGACGTGCAGTCCGAGGGGTACAACCTGGCACAGTCCGAGATCGCGATCGGCTCGGGCGGCATGAGCGGCAAGGGCCTCGAGGGGAAGAACACGCAGACGTCGCTCGACTTCATCCCCGAGCAGCACACGGACTTCATCTTCACCGCGGTGGGAGAGCAGCTCGGATTCGTCGGGTCGACGACGCTGCTCGGGTTGTTCGCCTTCCTGCTGTGGCGCGCTCTCCGGATCGCCGCGCTGTCGCGCGACCTGTTCGGGACCCTCATAGCCGCGGGCATCGCGGGCTATTGGGGGTTCCAGCTGTTCATCAACATGGGTATGACGATGGGCATCATGCCCATCACGGGGATCCCCCTGCCCTTCATCTCGTACGGAGGTTCCAGCCTGATCACCAACTACATGGCAGTAGGCCTGCTACTGAACGTCCACATGAGGCGGTTCCTGTGAGCGACGCGTCTCCCCGGAAGAGAGAGAAGGCGTCGGACCTCCCGCGCATCGAAGAGATCGCTTCCTCTGCCGAGGCGGCCCCCGACGAGCCGCGCGAGGCC
>JALZFC010000022.1 GCA_030861725.1 Actinomycetota bacterium | reverse complement strand
TGGGGCCGCGTCCTACTTCCCCGGGTCGAGGGAGCGCCGGGCGATCTCGTGGACGCGCTGTCGGCGGCAGGGTGGAGCGCGCGGGCGGTGACGGCCTACCGGAACCTCCCCGCGGGCGCCGACTCCCTCGGGGCCGCCGTCGTGGCCAGCGGGCGCTTCGACGTCGTCACGTTCACCAGCGCCTCCACCGTGCGCAACTTCCTGGCGATCGCCGGCTCTCCGCCGGTCGACGGCCACGTCGCGTGCATCGGCCCCGTCACCGCCGACGCCGCGCGCGACGCGGGCCTTAGCGTCGACGTCGTGGCCGAGGAGCACACGGTCCCGGGGCTCGTCGAGGCGATCGTCGCCCGTTTCGGCAGAAGCGCGACGTGAGGCACCATAGGGAGATGGCAGGCTTCCCGGCGAACCGCATGCGCAGGCTGCGCCGCACGCCCGCGCTCAGGCGCGCGTTCGCGGAGACGACCGTCCGTCCGGCTGATCTCATCGCGCCGTTGTTCGTGAAGGAGGGGATCGCCGACGCGGCCCCGATCTCCTCGATGCCCGGTCACTACCAGCACACGCTCGACTCGCTCGTGAAGGAGGCCCACGAGCTCGCCGATCGTGGCGTCGCCGGAATGCTGCTGTTCGGGATCCCTGCGGACAAGGACGAGTCGGGCTCCGAGGCGTGGAACCCGGACGGGATCGTGCAGAGGGGGCTGAGGGCGCTGAAGGACGAGCTCGGCGACGACACGCTCGTGATCGCGGACCTCTGCATGTGCGAGTACACGTCGCACGGTCACTGCGGGGTCCTGTCGGGCGAGACCGTCGACAACGACCGGACGATCTCGTTCTACGGGCGGATCGCCGCGTCGCAGGCAGACGCGGGAGCGGACGTCGTCGCGCCGTCCGGGATGATGGACGGGCAGGTGGCGGAGATACGCGCGGCCCTCGACGCGGCGGGCCACCACGAGACGCCGATCCTGGCGTACGCGGCGAAGTTCGCGTCGAGCTTCTACGGCCCGTTCCGCGAGGCCGCCGAGGGCGCGCCGCAGTTCGGCGACCGCCGTGCGTACCAGGAAGACCCGGCGAACGCGGCAGAGGCGGTGCGGGAGGTGGCGCTCGACGTCGCGGAGGGCGCGGACGCGGTCATGGTGAAGCCCGCGCTCCCGTACCTCGACGTGCTCCGGGCGGTGAAGGACCGCTTCGGTCTTCCGACCGCGGCGTACAACGTGAGCGGCGAGTACTCGATGCTGATGGCGGCCGCGGAGCGCGGCTGGATCGACGAGCGTGCCGCGACGCTCGAGACCCTCACGTCGATCGCCCGCGCCGGCGCCGACCTCATCGTTACCTACCACGCGCGGAAAGCGACCGAGTGGCTGACCTGAGAGCAGGTCCGCTCCGCGACGGTTCGGACAAGCTCCTGCGAGACGCCCTCGGGTTGATGCCCGGCGGCGTGAACTCCCCCGTCCGTTCGTTCGAGGCCGTCGGTGCGCATCCGTTCTTCGTCGCGAGCGCGTCCGGGCCTTACCTCACCGACGTCGACGGCAACACGTACCTCGATTTCGTGCAGAGCTGGGGGGCCTTGCTGTTCGGGCACGCCCACCCCGCGATCGTCGACGCGGTCTCGGAGGCGGCGCGCAAGGGGACCTCGTTCGGCACGCCGAGCGAGCTGGAGGTCGAGCTCGCGAGGCTCGTCGTCGCGATGGTCCCGAACGTCGAGAAGGCGCGGTTCGTCTCGTCGGGAACGGAGGCCGCGATGACGGCGGTCCGTCTCGCGCGCGGCGCCACCGGCCGCTCCAAGGTGCTGAAGTTCTCCGGCTGCTATCACGGGCACGTCGACGCGCTGCTGGTCGACGCGGGGTCGGGCGTCGCCACGCTCGGTATTCCCGGCACGCCGGGCGTCACGGCGGGCGCCGCCGGCGACACGCTCGTCGCCCGGTACAACGACCTCGTCTCGGTGCGGGCCGCGGTCGACGGGTTCGAGGACGACCTCGCCGCGATCCTCGTCGAGCCCGTCGCGGCGAACATGGGTCTCGTGCTCCCCGAAGAGGGCTTCCTCCAGGGGCTGCGCGCGATCGCAGACGAGACCGGAGCCCTGCTCGTTTTCGACGAGGTGATCACCGGCTTCCGGCTCGCCCCCGGCGGTGCGCAGGAGCGTTACGGAGTGCGCGCCGACCTCGTGATGCTGGGGAAGGTCCTCGGAGCGGGACTCCCGGCCGCGGCGATCGGCGGCGCGGCCTCGCTGATGGACGAGCTCGCGCCGGTCGGGCCCGTCTACCAGGCGGGGACGCTCTCGGGGAACCCGGTGGCGATGGCGGCGGGCATCGCGTCGCTGGGGCTCATCCAGTCGGACCCCGGGCTGTACGACCGGATCCAGGACCGGGCGCGGTCGCTCGTGAAGGCGCTCGTAGACGCCGCCGACGAGGCGGAGGTTCCGATGGTCGCCGCGGCGATCGGGGGCCTGGCCGGGTTCTTCTTCGCCGGCGACGAGGTCCTCGACTACGAGGGCGCCAGGGCGACGGACCAGGGGACCTACGCGCGCTTCTTCCGCGGGATGCTCGCGCACGGCGTCTACCTGCCGCCGTCGCGCTTCGAGGCTTTGTTCGTCTCGAGCGTCCACACCGAGGAGCACGTCGACCAGGTCGCGGAGGCGGCGCGGGATGTCTTCGGAACGCCCTGACGTCCCGCCGCCGGTTGGCCCGGCAGGCAGCGGGCCTTCAGCGGAGGGAGAGGCTCCCGCGCCTCCGACGAAGTGGCCGCGCTGGAGGGTCTCGATGCTGATCGGGGCGGTGCTGCTGCTGGCGGCGTCGATAGCCGACGCCGCCGTCGACGACCTCCCGCGTCCCGTCTACGTGATCGCGTTCTTCGCGGGCTACATCTTCCTGTCGTACGGCTTCTTCCTGGCGATGGCCGCGCGCAACCGGAAGTGAGCTACTCCTCGCGGCCGAGGATGTACCACAGGATCGCGGCCGTCAGGATGAGCATGACCGCGAAGAGGATGAACGCGGTGCCGCCTTCCTCGCCCGCGTTGACGCCGGCCCGCGTGCAGCCCCCCAGCGCCAGGAGCGTCGCCGCGGCCGCAGAGGTCCGGATCCGGGTTCGTCCGTGCATCGGTCTCGCCTCCTAGGGGACCCGCCGGGCCCGCTTCTCGGACCAGTTGAGGCCGAGCAGGTGCAGCACGAAGAGGACGAACGTCCCGGCCGTGATCTGGCGCGCCATCAACGAGGGGTTGCCCGGGTGCCGCTCGAGGACCACGAAGGCCTCGGCGTCGGGAGCCGGGCCCTCCTCCTCCGCCGCGGCGTCGTCCTCCGCGGGGGGGTCCCCCGGCTCGGCGCTGAGGTCGGTGTCCGACGGCGCGTCACCCTCCTCGTCGCCTTCCTCCGCGGCCGGAGCGACCTCGAAGCGGACCGTTGCGTACGTGACGCCGCCCTGCTCGATCAGGCGCGTGGCGTCGGAGTCCACCGCGGCCTGGTCGATGTCGGTGAACGCCGTGATCTTCTCCTTGTCGATCGCGGCCTCCAGCTCGTCGGGGGCCTCGCTCTCGGCGGAGCTGGCGAACTCGTTCTGCTCCTTGTCGTCGGTGCTCGGCTCGAACCAGCCCCCCTCGGGATAGTCCGCCGCGGGCCCGAACTGGATCTCGGCCGCCGTCTCCGCGACTCCGACCTCGCTCCAGGACGGAAGCTCCCCGACCGGGCCGAGCGGGGTTCCGTAGGACCACACCGCGGCCATAAGCAGCAGGAACCCGAGCGTCACCGACGCGGCGATGAAGTACGCGAGCCGGGGGCCGAGCACGAGCGCGAGCAGCAGCCACACGCTGCCGATGAAGACCAGGACCGCGGAGACGGTTGCGGCGACGCCCTCGACGAACAGGCTGTCCACCTAGAGCGTCCTCTCGTACTCGAGCACGGCCTCGATCTGCTTGTCGGTCAGCGGGTACGGCGGGATGGGGATCCCCTGCGCGGGGGCCTCGGCCCACGCCGGCATGAACGCGAACCGCCGGCCGTTGCGGATCGTGAACAGGTGCAGGCCCTTGTCGAGGTGCTTGACGTCGCCCTTCCACAGAGCCATGCCCTGCTTGATCGGGTCGTCGAGCGTCCCGTCGGCCTCACGCCCCTCGCCCCGCAGCCCGTGGCAGACCGCGCAGCGCGCCTCGAAGATCTCCTTGCCGGACGAGCACGAGAGCGCGTCGTCGGCGAGGCCGTCGTTGCATGCCTCGGCGAGCTCGGGAGGTGGGAGCTGGATGCTCTTGAGCCACGCCATGACGTCCTGGACCATCTGCTCGGTCATCGGGCCGCCGAACTCGACTCCCCACGCGGGCATCGGCGTCCCGGGCCGGCCGCGCTCGATCGTGAACTTCACGACCTCCTCGTCCCAGCGGTGGAAGACGGTGTTCAGAGGCGGCGCTTGCCACACGAGCTCCTCGCCCGTGGCCGGGTCGGCCCGGTTCACGGTTGCGCCGCCGGCCTCGCCGCCGTGGCACTGGGCGCAGTTCATCCCGAGCGCGATCGACTTCTCGAGCTCCTTGTACTCGGACGCCGGCGCGTTCTCGGGGAGCACCGGGGGCTGCGCGAAGATCAGCTCGCCGCGGTGCAGCGACTCCTCGTCGAACCGCTCCTGGAACGACGTCTGCCGGCTCGCCTCGGGAAGCCAGTAGAGCGGGACGAAGATCGCGAGCGAGACCGTGGCGAGGACGCCGCCGACCATGATCCGCTCGAGCCGCGGGCCCTCGAGCCGTTCGTCCGGCTCGCCGGGCCGCAACGCCCGCGGGATCCCGATCTGCGGGCGCGGCCCGGTCGTCGGCCTTCCGCTGCGCGCGAGGAAGATCGCCCACATCAACGCCGCGGGCACGATCACGACCACCGCGAGCGTGAGTATGTCGCCGGATGACACTAGGCCGCCTGCCTTCCTTCGCTCGTCTTCGTCTGCCTACACCGGCACGCAGTAGGCGCCGGAGGGTTCCGCGAACTTCTCCCAGGTGCTCGTCCCGCGCGGGGGGCCGGTCTGGACGCTGCCCGTGTCGACCATGACGGCGTCGCCCTCGCGCGTGATCGGGAACCGGTCGAGCCCTCGGGGCGCGGGGCCCTGGAAGTACTCGCCGGTGAGCTGGTACTTCGACCCGTGGCACGGGCACTCGAACAGCATCGAGGTGTCGCAGAAAGGCACCGAGCAACCGAGGTGGACGCACTTGCGGTAGAGCGCCTGCAGCTTGAGGTCTAGCGCTCCGGTCGTCGCGTAGACGGGGGATTCGCCGGTGCCGTCGTAGTAGACGAGCCAGAAGCGACCGTCCGGGATGAACAGCGGCTTGAACCCACCCGCCGGGCCGACCTGCGAGACGATGTCGTCGTAGTTGCCGGCGTTGATCACGGTGCCGAACCCGCCGGTCAGCTTCGGCCAGAGGAACGACAGCGAGCCCATCCCGAAGAACCCGAGGAACGCGGCGAACGACGCAGTCCACGAGCGGTTGAGGAACTGCCGTCGCGACACCGCCATCTGCTCGGGGGTCGCAGGCTTCCGCTGCTCCTGCGGCACGGTCTGGACGGTGACGTCCGGCGCCTGCTCGGGCTGCGGACGCACCGCCGGCTTCGGCGGCAGGTCGGTGAGCGGGGGCCCGGTCTCGGGGCGGCCCTCGCCCGCGTTCGCCTGCCGCTGCCGGCGCACGGTGACGTTCACCATGAACAGCGCGAAGGCAAGGATGCTCACCGCGACGACGATGAGGGCGATGGTTCCGGGACTCACGACTCCACTCCCCTCGTCATAGCTCGAAGAAGATCCCGCCCTCCCAGGGGAAGACGAAGTTGAACCCCGGCCCCCGGAAGAACATACCGATGGTGGTCAGCACCGCGAAGCTCAGCATGAAGAACGAGAACAGGACGATCGCCAGCTTGCGGTCGTCGGGCCTCGTCGAGGGATTCCGGTCGATGAACGGGAACGCGAACAGGATGATGATGATGACCTGAGGGATCGTCACTCCGGCGACCTGAGGGTGGAAGTAGCGCAGGAGCTCCTGGAGCCCGAGGAAGTACCACGGCGCCTTCGACGGGTTCGGCGTCTGGTTGAAGTTCGAGAGCTCGCGCAGCGGCGCGTCGACGGCGATCGAGAAGAACGTCACCGCCGCGAGCACGACGAGGAGCGAGACGAACTCGGCCGCCATCAGGTGGGGCCACACGTTGACGCGGTCCATCGGCCGGCGCTCGACCTTCTGGATCGCCTCCGGCTTGACGACGGCGAGGAGCCGCTGGACGCGCTCCGGGACCGCCGGGCCGCCGTTGCCGACCGCCTTCTTCGCCGGACTGCCACCACCTCGGGCGGCGGCCGCGGGTCGGGCTCCCCCCGCGGGCTTCGCGGTCGCGGCCGCCGCGGGCTTGGCTTCCGCGGCCGGCGCGGTCTCTCCCGCCGGTGCGTCACCGCCGCCGGCCGCTGCCGGGGCCTTACGAGGGGCGGTGGAGGAGTCGGGCTTCGACGGGTTCGCCGAGCCGCGCGACGCTCGCACCCGCGCCGCCTTCGCGCGCGCCTGCGCGACCGCCGGCGAGGAGCCCTTGGCGGTCTCCTCGGCCAGTACCTGCTCGAATACCTCGTCGGGTGTGGGCATCGGCTTACCTCTCCCCTACATGGGGCCGGAGATACCTCCGTCCTTGCGGACCCGCCAGAAGTGGATGGAGATGAAGATCACGATCACGAACGGAAGCAGCAGGACGTGGAGCGTGTACCAGCGCAGCAGCGTCTCGGCCCCGATCACGGGGCCTCCCAACAACGCGAACTGCACCTGGTCGCCGATCACCGGCGTGTTCTTCATCATCTCCGTGCCGACCGTTACGGCCCACACGGCGAGCTGGTCCCACGGGAGCAGGTAGCCGGTGAATGCGAGGAGCAGGGTCAGGAGGAGCAGGATGACGCCGACGATCCAGTTGAACTCACGCGGGGGCTTGTACGCGCCGGTGTAGAAGACGCGGGCCATGTGGAGGAACACGCTGATCGTCATCAGGTGCGCGCCCCACCGGTGGAGGTTGCGGACGAGCAGCCCGAACGACACCTGCGTGTGGATGCGCTGCATGTCCGAGTACACGACCTCGACCGACGGCCGGTAGAAGAACATCAGGTAGATCCCGGTGATCGTCAGCAGGATGAAGAGGAAGAACGAGAGCCCCCCGAGGCACAGCGTGTACGAGAGCTTGATGCCGTGGCGCTTCACCTTCACGGGGTGGAGGTGGTACAGCAGCGAGTTCATGACGACGTACGCGCGGTTCCTCGGCGAGTCCGCGTAGCCGCGGCGGAAGATCGAGCCCGGGCGGAAGATCGCGCGCCACAGCTGGCTCCCGTGCAGCTGGTCCATGACCGCGGACATCTTCTCCCGGGGGTTGAACCGCCCTGCAGCCTTTGCCACTCGCCCTCCTATGACGCCTTCTGAGCCGACGGGACCGCGCCCAGGGCCCGGGCGCCGCGCTTCTTGCCGCCCTGCACCTCGCTCTGCACGATCGCGCCCGTCGGGCAGCGCTCGACGCACAGGTTGCAGCGGGTGCAGGCGTTGTCGTCGATGAGGAACAGGATGTCGTCCTGCCCCATCTGGCGGGCGAGCTCGACGTTCCCCGACTCCTCCACGGCCGACGGGTCGACCATGAAGATGCAGTACCAGGGGCAGATGTCGACGCAGCCCTCGCAGAGGATGCACTGCTCGGGGATGAAGTCGATGAACCGCTTCGGCTTGACCGCGCCCTTGAGCCAGTCCTGGTCGACCATCTCCATCTCGTAGTCCGTACGGAAGATGGGCTTCTCGATGATCTCCATCTTCTTCGGCTCGGGCGCGGTCGGCATCGGCTCTCCTACTTCCCCGGCATGTAGCCCTTGACGGGGTCCGACGGACCCTTGCCCCCGGTCCGCTTCTGCTTGTTCTTCTGCCAGAAGTAGGCACCGGCGAGGAAGGCGATGAGGAAGGTGTTCTGGACCGCGTTCGCGACGACGTCGCGCACGATCGAGACCTGCTTCGCGTTGAGGCCCTCGGGGTTGACGCCCGGGATCTTCGCGGAGAACTCGATGATCTCGGCGACGTACTGGTCGAACTTGTAGATGATGAGCGAGGGGGCCTGGCCGAGGGTGAAGGTCGCCAGCACGAACAGGAACGTCCCCAGGACTATGGCCCTGGTCCAGGTCATGGGCGCGTCGGTGACTTTGTAGATGCGTTCCCGCATGGCCATCAGGGCGTCATCTTAACGGCGCGGACCTGCGCCGTCGCCACAAGTCCGAAAGTGAATTCACCCCGTGCGAGCAGGCTTTACGCGCCGTCGCGACCGCGCTCCCACAGCTCGTCGAGCCGCCGTTCGAGGCGCTTCTGACGCGTCGCGATCGAGGCGAGGTAGGCGCCGAGCGCGACCCAGACCGCGGCGAAGGCGACGAAGAGCCACGCGACGTCGCTCACTCCACGGCTCCGGTCAGAGGGGAGGTTCGCCGAGGCGATCCTTCCTCGAGCCCCGCGGGTGCCGCCGGCGGCCGCCGCGGGCGCGGGGCAGGCTCGCCCTCCGCGCGGGCACGTGCGAGCTCGAGCGCGTCGACGTCGCGTTCGAGCCTCCCGAGCCGGACCCTCGCCGCGAGCAGCCACGCGAACAGCAGCGTGAACGCCGCGAGCGCGACGAAGAACGTGAGCAGCTCCGGCCCCCCGAGCCCCGACGCCTCCGCGGGGTTCGCCGGCGTCGGGCCGCTCGGGTGCAGGGTCCGCCACCACTGGACCGAGAAGTGGACGATGGGGACGTTCACGAACCCGGCGATGCCGACGACGGCGGCGAGGCGGCCCGTGCGCGCGGGCTCGGTCGACAGCGCGCGCAGGAACAGGTATCCCACGTATGCCAGCCACAACACGAGGGCCGAGGTGAGCCGGGCGTCCCACTGCCACCACGTCCCCCACACCGGCGCCGCCCAGATCGGTCCCGTGATCAACACGAGGGAGCAGAACACCACGCCGCTCTCGGCCGCCCCGCCCGCGAGCAGGTCCCATTTCGAGCTGCCGGTCCTCAGGTATGCGATCGAGGAGATGAAGACGATTGCGAACGCGAGGTACGCGATCCAGGCCGCCGGGACGTGGAAGTAGAAGATGCGCTGGAGCTCGCCGCCCATGGCGGCGTCCGCCTTCCGGGCGACGAAGAAGACGAGGACGAGCGACAAGGCGATCGTCGCCCAGGCGACGTAGGCGAGGCGGTCGAGCTTGCTCGAGGGGGCTGCGGGGATGTCGGACATCGTGCCTAGGTTAAGGGCCTCCGGGAGCTGCGGGGTTGAGCCGTATTCGCTCAGGGGCTGATCAGCCGGCCCAGCTCGAAGTGCATGGGATCGGGGCGCGACCACCGGCCGCCCCAGACGAAGCCCCACCGCTCGAAGATCTCGACGACCCGCGCGTCCATGTCGCCCCCCGTCCCGAGCTGGTTCGTCGGGGTGTTCACGTCGAACGCGAGCCCGAACGCGTGCATCGAGAGCGGCCTGCCGGGGTCGCGGTCGATGAACCGGGGGACGTAGCACCCGTTGTACTGGTAGATCTCGCCGGCGAGGCCCTCGGCTTCGATCTCCGCGAGCGCGGCGTGGAGCTGCGGCAGCAGGAGCCGGTGGCACGTGACGGAGCCGAGGACCGGGACCGTCGCCGACGCGATGTTCGCCGACACCCACGCCGGGTCCGGGCGGATGAAACCGCCTTCGAGCACCTCGAACGTCATCCTCCCGATGAGGCCGCCGGAGCTCTCGCCGACGACCTCCGGGTCATCCGGCTCGAGAGGCGACGGCACGTCGCCGAGGAGCTTCCTAACTCTCGCGTCGGGGAACGTCTCCCGGAGCGACCGGCCGGTGGCCGCGGCCCTCGCCGGATCCTTCACCCCCACCGCGACGAGGCGTGGCGGGCCGATCCCGGCATCCTCCCCGGCGAAGTCCGCAACCAGGACGTCCGCCAGGTTCGGCACTCCGTTGTCGGCGACCGCGCCGGCGCGGAGCGCCGAGCCGCCGACCGCGACGGCGCCCGACGAAGCGATGCCGAGACGTTCGGCCGCGTCGAACGTCACCACGGCCTCGCCCGCGACGAGCGCGCTCCAGACGAAGTCCGCGGCGCGCGTCGGCTCGGGTGCGAGCGCGCGGAACAGCAGCGGGTCGACTGCTCCCACGCGCAGCGTCGCTCGTCCCGAAGGGCCTTCCACGACGCGCTCGGCGAGGGACATCGTCGCGGCGACCGCCACGCCTTTCGTAGCCGCGATCTCGGCGGCCCGGGTGGGATCGACCGGCCGCTCGAACGCGAGCAGGAACGCCGGCGTCGCACGCACCGGCTCGGGGAGCGTGATCCCGCGCGCGGCCGCCATCGAACGGTCGGGGAGGACGTCGGGCGTCGCGTTGCCGCCGCACGCGCCTAGAACGGCGAGCAGGGTCAACCCGGCGAGGAACCTGCGCGCCACGTTCACTCCAGCGCGTAGTCGAAGACGAGGGCGCCTGCGGTCGCGAAGACGACGTCGAAGACGGCGAGGACGGCGAACCAGCCGCGCGCGGCGACCGCGTCGAGGCCCGCTCCCGCGAACAGCTCCGAGGTCAGCTCGGTCGCGGCGATGAACACCGGCACGAGCGCGGGCAGCGCGAGCAGCGGGAGCATCAGCTCGCGCGACGACGTCTGCGCCGCGAGCGCCGCGAAGAGCGTCCCGACGCATACGAAGCCCACGTCGACGAGGAGCGCGACGGCCACGAGCGCGACCCACCGGGAGCCGAGGTCGATGCCGAACATCAGCGCGTACGCCGGCAGCAGCAACGCTTCCACCGTCAGCACGAACAGGAGATTCGACACCGCCTTCGCCGCGAACAGGCCGGAGCGGTCGAGCGGGACCAGCAGCAGGACGTCGAGCGCTCCGCCCTCGCGCTCGACCTCGAACGAGCGGGCGAAGCCGATGAGCCCCGCGAACAGGACCGTGACCCATAGGAACCCGGCGAGCACGTCGGCGAGCAGGAGGGAGCCGCCGGTCGGGAGGCCCACCGGACGGTCGAGGCGCGACGCGTCGGGCAGCGAGAACGCGAGCAGGAGGACGACCGCGAGCGTGAAGGCGATCATCGGGGGCAGCGTGTCGCGCCCCCGCGCCTCGATCCGGAGGTCCTTGCGGACGAGCGCGGACGTCTTCGCGACGAACCCAGCGGCGCTCACGTGGCCGCCGCCTGCGCGAGCTGCTGCGCGCCGCGCCGGTAGCTGATCACGCGGCCGCGTCTCAGGATGATCCCGGCGTCCGCGTACGCCTTCACCTTCTTCGCCCCGTGCGTCGCGATCACGCCGATGCGGTCCGGGCGCCGCCATCCGACGACGGCTGCGGACACGAGCGCGGCCGCCTCGTCGTCGAGGTTCGCGTACGGCTCGTCGAGGAGCAGGACCACCGGCTCGTGGAGCAGGGCGCGTGCCACCGCCGCCCGCCGCGAGTAACCGGCGGAGAGGGACCGGACGGCGGTGTGCCGCCGGTCGCCGAGCCCGAGCTGCTCGATCACCACGTCTACGCGACGACTGGGAGCGTCGAAGAGTTTCGCCCACAGGTCGAGGTTCTCGCCGACGGTGAGCGCGGGGTAGAGACCGGGGTCGTGCCCGGCGTACCCGACGAGCCGGCGCCACTCCTCCCGCGAGGCGCCGACGGGGGCGCCGGCGCACGTCGCGGCCCCCGCCGTGGGCCGCAGCAGCCCCGCCAGCACCGAGAGAAGTGTCGACTTGCCCGAGCCGTTCGGGCCGAACAGCCCCGTCACGCCCGGCGCGAGCTCGAGCGTCACGTCGTGGAGCGCGAGCGTCCGCCCGAACGCCACTTCCACCCGGTCGAGCGCGACGGTGACCGTCACGCGGTCCCCTCAGGCGCGGTCATCCGCTCGAGCCGGCGCTTCAGCGCCGCACGCCGCGGGCGCCACTCGTCCTCGCTCACGAGCCCTTGCTCCTTCGCGAGGTCGAGCCGCGCGATCGCCTCGACCAGCTCTTCACGCGCATCCGGCTCCGCGCCCGGACGCGCACGCACCCGCCTGCGCAGCAGCACGACGAACCCGGCTGCTACCGCGAAGGCTGCGGCGATGCCTCCACCGATCGCGAGGAGGTTGCTCGCCGACGCTTCGGCGACCGCGACGATCTGCAGCCGGTCGCCCGCTTCGATCGTCTGGCTGCTGGAGTAGAGGTCGTAGGTCTTCCCCTGCACGTCCCGTGTCCCTTCGGCGGCGACGCGGTTGCCGTCGATCGTCAGCGGATCCGCGGCGTAGACCCCGAGCTCGAGCGTCGGGTAGACCGCCGGCCGCGAGAGGTCGTACGTCCCGCCGTCGCCGGTGAGCTCGTACGTGTAGACGACGCGCCTGTTCCCGGGCGGGATCGCGATCGTCGCCGCGAAGCCGAACGACGTCTCGACGATCTCGGGGATGTCGATGTCGGAGTCGACGATGGGCGACGGGGGCAGCTCGGCTCCGGCCGGGACCGGCAAGCCGAGGCTCGGCACCGCGCCGTCCTGCTCGGCCCCCAGAGCGAGGCCGCGGCCGATGTACGCCTCGTCCGCGATGTTCGTCACCTGCACCGCTTCGATCACGCCGATCCCGTCGTCGCTGGGCACGACGAAGATGCTGTCGCGCCGGATCACGATCGCCCGCGGGTCCGTCGTCGTGTCCCACACGCGCAGCGTCGAGTCGATGACGGGCGGGCTCGTCGTGTGCGCGGGGATGCGCAGGACGCCTCCGGCGAACAGCCCCCGGTCGTAGCGGGCGTCGACCGCGTAGAAGCGGTCGTTGCCGGTCGGGAGCCCGGCGAAGACGTAGCGGCCGCGCCGGTTGGTGACGGCGCTCTCCTCGGTGAGCTCGGAGCCGTCGTCGCGGGCGCTCGTGAGCGTGACTCGCACGCCCGGCTGGGGGTCGCCGGTGCTCTCGTTGACGACGGTCCCCTTGATCGTGCCCTTGCTCGCAGCGCCCGCCGGAGTGAACCCGGCCGCGAACACGAGCGCGAGGGAGGCGATCACGGGCGCCGTCATATTCGGCACTGGGGGCACACCCCTTCGAGATCACGCAGCCCCCCGCAGCGCGGGCACTCGAGCCGGACGCGCATCGCGGCGATCTCCTCCTCCAGCGCCCGGTCGTCGTCCGGCTCCGCTCCGGCTCGCAGCGCGTCGAGCTCGACCAGCGCCCGCAGGGCCTCCGCCTCGTACTGGGCCCTCAACACCTCGAAGTCCTCGACCGACAGCTTGCCGACCGACCGGTCCGCCTCGAGGTCGACGATCGCCGACAGCGCCGTCGTCTTCAGCGCGTCCAGCTCGCCCTCGCGCGACGGCGCCTCTTCCTTCCGACCGCGCCTCGTTCCCAGCGGCAGCGCGACGTACGCGAGCGCGCCGCACGCAAGCAGTGCGACGACGAGGACGAGGATCACGAATCCCTCCTCAGCCGGTCCAGCTCGGCTCGCAGGCGCGCGCCGGCCTCCGCCGGCACGGGCGTCGCGGGAACGGCGGGAGGCGGCGGACGCTTCGCCCAGCGCCGTGCGAGGACGACGGCGAGCGCGGCTCCCGCGACCACCGCCAGACCGGGCAACAGCCACGCGAGCAGCCCGGACCCCTTCGCCGGAGGCACCGCACGGATCGAGGGCCCGAACTCCGCCTCGAGCCGGTCGAGGATGGCGTCCTTGCTCATGCCGTCCTCGGCCCACGCGACGATCTCCGCCCGCATCTCCTGTGCGGCGGAGGAAGGGCAGTCGTGCAGCGTGACGCCGGGGCAGTAGGGCGACATCACCTCTTGCGCCACCGCGTTGGCGACGTCTTCCGGAGCGGCCGCCGCGACGGCGGGCGAGGTCAAGACGAAGGCCGCGGCGGCCACCGCCGCGAGCGCCTTCACTGCGTCGCCACCGCCGGCTCGGGTACCGCCGTCCGCTGCACGGCGGGCGACGGCCGCCTGGATCCGCCGGATAACAGCACGACCATGCCGCCGAGCATCACCGCGGCCCCCGCCCAGATCCACCACGTCAGCGGGTTCACGAACGCGCGGATCTCCGCGTCGCCGCTCGCGGCGAACCCTGTCACGACGACGTAGAGATCCTCGACCGGCGTCGACCGGATCGCCACCTCGGACTGCGGTTGGTTCTGCGCGAGGTGCAGGTTGCGCTGGGGGTGGAGCGCGCCGATCCGATCGCCGCCGCGGAAGACCCCGATCGTCGCCTGGTAGACGTTCTTCTCGTCGGTCGCCGCGGAATCGAAGCCCTCGTAGACGAGCCGGTAATCGCCGACGGCCATTCCCTCTCCGCGCGCGAGCAGCGCCTGCCGCTCGACCTTCCCCGAGGAGCCTGCGAAACCGATGACGATCAACACGACGCCCAGGTGGACGACGTAGCCCCCGTACCGCCGGCGGTTCCGCAACACCGCCCGGGCGAGCGCGAGGTGCCGCGGGAGCCCCTCACGCGTCCGGTAGACGCGGCTCCCCCTGCCGAACTCGGCCAGGATCGCGACCGTCGTGAACGCACAGAGCGAGAACGCAAGCAGCGCGCCGGTGCTGTCGACCCCGGCGAGCCAGACCGCGACCGCGGTCGCTGCGCCCGCCGCCAGCGGCGCCCTCACCAGCCGGACGAAAGCCCCGCGGCTCATCCGCCGCCACGAGATCAGCGGGCCGATCCCGGTCAGGAGCAGGAGAGCGAGGCCGATCGGCACGAAGACCGAGTTGAAGAACGGAGGCCCGACCGCGAGCCGGTCGCCGGTCGTGATCTCGGCGACGATCGGGTAGATCGTGCCCCACAGCACGGTGAACGCCGCGGCGAGGAACAGCACGTTGTTGGCGAGGAACGCCGACTCGCGCGACAGCAGCGAGTCGAAGCGGTTCTCGCCCCGCAGGGAGTCGAGCCTCCACGCGACGGTCCCGAGGCCCCCGATCAGCATCACGGCGAGGAACGGCAGGAACCACTTCCCGATAGGGCCTTCGGTGAACGTGTGGATGCTCGAGAGGATCCCGGAGCGCGTCAGGAACGTCCCGAAGATCGCGAGGACGTACGTGAGCACGATGAGCGACACGTTCCAGACCTTGAACATCCGCCGCTTCTCCTGGATCACGACCGAGTGCAGGAAAGCCGTCGCCGTGAGCCACGGCATGAACGACGCGTTCTCGACCGGGTCCCACGCCCAGTAGCCGCCCCAGCCGAGCTCCGTGTACGCCCACGCCCCCCCGAGCACGATCCCGATCGACAGCGCGCTCCATGCGAAGAGCGTCCAGCGTCTCGTCGACGTGAACCAGGAGTCGTCGGAGCGGCCGGCGAGGAGCGCCGCCATCGCGAAGGCGAACGGGATCGAGAACCCGACGAACCCCGTGTACAGCAGCGGCGGGTGGATCACCATCCCCGGCGACTGCAGCAGGGGGTTCAGGCCGTTACCGTCCGGCGGGATCGAGCCCGTCTGCGCGAACGGGTCCGCGGGGGCGACGAGGAGCAACAGGAAGAACACCGCCACGCCCGCGAGGACCGCGCCGGCCCAACCGGCGAGCTGGGAGCTGGAACGCCGCGCGTTACGCACCGCGAGCGCGGCGAAGCACGCGAGCAACAGCGTCCAGAACAACAGCGACCCCTCCATGCCGCCCCACAGGGCCGCGAGCAGGTAGCCGCCGCTTAACGACTCGGACGAGTAGTTGACGACGTACTCGACCGAGAAGTCGTGGAGGAACAGCGCGTGCACGAGCGCGACCGCGGCGAGCGCGGTGAACCCCGCCGTCGCGTAGAGAGAGCGCGCGCCGGCAAGCGCGATGTCGTCGCGCCGGCGGTGCGCGCCGAGGGCACAGAGCACGGCGGCGAGGACTGCGAACCCGAGCGCGGCGATCAGAGAGGGATGCCCGAGGCCCGCGAGGGATCGCATCGGTCAGCCCCTGCCTGGTCCCGAGTCCCGCCGGGCGCGGGTCAGGCTTCGGCCTTGAACTTCGAAGGACACTTCGCGAAGACGTTCGTCGCGGTGAACGTGCTGCCGTCGTAGCGACCCTGGGCGACGACCTCTACGCGGGAGGAGCCGGCGTCCATGGCCGTCCAGAACGCGTCCGGCAGCGTCTCGGTCGTGTCTACGGTCACGGCCGTCGTGCCGTCGGTGATGTCGAAGGTCGTCCGGAGCCCGTCCTCGACGACCGACTCCGGGATGACGTTCCCCTTCACGCGGTACTCGTCGGCCCCCGCGGCGACCGGGCCCGAGCGGAGCTCCGACGTCGTGTAATAGAAGGAGGTCGCGTTCGGACGGGCCATCGCCCAGACGACGAGGCCCACCAGGGCAAAGAAGATGATCCCGCCCCCGACGACGAACTTGGCCCGCCGTTTCGGCGAGGCCACGGTGGGAGACTCCATGTAGATGAGCAAGATTACCGAACGCCCGTCGTTGCGGGTCGGCCCCGGCGGGCGGGGCCGGGGCGACGCCCTGGCGCGGGCGATTCGGATCGAGGCGCTCAGCCTCTCGTACAACGTCGTCGAAGCCGGGATCGGCATCGCGGCCGGCATCGCGGCGGGCTCCGTCGCCCTCGTCGGGTTCGGGCTCGACGCGGTCGTCGAGTCGGCTTCGGCGGGCGTCCTGCTGTGGCGGCTCGGCACCGAGCGCAGGGGCCGCCGGACGGCGGAGGAGGCCGAGCGCAAGGCGGTCAGGCTGGTGGCGGGCGCATTCGGCGCGCTCGCCCTCTACGTCGGCGTCCGCGCCGTCCTCGACCTCGCCGCGGCGACGCGGCCCGAGGAGAGCGTCCCCGGCATCGTCCTCGCGGTCGTCTCGCTGCTCGTGATGCCCGCCCTCGCCCGCGCGAAGCGGCGGGCGGCCCGCGAGCTCGACAGCCGCTCGCTCGAAGGCGACTCCGCCCAGACGATGCTCTGTACCTATATGTCTGCCGCCCTGCTCGGGGGCCTTCTGGCCAACTCGATGCTCGGCTGGTGGTGGGCGGACCCGATCGCGGGGCTCGTCATCGCGGTGCTCGCGGCCAAGGAGGCCAGGGAGCTCTGGGTGACCGAGGACTTCTGCTGCTCTTGAGCACCTTTGTGGTCCGGGCGATGGACCAGGCGGATGCCGAGGCCGTCGCGGACTGGAGATACGAGCCGCCGTACGATTTCTACGACTTCCGCGCCGGTCCCGGGGACCTTGCCGACCGGCGCGGGGCTGGGGGCCTCGTTCGTCGCAGCGTGCGTCGACTTCGCGCGGTCGGCGTTCGAGCCGAGGGAGCTGATGCTCGACGTAGCGACGTTCAACGACCGAGTTCCTGCGGATGACGCGGGACGCCTGACGAGCCCCCACACATCCTTTTTTCGGCGGGGCGCGGAATTCGCACAGACCGGCCGCGCCCGACCGGATCACTTGATGGGGTAGGTGGTGCCGCGCGGAACCATCACCCCCATCACCCCCATCGCCTCCCGCCGCCTTGGGAGGATCGCTTCCGGTCCCGGAACTCCTAGCGCAGGACGTACAGCGTCAGGAAGACCAGCACCCACACGGCGTCGACGAAGTGCCAGTAGTACGCGGCCGCCTGGGCCGGGCCCGGCCGGGCGCCGTAGCGGCCCAGGCGCAGGAGCACCGTCACCAGCATCACGAGCCCGATCGCCACGTGGAGGCCGTGGAAGCCGGTGATCGTGAAGAACAGGGTCGAGAAGACGTCGGACGACGCGGCGGCCCCCGCGCGCGCCAGCTCCGAGTACTCGAACGTCTGCCCCCCGAGGAACAGGGTCCCGAGGGCGATCGTCCCGCCGAGCCACCGGGCCGCGGCCTCCCGCCGGCCGGCCTCGGCGGCCGCGACTCCCGCGTGCACGGTCGCCGACGAGCCTAGGAGGCACGCAGTGAGCAGCGCCGGCAGGACCAGCGAGGTCTCGACGCTCCCGTGCGGGGGCCACGGCTCGGTCGTCCCGCGCAGCAGGAAGTACGACGCGAACAGTGCGCCGAAGAACATCACCTCCGACGACACGAACAGCGTCATGCCGAGCAGCGACGACGGCACCCGCGCCGTCGCCGCGGGGTGCGTCACGACTCGTCGCCCGCCGCGAGGAGGTCGTCGATCCGCGCGTGGAGCTCTCCGGCTTCGATGCCCCCCAGGACGACCCCGCCGGCGCCGCCGCGGACCTCGGGCCCTGCGCTCGTGGCGCGGAACGCGCCCGTCTCGTCGACGAAGAACGTCTGCGGGAGCCGGCATTCGATGCCGAGAGCGTCGGCGAGCACCTGGTCCGGGTCGCGCACGACGGGGTACGTGATCCCGAACTCCTCGACGAAGTCCTTCGCCGCCGGCTCGAGGTCGCACACGTTGACGCCGACGAACTGGATCCCCATGGGCTCGTACCGCTCCCACGCGGCTTCGAAGGTCTTCGCCTCCGCGCGGCACGGTCCGCACCACGACGCCCAGAAGTTGAGCACGACGGGTGACCCTTCGAGATCTGACGCGCTCAGCGATCCTTCTCGGCCGAGGTACTCGAGCTCGAAGTCCGGCAGACGATCCGCCTCGACGTCGTCGCGCTGCGCCGCAGGAAGGAACAGAGTCCAGAGCGCGGCGAGCACCATTCCTAGTGCGATTGAGAAGGCGATCACGCGCCGCCACTTGCGGTTCGGGTGATAGTCCTCGAGCTCGTCTACGGGTACCACTCGGCTCAGCGTATCGGGGCGGTCATATATATTGCGCTCGTCTTGGAAAAGACGTGCGGGGCACCCCAGGGGCAATCCACCAGCCGCCGGACCAAGCGTGCGCGGGTGGTGGTTGTCCTTTCCCTATCCGGTCTGCTGCTCGCAAGCTGCGCGAACCAGGAGGCGCAGGACACGCTCTCTCCCGAAGGGCCCGTCGCGCGGGAGCAGGACAAGCTCTGGGACCTCACGTTTCTCATCGCCGTCGTCATCTTCTTCATCGTCGAGCTGCTGCTGGTCTACGCGCTGGTCAAGTTCCGCGACCGGCCCGGCCGGCAGGCCGCGCAGTTCCACGGCAACACGAAGCTCGAGGTCGTCCTCACCGTCATCCCGTCGTTGATCCTCGCCGCGATCGCGGTCCCGACGGTCCAGACGATCTTCGACCAGGCCGCCATGCCCGAGGATGCCCTGCACGTGAAAGTCGTCGGCCGGCAGTTCTGGTGGGAGTACGAGTACGTCGACGCGGGTGTGGTCACCGCGAACGAGCTCCACATCCCGACCGACCAGCCGGTCCACCTGACGCTCGACGGGATCGCGACCGAGGTCGACGGCAAGCGCGGCGTCATCCACAGCTTCTGGGTGCCGCGGCTCTCCGGCGCGCAGGACATGATCCCGGGCCGCACGACCAGCATGAACCTGCAGGCAGACGAGCCGGGAGAGTACAAAGGCCAATGCAAGGAGTTCTGCGGGCTGAGCCACGCGAACATGCGGCTGCGCGTGATCGCCCACGAGCCGGCGGATTTCGCCACGTGGCTGGCGGAGCAACAGGAGGAGGCGCCCGAGCCGGCGGACTCCCTGGCCCGCGAGGGCCTGGAGGTCTTCACCGCGAACTGCGCCGCGTGCCACGCGATCCAGGGCGTCACCGAGGCGACGCGCAACGTCGGCCCCGACCTGACGCACTTCGCGAGCCGCGAGACCTTCGCCGGCGCGCTCTTCGAGAACAACGAGGCGAACCTGACGGCATGGATCGACGATCCCTCCGCGGTGAAGCCGGGATCGTTGATGCCGGACTACGACCTCAGCCCCGAGCAGATCGACGCCGTCGTCGCGTACCTGATGGGGCTCGAGTGACGGCGCGCGCAGGAAGAGAGGCCCGATGGCAACGGTAGCCGCCCCGCGGCGGAGTCTTCTCGACCGGCCCACCGCCAAGACCGGCGTGTGGGGCTGGCTGACGACCGTCGACCACAAGAAGATCGGGATCCTCTACGGGGCGACCGCGTTCCTCTTCTTCATCATCGGCGGCCTCCAGGCGGTCCTGATCCGTCTCCAGCTCGCGCAGCCGAACGGCGACGTGCTGAGCGCCGAGGCGTACAACCAGTTCTTCACGATGCACGGCCTCACGATGATCTTCCTCGTCGTGATGCCCTTCGGGGTCGCGCTGATGAACTTCTTCATCCCGCTGATGATCGGCGCGCGCGACGTCGCGTTCCCGCGGCTGAACGCGTTCTCGTACTGGTGCTTCGCGCTCGGCGGCGTCTTCCTCTACTCGAGCTTCTTCCTCGGAGGTGCTCCCGACGGCGGCTGGTTCGGCTATGCGCCGCTGTCGACGTCGCTGCCGGGCAACGGCATGACGTTCTACTCGCTCGGCCTGCAGATCCTGGGCATCGCGTCGCTCGCCGGTGCCGTGAACTTCATCGTGACGATCCTGAACATGCGGGCGCCCGGCATGACCCTGATGAGGATGCCGGTCTTCATCTGGATGGTCCTCGTGACGTCGTTCCTGCTGCTGTTCGCGATGCCGGTGATCGCCGTCGCCCTCTTCCAGCTGATGTTCGACCGCGTCTTCCTGGCGAACTTCTTCAACCCTTCAGCCGGAGGCGATCCGCTGCTCTGGCAGCACCTCTTCTGGCTCTTCGGCCATCCCGAGGTCTACATCATGATCCTGCCGGCGATGGGCATCGTCTCCGACGTCCTCCCGACCTTCGCGCGCAAGCCGATCTTCGGCTACGCCGCGATCGTGTTCGCCGGCGCGGCGATCGGGTTCATGGGCTGGGGGGTATGGGCGCATCACATGTTCGCGACCGGGCTCGGTCCCGTCGCGAACTCCGCGTTCGCGCTCACGACGATGTTCATCGCGGTGCCCACCGGCGTGAAGATCTTCAACTGGCTCGGGACCCTGTGGGGCGGCGCGATACGGTTCAAGACGCCGCTGCTGTTCGCCGTGGGCTTCGTCGCGATGTTCATCATCGGCGGGCTGTCCGGCGTCACCCATGCGATCGTCCCCCACGACAGCCAGCAGACCGACACCTACTACGTCGTCGCCCACTTCCACTACGTGCTCTTCGGCGGGGCGATCTTCGGCATCTTCGCCGGCCTCTACTACTGGTGGCCGAAGATGTTCGGCCGGCTGCTGTCCGAGAGGCTCGGCAAGCTCCACTTCTGGCTGATGTTCATCGGCTTCAACCTGACGTTCGGGCCGATGCACATCGTCGGCCTCCAGGGGATGCCCCGGCGCACGTACACGTATCCCGACGGCATGGGGTGGAACTTCATGAACATGATCGAGACCGTGGGGGCGTTCGTCATCGCCGTCTCGATCCTCGTGTTCATGTTCAACGTCGTCGTCACCCGGAGGCGCGGCGAGATCGCGACGGCGGACCCGTGGGACGCGCGGACGCTCGAGTGGTCGATCCCGTCGCCGCCGCCCGAGTACAACTTCGCCGAGATCCCCCTCGTCAAGGACCGCGACGACTGGTGGCATCGCAAGTACGCCCCCACGCCCGCGGGTGAGCCGGTGCCGGTCCATTCCGGCGGCGCCGACGCGGAGGAAGACCTCGGGGAGCATCACGGCATCCACCTCCCGTCGCCGTCGTACTTCCCCCTTGTGGCGTCCACGGGATTGCCGGTGATGGGGTGGGGCGTGGTCTACGCGAACTGGCCCGTCGTGATCGCGGGGGGGCTCGTGACCGTGCTCGGCGTCTTCGGCTGGGCGTTCGAGCCTGCGGCGGAGGAGCACTAGATGGCGGCGCACGAGGCGGCCGTGGCCTCTCACGACGACCACCAGACGAGCACCGGGCTCGACAACACGAAGCTCGCGATGTGGGCGTTCCTGGGCTCGGAATGCCTCTTCTTCGGCTCGATGATCTCGACGTACCTGCTGTACCGCAACCGGGTGCTCGAGGGACCGACGCCGCACGAGATCTACGACATCCCGTACACGTCCGTGTCGTCGTTCGTGCTCCTGATGTCGAGCCTCACGATGGTGCTCGCGCTGAACGCGATCCAGCGGCGCGACCAGCGCGCGCTCCGGTCGTGGCTGCTGGCGACGGCCTTCCTCGGCCTGTGCTTCATCGGCGGGCAGATCTACGAGTTCACGACGTTCGTCGAAGAGGGGCTGACGTTGTCGACGAGCACGTTCGGCAGCGCGTTCTTCGTCCTCACCGGCTTCCACGGCGCGCACGTGACCGTCGGCATCCTGATGCTGCTCGCCCTCTACGGGCTGTCGCTGGCCGGTAAGCTCGACGCGCCGGAGGGGGCCAGGCCGGTCGAGTTCATCGGGTTGTACTGGCACTTCGTCGACATCGTCTGGATCGTGATCTTCTTCGTCGTCTACCTGGTGCCCACGAACTGATGGAAGCCCTTCACCCCGCCCCGCGAGAGCAGGAGGAGCTCCAGCACCACCCGGGCCCCCGGAAGTACGTCACGATCGCGATCGTCCTCGCGATCGTCACCGCGCTCGAGGTCGCGGTCTACTACATCGAGGCGATCGAGGACATCCTCGTCCCGCTGCTGCTCGCGATGGCGGTCGTGAAGTTCATCATGGTCGCCCTCTACTTCATGCACCTGAAGTTCGACAGCCACGTGTTCCGGCGGTTCTTCCTCATCGGGATCGTCCTCGCGATCGTCATCTTCGGCGTCGTGCTGTGGATGTTCTTCACCGCGCTGAGCGGACCCGCCCCCGCCATCGAGGCCTGACCCGCCGCCGTGCCCGCGCTCGCCTCCGGAACCGCCGGCGCAGCCTTCGAGTTCCACCCCCATCCCGACGTCTGGCTGTTGATCGCCGTCCTCCTCTGCGGCTACGGCGCGGCGCTCCGCTACCTGGGGCCGAAGCACGTGCCGCCCGGGCGCCCGGTCGTGGCGCCGCGGGAGAGGAACCTGTACCTGCTCGGCGTGGGCGTGCTGTGGCTCGGCGCCGACTGGCCGGTGCACGACCTCTCCGAGGGCTACCTCTTCTCGGTCCACATGGTGCAGCACATGCTCTTCACGTTCGTCGCGCCGCCGCTGATGCTCATGGGGATCCCGCAGTGGCTGCTCCGTGCCGCGCTCGCGCCGCCGCGCGTGAACGCCGTCGTGCGCCGGCTCACGCGCCCCCTGGTCGCGTTCGCGATCTTCAACGTGCTCGTCGCAGTCACGCACTGGGGGACGGTCGTCGACGCGTCGGTCCGCTCCGAGCCCGTCCACCTCACGGTCCACACGCTGCTCGTGACGTCTGCGTTCCTCATGTGGTGGCCCGTCGTCGGCCCGTTGCCGGAGATGTCGAGGCTGTCGGTCCCGGGGAAGATGCTGTACCTGTTCGGGCAGTCGATCCTGCCGACGGTCCCCGCGTCGTTCCTCACGTTCGCGACCGAGCCCATCTACCGCGCGTACGAGGAGTTCCCGCGGCTCTGGGGTATAGGCGTCGTGACCGACCAAAGGGTCGCCGGGCTGATCATGAAGGTCGGAGGCGGACTGCTACTGTGGACGATCATCGCCGTGATGTTCTTCAAGTGGAGCAGCGCGCAGGAACGCCCGGAGGTCGAGGAGATCACCTGGGACGACTTCGAGAGAGAGCTAGAGGCCTGGGAGCTGAGGAAGTGAGGCAATGAGCACGCCGGACGACTCGCTTCGGCCGGACCTGACGACGGAGGTGCGGTTCAAGATCCCGCTTCCGCTCGTGATCCCACTCGGCGCGCTGGCGGTCATCGCCCTCGTAGCCGTCGGCTTCTCCCGCATCCTCCTGGCGGTCCCGAAAGAGGCGGCGACCATGCTCGCGATCGTCGCCGCGGCGAACGTCCTCGGTGCGTTCGCCTACGCCGCGCTCAGGCCCCGGATGCAGCCGGTGACGATGGCCGAGCTCGCGATCATCGTCCTCTACCCCGTGATCATCGGGATCGCGATCGCTCAGTTCGACGCGTTCGGCTCGGAGCACGACACCTCGCTCGCCGAGGAGGCGGGGGCGGGCGCCGTCGCCGAGGGCGCCGGGGTGCCGGCGGGACCGACCACTACGATCGTCGCCGAGGGAAGCAAGTTCGACATCGACCAGATGCTCCTCGAGGCGAAGAAGCCCGTGTCGCTCGAGTTCGAAAACCGCGACAGCCTCCAGCACAACGTCGCGATCTACGAGGACGACTCGGCGGCGGCCGCGCTGTTCAAGGGGGAGATCATCGCGGGGCCCGACACGATCACATACGAGTTCGACGCGCCGCCCAAGGGCGAGTACTACTTCCGGTGCGACGTCCACCCGGACATGGACGGGACCGTCACGGTCGAGTAGGACTCCGGCCGTGGGTAATGTTCTGCCTGCCGGTCAAACCTATCGAGGGGAAGTGACTCCATCTTGAAGATCTTGCGTGTGCTCGCGCTCGGCGTCGCGGTGATGTTGTTCGCGGGCGCGTGCGGCGGAGACGACGACGACAACGGTGAGTCGGACGCCGGCGCGGTGACGCAAGCTCCCGCCGACGTCCATGCCGAGCACGCCGAGTTCTGCGACACGATCGTGGAAGCGGAGACCGCGGTCGTCGCCGCCGCCTCGGGAGGAGACCCCGCTGCGGTCGAAGGGCTCATCGCCGAGGTGGAGGAGACCGCGCCGGCAGAGCTGGAGGAGCAGGTAGAGACCGTGGCCGCCACCGTCCGCCACGCCATGGAGAAGCAGGAGGAGGGTGCGTTCGACTCGCCCGAGTTCTCGAACGCCGACGAAGCGATCGACCAGTGGGTCCTGGAGAACTGCGGCTTCGAGACGATTCAGGTGAGCGCCGTCGAGTACGCGTTCGAGGGCGTGCCCGCGACGATCCCCGCCGGGAAGACGACGTTCGTCTTCAACAACGACGGCGAGGAGATCCACGAGATGATCATGGTCCGCTACAAGGACGAGAGCCTGACGGTCGACGACCTGATCGAGCTCTCGGACAAGCAGGCGCGGAAGAAGATCGAGTTCCTCGGCGCCGCGTTCGGCCCTCCCGGTACGGTGGACGCGGGGACGAGGGACTTCGCGCCGGGCAAGTACGCGCTCCTCTGCTTCGTCCCGGTCGGCACGACGAGCGAGAAGGCGGCCGAGAAGGCCGAGGGCCCCCCGCACGTCGCCCGCGGGATGTCGGCGGAGTTCACGGTCGAGTAGAGCCACTGCCGAATCGCCCGGCGCCCCGGCATGACGCCCGGCGTGCTGGCGCACGGGGACGTCCCTCCCGCTCCGGGTCCCGCCGACGTGTTGACGGCGTGGGCGTTCGAGCCCGCGCTGTGGCTCGCGGTCGCCGGCGCGGCCTGGCTCTACGGGCGCGGTGCGCGCGCGGTTCCCGGCTGGCCGCGGCGCCGTTCCTGGTGTGCGGGCACCGGGCTCGGCGTCCTCGTCGTCGCTCTGGGCGGGCCTCCTGCCGTCTACGAGGACTCGCTGTTCTGGGTCCACATGGTCCAGCACCTGTCGATCGTCCTCGTCGCGGCGCCGCTGCTCGCGTTCTCCGCGCCGGCCACGCTCGCGCTGCGGGCGGCGGGTCCGGGGGTTCGGCCGCGGCTCGTGCGGCTCGTCCACTCACCGGTCGCCCGCGTCACCGCCCACCCCCTCCTCGGGTGGACCGTCTTCGGCGGGTTCATGTGGCTGAGCCACTACTCGCCGCTGTACGACCGCGCTCTGGAGGTCCCGGCGCTCCACCTCCTCGAGCACGCCCTCTACCTCGCCGCGGCGCTGCTCTTCTGGACGCCCGTCGCGGGGCTCGACCCGGTCCGCCGGCTGAGCCGCCCGCTCCGGGTCGTCTATCTGCTCGCGGCTCTGCCGGTCCAGTCGTTCCTCGGGCTCGCGATCTACTCCGCGGGCGAGCCGCTCTACCCGCACTACGCCACGCTCGCGCGGCCGTGGGGGCCGGCGCCGCCGGACGACCAGCAGCTGGCCGGGATCGTCATGTGGATCGCCGGCGACGTCCTGCTGCTGGCGTGGGTGGGCGTCGCGGCGGCGGGATGGCTGCGAGCGGAGGCGCGGGAGGAGGCTCGTGCCGACCGGCGGCTGGGGGCCGGACGCGAAGAGGCACCACCCCCGTAGGAGCGGCGCCGGCTTCGTGACTCCCGGTCGTCAGGGGCCGATCAGGTCCTCGATCGGCTCGAGCCACCCGCAACACCCGAAGGGGCCCTCCTCGCAACACGCCTGCGTGGTGGGGCCGCCCGCAGACGTCCCGCCCTGGACCGTCACGAGGTCCTCGACGAAAAGCTCCTGGATCTTCGCGCTCACTTGCCCTCCTTTCGTCCGAATCGCCCGCATTGTGCCGTGCCTGCTGCCAGGTCTCAACCCGGCACGGCTACGTCTCCAGAAGGGAGCGGACCTCCTGGACGACGCAGCAGAGATCCAGCGGACCCTCCTCGCAACACGCGTCCGTGGTCACCCAGCAGTCGGGGCACGGCCCGCCGCCGCCGGTGATCTGCGCCAGCTCCTCAACGAATAGCTCTCTCATCTGCGTCCTCCTGCTCGTCCTGTACGCGACGACGCCGCCCGGAGGCGGCGCCGGAGCGGTCGTCTGAGAATCAGGGATCGATCACGACTGCGTCGGTGATCACCCACCAGCTGCAGCAACCGTCGAACGGTCCCTCCTCACAGCACGCCATCGTCGTGTGACAGTCGGGACAGGGGCCGGGGGCGCCGCCCGTTACCGCCGCCAGCTCCTCCACGAAAAGCTCTCTCATCTCGCCTCCTTTCCGATCGGTCCGCCTGCGCCCGTGACTACGGGCGGAGGAGCTCGTTGATCGTGTCCTTGATGGCCTCGCCGTACCAGCAGCAGCCGTCGAACGGCCCCTCCTCACAGCAGGCCATGGTGGTCTCCCAACACGGCGGGCAATCGGCGCCGCCGGTTACCGCCGCCAGCTCCTCCACGAAAAGCTCTCGCATATCCCCTCCTCTATTCTTGGAGCATCGCCCAGCCGATGCTTCGTCCGATTCTTGGAGCATCGCCCAGCCGATGCTTCGTCCGATTCTTGGAGCATCGCCCAGCCGATGCTTCGTCCTATTCGTCGTTCTCGGTCTCGTCCGCCTGCGGGCTCCTCGTCAGGGCTTGAGCTTCTCGATCAGCTCGCCGTACCAGCAGCAGCCGTCGAACGGCCCCTCTTCGCAGCATGCCTCGGTGGACGGTCCGATCGGCCCGCCCTGCGCGCCGCCCGTGACGGCCGCCAGCTCCTCGATGAACAGCTCTCGCATGTCCGGTGTCCTTTCGCGTTTGCCGGTATTGCGACGAATTCGCCGTATTGTGCCTTGCTCCCTTGCAACGCTCAAGTTTCGGGTAACAAAAAGAGGCGCCGCCCGTGGGGGCAGCGCCTCTCTCGTGCAACTGGGGGGCCGGTTTGGCCGAGGGTTCCTACGCGACCTCGTCGCCGCAGCAGCCGAACGGGCCTTCCTCGCAGCAAGCGAGGGTCGTCGCGGTGGGCGGCCCGGGCACCCCGCCCTTGGCGCCGCCCGTTACCTCTGCCAGCTCCTCGATGAACAGCTCGCGGATCTTCTCCACCTGATCCTCCCTCTCGTCGGACGGGGCGGATTGTGCCGCGGGTTGTCACCCGCCCACAAGGGGGTTGTAACAAGACGCGAAAAAAAGACGCCGCCCTTAGGGGGGCGGCGTCCGAACGATCCCGGTTCGTACCGAAGTTAGGGAGCCTTCCTCAGGACCTCGACCACGTGGTTGTGCGTCCCACGGTTCTGCCAGGGGATCGGGTCGGCCGAGCCGAGGCCCAGGCTCCCGAACTCGATCATCCACGCGTCGGTAGTCCACGCCGCCGGGTCTTCGCCCTGCTCCTCCTTGAGCGCCGCAAGCGCGTCCGTCAACGACTGCGCGACCTGGTCCTTGCACGTCTCCTTCGCCGGCGTCCCCATGTCGTCGCAGTAGTTGCGGGCGTACATCCGGCGCCCTCTCTTCGAGAAGAGGTTGTCCAGGTACGACGAGAAGTCGTGCCACATGTCCCGGTCCGTGACCGGGGTGCCGACGAGGTCGTACGCGTCGGCTCCGAGCTCGTCGTCGAAGACGCCGTGCACAAGGTCGGTGTACCAGGCGTCGAACACCGCGGCCGCGACGCCGTTGTCCTCCTGGTCGTCACCCTCCTTCCAGTCGCGGTTCAGCCGATGCGCTCCCGCCTTCACCCAGGCCCTCACGGCGTCCAGCGCCGCCGCCGCTTCCGGCGCGTCCGACGCCGCCCCCCAGCGGACCATCTTCGGCCCGAGGTAGACCGCACGGGCGTCACGCGTGGCGGCCTGCCGGATGACGTCGACGAGGTCCGACAGCTTCGCCTTACGCGGCCCGTCGAGGTAGCGGCGCATCGCGCTCTGCAACAGCTCGACGCGGTGGATCGACCCCCACTTGATCCCGTCGTAGCTGTCCCAGCCCTTCGCCGGCTTGTTGTTCCAGTTGGCCACCCAGGCGGCTCTCGGGTTGATCACCTTCGGGTGGCGCGCGTAGGGGAGCCTGCCCTTCCACTCCCACTTCCCGGTGCCCCACGTCGGCAGGCTCGGGTGGTACCCGCGCGGCCGCACGGGGTAGTAGCCGACGTGGAAGTAGCCGATGTCCTTGTGGTCGGCGTAGAAGGTGTTGAACGACATCGTGAACTTCGCCGCGGCCGCCGCGAAGTCGCCGATCGAGTCGACCTGCGTGTTCCACTTGTAGAACTGTGGGATCGAGTCGACCTCACGCTTCCAGAAGAAGCGCTGCTTGACGAACGCGACGGGCTTCTTGTCGACCTGACCGCGCGCGAAGACGGGCCCGTGGACCGTCCGGTAGAACGTGCGCTCCTCCACGGCCGGAGGCCCGGGCGAGCCCGCCGAGGGCTTGACGATGAACGTCTCGGTGCGCGACTCCATCTCCCTGCACTTGCCCTTGAACATGTAGCCGTTCGAGTCCTCGGTCGCCTCGCCGCCCTCGGGCTCGCACAGGAGCTCCACCTTCGTGTCCACGGCGTCGGAGTACCCGGTCGTGAGCGTCCACGCGTAGTCGGGCCCCCGGCCGAGCGGCACCAGCGCCGACGCCCCCGGCACCGCCGGGCCGCGGAAGTGCGCCTCCTCCTTACCCGTCACGTGCACGTCGACGTCCCAGAAGAACGACGGGACGGCGTATCCCACCTGCGGCGCGCCGATCTCCATCGGGTTGCCGCTCGCGGACTCCCTCGCCGAGACGAGCAGCGCGTTCGACGCGGGGGCGCGGAACCCGAGCTTCTCGAGGAAGGCGCGGTACCGCTTCTGCTCCCGGGACGTGTCTCGGGCCAGTTGCTCCGCGCCGTCGGGGATCGCGAACGACTTGCGGCTCGTGCGGCCGAGCTCCTGCGAGGGGAAGACCCCGTCGGCCCGCGCTATCGACGTGGCCGATGCGGGGTCGTTGCGCGCCACGAGGTCTTCGTAGACTTTCGGCCCCAGCTTCCCGCCGAGCTTCTTCACGAGGTGCGCGTAGAGCCCCGCGTTGTCGAGCTCGGCTCCCGCGGTCTCGCCGAACACGCGCAGCTGGAGGATCGCGACGTAGAGCGTGTCGAGCGGCGTCCAGTCCGCCGGCTCGGGCTCCGGGCACGGGTTGCCGAGCGCCTGGTACTCGGCCGGACATCTCGTCGGATCCATCCGGAGCTCCGCGATGTACTGGTTGACGCCGTCGGCGTATGCCTGCAGCCCCTCCTGCACCGCCTTCCCGGCGGCGCCGAACTTGTCGTCGAGGCCGTCGAACATCTTCTGGACCTCTTCCTCGGTGTAGCCCTCGCGGCGCGCGACGACATCCATGGCGAGGTAGTCGGGGCCGATGAGCGTCGACAGCTCACCCACCGCCGCGTGACGGAAGACGTCCATCTCCCACAGCCGGTCCTCCGCCGTCGTGTAGCCGAGCGCGTGGCTGGCGGTTGCGAAGGAGTCGGCGTAGATGTGCGGGATCCCGTACTCGTCGCGGTAGACGGTGACGCCCTCGATCGGCTGGTACTCCCGCTCGATCTCTATCGGGCCGAACTGCATCGAGTGGAAGTAGCTCGCGATCTCGTCGTCGGTGACGTCGTCGTCGTCGATCAGCGATGCGTAGAGCTCGCGCTGGTCGTCGAAGTGGGCCCCGTAGTCACCGGCGGCCACCTCCTCGGGGGTTACGTTTCCCTCCTGACCCGGCGGGACGATCGAGTAGGCCTCGAGCGTGTCGGGTACGGCGGGAGGGCCGTCCTGGGCCCGGACGGCCGCGGGCAGCGCGGTGGCGAGCAGGGCGGCGAGCAATACGAGCACGACAAGCCGGCGGGACATCGATACCTCCAGGCGGGACGGCAAGGGACGTACCGCAATTTGTTACCCGCCGAGCGGAGGTTAACCCCTCGTATTGGTTGCCGGCGCTCAGCCCAGGAGCAGGCGGTCTACCGCCATCGCTCCGAACAGGAGCGCCAGGTAGTAGATCGAGAACCGGAACAGCCACCACGCGACGGTCGGGACCGTGTTCCGGCACAGACGGATCGCGCCGTAGATGAAGATGCCGTTCAGGATCAGGGCCGCGGCCAGGTAGATCGCCCCCATCTGCGCGACCGAGAAGAACACCAGCGACATCGCCAGCAGCAGGATCGAGTACAGCAGGACGTGCTTCGCGGTCTCCTCGCGGCCGTAGACCACCGGCATCATCGGGACGCCGGCCGCCGCGTACTCCTTCTCGTAGCGCATCGCCAGCGCCCAGAAGTGCGGCGGCGTCCAGTAGAAGATGATCCCGAACAGCGCGAGCGCCGGCAGCTCGACCGACCCGGTGACTGCGCTCCACCCGACCAGGGCAGGGAATGCGCCGGCCGCGCCCCCGATCACGATGTTCTGCGGTGTCGAGCGCTTCATCCCGATCGTGTAGACGAAGACGTAGAAGAGGAGCGCCGTGGTGGCGAGCGCCGCCGAGAGCAGGTTGACGGTCGTCCACAGGTACGCGAACGCGACGACGCCGAGCGCGATGCCGAACGCCAGCGCCCTCGCCGGCTCGACCTGGTGCATCGGCAGCGGGCGCCGCTTCGTGCGCGGCATGACCTGGTCGATGTCCCTGTCGAGGTAGCAGTTGATCGCGTTCGCGCCGCCGGCGGAGAGCGCCCCGCCGATCAGCGTGTTCAGGACGAGCAGCCACGACGGCCACCCGCGGGCCGCGACGACCATCGACGGGACGGTCGTGACGAGCAGCAGCTCGATGATACGGGGCTTCGTGAGGGCGAAGTACGCAGCGGCACGCTGCCGGAGCGACGCGGGCCGGTCGACCTCGAGGTCCGCTACGGCCGCGTTGACGACCTCCTCCACGCTCAGCGAACCCGTGGACTCGCCGACGACCAGTCGCTTCACGTCAGCTGCCGCTCTTCTCTGCCAGCGCGCCGGCCGAGCCCGCCGCCGGTGCGACCGCGGGAACGCGACCCACCGCGGGCGCGGGCGCAGTCCTCACGGAGGGGTGGGTGAGCGTGGCCATCGCCGCAAAGCTAGCCCAGATCAGCGCGGCGACCGTCAGGTGCAGCGCGACGACGACCGAGTTCTGGTCCGTCCAGAGGTTCGCGGCGCCGACGAGGATCTCGACGCCGAACAATCCGGCCGCCGCGTGCGCGAAGCGTGCCGCGACCGGCATCTCGCGCTTCCGCCTGATCACGCGCGCGGCGACTGTGAACACTATGATCCCCACGACTCCGGCCAGCACCCGGTGGAGCCAGTGGAGCGCGTAGGTCTCGACCCCCAGGTCCGGGACCAGCTTCCCGTCGACGAGCGGCCACGAGCCGCCGATGTCGCGCGTCGACGCGAGCGACCCGACGACCAACAGAGCGAGGATGCCGGCGGCGCCCCACATCACGCGGCGGCTGAGCGATGCATCGGTGGCGCCGTCCAGTCCGGTCGCGCGCGCGGTGACCATGCCGGCGAGGTACACGAGCAGTGCCAGGAGGCTCATCGCCGCGACGAGGTGGGCGACGACGACGAGCCGCTCGAGCTCGGCCTTGACGACGGCCGCGCCCAGCAGCGCCTGGAAGATCACGAGCCCGAGGGCGGCGAGCGAGGTCCTCTTGATCCGCCTGTCGGCCACACGGCGCGGCGCGACGACCGCGAGCCACGCGATCAGCAGCCCGACCACCATCGCAGTGAGCCGGTGTGAGAACTCGACGACCTCCGCCCGCGTCGCGAGCGAGGGCACGAGCTTTCCGCCGCAGTCCGGCCAATCGGTGCCGCATCCGAGACCCGACTTCGTGG
Source organism: Actinomycetota bacterium (assembly GCA_030861725.1). Classification (GTDB taxonomy): domain Bacteria; phylum Actinomycetota; class CADDZG01; order CADDZG01; family WHSQ01; genus JALZEG01. The sequence continues at coordinate 22,439 of JALZFC010000022.1, read as the reverse complement.
CCCGGACCAATCCTCCTATGGCGACGAGGACGATGGTCGCGCCGAGGGAGACGAACGTCAGCTTCCGGAAGAGGGCCATGGGAGAGGCCATTCTAGCTGCGGCCCTATAGCGCGGCTCCCGCTACGCTACGCAATCGATGACCCGTCGATTGTGTGTGGGAGCCATAGCCGTCGCCGTAGCGGTCTTCGGCGCGGCCTGCTCCGGCGGTGGAGGCGACGGGGCCGGGCCGGACACCGCGGACGGGAGCGCGCAGTCGTTCGACGAGCCTTTCACCGATGCCGAGGCGTACCCGGTGTTCGTCAGCTCCGAGATCGTCCGCGGCGAGAACCGCTTCCTGATCGGGCTCCTGAACGACGACGACGCACCGATCGCGGCGCCGGACGTCGACATGCACGTCGCGTTCTACGATCTCGCCGAGTCCGACGAGCGCCCGGCGTTCGAGACCGACGCGACGTTCGTCGACGCGGGCCCCCGCGGCCTCTACGTCACGTATCCCGAGTTCGACTCGACGGGCACGTGGGGCGCCGAGGTGACGGTGTCGGGGCCGGACCTCGAAGAGACCGTTCGCGCGAGCTTCGACGTCACGGCGAAAGCCGCGACGCCTGCGGTCGGCGAGCCGGTGCCGCCGACGAAGACGCCTACCGCGGACGACGCGAAGCTCTCGGAGATCTCGACCGACGACAACCCGGAGCCGCGCTTCTACGAGACGTCGATCCACGAGGCCGTCGCGGACGGCGACCCGTTCGTCGTCACGTTCGCGACCCCGAAATTCTGTTCCTCCGCCGTGTGCGCACCGACTCTCGACATCGTCAAGAAGGCGTCGAAGGACTGGCCGAAGGTGGAGTTCATCCACGTCGAGGTCTACGAGAACCTCGACGATCCGGGGAACCTGAAGCCGGTCGACGCCGTGACCGAGTGGAAGCTGCCGAGCGAGCCGTGGGTGTTCGTCGTCGACGAGCGGGGCGAGGTGGCGGCGAAGTTCGAGGGGACGCTGTCGCCCGAGGAGCTCGACGAGGCGCTCCGCGACCTCTGACGCGGCCTAAGCGTCGTCTATCGACAGCGCGTACAGCTTCCCGTCGCGCTCCTCGAGCGGCACCCTCACAGGATCGCCGGTCGAGAGGTGCTCGCTGAGGTGCCCGAGCGGGAACCCGTAGTCGACGTCGTCCGCGATGAAGATCTCGTAGGTCTCGTCGCCGTCCTTCAACGTGAACGAGGTCACGTCGGCGACGCCCTCGGAGTCGACGTCGAGCAGGACGCCCGTCACCTCCGACGGCACCTCTTGCTCCTGCGCCGCCGGCTCGTCGTCGCCACCGTCGCACGCGGCCCCCAGGAACGACATGCAGGACAGCAGTGCGATCAGGACCTTCATCGCCCTAGGGTATCGGCATGCCCCCGCTGAGCCCCACGATCGACGAGCTCCGGCGCGAGGTCGACCGGACGGTCGCCGCGGACCTCGAGCGGAGAGCGGAGGCCCTGCCGGAGGCGCGGCTGTTGATCGACGAGATGTGGCGGTTGACCGCGGCCGGCGGAAAGCGCCTGCGGCCGGCGTTCTGCTACTGGGGGTTCCGCGCCGCCAGCGGGTCGCACGGTCCCGAGATCGTCCGCGCGGCGGCGAGCCTCGAGCTGCTGCACACGTTCGCGATCGTGCACGACGACATCATGGACGCGGCCGACGAACGCCGCGGCGAGGAGGCCGTCCACGCGCGGCACGGCGTCGGCGTCGGCATCCTCGTCGGCGACCTGGCGCTCGTCCTCGCCGACGACGCGTTCATGGGCGCGGGATTCGCGCCGGCGACGACGGCCCGCGCGTTCGAGGCCTACTCGCGGATGAGGCAGGAGGTGATCGCGGGGCAGTACCTCGACCTCGCGTACGCGGCCCGTGCGGACATCTCGGTGCCGGAGGCCCGGCGCGTCGCGGTGCTGAAGTCGGGGCGATACTCGATCGAGGAGCCCCTGGCGATCGGCGCCGCGCTCGCGGGAGCGGGCGACGGGTTCCTCGCGCGGCTCGCCGCGTTCGGCGGTCCCCTGGGTGAAGCGTTCCAACTCCGCGACGACCTGCTCGGCACGTTCGGCGACCGGTCGAGCGTCGGGAAGCCCGTCGACTCCGACATCCTCGAGGGCAAGCGCAACGTCTTGTACGCGTTCGCCGCCGCGTCGCTCGACGGGCCCGACGGCGACTTCGTGAGGTCCCGGTGGGGCGGAGAGGCGCTGACCGAAGACGAAGTCGCGCGCCTCAGGGATCTCGTGGAGTCTTCGGGAGCGCGCGCCGCGACCGAACGGCTGCTGGACGAGCAGGTGGGCGAGGCCCGCGCGCGCCTCGCCGACCTCGCTCTCGGTGCGGAGGCGCGTGCGGCCCTCGAAGAGCTGGTCTTCCTCGCCACGGCGCGCCGGGCGTGACGACTCGGCCGTAGCGGGAGCGGGTAGATTTACGGTCGCTTCGGCCCGGTGACGGACGAACCTGAGACGGACGAACCGACGGGAGAGACGTGGACCCGGAACAGATCTACCAGGAAGTGCTGTCGGAGGAGCAGGCGAAGGGCAGCTCGTCCGCGATCTCCGAGGGCCGTGCGAAGGCGGCCCGCCAGCGGGCGATCCACGGTTCGCCGCACCCGAAGGAGCCGCGCTGGTGGCCGGGGGCCCAACCGCAGTTCGAGGGGGGCGGCAATGGTGCCGCGCCCGCCGCGGCGGCTGAGCCCGAGGCGGCCGAGGAAGCCGCTCCCGAGCCGGAAGCACCCGCCGCAGAGGCACCCGCCGCAGAGGCACCCGCCGCAGAGGCACCCGCCGCAGAGGCTCCCGCCGCGACTCCGCCCGACATCGGTGACGAGGCACAGGCCGAGCGTCCCGAGGCGCCCGCTCCCGCTCCCGCGGCCGGTACGGAGGCGGCACAGCAGGCCGCTCCCGAGCCCGTAGCCGCCCCGGCCGCGGCCGCAGTGGCGGCCCCGCAGCGTCCCACCGGCGTCACACACGGCACCGACACCGGCAACAGGCTGCGCCCGGAGGACGCGGTCGGCACCGACGCGCAGTTCGACGCGCAGAAGGCGCTGGCCGAACGCCGCAGGCTGATCGACGAGCTCGTCGCGACGGGCGTCCCCGCGGCGACCGCGGAGCAGACGGGTCAGCCGAAGGCGCCGCTGCTCCTGCTCGCGTACATCCTGATCCCGTTGCTCGCGATCTTCCTGCTGCAGCAGTCGTCCGACGGCGAGGCAGACGCCGGAGGCGGAGGGTCGCCGGGCGCGACCGCTGCTCCCGACGGCGGCCCCACGACCGCCGTCGTCGCCGAGGGCACGAAGTTCGACGTCGAGACGATCACGCTCGCGGCAGGCGAGCCCGCTTCGATCGACTTCGAGAACAAGGACGCCCTCCAGCACAACATCGCGATCTACGAGGACGAGAGCGCCTCGGCCGAGATCTTCAAGGGCGAGATCATCGAGGGCGGGGACTCGACCACGTACGAGTTCGAAGCGCCCCAGCCCGGCGAGTACTACTTCCGCTGCGACGTCCACCCCGACATGAACGGGACCGTCGTCTCCGAGTAGCCGGAGCGGCCCCTCCCGTTTATACGCAATCGGCCACGGGGATAGACTCGCGGGGACGCTCGTGAAAATTTTCACAAGCGCCCGGGCTGCCCCCGACGGCAGAGTGACCGGTCGCCTCGGCGAGCGGCCACGAAGCAGAGTCGGGACGGCAAACAGGGAGGAGGAGCCGTGTCGGCCGAGGTCGACGTCGCAATCGTGGGAGGAGGTCCCTCGGGGGCCGCGACCGCCCACTACCTCGCCTCCCGCGGCCACTCGGTCCTCGTCTGCGAGAAGAAGAGCTTCCCCCGCGAGAAGACGTGCGGAGACGGTCTCACGCCCCGCGCGGTGAAGGTGCTCGAGGAGATGGGCCTCGGCGACGAGCTGACGTCGTGGGAGCGCGTGGACGGCCTCCGAGTCCACGCCGCGGGCCGGACGCTGGAGCTCCCGTTCCCCGACCTCGAGGACTTCAAGAGCTTCGGGCTCGTCAAGCCCCGCAGGGAGCTCGACCAGATCGTCCTCGACAACGCGGAGGCGGCGGGGGCCAAGGTTCTCTACAAGACACAGGTCCACGAACCGGTCTTCGACAGAGGAGTGCTGACCGGCTTCGTTGCGAAGCGTGACGGCCAAGAGGAACGCATCACCGCGAAGTGGGTCGTCTGCGCGGAGGGCGCGGCGACGAAGTTCGCGCGGTCCCTCGGCCGCGAGCGCAATCTCGACTACCCGATGGGCCTCGCGATCCGCCAGTACTTCAAGTCGCCGATGCAGCACTCCGGGTGGTTCGAGGCGTATCTCGACGTGCGCTCGGGGGAGGACAACCTCCCCGGCTACGGCTGGGTCTTCCCGGTCGGCGACGGCACCGTCAACGCAGGCGTCGGCGTGCTGTCGACGTTCGGCGGGTGGCGGGAGATCAACCTGCACGACCTCCAGCGCAACTTCGTCACGAACCTCCCCGAGGAATGGGAGGTCAACTACGAGACGGTGTGCAGCCGGCCGCGCGCCGGGCGCCTCTTCATGGGCCAGAGCGTGTGGCCGCCGCACGGCCCCGGCTTCGTCCTTACTGGTGACGCCGCGGGAATGATCAACCCCTGCAACGGCGAGGGCATCGCGTACGCGTACGAGACCGGGCGCATCGCGGGGCGGCACATCGACGAGGCGCTTCGCACCGGTACGTCGCCGTCGCTCCCGGGCTACACCGAGGACCTGAAGGAGACGTACGGGCCCTACTTCCGGCTCGGGCGCCGGTTCGTGAAGCTCATCGGCCATCCCGTGCTCATGGAGAAGCTCGTGTCGCTCGGGATGCACTCGAAGACCGTGATGAGCTTCGCGCTCACGTTGCTGGCGAACCTCGAGGACTCGCGCGCGCATAATGCGGAGCAGAGAGGGCTCAAGATGATGCTCAAGCTCGCGGAGTGGAAGCCGTAGCCGTGACCCTTCCTGCCTACCTCCCGATCCTGTTCCTCGTGATCCTGTCGATGCTGTTCGCCATCGGCTCGGTTCTCGCTGCGTCGAGGCTGTCGCCGCGGAAGTGGACGCACGCGAAGCTGCTGCCGTACGAGAGCGGGATCATCCCGGAAGAACGCGACGAGAAGGAGCGGTTCCCGGTCAAGTTCTATCTCGTCGCGATGCTGTTCATCATCTTCGACATCGAGACCGTGTTCCTGTACCCGTGGGCGGTCGCGTACGATCAGCTCCAGCTCTTCGGGCTCATCGAGATGCTCGCGTTCATGGTGATCCTGTTCGCCGCGTACGCGTACGTGTGGAAGAAGGGCGGCCTCGAGTGGGCGGAGTGAGCGACACGCTCGGCACGAACTTCGTCACGACGCAGCTCGACAAGCTCGTGAACTGGGCGCGCAAGTCGTCCCTGTGGCCGGCCACCTTCGGCCTCGCCTGCTGCGCGATCGAGATGATGGGGACGACGATGCCGCGCCACGACCTCGCGCGCTTCGGGATGGAGGCGTTCCGCGGCTCCCCCCGGCAGTCCGACCTCATGATCGTCGCCGGGCGCGTCTCGCAGAAGATGGCGCCGGTGCTGAGGCACATCTACGACCAGATGACCGAGCCGAAGTGGGTCATCTCGATGGGCGTCTGCGCTTCCAGCGGCGGCGTGTTCAACAACTACGCGCTCGTGCAGGGCGTGGACCAGATCGTGCCGGTCGACATCTACGTCCCCGGGTGCCCGCCGCGGCCCGAGATGCTGATGGACGGGATCATGCTCCTGCACGAGAAGATCCAGCGCGGTGAGTACACCGCCGGGAGACAAGCCGGCTGATGGAAAGCACATGGGTCGCGGCGGCCGACTGGCCGGAGAAGGTCGCGTCGTTGACCGCCGAAGGATGGTGGCTCGCCGACCTGTCTGCTCTCGATACCGTCGGCCTCTCCGAGGCTAAGGAGAGCCACGAGGGATCCCGATTCGAGATCGTCACGCAGTGGCTCCATCGCGAACGCAGGGAGCGCATGGCGATCCACGTCCCGGCGGAGGGCGACCCGCCGGCGGTCCCGTCGATCGTCGAAACGTGGCCTGAAGCGGTGTTCATGGAGCGTGAGGCGTTCGACCTCATGGGGATCGTCTTCGACGGGCATGACGGGCTCGCCCGGCTCCTGATGCCCGACAGCTGGGAAGGCCACCCGCTGCGCAAGGACTACGGGGTCGGGAAGATCCCGATCCAGTGGATCCCCCAACCGGTCCTGCAGGTCGACGCGCCGGGCCAGGCGCCGGACTCTTCCTCGGCAGGTCGGGAGGTCGACCACCTGGGGCAGTCGCCGCGCGCGACGGTGGAGACGCAATGAGCGTTGGCGAGTCCGTCCTCCACCAGCTCGACGAGCGCGGCCACGGCGCGTACGTGGAGTCCGCCCAGGACGACCACATGGTCCTCAACATGGGGCCCGTCCACCCGGCGACGCACGGCGTCTTGCGGCTGTTGCTCGAGCTCGACGCCGAGCGCGTCGTGCGCTGCGAACCGGTCATCGGCTACCTCCACACCGGGATCGAGAAGGAGTGCGAGGACAACAACTGGCGCGGCGCCGTGACGTGCGTGACGCGCATGGACTACCTCGCCCAGCTCTTCAACGAGCAGGCGTACTGCATGGCGGTCGAGGAGCTGCTGGGGATCGAGGTCCCCCCGCGCGGCAAGTGGATCCGCACGATGATGGTCGAGCTCAACCGGATCATGTCCCACCTCGTGTGGTTCGGGACGCAGGGCCTCGACATGGGTGCGATGTCGGCGATGTTCTACGGCTTCCGCGAGCGGGAGGTCATCACCGACTTCTTCGAGATGGCGACCGGCTACCGGATGAACAACGGCTGGTTCGTCCCCGGGGGCACGTGGGACGACCTGCCGGACGGGTGGGAGCGGGCGGTGCGCAGCATCGTGCGGATGATGCCGTCTCGCATCGACGAATACGAGGAGCTGCTCTCGCTGAACCCGATCTTCCTCGAGCGGACGCGCGGGATCGGCGCGATCTCGAAGGAGGACGCGCTGAAGGTGGGCGCGACGGGGCCGATCGCACGCGCCGCGGGAGTCGACTGGGACCTGCGGCGTGACATGCCCTACGAGGCGTACGGGGGGCTCGACTTCGAGGTACCGATCCGTACCGACGGCGACGTCTACGCGCGCTACGAGGTGCGGATGGCCGAGATGCGCCAGGCGGTGAGGCTCGTCGAGCAGCTCGCCGACGGGATGCCGGCCGGCGACCACAAGAACATGGACCCGAAGCTCACGCCCCCGCCGCGCGCGGACCTCACGCGCTCGATGGAGGCGGTGATCCACCACTTCAAGCTCGTGACGCAGGGGTTCACGGTGCCGGCGGGTGAGGCGTACGTCGCGGTCGAGTCGCCGCGCGGCGAGCTCGGTGCCTACGTCGTCTCCGACGGCGGCACCGCGCCGTACCGCGTGCACGTGCGCGACCCGTCGTTCGTGAACATCCAGGCGATCCCGGTGATGGCGGAGAAGGGGCTCGTCGCCGATCTCATCGCGACGATCGCGTCGGTCGACCCCGTGATGGGCGGCGTGGACCGGTGAGGCGCGAGACCGCTCAACCGCAGTTGCTCGTGGGCGAGCTGCGGGAGACGGCGGAGAGGATCATCGCGAAGTACCCGAACTCTCACTCCGCGACGCTGCCGCTGCTGTTCCTCGTGCAGTCGGTCGAGGGCTACGTCACCGAGCAGGGGATGCGCGAGGTCGCGGACCTGCTCGGCCTCACCTCGGCGCAGGTGCTGTCGTCGGCGAGCTTCTACACGATGCTGAAGAAGCGCCCGCAGGGCGACTACCTGATCTCGGTGTGCCGGAACATCTCGTGCACGCACCGCGGCTCCCGTGACGTCGTCAAGGCCTTCGAGGAGCGGCTCGGCGTCGGCGTCGGAGAGACGACGGCCGACGGCCGCTTCACGCTCGAGACCGCCGAGTGCCTCGCGACGTGCGACGGCGCGCCGGCGCTGCAGGTCAACTACGAGGACTTCTACGACGTCGAGCCCGCGGACGCGTCGGAGATCGTCGACCGCCTCGCGAGCGGCGGCCCGCTGACGTCGACGCGCGGCGAGCGCGTGAAGACGGCGAAGGAGATCTCGCTCGAGACCGCGACCGCCGGCCTTCGTTCCCCCGGGACCGCCGGCGACCACACCGCCCGGACGATAGGCGGCGAGTCGGTGCGGCCGGACACCTCTCCCGGCACGCGGCCCCCGGAGCTCGGCGGCCATTCGGACGGCAGGGGCGGTACAGGTGCCTGATTCCCACGTCGTGGAAGCCGGCGGCGAGACGCGCGTCGTCACGCGCCGGATGCGGGAGTTCCCGGCCGACTCGTGGACGATCGACCGCGTCCTGCAGGACGGCGGTTACGAGGCGGCGCGGCGGGCCGTGACGACGATGACGCCGCACGAGCTGATCGACCTCGTGAAGGCGTCGGGCCTGCGCGGCCGCGGCGGCGCCGGGTTCCCGACCGGGGTCAAGTGGTCGTTCGTCCCGCCGGACGTCTTCCCGAAGTACGTGGTGGTGAACCACGACGAGGGCGAGCCGGGGACGTTCAAGGACCGCGAGCTCGCCGAGCTGGACCCCCACCAGCTGATCGAGGGCGTCATCATCGCGGCGTGGGCGAACCAGGCCGAGAAGGCGTTCATCTACTGCCGTGGTGAGTTCGCGCTCGGCGCCCGCAGGATGGACGCCGCGCTGAACGAGGCATGCGACCGCGGCTTCCTCGGCAAGGGCATCTTCGGCTCCGACTTCGACCTCGACATCGTGCTCCACCGCGGCGCCGGCGCGTACATCTGCGGCGAGGAGTCGGCCCTGCTGGACTCGCTCGAGGGTTTCCGCGGCCAGCCCAGGCTGCGCCCGCCGTTCCCGGCGGTGAAGGGCCTCTACGGGCAGCCCACGGTGATCAACAACACCGAGACGCTGTCGACGCTCCCTGCGATCGTGGCGGCCGGCCCCGGCTGGTTCAAGCAGTGGGGGACGGAGAAGTCGCCGGGCACGAAGATGCTGTCGGTCTCGGGACACGTGCAGAAGCCCGGCAACTACGAGGTCCCGCTCGGGACCTCGCTCGCCGATGTGCTCGAGCTCGCCGGCGGGCTGTTCCCCGGCCGCACGCTGAAGGCCGTGATCCCCGGAGGCGCGAGCGCGCCGCTGCTCACCACCACCGACATCGCGATGGATTTCGAGGCGCTGAAGGAAGCCGGCACGATGCTGGGCTCCGGCGCCGTCGTGTTCATGGACGACACGACGTGCATGGTGCGCAACGCGCTCGTCACGACGGAGTTCTTCGAGCACGAGTCGTGCGGCAAGTGCACGCCGTGCCGCGAGGGCACGTGGTGGGCCGTGAAGGTGCTCGAGCGCATCGAGCACGGCGAGGGGCGGCCCGAGGACATGGACCTCCTGCTCGACATCTGCGACGGGATCGACGGGCGCAGCTTCTGCCCCCTCGGCGACGCGGCGTCGTGGGCCCTGCGCTCCAACGTGAAGCTCTTCCGGGACGAGTTCGAGGAGCACGTCTCCGCGGGACGCTGCCCGTTCGGCGCGGACCACCGCACGCTCGTGGGCGCTCGCCAATCCGGGATCGGGCTCGGTGAGGCCGGCACGGCGTCACAACCGGCCGAGGGCATCTGGAGCGACCAGTGGGAGAAGTGACCCCCCCGCAGGCGACGGACCTCGCGTCCGTCACGATCAACGGGCAGACGGTCCGGAGCGAGAAGGGCCGTCTGCTGATCGACGTCGCCGAGGAGATCGGCGTCTTCGTCCCGCGCTTCTGCTACCACCCCGGCATGGCGTCGGTCGCGGTGTGCCGCATGTGCCTCGTGAAGGTGGAAGGGCAGAACAAGCTCCTGCCCGCCTGCGCCACGCCGGTTGCCGACGGCATGACGGTGGACACGGTCGACGAGCAGGCGGTGGACGCGCAGGAGGGGATGCTGGAGTTTCTGCTGATCAACCACCCGCTCGACTGCCCGACGTGCGACCGGGCCGGAGAGTGCCCGCTCCAGGACCAGACGTACGCGCACGGCCCGGGCAGCAGCCGCTACGTCGAGCCGAAGCGCAGCTACGAGAAGGCGCTCGCGATCTCCGAGCTCGTCGTGCTCGACCGCGAACGCTGCGTGCTGTGCTGGAGGTGCGTCCGCTTCTCCGACGAGATCGCCGGCGACCAGTTCATCCAGCTCGTGGACCGGGGGGCCGGGACGCAGATCCTCACCTTCTCCGACGAGCCCTTCGACAGCTACTTCTCCGGGAACACGGTGCAGATCTGCCCCGTCGGCGCGCTCCTCTCGCGGCCCTACCGTTTCGTGTCGCGGCCCTGGGACCTCGACACCGCGCCGAGCGTGTGCAGCTACTGCGCGGTCGGCTGCCCGATCAGCAACGAGCAGCGCTCGGACAAGATCGTCCGCTGCCAGGCGATGCCGAACGAGAACGTCAACGACTTCTGGATCTGCGACAAGGGCCGCTACGGCTACCACCACGTCAACAGCGACGACCGCCTCGAGACGCCGCTCGTCCGCAACGCGGCCGGCGAGTTCGAGACGACCGGCTGGGCGGACGCGATCGAGCGCATCGTCCAGGGCGTCAAGGACAAGCGCGCCGGCGTGATCGCGGGGGCACACCTCACAACCGAAGACGCCTACGCGATCGCCCGGCTCGCACGCAAGGACCTGAAGACGAAGGACCTCGACTCCCGCATCCAGGACGACGGCGCTCCCTACGAGCTCGCGCTGCGGCTGCACGGCGCGGCGGGGTCCTCGGCGGAGCTGCGGGACCTCGAGGCGGCGCGGAGCATCGTGTGGATCGGGCCGGACCCGAAGGAGACGCTCCCCGTCCTCTACCTGCGTCTGCGCAAGGCCGTCACGCAGCTGCACACGAAGCTCACGGTCGTCGGTCCCCGGCGCATCTCGCTGGACGACTTCGCCACCCACTCCGTCAGGACCGACGCGGGACACGAGGCCGACGCGCTCCGGATGATCGCGAACGACGCCGCCGTCGCGCACGACCTCGGCGGCCCGATGGTCGTGTGCTGGGGCCCTCTCTCGCCCGGCCGCGACGAGAGCGGCGTCTTCCACGCGGCGATCGACCTCGCGCTCGCCAAGGACGCGCAGCTCCTCGTCTGCCCGCCGCATGCCGGGTCGCAGGGGATGATCGACATGGGCGTGCACCCCGGCCTCGACACGGGCTACAAGATCGTGAAGGAGCCGGGCCGCGGCACGCGCGCGATCCTCGAAGCCGCCGCGGGAGGCGAGCTCGACGCGCTGCTGGTCTTCGGGGCCGACCTGATCTCCGACTTCCCCGACGGCGCGCTCGCGCGCCGCGCCCTCGAGAAGGTGCCCTTCTCCGCGGTCGTGGAGCTGTTCCCGACCGAGACGGCGCTCCTCGCCGACGTGGTCCTGCCGGCCACCGCGTACGCGGAGCGCGAGGGGACGCTCACGAACCTCGAGCGCCGCGTGCAGAAGCTCGAGCCGCTGCTCGCCGCGCGCGGGAGCGCGATCGAACCGTGGAGGATCTGCGCCCGGATCGCGGGCGCGCTCGGCTCCGATTGGAAGGTCCGCGACTTCGACGACCTCTGGAAGGAGATCAAGAAGGCGAGCAAGCCGCACAAGGACCTCGACCTCGACGACCTCACGAAGCCGCTCGAGGCTCCCGCGCCGCAGGCGGAGTCGCCGTGGAGCAACGACCCGAGCCGCGGGGCCGTGATGGTGCAGGGCCCGGGGGGGCGCTATCCGAAGGGCCACCGCGCGGGGGCGCCGTTCCACACCGGGCAGAACTGGCCGCTGTCCTGGGAGCTGCGGGCGTTCGAGGCGAAGCAGCGGCCGGGCTACGTGCCGGAGGCCGCCGCGAAGCCCGGGTTGAAGGACGTCACCGCTCCCGGCCACGTGCGGGAGATGGAGCCCGGAGGCGACTTCAGGCTCTACACCGGGCGCTTCATCTACGACTCCGGCGCGATGGTCTCGCGCACGCGCGCGCTGCGCTCGCTGGCCAGGCGCGTGTTCGTCGAGATGAACGACCGCGACGTGAAGGAGATGGGTCTCGCCGACGGCGACGAGGTCGTGGTGTCGGGGAACGGCGCGGAGATCCGGGCGCCGTTGAAGATCGCCGACATAGCCGAGGGGGCCGTGTTCGTGCCGTTCGACCAACCGGGGGCGCGCGCCAACGTCCTGGTCGGGGGCCGCGACCCGCGGGTGACCGTGAGGCCCGCATGAGCGGCTTCCTCGACGACGTCTTCTCGTTCGCGGTCGTGACCGCGGCCGTCAAGGTCGTCGTCGTGTTCCTGGTGCTGCTGCTCGTGACGCTGCTGGTGATCTGGGCGGAGCGCAAGATCCTCGCTGACATGCAGTCGCGCGTCGGCCCGAACCGGTGGGGCCCGTTCGGCCTCCTCCAGACGCTCGCCGACGGCATCAAGCTGTTCTTCAAGGAGGACTTCCGCCCGGCGAACGCCGACCGGTGGACCTACGCGCTGGCGCCGCTCTTCGCGATGGTCCCGTCGTTCCTCGCGTTCGCGGTGATCCCGCTCGGCAACGACGTGACGATCGGGGACCGCAAGGTCGGGCTGATCGTCAGCGACCTCAACATCGGGATCCTGTACTTCCTCGCGATGGGTTCCCTCGGTGTGTACGGGATCGTGCTCGCGGGCTGGGCCTCGGGCTCGAAGTACCCGCTGCTCGGCGGCATCCGGTCGAGCGCGCAGATGATCTCGTACGAGATCGCGCTCGGGCTCTCGCTCGTCCCGGTGGCGCTGGCGGCGGGCTCGCTCTCCACCGTCGACATCGTCGGGATCCAGGCCGCGGCACGCAGCGACGTGACGTTCTTCGACGGCGTCCCGCTGCTCGAGCAGGCCGCGAACGCGTTCGAGTTCGTGCCGAACTGGTACATCTGGTCGCAGTGGCCGGCGTTCCTGATCTTCCTGATCGCGGGCATCGCGGAGACGAACCGGGCCCCGTTCGACCTGCCGGAGGCGGAGACGGAGCTCGTCGCCGGGTTCCACACCGAGTACTCCGGCATCCGCTTCGCGATGTTCTTCCTCGGCGAGTACGTCCACGTCGTCGCGATCTCCGCGCTTGCCGTCACCGTGTTCTTCGGGGGCTGGGACGGCCCGATCTTCGGGTTCCTCCCCTGGGCCTGGCCGCTCCTGTGGTTCACGGTCAAGACGATCCTGTTCGTGTACCTGTTCGTGTGGCTGCGCGCGACGCTGCCGCGCCTTCGTTACGACCGGCTGATGTGGCTCGGGTGGAAGCGGCTGATCCCGGCGGCGCTCGTGTGGATCATGGTCACCGCGGTCTTCAACACGTCCGAGATCTCGCGCGGCGTCCGCATGGGCGTCTTCGCCGCCGTCGTGCTGCTCGTGCTCGTGTGGGTCGGGCGCGGTGATCCCCGGCTGAGGAGCCTGGCGGCATCCCGTGCGAAGTCCCCGGGGGGAGGAAAGGCGGTGACGCGTGGCGCTGCCTGAGATCTTCAACGGCATGAAGGTCGTGATCCGCAACGTCTTCAAGCGCAAGGACACGGTGTCGTATCCGGAGGTCCGGCGCCAGCCGTTCCCGCGCTACCGCGGGCGGCACATCCTCGACCGCCACCCGGACGGGCTCGAGAAGTGCATCGGCTGCGAGCTCTGCGCGGGAGCGTGCCCCGCCGACGCGATCCAGGTCGTGGGGGCCGAGAACACGCCCGAGGCGCGCTTCTCGCCGGGCGAGCGGTACGCGCAGATCTACCAGATCAACTATCTCCGCTGCATCTTCTGCGGCCTCTGCATCGAGGCGTGCCCGACCGAGGCGCTGCTGTTTACGACCGAGTACGAGCTGTCGGGCGACTCGCGCGAGGCGCTGATCTACACGAAGGAGCAGCTGATCGTCGACGAGCCGATCGTGCGCCACTGGGAGTCGCGGGTGGAGCTGCCTCCGGACAGGCTGCTCGACACCGACCCGGTCGCCAGCAGGAGCGCGCTCGGCGAATCGGGTGGCGTGCCGAGCGAGCCGCACCCCGACGAGAAGGCGACGATCCTCAACCCGTCCGGGCGCCCCGCCGCACCCCGCTCGGCGGCGCCGCGAGCGGGGGAGGGCCGGTGAACCTGGAGGTAGCCGTCTTCGGCGTGATGTTCGTCGTCGCGCTCGGCTGCTCGATCGCGATGCTGTTCGCGCCGAACGCGGTGCACGTCGCGCTCTTCCTCGTCGGGAGCCAGGTCGCGCTCGCCGTCGCCTTCCTGCTGCAGGGCGCTTTCTTCGTCGCGATCGTCCAGATCATCGTCTATGCCGGGGCGATCATGGTGCTGTTCCTGTTCGTGATCATGCTGCTCGGGGTGGACCAGCGCGAAGCGCTGCTCGAGCCCCTGCCGGGCCAGCGGCCGCTCGCGCTCGGCCTCGGCGCGTTGCTCGCCGCGCAGGTCCTCTACGTCGTGCTTCGCGGCATCGACCTCGTGGCGAACGGCGGCGACGGGGGGGCCGAGGCTCTCGAGGCGATCAACCGCGAGCCCGGGAACGTGAAGGCCCTCGCGCAGCTGCTGTTCTCGCGCTACCTGCTCCCGTTCGAGGTCACGTCGATCCTCCTCGTCGTCGCGATCGTCGGTGTCATGGTGCTGACGCGCCGGATCGGCGACATCGGAACGGCCGAGACCCGAGCGGCGGCCTCGGCCGGCGCCACCGAGAGCTCGCCCGCATGAACGGCGTCAACCCCGGCCTCTACCTCGTCCTCGCCGGGATGATGTTCACGATCGGAGTCGTCGGCGTGCTCGTCCGACGCAACGCGATCGTGATCTTCATGTTCGTGGAGCTGATGCTGAACGCCGTCAACCTCGTTTTCGTGACGTTCGCGCGCATGCACGGCGAGGTGGCGGGACAAGTTCTCGTGTTCTTCGTGCTCGTGGTCGCGGCCGCGGAGGTCGTCGTCGGGCTCGCGATCATCCTGCTGATCGCGCGGCACCGTGGAACAGCCAACGTCGACGAAGCGAGCCTGCTGCGGTGGTGACCGAGTGATCGAGATGCCGGTGCACCCTGGCCTGATCGACCTCGCGCCGATCGTGATCGCGGCCCCCCTGGGCGGCGCGGTCCTGCTGCTCCTCTTCGGGAGGCGGATCGGCCGCCTCGCCGGCACCATCGCCTCTGCCGCGATCGGGATCTCATTCGCGCTCGGGGCGCTGATGTTCGTCGATATCGTCTCCACCGACCCCCACCTGGCCTTGGGTCACGACAACGCCCGCGCGGGTACGGTGACGCTCTTCGACTGGATACGGGTGGGGGACATAGACGTCGGCGCCGACCTGCTCGTCGACCAGCTCTCGGCGATCATGGTGCTCGTCGTCGCCGGCGTCGGGACGCTCATCCACGTCTACTCGATCGGCTACATGCACGACGACCCGCGCTACCCGCGCTTCTTCGCCTACCTCAACCTCTTCGCCGCGTCGATGCTCCTGCTCGTGCTCGCCGACAACCTCGTGCTGATGTTCGTGGGGTGGGAGGGCGTCGGCCTCTGCTCCTATCTGTTGATCGGGTTCTGGTTCGAGAAGAGGTCCGCCGCGGCGGCCGCGAACAAGGCGTTCATCGTCAACCGGATCGGCGACTTCTCGTTCCTGCTCGGCGTCTTCCTGCTGTTCTCGACCGCCGGCGCGTTCACGTTCGACGCCGTCAACACCGCCGCCGGCGAGATGAGCGCGGGGATCGCGACGATCGCCGCACTGCTCCTGTTCGGGGGCGCGGCGGGCAAGAGCGCGCAGATCCCGCTCTACGTCTGGCTGCCCGACGCGATGGAGGGTCCCACGCCCGTCTCCGCGCTCATCCACGCGGCGACGATGGTCACCGCGGGCGTCTACATGGTCGCCCGCCTGAGCCCGGTGTTCGCGGCGGGTGACGCGCTCGTCGTCGTCGGTTGGATCGGCGCCCTGACGGCCCTGTGGGCCGCGCTGATGGCCGCCGCGGAGTACGACATCAAGCGCGTGCTCGCGTACTCCACGATCAGCCAGCTCGGCTACATGTTCCTCGCCCACGGCGTCGGCGCGTACTCCGCCGGGATCTTCCACCTCGTGACGCACGCGTTCTTCAAGGCGCTGCTGTTCCTCGGCGCGGGGGCCGTGATGCACGCGCTCGCCGGCGAGACCGACATGCGCAAGATGGGCGGGCTGCGCAAGGCGATGCCGGTCGTCGGCGGGACGTTCCTCGCCGGCTGGCTCGCGATCTCCGGCATCGTCCCGTTCGCCGGCTTCTTCTCGAAGGACGCGATCCTCGCCTCGGCGTGGGCGGACGAGCAGTACGCCCTGTGGGCGATCGGCCTGGGGACGGCGCTGCTCACGGCGTTCTACATGTCCCGCCTCTACTTCCGGGTGTTCGAGGGCAAGAGGAGGATCCCGGAGGGCGCGCATCCTCACGACGCGCCGCCGGCGATGGCGGCGGCCCTCATACCTCTAGCGGCGCTGTCGCTGCTCGGAGGCGTCGTCAACCTTCCGGGTCTGCTCACGCTCGAGCACTTCCTCGAGCCCGTCGTGGGCGCGAGCCACGTGCCGGAGGGGATCACGGCGTACCTTCTCGCCGGCCTGGCCCTGCTCGGCTCGATCGTGGGGATCGCCACGGCCCGCGTGCTCTACCTGAGCCGCGCGGGATCGCTCGTGCGGCGCAAGCTCGAGGCGCGCTTTCGCCCCATCGTCCACGCGGCCCGCGCGAAGTTCTACGTCGACGAGATCTACGACCGGACGGTCGTGTGGCCGGGTAAGGGCGTCGCGCTCCTGTCGGCGAACGTCGTCGACCGGCGCGTGATCGACGGCGTCGTCAACGGGACGGGCGGCGCGGTCGCGCGCTTCTCCGAAGGCCTCAGGCGTCTCCAGACGGGTTACGTCCGCAACTACGCCGTGCTGTTCCTCCTGGGCGTGGTCGCGCTGCTGTCGGTGTTCGTGGTGAGGGCGGTAGGTGCATGAGCGACGTCAACCTGCTCGACCTCGTCATCTTCCTCCCGCTGGCCGGCGCGCTCCTGCTGGGCCTGCTGCCGAAGGGGCGTGAGGACCTCTTCCGCTTCGGCGCCTTCGCCGTGACGATCGCGACGTTCATCCTGTCGACCGGCGTGCTGGCGCAGTTCGACGCGAGCGAGACGGGATTCCAGCTCGGCTCGTCGCTGTCGTGGATCCCCGAGTGGGGGATCGGCTACGAGACGGGGATCGACGGCGTGAGCCTGTGGATGGTCATGCTCACGACGTTCCTCATGCCGCTGGCCGTGCTCGCGTCGTGGACCGTTACGAAGCAGGTGCGGCCCTTCTTCGTGTTCCTGCTCGCGCTCGAGACCGGGATGCTCGGCGTCTTCTGCGCGCTCGACATGTTCCTCTTCTACCTGTTCTGGGAGGCCACGCTCGTCCCGATGTACTTCCTCATCGGCATGTGGGGCTACGGACGGCGCATCTACGCCGCGATGAAGTTCTTCCTGTTCACGCTCGTCGGGTCGCTGCTGATGCTCGCCGCGATCCTGTTCCTCTACTTCCAGGCCGCCGACGCGACGTTCGACTACCGGTCGCTGCTCGGGACGCCGCTGTCGCTCGACGTGCAGCGGCTGCTGTTCCTCGGCTTCTTCGCTTCGTTCGCGGTGAAGGTGCCGCTGGTGCCCTTCCACACGTGGCTCCCCGACGCGCACACGGAAGCGCCCACGGCCGGGTCGGTCCTGCTGGCGGGCGTGCTTCTGAAGATGGGCGCGTACGGCCTCATCCGGTTCGGAATCCCGCTGTTCCCGGACGCGGCCCGCGAGCTGGTCCCGCTGCTCATCGGGCTCGCGCTCGCCGGCATCGTCTACGGCGCGCTCGTCGCCGCGGTGCAACGCGACCTGAAGCGGCTGATCGCCTACTCGTCGGTTGCCCACCTCGGCTTCGTCGTGCTCGGGATCTTCGTCGGCACCGTCGAAGGCATGAGCGGCGGGATCATCCAGATGGTGAGCCACGGCCTCTCGACCGGGGCGCTCTTCATGCTCGTCGGGATCCTCTACGAGCGGCGGCACACGAGGCTGATCGCGGACTTCGGGGGCCTCGCGAGGACGGTGCCGGTCCTCGCCGGGGTCTTCCTGCTCGTGACGATGTCGTCGATCGGCCTGCCCGGCCTCAACGGCTTCGTCGGCGAGTTCTCGATCCTCGTGGGGACGTTCCTGTCGTACCGGTGGTGGGTCGTGCCGGCCGCGTTCGGCGTGGTGCTCGCGGCGATCTACCTCCTGTGGGCGTACCAGCGCGTGTTCTGGGGGCCGGTGACGTCGCCCGACAACGAGGGGATCCGCGACCTGCGCCCGCGCGAGCTCGCGATGCTGGCGCCGATGCTCGTGCTGATCGTAGGCATCGGCGTCTACCCGAAGCCGATCCTCGACCGGATCAACCCGTCCGCCGAGAAGGTCGTGCGCCAGCTCAACGAGTCGTCGGTCGTTCCGGGCGCCGGGGTGGCGGAGGGGCCGTGATCGAGTTCGTCGTCCCCGAGGTCCAGCTCTCCGGCATAGCGCCGGAGGTCGTGCTCGCCGCGGCCGCTCTCACGCTGCTCGTGCTCGACGCCGTGATGGGGCGTCTGCCGTCGTGGTTCCTGCCGGCGGGATCGACGCTCGCGCTGGGCGTCGCCGGCTACTACGCGCTCGAGGCGTGGGGGACGAACGAGCTCCAGCTCGAGGCGATGATCGCAGCCGACGGGTTCTCGGTGTTCGTGAAGACCGCCCTCGCGACGTTCGCGCTGCTGACGGTCTGGCTCGGGCACTCCCATGCGTTCGGCGACGAGCTCGACCACTCCGAGTTCTACGCGCTCGTCCTCTTCGCCACCGCCGGGATGATGCTGATGGGCTCGGCGGCGGACCTCATCATCATGTTCCTCGCGCTCGAGACGTTCTCGCTCGCGCTCTACGTGCTCGTCGCGTTCCGGCGCCGATCGCTCGCGTCGCAGGAGTCGGCGATGAAGTACTTCCTGCTCGGCGCGTTCTCGTCGGCGTTCTTCCTGCTCGGCATCGCGCTGGTCTACGGCGCCGTCGGATCGACGAACCTGTACGGCACGCCGGGTCCCGGCGGCCAGCCCGGCATCGTCGAGTTCCTCCGTACGTCCGCCGCGGGCGACCTCACGCTGCTGTTCCTGGCGGCGGGCTTCCTGATCGTCGGGCTCGCGTTCAAGATCGCCGCCGTGCCGTTCCACATGTGGACGCCCGACGCGTACCAGGGGGCCCCCTCGACCGTGACGGGGTTCATGGCGGCGGGGTCGAAGCTCGCGGGATTCGCCGCGCTGATCCGCCTGCTGGACGCGGCGCTGTTCCCGCTGCGGTGGGAGTGGCAGCCGGTCCTCGTCGGTATCGCCGTCGTGACGATGGTCGCGGGGTCGATCCTGGCCGTGGTGCAGGAGGACGTGAAGCGGCTGCTCGCGTACTCCTCGATCGCCCACGCGGGCTTCGTGCTGACCGCGCTGGTCGCCGCGAGCGACGACGGCGTGTCGGGTTCGCTCTTCTATCTCGCGACGTACGGCGTGAGCGTGCTCGGCTCCTTCGCGGTCGTGGCGGTGCTGGGGGGCCGGGGAGAGAGCCGGACGCGGCTCACTGACTACAAGGGGCTGTTCTACGAGCGGCCGCTCCTCGCCGGCGCGTTCAGCCTGTTCCTGCTGTCGCTCGCCGGCGTGCCGCTGACGTCGGGGTTCGTGGCGAAGCTGGTCGTCTTCGGGGCCGCGGTCGACGCGGGTTATACGTGGCTCGTCGTCGTCGGGATGCTCTCGAGCGCGATCGCCGCGTTCTTCTATTTGCGGATCATGGTCGTGATGTACATGCAGGAGCGAGACGAGGGCGCCCCCGGCGTCGCGATCCCTGCGCTCTCGGGGGGCGTCATCGCGCTGACGGCCGTGACGACGCTGGCGCTCGGCGTCGCGTGGGGCCCGTTGATCGACGTGGCCGAGAAGGCGACGTTCTTCTTCTCCGCCGGGGGCTGAGCCCGAGCCGCCGCTAGATCTTCTTCACGACTCCGCAGGCGAAGCGCGACCCCGCGTCGCCCGTCGCCAGCGTCTGCGCGTCCGGCCCCATCTCGTCCGAGACGTGGCTGTGGTAGCGCTCGCCGCCCTCGGAGTCCTCGGCCGGCACGTTCGCCAGGTTGTCGGGACCCGCGTGGACGATGACCGCGCTGCCGTCGTCGTCGAACAGGCGGTTCACGGTGAAGCGGTCGGTCAGGACGTTCGCGCGGGCGAGGCCCCCGGTCGTCGCGAGCAGCGGCGGGAGGTCCCCGCGGTGGTTGCCGTGGTCGCGCTCGTTCGGGTTCCAGTGGCCGCCGGCGGTGAAGAACGGCGACTGGTTGCCCTCGGCGTCCGTCGCGTCGGGCTCGCAGGTCCCAATCGTGTGGATGTGGAAGCCGTGGAAGCCCTCCTCCAAGTTGCTCGACTCGCCCTCGAGATTGAACTGGCCGATCCTCGCGACGACCCGGGTAACACACGCCGCGTCGGCCCAGAAGTCGACGATGCCGAGGCGCTCTCCGGCCGTGTTGCGCAGCACCGCCTTGGCCTGCTTGCGCTCGCGGCACACGCTGGAGGCGCTGCCGGTCGAGCTCGTCACGGCGAACCCGGTCACCGCGACGACGGCGACCACCGACGCGGCGGTCGTGAGGCGGACGTAGCGGGACGTGACCATGAAGCCCTCCTCTGGACGGTGGTTTTGGCCGTCGCCTTCCTTACCCTACGGCGACGGGTCTGCACGTAAGAATGTCGCGATGAGGAAGCCGGGGCGCCTCGCCGTGTACTCGGCCGCGGGCTTCGCGTTCGAGATCGTCTTCAGCGCGCTCCACGACGCGCTGCGGCGCCGTCCGATCCGGTTCCGGACGAGCCCGCTGATGCTGAGCGTCTACGCGCTCCTGCTCCCGCTCTACGAGCCCGTCCACGACCGCCTGCGGGACCGGCCCCTGCCGGCGCGCGCGACCGTCTACGGAATCGGCTTCCTGGGCGTGGAGTACGCGAGCGGCGCGTTGTTCCGGCGCGCCCTCGGCGAGGCCCCCTGGGACTACACGTACGCGCCGCGCCACGTGAACGGCCTGATCAGGCCCGACTACTTCTTCCTGTGGGCCGTCGCGGGACTGCTCTGCGAGCCGCTGCACGACGCGCTCACGGGCGAGCCCTAGCCGCGGCTTTTTCGCCGCCGTTTCTCCCGCTTTTCGGGAGAAACTCCCGAAAGAGTGCCCACGCTACTCGGTGAGGGGGCCGCGCAGGTAGACGTCCGACCTACGGTTGTGGTCCTCGTCCACGAGCGCGGCCTCGGAGGTGAAGACGACGTACGACCCGTCGTAGGAGATCGAGGGGTCGAACGAGTCCAGCGGAGCCTCGTCGTCGTCCTCGTCGAGACTGATCCTCATTAGCTCTCCCGAGTCGATCTCGTACACGAAGACGTCCCGTACCCCGTTCTCGTCCCCGTCGACAAGATCGGAAGCCTCGGAGTCGAAGACGACGAATCGTCCGTCACCCGAGATCGCGGGGTTCGCGCTTCCTCCCGCTCCGGCGACGTCGCCCTTCGTGGCGCGGCTCACGAGGATCGTCTCGCCGCTCGCGAAGTCGTGTACGAAGACGTCGGCTCCCTCGTCGTCGTCCTCGATGAGGTTGAAGGCCTTCGACACGAACGTCACCCGGGTCCCGTCGTCGGAGATGGAGGGGTGCGTGCTGTCGCCGTCGGTGAGCTGGCCCTCCGACGTCACGCTCGCACGCACGGTCTTGAACTCGTCGGGATCGCGGTCGAACCGGAAGACGTCTGAGGCGTTGTTGGTGTCGCGCGGCGTGAGAACCGTCGCTACGGAGGCAAAGGCCACGTACCTGCCGTCGCTGGAAAGTGTCGGGTTCGAGCTGTTCCCGTTCGCTTCCCGCCTGTTGCCGGAGCGGATGTTCACGCGGTTCGTGAGACCTTCCACGACGTCGTGGACGAAGATGTCGTCCTTCCCCTTCGTGTCGGGTCTCAGCGACAGGTTGTCGGCGGCGCTGGTGAACGCGACGAACTTGCCGTCGGCGGACACGTCGACCTCGGTGCTCTCTCCGTTCGCCGCCTGCGCGCGGTTGCCGATGCTCGCGCGCGTCGTGAGGCCGGTCCGGAGGTCGTGGATGAAGACATCCTGCTCTCCGTTGCGGTCGGGCTTCACCGCAAGATTCGTCGCCTTGCTCAGGAACCCGACGACATTCCCGTCTTCCGACACCGACGGCTGCGTGCTTACGGCGTTGCCCTGGCTCCCGCGTCGTCGGCTGACGATCTGGAGTGATCTTGGGGTGAAGGGGTCGACCTTGACGTGGAAGACGTCGGTCGTCTTGCCGTTCTCGTCGGTCGGCAGGAGCTTCTTCGAGTTGCTCGCGAACACGACCGCGGTGCGGTCGCCTGAGATCGCCGGGGTGAAGCTCTCGCCGCCCGTCTCGCCGCCCGACCTGCGGACGCTCACGCGAATGAGATCTCCGGGCGTCTCGGGCGGCGGCGCCGGCTCCCGCTCGTCCTCTCCCGCAAGCAGCATCCCCGTCCCGACGCCGACGATCAGCAGCGCGGCCCCCGCGGCCG
>JALZFC010000021.1:33789-56046 GCA_030861725.1 Actinomycetota bacterium | reverse complement strand
CCCATGCCCCCTGCCTGCACAGCTCGGCGCAGGCGACGGTCCGGGCCACGGCCATCGCCAGCTCGCGCGCGCCCTCCTCGGGACCTCCCGCCGCAGCGGCTATGGCCGCGGCCGCCCTCAGCGTCTCCGCCACGGGGGCCGCTACCGCGGGGTCGTCGCGCAAGTCGGCCAGGTCCTCCGTCACGCCGGACAGGAGCGCGTCGAGAGCGCCCGCCCGTGCGATCGCCCGCCGGAGGTCGAGCGCGAGGACGTTCGTCGTCCCTTCCCATATCGGCATCACGTGGGTGTTGCGGACGAGAGCGGGAAGCCCGGAGTCCTCGCAGTAGCCGACGCCGCCGAGCGCCTCCATCGCCTCGGCCACGCCGGCGACGGCCCAGCGCGCCGTCGCGAGCTTCGTCACCGGCGTGAGCCCCCGCAGCATCCGCAGCTCGTCCTCGGTCGCGACGCCATGCTCCGCCCGGCCCGTGAGCTCGCAACACTTGAGCACGAGCGCCAGCGTCGCGGCGTAGTCCACGGCGAGGTCGGCGAGAGTCGCCCGGTGCGCGGGCAGAGACGCCAGCGGCCGCCCGCCGACGGTCCGCACGTCCGCATACGCGCGCGCCCACGCCAGGCCGCGCGTGAGCGCGCCGGCGGCGTTGAGCGCGTTGTGGATCCTCGTCAGGTTGAGCATCGTCGAGATCCGCCGGAGCCCGCCGCCCTCGGCGGGATCGCCCACGGGCCACGCGAGCGTCGCCGTCAGCTCGAGCTCGGCCGTCGGGAGCGCCCGCGTCCCCAGCTTGTCCTTCAACCGCCTCACGACGATCCCGTTCGAGCGGCCGTCGGCATCGCGGCGGTGCACGCGGAACAGCGCGAGGCCGCGCGACCCTTCGGGCGCACCCTCGGGACGCGCCAGCGTCAGCGCGACCTCCGACGTGGTCGCGCTCGTGAACCACTTCGTCCCGTAGAGCCGCCACGACCCGGCGGCGTCGCGGCGCGCGACCGTCTCCGTCCCGCCCACGTCCGAGCCCCCCGACGTCTCGGTCATCCACTGGCCGCTCGTCCAGGCGCGCTCCGGGTCGCGCGACACGAGCCGCTCGACCACCGGCACGTCGGAGGGGCCGCCGTGGACCAGGAGCGTGCGGGCGGCGGCGTCGGTCATCGCGACGGGGCAGCTGTAGAGCGCCGACGACGGCCCCCACAGCGCGATCAGCGCTCCCCAGACCACGCGTGCGGACGCGCCGAGGTCGCCCTCCTCGTAAGGGAGCGCGGTGACGCCGGCGCGGACGCCCATCGCCCCGAGCCGCAGGTACGCGTCCGACACCGTGATCTCGTCGACGCGCTCGCCCCACGTCGCGTACGGCACGTGCACGGGCGGCTCCTGCTCCGCCCGCGCCGCGAGCGCGAGCGTCTCGGGCCGCGTCGCGGCCTCGCCGAGCGCGGCGAGCTGAGGAGTCGCGAGCCGGTACAGGTCCTCCCCCAGACGCCATGCCAGCGTCTCGCGCAACGCGTCGTCCGAACGCCACGCGTCGGGCAGCGCCGGCGGTGTCTGGAGGAAGGAGGTCATGCGCCCCAGCTTATGCTCGCCGTCGTGACCGGGGCCGTGATCGACGTGCGCAACCTGACGAAGTCGTACGGCGAGGTCGAGGCCGTGAAGGGCATCGACCTGCAGGTCCGGCGCGGCGAGGTCTTCGCCCTGCTCGGCCCGAACGGAGCCGGCAAGACGACGACCGTCGAGATCCTCGAAGGCCACCGGAGCCGCACCGGCGGAGAGGTCTCGGTGCTCGGGCTCGACCCCGGCAGCGGCGGCGCCGAGCTCAAACAGCGGATCGGCATCGTGCTGCAGGAGACCGGCGTCGAGCCGTACCTGACGGTCGCCGAGACCATCGAGCTCTTCCGCGGCTACTATCCCGACCCGCGCCCGGTCGACGAGATCGTCGAGCTCGTGGGGCTCCAGGAGAAACGCGACGTGCGCGTCAGCAAGCTCTCCGGCGGCCAGCAGCGCCGGCTGGACGTCGCGGTCGGGCTCGCGGGGAACCCCGACCTGCTGTTCCTGGACGAGCCGACCACGGGCTTCGACCCCTCCGCGCGGAGACAGGCGTGGACGATCGTCCGGGACCTCGCGCGCGAGGGCAAGACCGTCTTCCTCACGACGCACTACATGGACGAGGCGCAGTTCCTCGCCGACCGGGTCGCGATCATCGTCGGCGGGGAGATCATCGCCGAGGGACCGCCGGGGGCGCTGGCGGCGGAGCATCTCCGCGCGACCACGATCAGCTTCGGCCTTCCCGACGGCCACCGGCTGCGGGCGGACCTCGCCGCTGACGCGACCACGACCGGAAGCCTGTTCGAGCTGGAGACGCGGGATCCCCTGCGCACGCTCCACGAGCTGACGGGGTGGGCGCTCAGCGAGGGGATCGAGCTGCAGGGGCTGAGCGTCGGCCGGCCGTCGCTCGAGGACGTCTACCTCGACCTGACGAAGGCGCCGTCGTGAGCGTCGGGGCTCTGACGGTCCGGCAGGTCGCCTTCGAGAACCGCAGCTTCTGGAGGAACCCTCCCGCCGCGTTCTTCACGTTCGTCTTCCCGCTGATGTTCCTCGTGATCTTCAACCTGATCTTCGGGGGCGACGACGTCCCTCTCGGCGGGGGCCGGACGATCAGCGGGTCGACGTTCTACGTGCCGGCGATCGCGGCGTTCTCGGTCATCACGGCGTGCTACACGAACATCGCGATAGCGGTGTCGACGTCGCGGGACCTCGGGATCCTGAAGAGGGTCCGCGGGACGCCGTTGCCCGCGGGCGCTTACCTCTTTGGACGCGTGATCCACGCCAGCCTCATGGCGCTCCTGCTGGTCGCGATCGTCACGGTGTTCGGCATGCTCTTCTACGGCGTCGACGCGCCGACGGAGACACCGCTCCAGTTCGTGCTGACGATCCTCGTGGGCGCGGCCGCGTTCAGCGCGCTCGGCCTCGCGATCACGTCGGTCATCCCGAACGCGCAGGCCGCTCCCGCCGTCGTCAACGCGTCGATCCTGCCGTTGCTGTTCGTCTCGAACATCTTCATCCCGCTGAACCGGGCTCCGGAGTGGCTGGAGACGTTCTCGAAGGTGTTCCCCGTCCGTCACTACGCCGACGCGATGGCGGCCTCGTTCGTCCCCGACGAGCTCGGCCCGGACCTCGCCTTCGACTGGACGAGCCTCGCGGTCGTCGCCGCGTGGGGCACGGCCGGGCTGTTCCTCGCGACCCGCTTCTTCTCCTGGGAGCCGAGGCGCTAGGGGGTGAAGGTCGCCGAGCACGGCCCGCAGGTCCTCGACGACGTGATCGTCTTCTCGTTGCCCGATCCGGACCGCGCGCTCGCGTCGGTCAGGCTCCTGCAGGAGATCCGCCGGCCGCGCAACGCGCCGGAGTTCCTGAGGGACGTGAACGAGAACGTGTGGCGGGCGGCGTTCCTCAGGCCGCGGGCCGCGCGCATGGAATACCTGCTCGAGCTGCACCACGGCGACGGCCGCCACGAGATAGTCTCCGACCCGGGAAATCCCCTGAGGGCATCCGGTCCGTTCGGGGACAAGTCCGTGCTCGAGATGCCGGGCTACGAGCCGCCGGCGTGGGCCGGAGTCGACGCGCCCGCGGGGCAGGAGACGCCGGCGTTGATCACGAGCAGGATCCTGCGCGGGGGGATGCCGGCGATCGTGTGGGCGCCTCCGGACACCGATCCCGAGGAGCCTCTGCCCTTGCTCGTCGTACACGACGGCCCCGAGTTCGCGCGGTTCTCGCAGCTGACGCAATACCTGTCGGTCATGGTGTCGATCCGGCGGCTCCCGCGGATGCGCGCGGGGCTCGTGGGGCCGGTCGACCGCGACAACACGTACTCGGCGTCGGCCGCGTACTCGCGCGCGTTCGCGCACGAGATCCTTCCGGCCCTCGGCCGGCTCGCGCCGACCCCGCACGGGAGGGCCGCGCGGGTCGGCATGGGCGCGAGCCTCGGGGGCCTCGCGATGCTGGTCATACACCGCCGCGCGCCGGCGACGTTCGGTGGGCTCTTCCTGCAGTCCGGGAGCTTCTTCCGCCAGCGGTTCGACCGGCACGAGTGGGGCTTCCCGAGGTTCCGCCGCATCTCCCGGTTCGTCGGGGGCGTGCTGGCCGTCGACGACTGGGCGCATCCGGTGCCCGTGACGATGACCTGCGGGACCGTCGAGGAGAACCTGGCGAACAACCGGGCCGTTCGGGACGCTCTCGCCGCTCAGGGCTACGACGTGTACCTGCACGAGAACCCGGACGGGCACAACTGGGTCGGCTGGAGGGATACGTTCGACCCGCACCTGACCGGCCTCCTGACGAAGGTGTGGGCATGAGAAGAGACCACGTCTCGATCCCGGCTCCGCTCATCGGCGGGCACGGCGACGTCATCGCGTACGGGGACTGGGGGCGGCCGCTGCTCGTGTTCCCGTCCCAGCAGGGCCGGGCGTGGGACTACGAGAACAACGGCATGATCGGCGCGCTCGGCTGGCTGATCGACGCCGGCCGCCTGAAGGTCTACTGCGTCGACAGCTTCGACGCCGGGAGCTGGGACGCGAGCCACCTCCCGCTCGAGGAGAGGGCGCAGCGGCACGGTACCTACGAGGACTGGATCGTGAACCACGTGGTGCCGTTCGTCCACGGGGACTGCGGGGGCCCGGTCGAGATAATGACTACGGGATGCAGCTTCGGCGCCTACCACGCGGCCAACTTCACGCTCAAGCGCGCGGACCTGTTCCCCCTCGCGATCTGCCTGAGCGGCGTCTACGAGGTCCGCGTGCTCGGTGGCGGGCCCGGCGGCGACGCGGTCTACTTCAACAACCCGATGGACTACGTCGCGAACATGGACGGCGACCACCTCGACTGGATCAGGCACCACGCGACCCTGGTGCTCGTGTGCGGCCAGGGTCAGTGGGAGGACACGACGATGGCGCTCGAGTCGACGAAGCAGTTCGCGGGGCTGCTCGCTTCCAAGGGCATCCGGCACGAGATCGACCTGTGGGGCCACGACGTGCCGCACGACTGGCCCTCGTGGAGGAGACAGATCGCGCACCATGTACCGAGATTCTGCTGAGGGAGGTTCGGTGAAGACGCATCTGATCGGGCTGTTGCTGGGAACCGAAGAGGACTGGTCCGGGACCTTCGAGGGCATCATGCGGCGGCTCGCGCCGAGCATCGACTTCAAGGGCGAGACGCACACGTTCGAGACCGAGCGCATCACGATCGAGCCGTTCGACCTGCGCGCGGTCCCCCGCCACGCGCTCGTGATCGACCGGCTCGCGCACTGGTATTACGTGCCGCGCGAGTGGCTGAAGAAGATCGCCCTCATGAACGACGTCTACCTGATGAACAATCCCTTCACGTTCCAGTCGATGGAGAAGCACGCCGCGTACTGCGCGATGATCCGGCTCGGCCTGAAGGTCCCGGAGACGTGGATGATCCCCACGAAGAAGCCGCCGGAGAACCCCCGCTTCCCGTACACGGCCGAGCGCTACAACATGCCGTTCAACCTCGAGGACGTCGCGGCGAAGGTCGGCTATCCCCTGTTCATGAAGCCGTTCGACGGGGGGGCCTGGGTCGGCGTGACGAGGATCGAGGACGACATCGAGCTGCACCACTGGTACGACCAGTCGGGCGAGCGGCTCATGCACCTGCAGCAGGCGGTCGAGGACTTCGACGTGTTCTCGCGCAGCCTGTCGATCGGCGCCGAGACGATGGTCATGCGCTTCGAGCCGTCGCGGCCGATGCACGACCGGTACCAGGTGTCGCACGGCTTCCTGACGCCCGACGTGGGGCGCGAGGTCGTGAACATCGGGCGCCTCGTGAACTCGTTCTTCCGGTGGGAGTTCAACTCGTGCGAGACGCTCCTGAAGGGGGCCGAGGTCTACCCGATCGACTACGCCAACGCGTGCCCCGACATCTCGGTGATCAGCCTCCACTACTACTTCCCGTGGGCGATCAAGGCGTTGATCAAGTGGTCGATCTTCTGCACGGTCACGGAGCGCAGGATGAAGATCGACCAGGAGCTGACGCGCTACTTCGACATCGGCGACCGTACGGACCTCACGTACGAGGAGAAGATCGACGAATACGGGCGCATGGCCGACGAGTACTTCCAGGCGGCGGAGTACCACGAGTTCTGCGCGGAGCACCTGCCGCACATCGACGAGGTGGTGCTGGAGTACTTCGAGAGCGCCGAGTTCGACTCGCTGCTGGTCGACACCGTCCGCACGACGTTCCCGGCCCACGAGCACGACCACTTCGTGCCGCACTACAGGGGCCTCCTGGGGGCCTGGGCGAACGACCAGAGATAGTGACTGTAGGAAAAGCGTGGGCGCGACTCGTTCAGACCGGGAGCAGGACCGACGAGATGCTCCCCCTCATGCCCTCATATTGGGTAGAAAGGATCGGGACCCGGCGGGCCCCAGATCGCCCAACCGACTGCTGCGGCACACCCTAGAACTGCCCCAGCGATCACGCCCTTTGGGCCGAGGAATACCCCGAGCTGAGCGCCGAACCTACCCACGACGTAGCACCCAACGGCGGCCTCTATGGCGGTCGCCCCCCAATTCAACCCCTCCTCCAGCGTGATTCGCCCATCCGGATCGACCGCGTTGACCGGATTGCATCCAGCGTACTGATAGAGGTTCAGCGTGACCGGCTGCGTGAGTTCGCCGCGAACTGGGTCTTGCTGCGTCCATCTCGCCGTCGCAGGATCGTAGTAGCGGGTCCCGAACTTCACGAAGCCTGTCGCTGCGTCCTTGTAACCGGAGGCAAACCGCCAAGGGTTTGCCACTGACGGCTCCGCCGACGTCTGAGCGCCCCACGGCTCGTACTTGTACGTCGCCACCTCGTTACCGGAAGCGTCCGTCAGGCCCACTACAGAGCCCAGACCATCGAACAGGTAGTAGTGCGTGTTCCCGCCGGGCGAGCGCTGGGACACCAACGTCCCCTTGTTGTCCCGGGTGAAGTACGTCGTGTTTGCGACGCCGCTGCCCTTGTCGCTCTGGGCGCTCAGGCCCAGGACGTTGTATCCGAAGCGCATCGCGCCCTTGGTGATCCGGCGGGTCTGGTCGGCGTCCTGGTACGTCATCGCCTCGGGGGTCCCACCCGGGGGCTTCATCGACGTTGTCTGGTTCCTTGCGTTATAGACCAGGCTGAACCCCGCTGACGTGCTCGTCAGGTTCCCCGCGCCGTCATAGATGTACTTCGTTGCCCCCGCCGGAGCCGCAGTGCACGACGCCGACGACGACCCGTTGAACGACCAGCACAGCTGGTTCGCCGCGTTATAGGCGAAGCTCGTGATCGTCCCGTCGTCTTTCTTCGTCGTCAGGTTGCTCGTCGGATCGTAGGAGTACTCCCGAACGTCTGTCTGCTGCCCCCCGCTGTTCGTCGTCTTTGCAGCCGTCAGACGGTTGACGCCGTCGTACGAGTACGCGGTCTTCTTCCCGTCCTTGTCGGTCACATCCTGGCGCAGGTTCGTGTCCTGCCCTGATGGCGACTGGTAGTTGTACGAGAAGCGGTTGAGCACGGCGCCGGACGACGTCCGTGTCTCGACTTTCGTGATCCGGCTCGACTCGTCGTACTGGATCCCGATCTTCACGCCGTTCGGGTAATTCGTCTCGGTCCGCAAGGTGTTCTGGTCCTCGTCGTATCCGAACGTGGTCTTCTTCCCCTGCGGATCGGTGACGCTCGTGACCATGTTGACGCTGTCGTACTCGTAGACGACCTTCCCGCCGTCGTCCTGAACGCTGGTCAAGTTGCCCACCGCATCGTACGTGTACTGAAGAAGGCCGCCGAGCGACGGAGGCGTCTCCTTCACGACTCGGTTCAGAGCGTCGTACGTGAAGAGGATCTTGCCGCTCCCGCTGTCCTGCCTCGACGTCATGTTCCCGTTCCCGTCGTACCCGTAGGTAACCGAGGATCCGTCCGAGTAGGCGATCTTCGTCACTCTGTCGAGAGCGTCGTACGTGAACGTCGACTTCTTGCCGTTCCCGTCGGTCATCGACGTCATCCGGCTGACGGCGTCGAACGTGAACGTGATCGGCTTCAGCGGGGCCGGCGGCGTGATCTTGATCTGGTGCCCCGATGCGTCGTACGAGTAGGTCGTGACGTTGTTCCTGGCGTCGGTGAGGCTCTTCAACGTGCCGTTCGAGTTGTAGGCATAGGTGTGCTTGTTCCCGAGCTTGTCCGTCGCGGACGTCAGGTTCCCCTTCGAGTCGTAGTCGTACGAGTACGTCGGCTCGGTCTCCGACTCGTTCGAGAAGTCGAAGACGCTCGTCGGGAAGTTCGGATTCTCCTCGTCCTCGTACTTGAAATTCGCGGTCCCGCTGGTGGGGAGCGTGATCGTCGTCACGTTCTCCTCCGTCGGGTCGTAGTCGAACTTCAGCGGCGTCGACTGGCCTGCGTCCAGGAAGGTCGTCACGTTGCTCTTCCCGTTGTAGGAGATGTCCCTCGACTTCCCCTTCGCGTCCGTGACTTTCGTCACCCGATTGTCGTCGTCGAACCTGTAGGTCGTCTCGTGGCCGTTGGCGTCGGTGACTATCGACTTCTTCTCGGAGAGGAGGTACGAGAACCGCGTCGTGGAGCCGGCGCCGGTCCGAACGTCCGTCACGCGTGTGAGGGAGGTCGCCCGCCGCTCGGCATCGTACTGGATCCGGGTCTGGTTACCCCGGGGATCCGTCACCTGCGTCAGGAGGCCGTTCGAGGCATACGCGTAGCTGGTCTTCGCCTTCGCGGGATCCGTATACGTCACGAGCCTCTTGGACGAGTCGTATCCGTACGCGTGCAGCCGGCCCAAGGGATCTTTCATCGCCGTCAGCAGCCCAACGGAGTAGGTGAAGGTCGTCTTGCGTTTGCGGCTATCCGTGATCGACGCCAGCGTCCCGTCCGCGTTGTACGCGAAGACGTTCTTGTTGTCGTTCTTGTCGACCTGCTCGGTGAACCGGCCCGCCGAGCTGAAGCGGAACTTCTCCTTCGACTTCGAGAACGTGAGCTCGTACGTGCCGTCGCTCTTCTTCTCCAGCGTTGCGTCCACGCCGTTCGGCGAGGTGAACGACCCGGCCGGCGTCTTCGTGAACTTGACGCGGAACCCACTGGGGCCGAAGTAGAAGACGTCTCCGTTCGACTGGATCTCCAGCCGGACGTCCTTGCCGGTGCTCATGACCCACCCCGTCCCGTATTGGGACGGGCTCGACGAGAGGCTGTTGTAGAACCGCTCTACCGAGAGGTCGAGACCGGTTCCCGAAAGCTTCAGGTCCTTCGCGTGGAGGATGAGGTTGCCGGTCGCCACGTTGACCCGCAGGTCCATATGGTCGTTCAGCCGCTCGCTCTCGAACCTGAAGTGTTTGAGCTCTCCCGCCGATCCGAGATCGGCCACGGCGGCGGCGGCACGAGACTCCGTCGACGTCGCGACCGGAGGCAGATAGAGCAGCCCGACACACAACAAGAAACCAATCAAACGCCTAAAGGAATGCGCGCTCACGCCGCGGCCCCTCCCCCTCGTGGATCCAACGGCAGGCGACAGCGACGGCGTCTGTGTTGGAGCCCCCCAATGATTTCCCGCACATTCTCGACGGGCCAGCCGCGCGATGATGACTTGCCGCCAAACGTTTTGTACATAGTTAAGTTGAGCCATTTGGTGAATCGAGCCTGAAGATCTCCGGCGTGGTGGTCGGTCGAATGATCTCTCTCACATACGGCATCCATACGGTGCCTCACGCGAGAAATCGAAGCAGGGACGGGAGCGCGACAAACCGGCCACCGGAGGCGCAGGCAGAGCGTGGCCGGACGCGGCAGGATGGGGCCGCAGGCGCGGACTCAGCCGTAAGGGGGCAACGGTGCGCAAGGTGGTCGTTGCGGGTGTGGCGGGAATCGTTGCGCTGACGGGGATGCCACCCGCGTACGCGCAGCCGATCAGGTGCGCCGGTCGCCGGGCGACGATCGTCGGGCTACCGCGGGCGGACACGCTCCTCGGCACGCCCCGGGACGACGTCATCCACGGTCTGGGCGGGCACGACACGATCGCCGGGCGCGGTGGCGACGATCTGATCTGCACGGGCCACAAGGGTGCGACGGTCAAGGGCGGGCCGGGCGACGACCGCGTCGTCGGCGGACCCGGGTACGACGAGGTCCGAGGGGGGCCGGGCGCGGACGTCCTCGACGGCCGCGGGGAACCCGACGTCCTGGCCGGCGGAGCCGGAGCCGACGTACTCAGGGGCGGTCCCGGCGTCGACGTCCTCGCGGGCCAAGGAGGCACCGACCGGCTCGCCGGCGACAAGGACGCGGACGCCCTCCAGGGCGGACCCGGCACCGACTTCCTCCACGGGGGCCCCGGAAGCGACACCCTCACGTTCGCGGCGCCGAAGAGCGGCGTGACCGTCGACCTCGCTCGCGGCCGCGCCGAGGGCGACGCCGTGACCGACGTCGAGAACGCGACCGGCACGAGGTACCGCGACCACCTCTCGGGCGACGCCGCACGCAACCTGCTGCTGGGCGGGGACGGGAGCGATCGTCTCTACGGCGCGGCCGGGAACGACGTGATCTTGGGGTCCGGCGGAGACGACGAGCTCGGGGGAGGCCCGGGACGGGACGTGGTGAGCTTCGCCGTCGGCAGGGCCGTCGTCGTGGACCTTGCCCGCGGCCGTGCGTCGGGACAGGGGAAGGACCGGCTCTCGGGGTTCGAGGTCGTGCAGGGGAGCCCCCGCGCCGACCACCTCCTGGGCGACGCCGGGTCTAACACCTTGCTGCCGGGCGGCGGCTCCGACAACTTCCTCGACGGCAGGACCGGCTTCGACCTCGTCTCCTACCGCGGAGAGCAGAGCGAGCTGGAGTTCGACCTCCCCCGCGACGTGGTGCGCGTCGACGACTCGTTCGAGGACACTATCGAACGCATCGAGGGCGCGGTGGGCGGCGCGCGCGACAACCTCTTCATCGGGGACGCGGGGGATAACGTGTTCAGGGGAGGCGGGTCGTCCAACACGTACGTGGACAGCCGCGGCAACGACCTGTTCCGCGGCTCGCCGAACTCGAGCGACCACCTCGACCTCTCGGACACTCCGGTCGCCGCGGAGGTCGACCTCGAGCGCGGCATCGCGGGCGGCCTCGGCCGGCACCGGCTCGTGGGAGTGGAGAGGGTGACGGGGTCGCCGCAGGGCGACACGATCGCGGGCGGCGGCGGCTCCAACTACATCGTCGCCGGCGCGGGATCCGACGTCGTCTACGGCAGAGGGGGCGCCGACGTCCTGTACGGCTACGAAGGCAACGACGTGCTGAGAGGCGGCGGCAACGACGACGAGCTCTGGGGATCCGACGGCGCCGACCGGCTGGAAGGCGGGGGCGGTCTCGACTTCCTCCACGACGAGGGTGGTGACGACGAGGTCTCCGGAGGGCCCGGCACCGACCTCGCGTTCGTGGGCGCCGGGTCCGACCGGATCTCCGGCGGGCCGGGGACCGACGTCGTCCATCCGGGCGACCGGTTCGGACCGTTCGAAGTCGACTTGGCGGCGGGGGCGGCGCAGGGATACGGCACCGACTCCCTCGTCGACGTCGAGGGCGCGGTGGGGACCGAGGGCGACGACCTTCTCGCCGGCGACGCCGGGCGCAACCTGCTCTACGGGGGCCGGGGAGGAAACGACGTCCTCAGCGGTGGTCCCGGCGACGACCTGCTCCAGACGCTGTGGGGCGACGACGACCTCTCCGGCGGCGACGGCGACGACTACCTGATGGCGACGGAGGGGATCGATCGTGCCGACGGCGGCGCGGGCTCCGACGAGTGCTGGTACGCCGACCAGCGCGTCGCGTGCGAAGGCGACGAGACGAACCACGCGCCCCAGTTCGAGCCCCGCTTCTCGGAGTCCGTGCCCGACGGGTGGCGGTCGCCGCGCGCGATCTCCCTCTACGACGTGCGCGGCATCTGGATGGGGGGCAACGTCGTGGACCTGTTCGGGAGGGGCTGCTTCAACGGGCGCATCTCGATCGACCGGCTCATCCGGGGGCGGTGGGAACGGGTCGCGACCGTCGACCTCTGGTCGAGCGACGACGACACGTACGCCGTGAGCTTCGTCGACCTGAGCCCGCCGAAGACGGCCGGACGCTACCGGGCCCGCGTCGCCTCGGTTCCCGACAGAGGCTTGTCCACCGGGACGAGCAACTGCATGGCGGCGGTCTCGGAACCGTTCTCCTGGCGTCCACCCAAGAGCTCGTAATCCGGCTCCCACACCGGCTCGCTCGATAGCCTCCTCGAGGCAGACATACGCGCATCCGAGGAGGTCCTGTGGCTGGCGCGATCTTCATGGGCATCGTGATCCTCGTGCTCGCGGGGATCACCGCGTACCTCGTCGGCACGCTCGTAAAGAGCATCCAGAACGAGAAGAAGACGAGCATGCGGCTGTGGAAGAACTTCGGGCTCAGTCTCGGCTTCTGTGTCCTCTTCTTCGTGAGCTGGGCCGGTCAGGGCGTCGCGGAGTGGCAGAGCTTCACCGACGAGCAGAAGACGCACGGCGAGAAGCCGGAGGTCGGCGACTTCGTCGCGCAGTTCTCCCGCGCGACGCTCGAGAACTGGCAGTCGGAGTTCCTCCAGCTGTTCTCGTTCACCGTGATGGCGTCTGTCCTCATCCACAAGGGCAGCGCGGAGTCCCGCGACTCCGACGACGGGATCCAGGCCGCGCTGAAGAGGATCGAGGACAAGCTCGGCACGGAGCCGACGCTGCGCGACGAGCCGCTGCGCTCGGGCAGGGACCTGCACGTGGTACCGGACGGCTTCGAGGGGTGGGCGCTGAAGGACGAGGGGGCGAGCGAGCCCGAGGGTTACTACGACGAGCAGGAGGAGGCGATCGGCGCGGGGCGCGAGCTGGCGCGCCGCAACGGCGTGAAGCTCTACGTCCACGGCGAGGACGGGCTGGTGCGGGCGGAGTCCGGCTCGAGCTGAGCGGCCCTGAGGGGGGCTCCCTGCCTATAGCCGCGCAGCGACGGGAACGATCGGCTCCCCGCCGGCTACGGGATCAGTACTTCGCGGAGAACTTCTTCAGCTTCTCCATGCGGTGGAGGGCGTCGATGATCCGGACCGTGCCGGAACGCGAGCGCATGACGATCGACTGCGTGATCGGCGAGCCGTCGCGGTACCGCACGCCGTCGACGAGGTCGCCGTCGGTGACGCCCGTCGCGGCGAAGAAGACGTCTTCGCCGGATACGAGGTCGTTCGTCGTCAGGACCCGGTCGAGGTCGTAGCCCGCCTGCACGGCGGCGTCCCGCTCCTGCTCGTTGCGCGGCCACAGCCGGCCCTGGATGACACCGCCGAGGCACTTGATCGCGCACGCCGCGATCACGCCCTCGGGCGTCCCGCCGGTCCCCATCAGGAGGTCCACGCCCGTGCCCGGCCGCGCGGCGGCGATGGCTCCCGCCACGTCGCCGTCGGTGATGAACCTGATGCGCGCCCCCGCCTCGCGCACCTCCTTCACGAGCTGCTCGTGGCGTGACCGTTCGAGGATCGTCACCGTGACGTCCGACACCTGAGCACGCTTCGACTTGGCGACACGCTTGATGTTCTCCGCGACGGGGGCCTCGATGTCGATGAGATCCGCCGCCTCCTCCCCCGCGGCGATCTTCTCCATGTAGACGCAGGGCCCGGGGTCGAACATCGTCCCGCGCTCGGCGAGCGCGACGACCGAGAGCGCGCCGTTCATCCCCTTCGACGTAAGCGTCGTGCCGTCGATCGGGTCCACCGCGATGTCGACCACCGGGGGCTCACCGTTGCCGATGCGCTCGCCGTTGTAGAGCATCGGGGCGTTGTCCTTCTCTCCCTCGCCGATGACGACGACGCCGTCCATCGGGACCGTGTCCATGAGGAGCCGCATCGCGTCGACAGCCGCCTGGTCCGCCGCCTCCTTGTCGCCCCGGCCCATCCAGCGTGCCGCGGACAGCGCCGCCGCCTCGGTCACGCGCACGAGCTCGAGGGCAAGGTTCCTGTCGGGGGCCTCGCCACCGCCGGCGGCCTGAGCCATTCGTTCCTCCTAAGGGTATCGAGCGTCTCGCCGAGGCGACCCGCGCGGAAGGATTGGTTGGGGCCTGAGATTAACGGGAAGCATCCGGGGGTGCCGCGACTGAGGAGAGTCGATTGCTCGGCCCCCGGCTACACGAGGCGGCGGCGGGGCAAAGGGTTCGAATACGTGGACGAGAACGAGCAGAGGATCCGCGATCCCGAGACGTTGTCGCGCATACGGAACCTCGTCATCCCGCCGGCGTGGAAGGACGTGTGGATCTGTCCGCTGCCGAACGGCCACATCCAGGCGATCGGGAGCGACGCGGCCGGGCGGAAGCAGTACCTGTACCACGAGGACTGGCGCAAGCGACGCGACGCTGAGAAGTTCGAGCACATGCTGGAGTTCGCCGCCGCTCTCCCGGCGATGCGCGATCGCTGCAGCTCCGACCTCGCAATCGACGGCTACCCGCGCGCACGCGTGCTCGCCTGCGCGGTCCGGCTGCTCGACCGGGGCTTCTTCCGAATAGGCACGGAGGACTACGCCGAGCAGAACCAGACCTACGGCCTCGCGACGATGCAGAAGCGCCACGTGACGGTCGACGGGCGGATCATCACGTTCGACTACCCGGCGAAGAGCGGACAGCGCAGGGTCCAGTCGCTCGTCGACCCGGAGGTTCTGGACGTGGTGCGGGGGCTGAAGTCGAGGCGCTCGGGGGGGCCGGAGCTGCTCGCGTACAAGGACGATCGCAGGTGGATCGACGTCAAGTCGTCGGACATCAACCAGTACGTCAAGGACATCACCGGCGGCGACTTCAGCGCGAAGGACTTCCGCACGTGGAACGCGACCGTGCTGGCGGCAGTCGCGCTGGCGGTGTCCGGCGAGGCGGCGAAGTCACGCACCGCGCGCAAGCGCGCCCTGTCCCGCTCCGTGCAGGAGGTGGCCCACTACCTCGGCAACACCCCCGCGGTGTGCCGGACGTCTTACATAGACCCGAGGGTGTTCGACCGGTACCGCTCGGGCTGGACGATCAGCGGCGCGCTCGAGCAGCTGGGCGAGGACCAGGACTTCGGGGAGCCGGCGATGCAGGGCCCGATCGAGGCGGCGGTGCTGGACCTGCTGCGCAACGACAAGGAATCGGAGGCCCTGGAGAAGATCGCCTGAGCGCGGGGACCCTCGTCGTCTAGCAGGTCGGCAGCGGGAACAGACAGCGCGTCTTGCGCGTCTTGTCCGGCTTCACCAGCATCTTGTCGCCCGCCGTCTGCTTCACGAAGATCGGGTTCGCCACCGGCTTGGGCCCCCCCGTCGGGCTCGGGAGCGTCGTGTCGCCCGACACGATGAAGAGGTTCCCCTTGTGGTCGAAGTTGATCGTGAAGAAGTCGCCGAGCCGGCGGTCGCCGCCCTCGAAGTTCGGGTTCGCGTTGCACGCCGTCCCGCTCAGGCAGATCTTGCCCACGTGGATCGGGCGCCCGGTCGCGTCCGCGACCTGGAACTGCGGCGGCACGAAGTGCGTCTTGCCGTCGGAGCACTCGACGTACGACCCGTGGCCGTTCGTCGAGTAGGCGACGAAGGCGCGGAACTGGTCGGGCTTGCCGGCGAGGTTCTGGTACCACGTGATCGCCACACGGCCGTCGTCACCGGCGATGATCCACGGCCACAGCGCGTCGCCGTCGGCGATCGGGATCTCGATCGGCTGCGCGGCCCACTTCTTCGTCTGGCGGTTGAAGTAGTTGAACGTCACCGAGCCGTTCGGCGTGGTGTCGTTGGAGCCGTCGTAACCGCCGGCGTTCGCCGCGTAGACCCAGCCCTTGCGGTCGGCGGCGATGGCGCCGAAGAACTGAGTCGAATCGCCGAGTGGGGCCGGATAGCTCTTCCACGTCTCCCCGTCGTCCTTCGAGATCGAGACGCCGCCCTCGTCGATGGGGCCGAGGAGGCCCGACTTCTGGTTGAGCGGGTCCGAGATCATCTTGCTGTCCGGCCCGACGGCGCTCCCCTGTCCGACGAGCGAGAACGTGAGGCCCCCGTCGGTCGAGCGCCACAGCGACTTCGGCAGGTTCACGTAGAGGAAGACCTCGTCCTCCTGCTGCCCAGTGAGCCACGGGCGATCGCCCGATGCGGCGACGGGGTTCGCCGTCGGCCACGACTGGCCGTCGTCGGGGCTGGCGAACACCGCGACGTTGGCGAGGTCGATCTCGACGTTGTAGATCTTGCCGCCCGCGTCCATCGTGAGGTCGGGGTCCGAGAAACCGGTCGACGTCGCGCTGTGCGGGCCGGCGGGCGCGCCGGCGAGGCCGATGTAGGCCCAGGTCTTCCCGCCGTCCGTCGAGCGCCAGTTCAGCGTCTGGTTGTAGTAGCTGCCGGCGAAGTCGCCCGCACCCGGGAGCGCCTCCGGGTCCTTGTATACGTGCGTCGTACCGGCGTGGGCCGAGACGATGATCGAGCCGTCCTCGGCGACGATGCTGACAGGCTCCCCGCCGGCGCGTGCCTTGTCGATGAACGTCGGCTTGCCGAACTTCAGCGGGGCGGGCTTGATCGAGGGGCACCGGACCGGGGCGGACTCGGCCGAGCCGGCCAGCGGAAGCAAGCCTGCCAGCAACGCGGGGACCAACAACAGCTTCGTTCGACGCATGACGTGAGCTCCCGATCTAGGAATGGTCGTTTGGGAGATTCGTCTCCGCGGCCCCGTTTCCTTCCTTTCCCGACCGTACTCCCCCGGCCGGGGGCGCTACGGCACCCGGGCCGGGGGTTCAGATGGGGGGTCCGTCC
Organism: Actinomycetota bacterium; assembly: GCA_030861725.1. GTDB lineage: Bacteria > Actinomycetota > CADDZG01 > CADDZG01 > WHSQ01 > JALZEG01. The sequence goes on along the minus strand of JALZFC010000021.1, from coordinate 39,315 downwards.
GCCCGATATCAGAAGGGTGAACAAGACACTTCGGGCATCGCTTGCCCTGGTTGCCGTCCTCGCGTCGCTGTCGGGCTCCCTCGCCCGCGCGTCGCTGAAGAGCGCTCCCGAGTGGGTCGTCCCCGCGGCGCGCTATCTCGTGTCGCAGGGGGCCCTGGATGCGGCGGACTTCCGGGCGAACCGACCGATGAGACGGGGCGACTTCAAGAAGCTCATGGCGCGGACGTTCGGCGGCGGTTTCACCAGGACCAGGGGGTACGTCACGGCGGCCGAGGTCTCGGCCGCGCTCGTCCGGGCGCTCGGCAAGGGCCCGATCGCGTCCCGGCTCCGCAACGTGCAGTCGCCGGACGGGTGGCAGCCCGACGTCGACCGCTGGTTCGGCTCCGAGATCGTGTCCCGCGAGATGGGCCTGCGGCGCGACCGGGCGACGACCGAGGAGGCCCGGGAGACGTCTGCCGGAGAGCCGATGAGCCAGGCGGACGTCGTCTACGCGGTTTGGAAGGCCAAGACCGCGCCGTCCACCTGGAACGCCGACGCGCTCGCCGGGTTCGCGCTCACGAGCTACGGCCCCGTCCGCCGCCGGGTGGTCGACTTCGCGCTGTCGCTCGTGGGGACGCCGTACGTCTGGGGCGGCGAGTGGGTGAAGAAGACGCCGGCGGGCTATCCGTACGGCGCTCAGGCCCACGGCGGCGTCGACTGCTCCGGGTTCGTCTGGTACGTGCTGCGTGAGAAGGCGACCGGCTGGGCGCCGAACCGCCCCTACCGCGGGTGGTCGTTCCCCGAGCGCTCGTCGGCCCAGATGGCCGCGGCGACCAAGGACCGGCTCGGGTACAAGCGCCTGCTGCCCGGCGACGTGGTCTTCTTCGCCCCCGGGGGCCGCAAGGCCAAGGCGTCCGCGGTGTACCACGCCGGTATGTACCTGGGACGGGGCTGGATCATCCACTCGTCCGGCTCCCGCGCCGGCGTAAGCCTCGCCTCGATAGCGCCGGGCTCGTACTGGCACGACCAGATCGCGTGGGGCCGCAGGGTCATCAAGACCTAGCGCGCGGCCGAACCGGTCGATTCCTCCCGGGAGGCGGGAGAAGACGACGGCCCCAATCCTCAGTCGTGGACGAATACCGCCTTCCCGACCGGCGTGCGGCGGAAGAACGCCTTGCGCACGTACATCGGGATCCGGACGCACCCGTGGCTCGCCGGGTAGACCGGGACCGACTCGCTCCCGTGGATCGCGTAGCCCCCGACGAAGTAGCTCGGGTCGTACAGCTTGCCCAGGCGGCTGACCCGCACTCCCGCGATCTTCCGCTCGATGTGGAAGCTCCCGCGGGGCGTGTGCGCCTTGTACGTCTGTCCGTCGACCGTGTAGTACTCCTCGTTACCACTCGAGACCGGCAGCGTGTGCGCCACCCGCCCGTCCTCGACCTCGAACAGGACCTGCCGCGAGATGTCGATGTCGACGAAGACCTTCGGCTTCCCCTTCGACGGCACCACCGGCCGGCGTGACACCGCGATCTGCGCCATCTGCTGGGGCGTGACGACGCCGTCGCGGGTCAGCCCCTTCACCTTCTCGAAGGCGTAGACGGCCTGCAGCGTCTCGTACCCGAACGACGAGTCCCGGCGCCCGGCGGGGTACGAGATGGAGTTCAGCGTCTTCTGCAGGTAGGAGACCTCGGCACCGGAGTCGCCGGCATTCAACGTCACGTCCCACCGCACGGCGTGGGCGTTCGCCAGCGCGTCGACCTGGCGCAGGTTGTAGTTGCGCTTGCGGAGCCGGTCGATGATCTTCGGAAGCGCCCGGCGATGGCTCTTGCGCCAGACGTCGAGGGCGATGATCGAACCCGGCTGGACCCGCGAGACGGTCTTGTAGGCGATCTTCTTCGCGAGCCCTCCCTTGGGGTGCTGGGTCCACCTAACGGAGCGGTAGCCCATCGAGCCCGCGACGCGCAGGACGCGCAGATCCCGCGCCCCCTTGGGAGCCCGAAGATAGGCATTGCCTCCCGCGCCGATCGAACGCAGCGCCTCTTCGCCCCTCGAGATCGAAGCGCGTAGCGCGGCGTCGTCGAGCGACGTGAACGGCGCCTTGCCGTACCCGCGGTTGCCGAGGAGGTGACCGCCACGCTTGATCAGCCGGGCGCGGGTCGAGTGGTGCTCGATCCACGAACCCGGAAGGAAGAAGCTGAGGTTCGCCTTCTTCCGCTCGAGCATGAGCAGCAGCTCGTCCATCACCTTGTTGCGGGCGGTGCCGTCGAGCGTGATGACCACGGACCTCGTCTGGGGGCCCACCACCCACTCGCTGGGCGGGAGCGCCGCTGCCGCGGGGGCGGCCGGCCCGAGCGCGACGAGGCCGACGCCGATCTGCGCCGCGGTCAGGGACAGCGCAAGCCTTCTGCTTCTCATGTGGGGCACCACCGTGGTCGTGAGGGCCGCGCTGGGGCGGCAAGGGCGAGCAAGACCCGGCGGAGTCTACCCGGGCCGGGCGGCATGACCCGGGAACGGGTTCGACGGCTTTCGCCGGAGCGGAAGGGAATGCCCCCGCCACGCCGAATCTAGTCGCGAGAACGAGCGGGCCTTTCGACCCGGCGGGCCTCGACCCAGGGAGGTATGTCTAGATGAAGTCGCACAGGACGATCAGGATCCTGTCCGTGATGGCGTCTGCGGCGCTGATCGTCGGCGCTTTCACCGCGGGCCCGGCCGATGCGAAGAAAAAGAAGAAGAAGCCGCCGGCAGCCGGATGCCCCGCGTACTCGCCGTCGGAGTGGTCCAAGGACATCCCGGTCACGAAGGTGACCGACGAGCACACGGCCGACGCGCCCCTCACCATCGAGGTCCCGACCGAGATGGGCTTCGGCTCCTCGAGCCCCGAGCCTCCGGCCGAAGACCCCAAGAACCCGATCAGCCGCGTGTTCCTGAACGTGCAGGTCGACTCCGCCGCTCCGACCACGGGGCTGTACGCGACGGTCGAGCACACGCCGATGCTGGACTACGACCTCTACATCCGCGACACCTTCGGCGTCGGCCAGGCCTATTCGGCCGGGTTCGCGCCGGGCGTCCCGTTCCTCGACGGCACCGGCCACGGCGGCCACACGGGCCTCGGCTCGGAGAACATCGAGGGCCTGACGAGCGAGGACTGCACCGGCTATCTCGTCGACATCATCAGCGCCACCACGCCGGGCGAGGAAGTCACGCTCACGCTGTGGCTGGGCGAGGCGACTTACGTGCCGGGTGCGTAACCACAGATAGAGCTTCCACGGAGACCGGGCTTCGGCCCGGTCTCTGCGCGTCCGGAGTGCCCTTTTGTTACCGGATTCTTGACGTTTGTTCCTTTTGCCGGTAGCTTCCGGCGGTCCACCGGCGGGCTTCAACGACGAAGGGGGAAAGACGATGCGTAAGTGGGGAATCCGGCTTGCCGCGATGAGCCTGGTGGTCGGCGCGTTGGGTATCGCCGCTCCGGCGGCGTCGGCTACGGAGGCGACACCGACCAGTGGCGTGCCGTGCGAGGTGATCCTGCCGCCGTCGCTGTGCGCGCAGCTGAGCGACACGGGGCAGTTCGTGAACGACACGATCGACCGGCTGGGCCCGATCGCGAACGAGACCATCGCGAAGGTCTTCCTGGTCACCGACTGGGCCTATAACACGGTGAAGTGCACGGTCCAGCAGACCTGCTGGCCCCTGTAGAACGACGGGCAACGCGACAGGGACCGGGCTCTGAGAGCCCGGTCCCTGTCGCGTCTCGCCCCTAGGGCGCCGGAGTCTCCCGTTTCTTGTCGCCGGATCCGTCCGGCGACGCCGAGGGGGCGGGCGACGCCGGCGGCGGGCTCGCTCCCGGACTGGCGTCCGGAGCGGGGCTCGCCGGCTGGAACTCCTCGTCGGCGTCGTTGGGGCACGGCTGCTCGCCCGCTTCCGGGGCGTCTCCGCCGTCCCGGAAGACGTCGATGAACTCCCGGATGGCGGCGCCGTCGACCTCGTCCAGACGCATGATGTGGGCCCATGCGACGACCGCGATCGGCGTCTCCATCTCGCCCGCGTACGGCGCCGAGAGCGTATGTGTGTCGAAGCTCCCGACGATCTCCTCGATCCGGCGGACCTCTTCCAGCGGGAGCGTCGGGTCGTAGACGATCGCGACCGCGCCGTGCTCGAGCGTGTGCACGAAGAGCTCGTCCTCGACCGGTGACGCGTGGGTGCCGCAGGGGGCGCTCTGGACCCGGTGCTGACCGGACACAGGCGGGATCGAGTCGTACGTCACGTCGGTCGTGACGTGTGGGTTCGCCCCTCCGTTGCTCGTCGAGTAGTGCTCGATCTCGTGGCCGGCGATCGCGTCGGGCGCGCCGCCCCTGATGAACAGGAACCAGAAGACGAACAGGAGCACCGCGGCGATCCCGATGCGGCGGACGATCCGTTCGCGGCGGGCGGCCTTGCGCCGGCGCTCGAGGGCCTCCGCCTTCGCCTGCCGGCGCGCCTCGATCCGCTCACGTTTGCGCAGGTTCGGGTCGAAGTCGGGGGGCCTGTTCTTCTTTTTCTTCTTCGCCATCCTCAGTCCGTCCGGGAGATCGCCTTTTGCCCGGAGGCTATCTTGACTGCGCGATGGAGTCCGACACGTGGCGCACCGTTCTCGTGGCGGCCCTGCTGGTAAACGCGGCCACGGGGTTCGGCTACCGCGTCTACCGCTACGCGCGGGGCGGCCCGAAGGCCGACGTGCTGGGCCAGGCGATCCTCGGCGCGCTCCTCGTAGCGCTCGCCGCGGCCCTGGCGCTCGGAGCGGGATGGCCCCGCTGGGGGGCCCTCGCCTACGCGCTCCTGTTCGGGATCGTCGTGATGCCGCTCTGGGTGCTGGCGGTGCTGATCCCGCTGAGGCCGCGCGCGCTCGACTACGCCTTCACGGGCACGTACTGGGCGCTACTGGTGCTGATCGCTGCCGTCTCGGCGAGGCACCCGTAGAAGCCGGAGGGCGCTGCCCATAGTGGCACCCGCGGGACGAAGGGAACCAGGCACCTAGCCCCGAACAGTCGTGCGACCGGGCACAGCAAGAGAACCGAGGGAGGACGATAGTGGATCAACGCCTAGCACGTCTCGCACTTGTGGGAGCGATCATCGGAAGTCTCCTGGTCGTCGCGCCGGCAGCCACCGCACAGGACAGTTGCGGGACCTACACGCAGCTCAAGGACGGCGGCGACCCGAACCGTCCCGATCCGGACGACTACGGGTTCATCGTGATCACTCCCGAGGGGCACGTCACCGTCAACGAGGAGCAGGCGCTCCCGTGGGCGACCGCGTTTGTCCTGTACTACGTCGGCCTCCCCGGCTACGTCGTGTGCAGGACGGGGACCGGAGGGGCGTTGGATTGCGCGTTCGCGATCGCCGGCAAAGCTGTCGAGATCGTCACGAGCATGGACCCGGAGAACCTCCACTTCCGCTACGTCTATCGCGACGAGCAAGGGTGGCACCTGGCGGGCGACCAGCTGATCGCCGACGCCCGAGTCGCGAATTGCCTCATGCCGCTGTAGCCCTCCCGCCCTTAGACGACCGCAGAAG
>JALZFC010000021.1:0-33779 GCA_030861725.1 Actinomycetota bacterium | reverse complement strand
GCCCCCGGCTCGAGCCGGGGGCTTCTTTATCGTCAGAGGGAGAGGCCGGCTACGGGACCCCGTAGCCGCTAGGCCCCGTTCGCGGAAAGAAGCCCCCAGTCCGCCAGGCGCCGGGACAGCTCGTCCGAGGTCGTCTGGTACAGGAGCGCCAGGGCCATCAGGTCGTCCTCGCGGATCGTCAGCACCCGGCCGTTGAAGTCGCCCCGCTGGATCTGGATCGCGGTCGTGAAGCGGGACAGGGGATCCCGCTCGGACTCGGGCACGCCCTGCAGGCCCTCGAGGTCCAGCACGACGCGGCGCCTGGTCTCGACACGGCCCGGAGCGACGGGGCCGCCGTCGTCGGGGAGCAGCTCCGATACCGGGACGCCGTAGAAGGACGCCAGCTCGGACAGGCGGGCGACGGTGACGTTGCGGTCGCCGCGCTCGTAGGCGCCCACCACGGCCGCCTTCCACTTGCCCTCGGATGCCTGCTGCACGTCCTGCAGCGACATCCCCTTCTGGACCCTGATCCGCCTCAGGCTCTCGCCCAGGGACTTCGCGTAGTCGCCGTTGCTCACCGTCGTTCCTCCACCGTCTCGAGAAGAATCACCGCCGGGCCTCAACACCCCTCGATCTGCTCTTTTCGACGCGGAGCGTCGTTACCCTCCCGATACCCGCTACATTCCGCATTCAGTCTACGAAATGCGCGGGTGGCTTAGGATTCTCCCCGTGAAGACCCTCTGGAAAGGCGCCATCACCTTCGGGCTCATCAGCATCCCCGTGCGGCTGTACTCGGCCGTCCAGGAGAAGAGCCTCAAGTTCCACCTCCTCCACGAGGAGGACAAGGGCCGCATCAAATACAAGCGCGAGTGCGCGAAGTGCGGCAAAGAGGTCGGCTGGGACGACATCATCAAGGGCTTCGAGTTCGCGAAGGACCAGTACGTCACGTTCTCCGACGACGAGCTCGAGGCCCTGGACGTGGACTCGATCAAGGCCATCGACGTGGTTGCGTTCGTCCCGCTCGAGGACATCGACCCGATCTACTTCAACAAGACCTACTACGTCGGTCCGGAGGCGACGGGCGTCAAGGCCTACCGGCTGCTCGCCGACGCCCTTCAGGCCGAAGGGCAGGTCGGGGTCGCGAAAGTCGCCCTGCGGGACAAGGAGCACCTCGCGACGATCCGCCTGAAGGACGACGTCTTCGTGCTCGAGACCATGCACTGGCCCGACGAGATCCGCCGGCCCGAGTTCGAGGAGCTCGACAAGAAGGTCGAGGTCCGGGACACCGAGGTGAAGATGGCCCGCCAGCTCATCCAGCAGCTCTCGAGCAGCTGGGAGCCGGAGGCGTTCCGCGACGAGTACCGCGCCGCGCTGGAAGAGATGGTCGAGAAGAAGGTCGCGGGGGCGGAGATCTCCGTCGCCGCGGAGCCCGAGGAGGAGCCCACGAAGGTCGTGGACCTGATGGAGGCCCTGAAGGCGTCGGTCGAGCAGGCGAAGAAGGCCAAAGAGGCGGCTCCGAAAAAGAAGACGACTGCGAAATCCAAAGCATCGGCGTCCTAGGTTTGGAGCCGTCCACCGTCGACGTCGTCAGGATGGTCATCCCCGCGTCGCCGTCCTACCTCCAGGTGCTGCGCCTCGTCGCCGCCGGCCTCGCGTCCCGGCTCGCGTTCACGATCGACGAGATCGAGGACCTGAAGATCGCCGTGGACGAGCTGTCGGCCTATCTCACGGGGACCCAGGGACGTGAGGGGTCGATGGAGATCGCCTTCCGGATCGAGGGGTCGTCGATCACGATCACCGGCTCCGGCAGGTTCGCCACCGGTGAGGAGGTCCGCACCGACCTCACCGAGTTCTCCAAGATGATCCTCGAGACCGTCGTCGACTCGGCCAGTCTCGCCCCGGCCGACGGCGTGCCGACGTTCACGCTGACCAAGACCAAGCAGCTCGCCGGCACCAACAGCGAATGAACGAGCGCGCCACCCTCGGCAAGGAAGAAGTCCGGGCGCTCTTCCGCGCGTACCACTCCTCGTCGACCCCGGAGGAGCAGGCGGAGGCGAAGGACCAGCTCGTCAACCAGCACATCGGTTTAGTGGAGTTCCTGGCGCGCCGATTCCGTAACAGAGGAGAGCCTCTGGAGGATCTGGTGCAGGTAGGGACGATCGGGCTGCTGAAGGCCATCGAGCGGTTCGAGCTCGACCGGGAGGTCGAGTTCTCCACCTACGCGACCCCGACGATCGTCGGCGAGCTGAAGCGGCACTTCCGGGACAAGGGTTGGGCCGTCAGGGTCCCGCGGCGCCTGCAGGAGCTGCACCTCGAGCTCAGCAAGGTCGTCGGCCACCTCGGCCACGACCTCGGCCGCTCCCCGACCGTCGCCGAGATCGCGAAGGCCGCGGGGACGACCGAGGAAGCCGTGCTCGAGGGCCTCGAAGTCGCGCAGGCGTACAACTTCACGTCGCTCGACGCGCCGATCGACACCGACGAGGGCGGTTCCACGACGTTCGCCGACCAGCTGGGGGCCGAGGACGAGCACCTCGAGAACCTCGAGTACCGGGCGTCGCTCGCGCCGGAGATGGCGAAGCTCCCCGAGCGCGAGCGCCGGATCCTCTACCTCCGCTTCTTCAAGGGCATGACGCAGTCCGAGATCGCAGACAGGCTCGGCATCTCGCAGATGCACGTCTCCCGTCTGCTGAACCGGACGCTCGGACAGCTGCGCGAGGCGCTAGAGGACACGTAGTGCGGCGCGCAGGGGCCGCGGCGGTCGCCGTCTCGCTCGCGCTGGCGGGATGCTCCCTCGGCCGCGTCGACCTCGAGGCGAAGCGCCCGCTCGCGCTCCGCTCGACGTTCAAGGCCGCCGACGGCACGATCCTCGCGCGCTTCTACCGGGAGAACCGTACGCTCGTCTCCCTGGACGAGGTCCCGCGCTGGCTCGTGCGCGCGGTGATCGCCGCCGAGGACGCGCGGTTCTTCATGCACCCCGGCTTCGACGTGAGGTCGATCGCGCGCGCTGCGCTCGTGAACCTCGCGGAGGGCGAGACGGTGCAGGGCGGCAGCACGATCACGCAGCAATACGTCAAGAACACGTTCTTCCGAAGTCCCGAGCGGACGTTCGAACGCAAGGCGAAGGAGCTGCGGCTCGCGATCGAGGTCGAGCACCGCTACACGAAGGCCGAGATCCTCGAGCTGTACCTCAACACCGTCTACTTCGGCAACGGCGCGTACGGCGTCGCGACGGCGGCCGAGAGCTACTTCGGCCACGGCATGCGGCAGCTCGACGTGGCGGAGTCGGCTCTGCTCGCGGCCCTCATCCGCGCTCCGGCGCTGTACGACCCCCGCGAGCACCCGCGTGCCGCGCTCGGCCGCCGCAACTACGTCGTCGACCGCATGGTCGCGCTCGGCAAGCTCGGCTCCCGCCGCGCCGCCAGGATCCGCCGCCGGCCGCTCGGCGTCGTCCCGGCGCAGCCCCCGGGCCCGACGCGCTACCCGTACTTCGTCGAGGCCGTGCGCCAGGAGGTCCTCGGGGACAGAAGGCTGGGAGCGACCGAGAACGAGAGGGCACGCGCGCTCTACAAGGGCGGGCTGACGGTCGACACGACGCTCGATCCCGCACTGCAGACGGCCGCGGAGGCGGCCGTGCGGGGCGTCCTGGACCGGCCGGGGGACCCCGCCGCGGCCCTCGTCGCGCTCCGGCCGTCGACCGGCGAGATCGTCGCGATGGTCGGTGGCCGCGACTGGAGCCGGTCGCAGGTGAACCTCGCTCTCGGCCGCGCCGGCGGCGGCTCGGGACGCCAGCCGGGGTCCGCGTTCAAGCCGATCGCGGCCGCCGCCGCGCTCGAGGCGGGGATCCCGTTCGACGCGCGCTACGAGTCCTCGCCGGCATCGTTCACGTTCGCCGACGGCTCGACGTGGACGCCGGCGAACGCGGAGGGGAGCGGGCAGGGGCTGATGCCGCTGGACGAGGCGCTCGTGCATTCCGTCAACGGCGTCTACGCGCGCCTCGCGATGCACCTCGGCCCGGGTCCGATCGTCTCGCAGGCCGAGCGCATGGGCGTGCAGTCGAAGCTCCCGGTCTACCCGTCGGTCGTGCTCGGGACCGCACAGGTCAGCGTGCTGGACATGGCCGCCGCGTACGCGACGCTGGCGAACGGGGGCACGGCGGTGGAGCCGACGACGCTCAGGAGCGTGCGCACCGCCGGCGGAGAAGTCTTCCGTTCCGACCAGCGCGTGTCCCCGGGCGTCGTCTCCCCCGGCACCGCGTACCTGATCACCCGCGCGCTCGAGGACGTGATCGACCGCGGCACGGGCGTCGCCGCTGACTTCGGCAGACCCGCGGCCGGGAAGACCGGCACGACGAACGACTACGTCGACGCGTGGTTCGTCGGCTACACGCCCGACCTCGTCGCGGCCGTGTGGGTGGGACACCCCGCGGGCAGCATCCCGATGTACTCGGTGCACGGCGTACGCGTCACGGGTGGGTCGTTCCCCGCGCTGATCTGGCGGGAGTTCATGGCCGCCGCGCACGAGGGCGTCCCGCCGAAGGACTTCCGCCTCCCGCGCAGCGACCTCGTGCAGGTCGAGATCGACCCGAAGACCGGGCTGCTCGCCGCGTCGTGGTGCCCCGGCAAGGTGAAGACGATGCTCCGCCAGATGGCCCCGACCGAGTACTGCCCGGCACCCACCCCCGCGCCGCTGCCCTCGCCGCTGCCCTCGCCGTCGGTCTCGGCCTCGCCGCCGGGGGCCGAGAAGGACGAGACGCGCGGCGAGCCGTCGCCGTCGCCGCGGCCGCGCGACCGCGCACGCAGCCCGAAGAAGGGCGGCTAGCGCCGCAGGCGGATCGCGACCTCGGCCCTCGTGCCGGCGCCGGTCTCGATCCTGAACTCGCCGCCGAGCTCCGCGATCAGCGACCGCACGATCTGCAGGCCGAGGCGGGACCCTTCCAGCACCGCGGGATCGAGCCCGACCCCGTCGTCCTGGACGACCATCCGCACCTCGCCGCCGCTGCGGACGAGTTCGACCGTGACCTTCCCGTCGCTGCCTTCCGGGAACGCGTGCTCGACGGCGTTCTGCAGCAGCTCGGTCAACACGACCGCCAGGGGCGTCGCAAGGTCCGCGCCGAGGGGGCCGGCCGCGCCGTGCACCTCGATCGCGACGCTGCGCTCGGGCAGCACGAGCCCTTCGCCGACCATCCTGGCGATGCGGCGGGCGACCTCTCCGAACTCCGCGACGTCGCTCGGCTCCTCCGAGAGCGTCTCGTGCACGAGCGCGATCGAGCCGACGCGCAGCACGCTCTCGGTCAGCGCCGCCTTCGCCTCCTCGGAGTGCAGCCGGCGCGACTGGAGCCTCAGCAGGCTCGCGATCGTCTGGAGGTTGTTCTTCACGCGGTGGTGGATCTCCCGGATCGTCGCGTCCTTGACGACGAGCATGCGCTCCTTCTGACGGATCTCGGTGACGTCGCGTGCGAGCGCGAGCGCGCCGACGGTCGCGCCGCCTTCGGTCAGCGGCAGCACGCGGATGAACACGTGCGTGTCGCCGCGGACGAGCTCGCCGTCCTTCAACCGGCGGGACTCGAGCGCGCTGTGGACGGGCGTGTCGCCGAGCCCGAGCTCGTCGAGCCACCGTCCGAGCGCGTTCTGCTTCACGCCGAGGCGCCTGAGCGACGACAGCGCGTTCGGCGACGCGTACGCCACACGCCCCAGCTCGTCCAGCACGAAGAGCCCGTCGCCGACGCGCGGCCATTCACCGGAGGGTGTGTCCGGCCACGGGAAGTCACCGGCGGCGATCATCCGCGACACGCGGTCGGCGGCGTGGAGGTAGACCTGCTCGAGGCGGCCGGGGCGGCGCGACGTCGCGGGGCTCCCCTCCTTCGTGATGACGGCGACGACCTCACCGCCGAACCGCACCGGCACGGCGTCCATGCGGATCGGGATCCCGTCGACGAGCACCGGGTCGTCCTGCGCCCAGATGCGACCCTCGCGGTAGGCGCGCTCGACGATGGGCTGCTCCGGCTGCGTCACGCGGACGCCGACCATGTCGTGCGGGTAGAGCGTCTGCGACGTGAACGGACGCAGCTGCGCGCAGATCTGGAACGCGACCGGCTCGCCGGCGCTCTCGCCGCCCGCCGGCGCCACGGGAACGAACAGCAGCAGGTCCGAGAACGACAGGTCGGCGAGCACCTGCCACGACGAGCAGAGCGCGCGCAGGTGCCGGGCCTGCTCCGGGTCGAGGTCCGAGACCTTGCGGATGCGGTCGGCGAGCGTTGCCACCCGCGCATGCTAGGGCCTGTGACAGCGGGCTACTATGCGCCACCGGGCCGAGGGGGAGGGAAGCTTGAGGATCGCGATCGTCTCGGACATACACGGCAACCTCCTGGCGCTCGACGCCGTCATGACCGACCTCGAGAGGTACGCGCCCGACGAGGTGTGGTGCGGCGGCGACATCGCCTGGGGAGGCCCGTGGGCGTCGGAATGCATCGCCCGCGTGCGGGACGCCGGCTGGACGACGATCAAGGGCAACACCGACATCTGGATCACCGGCGATCCGCAGGGGCTCGAGTCCGACGAGCAGCGCGGCGAGCTGCAGGGCGTGGCCGCGGCCCACGACATCTCGAAGGACGAAGCGGAATGGCTGATCAACCTGCCGCTCGGGCATCACGGCGCGGGTTCGATCCTGCTCGTGCACGGGACGCCGCGGTCGCCGTTCAAGGCCCCGCTGCCGTGCGATCCGGCGTCGGAGTTCCGCGACTACGAGGGCCAGGCGACCGTGGTGGTTTACGGCCACGTCCACCACAGCTTCGTGAGGCGCCTCTCGGACGGCACGGTCGTCGCGAACGCCGGGTCGGTCGGCCTGCCGCTCGACGGCCTCACCGCGTGCTACATGCTGATCGACCAGCAGGGACCCGAGTGGTGCATCCGCCACCGGAGGGTCCCGTTCGACCGCCGCGCGGGCCTCGCGCAGGCGCGGACGATCGGCGGCCCCGTCGGCGAGCGGTTCCTGAAGTACATGGAGATGGCGGAGAGCGAGAGCGGGCGGTGACGGACAAGCTCTACACGGTCGCGGAGGCGAACGCGCTGCTGCCCTACCTCGCGCCGACGCTCGTGGAGCTGCGCGAGAAGTTCGAGCTGGCCGAGAAGGCGCGCGCGACGGTGGCCCGCGCCGCGGCCGGCAACGGCTGGTCGGAGAAGCGCGAGCGATGGTCGGCGACGATGGCGCGGGTGGCGGAGCTGCTGGAGCGTCTGGAGGAGTGGGGCGTGGAGCTCCGCGACCTCTCGACGGGCCTCGTCGACTTCCCGGCGACGATGCTGGACGAGGAGATCTACCTCTGCTGGCGCCTGGGGGAGCCGGAGGTGGCGTGGTACCACTCGCGCACCGAGGGCTTCGGGGGCCGCCGCCGCCTCACGTGAGCTCTGGAGGCCGCCGCGAAAAGCGCGCGACGCCTCACTCGTTCTGGAAGCGCGGCGGGCGGCGCTCCGCCAGCGCCGCCAGACCCTCCTGCAGGTCGGCGCTCCGGTAGGCCCTCTCCACCAGCGCATCGATGCGTTCCGCGTCGCCGGGACTCCACGCGCGGGCATCGCTCAGCCCACGCTCGACCAGCCCGATCGCCGCCTTCGCCCCCTGCACCGACAGCGGTGACAGCGCCGCCACGTCCTCCGCGAAGCGTCGCGCCGCGCCGTCGAGCTCGGCCGCCGGCACGGCGCGCGTAACGAGCCCCGCCGTCTCGGCCTCGGCCCCCGAGAAAGTGCGCCCCGCTATCAGGATCTCCTTCGCGCGGGCGACGCCGGCGAGGCGGACGAGGCGCTGCACGTTCTCGAGGTTCACGGCGATGCCGATGCGCGCGGCGGGGATGCCGAGCTGCGCGTCGGCGGCCGCGATGCGGAAGTCGCACACGGCCGCGAGCTGGAAACCGCCTCCGTGCGCGCCGCCCTGGATCGCGGCGACCGTCGGAAGCCGGAATCCCGCCACCGCCTCGAGCATCCCCTCGAACGCGGGCAGGAAGTCGAGGCCGCCCGGACCCGACACCGCGGCGAAGTCGGCTCCGGAGCAGAAGACCTTGCCCTGGCCGCGCAGCAACAGCGCACGGGCGTCCGAACGATCCACCTCCGCGAGCGCGCCGGCGATCGCCCGGCACATCTCGCCCGACAGCGCGTTGCGTGCCTCGGGACGGTCGAGGACTATCTCCCCGACGGGCCCGCCGGCGACGGTGCGCAGGACCGTCACTCGATCACCGCGATCACGTCGCCCTCCTGCACGACGGCGCCTTCGGCGACGTCGAGCCGCGCGACCGTCCCCGCGACCGGCGCCTCGACCGGGATCTCCATCTTCATCGACTCCAGGATGCAGATCGTGTCGCCCTCCTCGACGCGGTCGCCGGCGGCCGCCACGACCTTCCACACGTTCGCGACCATCTCGGCGAGCACCTCCTCGCTCATGCGCCCTCCATCGACGGCGACAGCGCGCTCCGGTCCGGCGGGTCCGGCAGGCCCAGCAGCCTCCGCGCGGCCCCCGGCTCCGCCACGTTCCGGCCTGACAGCTCGACGAGGCGCGCCGCGGCCTCGACGAGGTCACCGTTCGAGGCCGCCATCTCGCCGTTCGGAAGGTAGAAGTTGTCCTCGAGCCCCACCCGGACGTTGCCCCCGAGTGCCGCCGCCGCGGAGACCATGGCCCACTGAGCGCGGCTTATCGCGACCACCTCCCACGTCGCCGGCTGCGGCACGAGGGAAGCCAGGTGAGCGAGCGTCGGAGCCTCCGCCGGCGCACCGCCGAGCACGCCGACGATGAGCGAGAGCTGGACGGGCGGCTCGAGGAGGCCCATGTCGATCAGTGGGCCGAGGCTCGCCACGTGGCCGGTGTCGAAGCACTCGCACTCGGGCTTCACCCCCGCCCGCGCCATCTCCTCCAGCAGGTACACGATCTCGGTGAACGGGTTCGCGAACACGAAGTCGAACACGAACGACTTGCGCTTAGGCGAGTACTTCGCGTAGTTCATCGACCCCATGTTCAGCGCGGCGAGCTCGGGCTTCAGCGCCGTCACCTGATGGACGCGCTCCTCGATCCGGATGCCGATCGCGCCGGTCGAGTAGTTCACGACGAGGTCGGGGGCCGCGTCGAGGATCGCCAGCGTGATGTCGCGATACTCCTCGATACGGTAGCTGGGCCTCCCGTCGCGATAGCGCGCGTGGATGTGGACGACTGCGGCGCCGGCATCCCGCGCCCGCTTGGCTTCCGCCGCGTACTCCTCCGGGTCGTACGGGATCGCAGGGCACTGGTCGCGGTTCGCGGCGACGCCGCTCAGCGCGCACGTGACGATGCAGTCGTCCATCAGACGGGGAGCACGCCGTGCTTGCGCCAGGGCCGCTCGATCTTCTTGTCCGCGGCCGTCGCCAGCGCGTGGCAGAGCACCCGCCGCGTGTCCGCCGGGTCGACGACGTCGTCGACGAACGACCACCCGGCGGCGACGTACGGCGAGATCTGCTCGCGGATCACGCCGACCATGTCGTTGCGGGCCTCGTCCCTCTCCTCCTCGGGAAGGGCCTCGATCTGTCTGCGGAAGATGATGTTCACGGCCCCCTCGGGCCCCATCACCGAGATCTCGGCGGTCGGCCACGCGACGATCAGGTCAGGCTCGTAGGCGCGGCCGTTCATCACGTAGTAGCCCGCGCCGTAGCCCTTGCGCATCACGACCGTCACCTTCGGCACGGTCGCCTCCGCGACCGCGAACAGCATCTTGGCGCCGTGGCGGATGATGCCCTGCTTCTCGACCGCGCTCCCGACGAGGAAGCCGGGACAGTCCATCAGGAACACGAGCGGGATCGAGAACGCGTCGCACAGCCACACGAAGCGCGCGGCCTTGTCCGCGGCGTTCACGTCCAGGGCTCCGCCGAGGAACTTCGGCTGGTTCGCGACGATGCCGGCGGGCCGGCCCCCGAGGTGAGCGAACCCCGTCACGACGTTGCGCGCCCAGTCCGGCTTCATCGGGAAGAACTCGCCGTCGTCGACGACGGCCTCGATCACGCGGTGCACGTCGTACGCACGGCGCGGGTTCGCCGGGACCTCGTCGTACAGCTCCTCCGCGCGCCGGTCGACCGGATCGTCCGTCGGCCTCACCGGAGGAGCGCCGAGGTTCGACGACGGGAAGTACGACAGGTACCTACGCACGGCGGCGATGCAGGCGCGGTCGTCCGGGACCTCCAGGTCCGCGACCCCCGACACCTTGCAGTGGACCTTCGAGCCCCCCATCTCCTCGGCGGTGACGTCCTCCCCCACCGCGGCCTTGACGAGGTGCGGCCCCGCCAGCGCCATGTTCGACGTCCCCTTCACCATCGGCACGAAGTCGGCGAGCCCCGGGATGTACGCGGTACCGGCCGCGCCCGGGCCCATCATGGCGGCGACCTGCGGCACGACGCCGCTCATCACGACCTGCTCGCGGAAGAGGTCGCCGGTGCGCGCGAACATCGATCCCGTCGCCTCCTGTATGCGCGCGCCGGCGGAGTCGATCAGCCACACGATCGGGATGCGTTCCCGCAGCGCGATCTCGCGGATGCGCGTCGCCTTCATCTCCGTGACCATCCCCATGGACCCCGCCATCACGGTGAAGTCGTAGGCGATCACGGCGACGGGCCGGCCGTCGATCGTCCCGACGCCCGTGACGACCCCGTCGGCCGGCGTGAACTTCCCCTGCATGGCCGGCGAGGACGACTGATGGTGCGCGAGCAGGCCCTGCTCGAGGAAGGACCCCTCGTCGAAGAGGAGCGCGACGCGTTCGCGCGCCGTCAGCTTCCCGGCATCGTGCTGTCGCTCGATGCGTTCGGGACCACCCATGCCGAGGTGCTTGCGCCTGCGCTCCGCGAGCATCTCGACGTGCTCGCGCATCTCGGGGCCGTCATAGGAGTACGTGATGGAGCTGCGCGTCTCGGACACGTGCGTGCACCTGCCTTTGGGCCCTTCGCCGGCACGGTTGGCCGAAGTCTTCCCGGGCTCGCGCCTAGGAGGTTAGCGTCCCTTCCAGACAGGCGGACGCTTCTGCAGGAACGCGGTGATGCCCTCGACCGCATCCTCGGACTCCAGACACAGCGAGAGCATCCCGGTCAGGTAACCCAGCTTCTGCTCGAACGCCATGTCCTCCGCCGCGTAGTAGGAGGACTTCCCCAGCGACGACACGAGCGGGCTCTTCGACGCCAGCACGCCTGTCAGCTCGGCCACTGCGGCGTCCAGCTGCTCGCGCGGGACGACGCGGTTGACGAAGCCCCACCGCTCTCCCTCGGATGCCGGGATACGGCGCCCCGTCAGCATGAGGTCGAGCGCGACCTTGCGAGGGACGTCCCTCTGGACCATCGCCGTGACCATGAACGGCCACAGCCCGACGTCGACCTCCGGCATGCCGAGCGCGGCGTCGTCCACGGCGACGACGAGGTCACACGCGAGCATGAGCCCGAAGCCTCCGGCGAGAGCATGGCCGTTCACGCGCGCGACGACCGGCAGAGGCGACTCCCGCAGCCTCCGGAAGAGCGCCCCGGCCTCCGCCCGCTCGAGGTGCTGCCCCTTCTTCGACGCCGCCACGGACCCGGAGAGGTCCCCGCCCGCGCAGAACGCCCGATCGCCCGCTCCCGTGACGACGGCTACGGAGACGTTCGGATCGGCTTCGGCCGCGGCCAGTCCAGCGGCGAGGCCTCGCACGACGTGAGGGCTCAGCGCGTTGCGCCGCTGTTGGTTGTCGATCGTGATGGTGGCGACGCCGCCGTCCACCGTGGCTACGACCGCGTCGCCGGAGTCTCTGCCGGTCAACCCCGCCCGGATCTCAGGATGTCGAGCACGGCGCGGGCGTCTTCGTCCTCGATGGGCGCCTTGCCTCCGTCACCGCCGGCCGCACGGGGAGCAGGACCGAACGCCTTGCGCAGGTTCTCCTCCGCACGCTCCAGCGCCTCCTCCGCGGACTTCAGCCTCACGCGCAGGTCCGTCTCCCGGAGCTTGGCCTCCTCGAGCGACTCCTCGAGCTCGGTCACCCGGGTCCGGTGCTGCTCGCCCTCGGCGGCGAAAGCCTCGACCTGGGCGGCCCTCAGGCCGTCGTCACGGGCGAGCTCGAGCAGCCGGTCGACGACCGCACGGCCGAGGTCGTCGTAGTTCAGGCGCGTCGTCCGTTTCGCGGCCCGGCTGGGAAGCATCGCCTCGGCGTCCTCGAGCCGCACGGGCTCGGTCGACTTCAGGGCGATGATCGTGTTGCGCCCCCGGCGGCCTCGCTGGACCACCTCGATCCGGCCCAGCTCCTCGAGCAGCTTGATGACCTCGGCGCTGCGGACGGAGTTGAGCCCCGCTTCGGCCGCGACCGCTCGCAGCTTGCCTTCGAACGTGTCGCCCTCGGCCGATTCGGCGAGGGTCTCCAACAGCCGGTTCGCCAGCTCGTGGAGGTTGGTTCGGGCCATGGGGGGGCAGCCGTTTCCTGAGGGTTGTTAAAGGACGCCTAATCTTATCCGGCCCCCCGGTTTAGGCAAATGAAGCTTGTTGACCGGTCGCCTCGAGCGGTCCGAAGAAGGTCGGGCGGCGGGTGTCTAGAGCTCTTCGAGTCCCCGGGCGATCGCTTCGATCCGGCTCGCCGGGAAGCGGCGGTGGCCGCCGAGCGTGACCATGTGCGGGAGCTTCCCGTCCTTGGCCCAGCGGGAGACGGTCTTCGGCGACACCCTGAGGATGCGGGCCGCCTCGGCGGTCTTGAGGTACCGGTCGTCGTGTTCGGTGTGTTCCTGCAATTCCAGCATCCGATCGCTCCCGAAGAGAGTCCGCATTGCCCGTTGAGGCTCTATCGGCGGGTTCGGCCTCTTCCTTAAAAACCCAATTCGAGGCCTCAGGGTTGCCCGCGGGAGCAAAAAACGAATGCGGCGGGAGCCGGGACGAGACTTAGCCGAACGGAGGCGCTACGCCTCTTCGATCAGCCCGGCGATCCGGTGCTTCAGCGCCTCGGGACAGGGCTGGCAGCCACGGAGGCGGGAGATCAGCGCCTTGACCTCCACCTCGAGGCCGTAGCGCTCGTAGCAGGGCCGGCACTCCTCGAGGTGGGCCCGGATGCTGAGGGTCTCCTCGGCGGCGATCGGCTCGCCGTCGATCAGCAGGTAGGCCCGTTGGAGGGTCTCCCTGCAGATCGGCTTCATCTCGCTACCACCATCTCGGCTAGTCCCCCCGGTTGCCGTCTCTGGAGCTTCGTACGATGCCTCGGTCCCTTGCTAGCTCCCATAACCGCTTCTGGAGCGCCTTTCTTCCCCGGTGCAGGCGCGACATTACGGTGCCGAGCGGCACGTCCATTATCTCGGCCATCTCGGCGTACGAGAACCCTTCGACGTCGGACAACACGACCGCGAGCCGGAACTGCTCGGGGAGGTCGTCGATCGCGTCGATGATGTCCGAGTCGACCAGCGAGTCAAGGACGATCCGCTCGGGCGTCTGCGAGAACTGGTCGTCGTGGTTCTTCAGCTCCTGGTAGAGGTCGAAGTCCTCGACCTCCTCGGTGGAGATCTTCTTCGGCTCCCGCTGCTTCTTCCGGTAGGTGTTGATGTAGGCGTTCGTCATGATGCGGAACATCCACGCCTTCAGGTTCGTCCCCGGCTCGAAGCGGTCGAACGAGCGGTACGCGCGGAGCATCGTCTCCTGGACCAAATCCTCGGCATCGGCGGGGTTGCGCGTCATCCTCAGCGCCGACGCGTAGAGCGAGTCGAGCAACGGCAGCGTGCCCTCGGTGAAACGGGCCTTGTCGTCGGCGGTGAGGTTCGCCCGTCGTGCCTCAGCCACGCGTCTTGCCCCCACCCAGCCCGGCGAGCATCCCCGACTCGAAGGAGAACATGAGCGTCGCCGCCTCGTCGCGCCGCGCCAGCGCCGAGTCGAGCAGCGACTGCACGAGCTCCGCGAACGAGACGCCGGTCGCCTCCCACAGATAGAACGCGAGCGAGCCCGGCATCGTGTTGATCTCCATAAGCCATGTGTCGCCGGTTTCCTCGTCCACGAAACTGTCGATCCGCGCGACTCCGGCCGCCCCGACGGCGGCGAACGCCGCCAGCGCGTTGTCCTGGACCTGCTTCGTCACCTCGTCGGGGATGGGGGCCGGTATGCGGCGGTCCTGCGACTCCATCCCGGACGCCTTCCCGCCGCCGGAGGACTTCCCGCGGCGCATGTACTTGTCCTCGAACGAGAGGAACTCCTGCCACTTGACCGGCTGCTCGCACACCGACGCGCGGGGCGGAAGGCCCGGCCCCCCGAGCACCGAGCAGTTGACCTCGATGCAGCCCTCCATCGCCTTCTCGACCAGGATGCGGTCGTCGTATCGCCGCGCGACGTCGAGCGTCTCGCGCAGGCGGTCGCGATCGGGCGCGTTGCCGATGCCGACGCTCGAGCCGAGCCGCGAGGGCTTGACGAACGCGGGGTACCCGATCGACGTCTCGACCCGGTCGAGGACCGCGGCCTCGCCGGCGTCGAGCTCGGCGACCGTGACGACCTCGTGCGGGACGACCGGGAGCCCCGCTGCCGCGAACACCGTCTTCATCTCGATCTTGTTCATCCCGATCGCCGACGCGAGGACGCCGCTGCCGGCGTAGGGGATCCCGGCCATCTCGAGCAGGCCCTGCAGC
Source organism: Actinomycetota bacterium (assembly GCA_030861725.1). GTDB lineage: Bacteria > Actinomycetota > CADDZG01 > CADDZG01 > WHSQ01 > JALZEG01. Next base: position 19,203 of record JALZFC010000021.1, on the reverse strand, counting down.
GTCCCGTCCTCGCCGAAGGTCCCGTGGATGCACGGGAGCACGACGTCGAGGGGGATGCCCCGGGGCCCCTTCAGCCGTCCGCCGGGGAGCCGGAGGCCGCCGCTCCCGTCGAGGGGCAGGGCGACCTCCTCCCCGACCTCGTCGACGCGGCCCTGCTTGTAGACGCCGAGGTCGTTCAGCGCGGGGGACGTCAGCCACCTGCCCGCGCGGGTCACGTAGATCGGGACGACGTCGTGACGCCCGGCGAGGACGGCCATGGCCTGGTGCGCCGTGACGACCGAGACGTCGTGCTCGACCGACCGGCCCCCGAAGACGACGCCTACTGAGAGCTTCCCCATGGCGCCGAGTCTAGGTCAGCCCTCGTACTGGTCGGGGAGGTCGTTCTCGAACAGCACGACGTCGCCGGCCGCGACGATCCCGGCGAGCTCCGCGGTCGCCTCGTCCAGCGACGCGACCGTGATCGTGCGGGCGCGGCCCCCCGCCGCCCCCGCAACGAGAGCCGCGCGGTTCACGCGGGCGACGACGAGCAGCACGTCGGCGACCTCGGAGGCGCGCCGGCCGAACTCCTCGTTCGCCTCGCCCTGCAGCTCGCCGAGCTCGACGATCCCCGGCGTGATCACGATCCGCCGGCGGGCGGGCATCGACGCGAGCACCTCGAGGGCCGCCGCCGCTCCATCGGGGTTGGAGTTGAACGCGTCGTCGAGCACGGTCACGCCGCCGGGCGCGTCGATCAGCTGCAGCCTGTGCTCGACCGGCTGCAGCGCCGCGATGCGGGGGCCCAGGGAGACGAGGCCGGTCCCCGCGGCGCGCGCCACCGCGACGCCGGCGAGCACGTGCCCGATCGAATGCCGGCCGAGCAGCCTCGTCGACGCGCTCAGCGACTCGCCCGACCGCCGGTCGACGATGGTCAGGCGCGTGCCCTCGCGCGTGACCTCGACGTTCTCGGCCGTCACGTCCGGACGGCCCGCGGGATCCAGCCCGTAGCGGACGACCTCGACCCCGGCGAGCTCGCCGGTCAGCCCGCGGATCGTCGCGTCGTCGCAGTTGACGACCGCCACGCCCCCCGGCGCGAGCGTGTCGACGATCTCGAGCTTTGCCGCCTTGATCGCGTCGCGGGAGCCGAAGCTCTCGAGGTGCGCCGTGCCGATCGCGGTGAGCACCGCGATGCGATGGCGGACGAGGCGCCCGATCTCGGCGACGTCACCGCGCCGGCGCGCGCCCATCTCGACGACGAAGAAGCGATGGCGCGGCTCGAGGTGCTCGTTGATCGCCCGGCACACCCCCATCGTGGTGTTGAACGAGCCGGGCGTCACGAGCGCGTGCGGCCCGAGCAGCGTGCCGACGGCGAACTTCGTCGACGTCTTCCCGTACGAGCCGGTGACGCCGACGACCGTGGGGGCCACGGCGTCGAGCTTGCGCCGGGCCCGCCGGAGATAGCCGCGGTTGATCGCCGCCTGGACGGGTGTCAGCACCCAATCGGCGGCCGGGATCAGCAGCGGGCCCCAGAAGAACAACGCTGCCGTCGCGGCGGCCCACGTGACGAGGTCGGCGGGGGCGCCGCCGAGCCACAGATGAGCCGCGGCGGACGGGAGCAGCACGCCAAAGAGCGACAGCGCGGTTGCGACGACGAGGATGCGCCAGGCGCGCCCGGTCATCACCAGCGGCTTCTTCGCCGTCGAAGGCCTCAGGAACAGCGCCCTGTCGCGGTTGGCGCCGAGCCACCGCCGGAAGTTGCGGCGCTTGTACGCCTCGAGCTGGAACACGTGCAGCGCCCTGCGGAGCCGCACGAACTGAAAAGCGGTGAGCAGCGGGAGGACGACGTAGACGATCGTCCGCAGGACGAACGAGTAGCCGGCGAACGGATCGGCGCGGCCCATAGCTCAGTCGATCCCGAGGAAGGTGCGGACGATCCTGCAGAACCTGTCCGCCTCGTCGAGGTACGCGAAGTGCCCGGCGCCCTGGAACAGCACGAGCCCGGCGTCCGGGATCGCGCGTTCCATCGCGCGCGCGTGGGACAACGGGACGGCCTCGTCGTTGCTCCCCCACACCAGCAGCGTGGGAACGGCGACGCGCGGCAACAGCGGCGCGAGGTCCTCGTTGACGACCTTCACGAACGTCGGGCGCAGCGGCCCGGCGGTGCGGTAGTCCTCCGACGCGATGCGGCGGTAGAGCGCGGCGCGGACGGCGCGGCCCGGGGGGCCGAGACGTCCCGCCGCGCGGCCCGCTCGCGAGAGGCCGCGTTTCGCACGGGCCTTCAGCGACGGAGGAGTCCGCAGGCCCGACGACCCCGCGAGCACGAGCCGGCTCACGAGCGGTCCCGCGGTCGCGGCGAGATACAGCGAGGTCTTCGCCCCGAACGAGTGGCCGACGAAATCGGCTCTCGTCACGCCGGCGCCGGCGAGCACCGCGACGACGAAGTCCGCGTAGTCGGCCGTGCCCCACGCGGACGCAGGCGCGGGCGACTCGCCGAAGCCCGGCAGGTCCAGCGACAGCACGCGCCGCCCCTGCGCGAGGCACGAGATGACGGGCGCCATCGACTCGATCCGGCCCCCCCACCCGTGCAGCACCACGATCGGATCCCCGCCCGCGCCCGAGCCGAGGTCGACGAGGCGCGTCGGTTGCCCGCGCACCTCGACCACCTTCGAAGCGTCTTCGTAAGCCACACGCGACATCGTCGCAGGAGAAGCGGCTGCGGGGGTTATTGCTCCTCGATCTCGACCTTCTGGAGCACGACGTCCGTCGCCGGCTTGTCCTGCGCCCCCGTCCGCACCGCCGAGATCTTCTCGACGACCTCCATGCCCTCGGTCACCTCGCCGAAGATCGTGTGCTTGCCGGTAAGCCACGGCGTCGGCGCTACGGTCACGAAGAACTGGGAGCCGTTCGTGTTCGGCCCCGCGTTCGCCATCGCGAGGAGCCCGGGCCGGTCGAACTTGGGCCCGCCCGGAGGCGTCTCGTCCTCGAAGCGGTAGCCGGGGCCGCCGGTGCCGGTCCCCTGCGGGTCGCCGCCCTGGATCATGAAGTCGGGGATCACGCGGTGGAAGACCGTCCCGTCGTACAGCGGCTCCGACTTGCGCTGCCCGTCACGCGGGTCCTTCCATTCCCTCTTCCCGGTGGCGAGGTCGACGAAGTTCGCGACGGTCGTCGGCGCATGGTCGGGCATCAGCCGGACGGTGAACGTTCCCTCGGACGTGACGAAGCGGGCGGTCGTGGCCATGTCGTTCCTCCAGTCGTTTCGAGCGAGCCGGGATCGGGCGAACGGCCGCGTAGTCATCACGGCGACCTAAACAGCCCGAACGGACTATAGAGACTTACGCCCGGGACGCCGAGACTGTCCTTAGAGACGCACTCCCCCGACGGTCTACGACCCGAAGAAAAGGCGGAGATGGACGCACCGATGATCCTCGCGCTGATGGCGATCCTCCTGGGCCTCATGGCCCTCGTAGTAGTCGCCGACCACCGGTAGAGCACCTCGCGCAGCGTTCCTCGCCGCGGCGTTGGACGCCGACGATGTCTGCCATAGTCGTCGCCGATGGACCACGTCATCCGGGCGACCGGGCTAACCAAACGGTTCCGCGACGTGCGCGCCGTCGACGGCGTCGACCTCAGCGTGTCGCCAGGCGAGCGCGTCGCGCTCCTCGGGCCGAACGGAGCAGGCAAGACGACGACGCTGTTCATGCTGCTCGGCGTCGTCTCGCCCGACAGCGGCCACGTCGAGATCGCGGGGCTGAGGCTCCCGGAGCGGCGGAGTGAGGCGATGCAGCACGTCGGCTTCGCGGCGGGGTACATGCCGCTGGCGGAGCGCCTGCGCGTGAGGGAGTTCCTCGGGCTGTACGGGGGCCTCTACGGGCTGAAGGATCCGTCCGAGCGGATCGAGCTCGGCCTCGAGCGATTCGGCATCACCCGGCTCGGGGGAGTCATGGCGAACGAGCTGTCGTCGGGGCAGCGGACGCTCGTCGGCATCATCAAGGCGACGCTCCACTCGCCGCGCCTGCTCGTGCTCGACGAGCCGACGGCGTCGCTCGATCCCGACGTCGCGCAGCGCGTGCGCCGGGGACTCCAGGACCTGTGCGAGACGGAGGGGACGACGCTGCTGGTGACGAGCCACAACATGGTCGAGGTCGCGCGGCTCTCCGACCGGGTGATCTTCATGTCCGGGGGACGAATCGTCGCCGACGGTACGCCGCAGGAGGTCGCCGGCAGCTTCGGGCAGGACGACCTGGAGGACGTCTTCCTGCACATCGCGGGGGCCGCGGGGGCCGCCGGACGCACGCAGGAGACCGACCACACCGCATGAGCTGGTTGCGAGTCCGCGCGATCGCCAAGCGCCACGCGTACGTCCTGCGCCGGAGCCCCCACCGGCTCTACGACATCACGATATGGCCGCTCGTCGACGTGCTGCTGTTCGGCTCGCTCGGCGTGTTCCTGTCCGAGACCGAGGGCGGCGAGGCGGCCGCGTTCGGGTATCTCCTCGCGGGCATCGTGCTGTGGCACGTCGTGTACCAGAGCCAGATCGCGATGTCGACGGGCTTCCTCGAAGAGACGTGGTCGCGCAACCTGCTCAACCTCATGGTGACGCCGCTGAAGGAGATCGAGTACGCCGCAGGCGTCGCGTTGTTCGGCCTCGCGAAGCTCGTGCTCGGCGTCGGCCTGGTCGCGCTCGCCGCGTTCGGCTTCTACGCGTTCGACGTCACGGACGTCGGCATCGGGCTCGTGCCGATCGCGGCCGTGCTGCTCGTCGTCGGATGGGCGATCGCGCTGTTCGTGATCGCGCTGGTCCTGCGGTTCGGGAGCGGTGCCGAGGCCCTCGCGTGGGGGATCCTCTTCCTGGTGATGCCGCTGTCGGGCGTCTTCTACCCGGTCCCGGCGCTGCCGGGATTGTTGCAGCCGGTCGCCCGCCTGCTCCCGACGACGCACGCCTTCGCGGCCGTGAGGGCGCTGCTGGACGGCCGGGGGCTGCTGTGGGGGGAGCTGGGGGTGGCTGCGTTCGGCGCAGGCGTGCTGACGATCGCGGCGATGCTGTTCCTGGCGAAGATGCTGGCGCTCTTCCGCACGAGGGGCTACATAACGCGCTACTCCTGAGCCCCGAAGTGGCGCGCGCTACATCCCCTCTTCCCGAGACGTGTCAGACATGACAGACATGACTGACGTGTCTGCCGTGTCTGACGCCTCCGGCGAGAAGAGATACGCGCCGGTCAAGCCGGTCCGGCACATCAGCGCCCGCGAGCTGAACCGCCAGACCGCGCAGCTGTTGCGGGAGGTAACCGACGAAGGACATTCGTTCGCGATCCGTCACTTCGGGAGGGTCGTCGCGTTCCTGGTCCCGCTGGACGGGCGGGTGCCGAAGACGCGCCGCGGCGAGCTTGTCTACGAGGTCGAGCCCCAGCGGCCGTTGATGGACCTGACGCCGGAGCAGCTGGGAGTCTTGCATGCTCTCGCCGCCGAAGGTCCAATGGCCGATCCGACGCGAGACCTCGGGCTGCCCCCGGGAGAGATGATGGGACTGCTGGCGACCATGGCGCACCTTCACGGCCTCCTGAAGCAGTCGGGGCCTTACTGGGAGCTCACGCCGTACGGCGCGAGGCACCTGGACGGAAGAGGCGAGCTCTAGAGGCTCTGCAGGCGGGGCGCCAGCGGGACGACCGGCGCGTTCCCGTCCGTGCGCGCTGCGGCCTCGTTCGCGTTGCGGCTCGCCGCCCAGGAGTCGAAGCCCTCGGCGTCCATCGGGCGCGCGATGTGGTAGCCCTGGCCGACCGTGCAGCCGAGCGCCTCGAGGCGCTCCAACGACTCGCGGTCCTCGATGCCCTCGGCGACGACGACGAGCCCGAGGTTGCGGCCGAGGTCGATGACCGAGCGCACGATGACGGCGTCGTTCTCGGACGACATCATGCCGCGCACGAAGCTGCGGTCGATCTTCATCTCGTCGACCGGGAGTCTGCGAAGGTACGCGAGGGACGAGTACCCGGTGCCGAAGTCGTCGATCGCGATCCCGATGCCCATCTCGTGGAGCCTCGTGAGCACCTCGATCGCGCGCTCCGGGTCCTCCATGATGCTGCTCTCCGTGATCTCGAGCTGGAGCGCGTCCGGCACGAGCCGGGACTTCATGAGCAGCGCGCTGATCTGTCGCGGCAGCTCGACGTCCATCAGGTTCTTGACCGAGAGGTTCACGGCGATCTTGAAGTCGGGGAAGCCCGACGAGCGCCACGCGAGACACTGCTGGAGCGCCTCCTCGAGCACGTACGACGTCATCGGCCCGATGAGGCCCGTGTGCTCGGCGAGTCCGATGAACTCGTCGGGCGGCATCATGCCGTGGCGGGGGTGGTTCCAGCGCACGAGGGCTTCGGCACCGATCAGCCGGCCCGCGCCCAGGTCGATCTTCGGCTGGTACCAGACGACGAGCTGGTGCTCGTCGATGGCCCGGCGGAGCTCGGCGACCAGCGCGAGGCGGTTCGGACTGTACTGGTCCTTCTCACCGTCGTAGATCTCGAAGCCGCTGTGCGACGCCTTCGCGATGTACATGGCGACGTCGGCTCGCTGCATGAGGGTCTCGGCGTCGGTGCCGTGCTGCGGGAAGAGCGAGATGCCGATGCTGGCGCTCACGTCGAGCGAAAGGTCCTGAAGCTCGTACGGCTCCCGCAGCGCCTGCACGAGGTTCGCGGCAAGATCGGTGGCGCCGATCAGCGAGCTCAGGCGCGGCAGCAGGATCGCGAACTCGTCGCCCCCCAGGCGGGCGATCGTGGCGTCGGGTCCCAGGATGCGCCGGAGCCGGAACGACGTCTCCTTCAGAAGGCTGTCGCCCGTCGGGTGGCCGAGCGTGTCGTTGATCTCCTTGAAGCGGTCGAGGTCCATCAGCAGCACGCCGACCATGTCGACGCCCGACTCCTCGATCGCCTGTGAGACGCGGTTGTGGAACATCGTCCGGTTGAAGAGCCCGGTGAGGGAGTCGTGCTGCGCCTGGAACTCGTTCTCCGCGGCCTGGCGCTTCAGGCTCTCGACGAGGCGTCCGTTCTCGAGCGAGATGCTGGCGTGGTTCGCGAGCGTCTCGACGAGCTTGAGGTCGTCGGAGTCGAACGTCGCGACGTCGTCACGGAGGCGGTTCCCCACGAGCAACGTCCCGACGATTCCGTCGGGACCGTGGAGGGGGGCAACGATGGCGTCCCGGATGCCTCTCTCGTGGAAGTGCGCGCGGAGCTTCTCGTTCTCGATGGGCCGTGCTACGAGGATCGTCTGGCCCTCGGCGGCGACCCTCGCCCACACGCCTTCGGTGGGATCGAGGTTGATCGAGCGCAGCGGTTCGCGCCGCGTCCCCGGCCCGAGCGACGCCCGGAAGGCCCGGCCCCCCTTCACCGACGGGAACCTGGTGATCTCGGCGTAGTCCGCCCGGAGCATCTGGCGAGCCTGCTCGAGCACGGTGTCCACGACGGAGTTCGCCTCGAGGGATTGCTGCAGGACGCGGGTCGACTCGTACAGCAGCTCGAGGCTCTGGCGCTTCTGACGCTGGGCGCTGTACCCACGGTAGGCGAGGAAGAGCAGGATCGCCGGCACCGACAGGAGCCAGGCCGACCCGGGGTGGATCCACAAGACGGTTACCGCGGCCAGCGCGACGCACGCGTTCGTGAAGGCGACGATCGAGCCGATCCCGAGGAGGCTCTCGATGGCCTGCCGGCGGCCTTCCGCGAGCGAGACCGCAACCGCGACGCACAGCGACGCGATCAAGTCGGCCGTGAACGCGGCCGCCAGCGTCCCGAGCCAACCCGCCGGTCCGATGTGGGAGTGGGTGCCCACCACGGCGTGGAAGACGACGATGGCCATCGCGGTCTCGAGGCAGAAGTGGCCCATGTTGAACGTGAGCTTCAGCATCGACTGCCTGCGGTGGAGGGCAAGCGCCGCTCCGCCACCGATGAGGACGGCGACGACGAGGTCGGCCGGCGGCGCGAAGAAGAGCCCGAGGATCAACGGGATCTCGTTGAGGGAGTACGAGAGGACCTCGCGGCGGAGCTGGACGTGGATGACGCAGACCTCTGCGACGAGGAACAGAGGCGCGAGCGCCCACCACTTCAGCTGGAACTGCTTGTGGGGGGCGGTCAGGCCGTCGATGACGAAGAAGTAGAGCGCGAACGCAGCAGCGGCCAGGACGACGTTGAGCAGCCAGACCTTCTGCTCCCCCGTCAGGAACCGAAAGCGGTTCCCGAACCTGCGCTCCGACGCGATGACGTCTGCCACTCAACCCCTCCGACCCGAACCGTCGACGCGAGCCCGGCCGGGGGGTTCGCCGCCCCCGTCTCCCCCGAAATCACTCCCGCGTCCTCACTAGGGCATCGGCCCCGGGGCGCGATTAGTTGAGTCACCCGAAAGGGCTATTTCCGGGGAGCCGGGCCGGGGTCCGGGGGCCGCGTCTCCGGCGCCTCGTTCCGCGCCGCCTCCGCCTCCTCCTCCGCCTTCTTCCGGTTCAGCTCGCGTCCGTAAGCGGGGGCATCGCTGAGCGGAAATCCTGCGGCGCCGAGCCGCCCCATCCCGCCGGTACGGCCGGGAGGCAGCCCCTCGGGCTTGGAGATGAGGCCGGTGAGCCGGAGAAGGCCGTAGCCGACGGCGGCCCACACGGGGGCGAGGGCGAAGAAGAGTCCGATCCAATCGCCGAGATCCACGTGCCCAGTCTGTCGTACCGTGTCGCTACGGTCACCTCATGCCGAAAGCGAGCCAGGTCCTTGCCGCTCTGAAGCGCGACGGTTGGATCGAGATCAGGCGGAAGGGATCCCACATCACGCTTCAGAAGCGGGGCCGACGCGTCCGGTGGACGCACCACGCAGGTGAGGACCTCGGGAATCCGATGATGGCCCGGGTCGCGAAGACGTTCGGTTACACGCTCGATCAGTTGAGGAGGATCCTGTAGGACAATGGACGTCATGAAGCTGCACGTCGAGCTCTTCTACGACGACGAGGTCCGGCAGTGGGGCTATACGGTCCCGGCGCTGTCCATCCTCGGCACCGGATGCAACAGTCGCGACGCCGCCGAGCGATTCGCCATTGAGGCGATCCAGGAAGCAATCGAGTCAGGAGACGATGAGATCGAGCCTGGGGCGGACGTATTGACGCTAGACGTGCAGATCGCGAAGGCGAGCTAAGAGAAGGCGCCGCTGCGGCGCCGCCGAACCAAGACCAATTCGTGGCCCTAGCGAGGACGACGGTAACGAGGGAGGCGGTCGTCGCAGTTGGGGAACGGAGCCCCGTCACCGGAGGCCAGCTCCGGGAATCGTTGCGTCCGTCGACCGTAGGGAAGGTCGTAGGTCTCGACCTCGTCGAGGACGAGGGTGGCTCCTACGACGCTGTAGAACGTGCGCTCTACCGTGTGGTCCTCGGACGTGACCGAATAGCCGTAGTGGCCCTCTACGACACGCGCGGGACCGGCGCAACCCAGGCCCGAACCCCCGCCGGAGCTCGCAGTCGATCCGAAGGACCAGCCGAGTTTTCCAGGGCGCGACATGATCTGCAGTCGGCCGCCCATCATCGTGAAGAGCTGATATCCCGATCCCGTCGCGCCCTGGCTGGTCTGCACCATGACTTCGTGGCCCGGAAGACCGTTCAGCTCCACGAACAGGGCCGGCGTCAGATGGAAACGAAGGTCGTCGGCCTGGGTGGCGTGACGTGCCGTGCGAACGGGAGCCGTGACGAGCGCGCCTCCGATATCGACGGCGACGTGATACGTGCAGCGATCACGCCCGAGTGGCAGCCCGACGGCATAGACACTGTCGGAGAGCGAATCGCCGTCGACGTCGCCACGGATCGGCCCCCGGACATCTCCTGGGAGCTCGTCGTCCTGGGTGAAGCAGGCCGCCTTCTCCGACCGTTGCCGCTCACGCTCCAATCGACGTGCCGAGCGCCGGAGCGCGACCAACCTCTCGATGCGCTTCTCGGCATCCGCGAGCGCGCTCGCGGAAGCTTCGGCGTCCTCCCGGGCGGCGTCGGATTCCGCGGCGAGCTGCTCGTCGCGCTGCCGGGCTTCGTCGAACCGGGCGGAGAGCGAGAACAAGCCGAACGCCGCCACAAGCGCGGCCACGACCGATACGGCCGCCACGATCCCGAGCACGCGAGTGCGAGTCACCGCCATCATTCTCTCGCCGTTCGGAAAACCAGGGCCGAATGGAAGAGACCCCCTTCCGGGGGCCTCCTGGTTGCAGGGGCGGGATTTGAACCCGCGACCTCCGGGTTATGAGCCCGGCGAGCTACCAGACTGCTCCACCCTGCCCCGCCAGTCTATCAAGACGTAACCTCACCCCGTGACCCGGCCCCGGCAGACCTCGGAGTGGGTCGAGCCTCGTTTCTCTGGCTCCATGCCCTCGCTCGGCGAGGGTGGAGGCACAGAGAATGGCGCTAACCCCCCGGGATGCAGCGCACCTCTTGCAGCGAGCAAGCCTTCGGCTCCGGGCCGAGGCTCACGCCCGCCAGCGACACGACCGGCAGCGTCACGTGCGACGGCCGGTCCGCGTCGTGGTACAGCGTGTTCACGCCCGGCACCCTCTTCGGCACGTACGCGTAGTAGCTCTCGACCGCCGGCGGCGTGTGGATCATCACGACCAGCCGGTGGCCCGGGCGGAAGACGTGGCCGAGCGGGAAGATCTCGACGAGGTACTCGTAGACCTTGTTGGGCTCGATGAGCGTCGGGTTCGTGTGCGGGCGGTGGGGCCGGTAGATCACGCCCGACTCGGTCCGGTCGCTGAGCAGCGGGTCGATCGCACGGTGGCTCGCGCGCAGCATCCCGCGCTGCAGGTAGTAACGGCTCCCGTCCGGGGCCTCGTCGACGAGCTGAACGAAGACCTCGGTGTCCGGCGCCGTCGACGACATGTACAGCGTCGCGGTGATCGGTCCGACTACGGCCGTCGGGGACGTGAGCTTCTCCGACCGGTACGTCAGCTGGTCCGGGCCGTGCGGCGTCGTGGCCTGCGATCCCGTCGCGCCACCGGCCTGGTAGCTCCAGGACTGCCGGGGGCTGCCGGAGACGTATGCGTCACCGGGTTGCTTCTCGTCCGGCGGCCTCCACGTCATCTTGCCGGCGTGGTCGAAGTAGACGTTCGTCCAGCGCGTGTCCTCGAGCGGGAACGTCCGCGACTCCTTGCGCCCGTTCGACCGGTCGCCGGACATCTCGAACAACGTCGTGACGGAGCTCGTGGGGTGCCCGGCTCCCACACCGCGGACCCAGTGGTCGAGCCACGCCTTGCGATCCTTGTAGATCTCCGGCGGCGACGTCTGAGTGCCGTGGTCGCCGTTCGTCATCAGCAGCCGCTTCGGGACGCCGCCGACCGCCTCGAAGAGGTGGTACGGCCCCCGCGGCCCCGTCTGCTCGTCCTGGTACGCGCCGGTGATGTGCATCGGGACCTCGATGCGCTCCGCGTAGTTGATCAGCGAGCGCACCTGGAACCACGTGTTGTCGGTGTCGGCCAGCCCCTGGAGGATCGGGTCGTTCAACACCGTCCGCGTGTGCGTCGCGGCGTTCGCCGCGCACTGCGGATCGCCCGCCGCGAGGCCCGGGAACGTGCCGCCGCCGACGTCGTAGACCGGGCGGACGCCGCCGGTCCACAGCAACGGGAACCCGTAGTTGCTGACACCGCCGGGATAGACGATGCCGCGGTACAGGTCGTCGATCAGCCCCGACACCGATACCGCGCGCAGGTGCGGAGGCCTCGTCGCCGCGACCATGAACCCCGTGATCCCGCCGTAGGAGTGCCCGTAGATCCCGACGTCGCCGTCCGACCACGACTGGTCGGCGATCCACTCGACGACCTCGCGGCCGTCGAGCGCCGACCGCCAGCTGAAGAGGTCGAACTCGCCACTCGAGCAGCCGGTGCCCCGGACCGACGCGTGGACGGTGACGTAGTCGCCCTCGAACATCCGGGTCAGCCCCCGGCTGCCGGCACCGCCGTCCGGCCCTTCGCCGTCCGACGAACCGCCGTCGTAGCCCGACATCTCGAAGATCGCCGGATATCGCTTCCCCTTCTCGAAACCCTTCGGCATGCGGACGTTCACCGCGATCGACGTGCCGTCGCTCATCGTGACGTAGTGGGTCGGAGACGCGGCGGCGGGTGGCCCCGGGACGAGCCCGAGGAGTACGGCGGCGACCATGGCGACGCCGAGAAAGCGACGGGACGGGAGCACGAACGCGCGCATGGAGGACCCTCCAGTGCTTCGACCGGCTGCGGTTTTGCCCGGCTTGGTTGCTACGGAGCCTGTTTCCCCGCTCCCTCGCTCAGCAAACCAGCCTCGTCGAGGAGTTCGCCGAGCCGCTCGATCAACCTCCCGTATTCCTCGAAGTCACCGGCGGCCAGCGCCTCCTGGGCCTGCTCGTAGACCCGCCCGGCCCGCGCCACGATGGCCGCGAGCTCCTCGTCGCCGGGCTCCGCCGGCTCCCCCGGCTCCGCCGGCTCCCCCGGCTCGGTGGGTTCGGCCGGGTCGTCCGGCTCCCCCGCGACGTCCTCGAGGCCGAACAGCTCCGCGAGCGCCTCGTCGAACGTGTCCTCGAACGCGACCTCTTCGCCGAGCACGACCGCGACCTTCTTCAGCTCCGGGATGCCGAGGTCGATCGCGGTGACGAAGAACGGCCGCACGTAGAGGATCGAGTCTTCGATCGGCAGGACGATCATCGAGCCGAAGGTCGTGTCCGACCCCTCCTGGCCGAGGAGCGTCTCCGTCTGCGACACCTCTTCGTCCTGGCTGATGAGGCTCGCGACCTGTTGCGGCCCGTTCGGGGGGTTCTGCGCCGGGAACGCAAGCGTCACGAGCTCTCCGTACGCCTCGGGGTCCGACCTTCCTACGAGCAGCGAGACCATGTTCTTCTTCCCGCGCGGCGTCGCGGGACGGGTGAGGACGAACTCCTCGTCGATCTCCCCGGGCAGCTCGGTGAGCAGGTACGTCGCCGGCGTGTCCGGGAGGTCCCACGCGTCCTCCTTCGCGAAGAAGTCGCCGGGTGCGTCCATATGGTAGGTCCGGTACACCTCGGACTGGAGGTTGAAGAGGTCCTCCGGGTACCGGAAGTGCGCGCGCAGGTCCGCCGACGGCTCCTCGTCGGTGAACAGGCTCGGGAACGCGTTGCGCCACGCCTGGATCAGCGGGTCCGCGTCGTCGACGACGTAGAACTTCATCGACCCGTCGTACGCGTCGATCGCGACCTTCACGCTGTTGCGGACGTAGCTCACGTTGCCGCCGAGCACGCCGGCTTCGTTCGGGTTCGTGACGGAGAGCCCCGCGTCGAACCTCTGCGAGTACGGGTACCAGGGCGTGGACGTGTAGCCGTCCATGATCCAGACGAGCCGACCGTCGACGTTCGCCACGTAGGGATCGGAGTCGAACGACAGGAAGGGGGCCGCGCGCATCACGCGATCGCGCACGTTGCGGTAGAAGAGGATGCGCGAGTCGCCTTCGATCAGGTCCGACAGGACGATGTTGGGATCGGTCTCGCGCGTGGCGAACGCGATCCTCCGCAGGATGCTCGACAGCTCGATGCCCCCCTCGCCGCCGTAGTTGAACCGCTCCAGCCCGTCCTCGTCGGGATAGTCCACCTCGGCCTGCCCCGAGTTCACGATCGAGTACTCCGACGCCTCGAATCCCTCGCCGTAGTAGATCCGCGGCTGGTCGAGAGCGAGGTCCTCGGCCCCCTCCTCCACCGTCCCCGGGACGTCGCTGACCAGGAAGTCGGGCTGGCCGCCGCTCCCGATCGAGTTCGCGAGGCTCGCGACGACGCCGTACCCGTGCGTGTACTGGAGGTGCTGGTTCTGCCAGCCGCGCGACCCGGGCGGGAGGTCGTCGAGCGACAGCTCCCTCGGCGAGAGCAGCACCTGGCGCGTCTCGCCGTCGATCTCGTACCGGTCGATGTCGACGTCGGGGAACGTGTAGTAGAGGCGGATCGCCTGGAGCTGCTCGTACGCGACCCCCAGGAGGTCGGGGTCCCACAGCCGGACGTTCGCGAGGATGTTCGCGGCCCCCGCGAGCCCGTCGGGAGAGATCTCGTTCGTGGCGGCGAACGCGCGCTCGTCCACGTCCTCGAGACCGAACCCCGAGCGCGTGGCCGCGATGTTCCGCGCGATGTACTCACGCTCGCGCTGCAGCTCTTGGGGCTCGACGGAGAAGCGCTGGACCAGCGACGGCCACACGAACCCGGCGAGGAACGAGGTCAGCGCCCAGATCGCGACGGCGGCGAGCGGCAGCGACACCCGCCGCACGCGGATGTTCACGATGAACAGGATCGCCGACACGATCGAGATGATCACGAGCAGCCGGAGCGCGGGGAGGTGCGCGTTGACGTCCGTGTAGCTCGCGCCGGTGACGACGCCGCGCCCGGAGAACGCGAGCCCGTAGGTCCCCAGGTAATACTGCGCCGCCTTGACGAGCGCCATGAGCCCGAACAGGACCGAGACGTGGGCGAGCGCGCCCGGCGTCACGCCCGACAGTCCCAGCTGCGGGCGGAACGACCCGTGGAACGCGTGCGCCGCGAGCGTCACGAGCAACGCCGCGATCAACGCGAACCAAGCGAGGTCGAGCGCGACGCGAAAGAACGGGAGGTCGAAGACGTAGAAAGCTATGTCCTTGCCGAACTGCGGGTCCTCCTCACCGAACGGCACGCGGTTCATCCACAGCAGGACGGTGCGCCACGCCGCGCTCGCGCCGATGCCGGCGAGGACGCCGACGGCGAGCGCGATCAGGGGGCGCAGCCATCCCAGGTACGGCGTCAGGACGTCGCGATAGCGCTGCAAGGGGTCGACGCCCTGGCGGCCGCCGAACACGAACGTGCCGTACGCGGGGGCCGCGCGCGCCGCTATGACCAGGTTGATCCACACGACGGCGGCGACCAGCACGGCGACGGCGACGCCGACCAGGACCTGCGTGCCGATGCTCTTCCACAGGACGGAGTCGAAGCCGACCTCCTGGAACCAGAGGACGTCGGTGTAGAACCGCGCCAGCGAGGACGCCGCCAGCAGGAGCACGACGAGCGCGCCGATGACGATGAACCGTCGCCTGGGGCGGCGAGCCGGGGGAGCCATGGCGGGAGCGTAAACGCTCAGACGGACCGGTCGGCCGCGAGGACGTTGCGGATCCGGCGCACGAGCTCCTCGGGGCTGAACGGTTTGCCGACGAACTCCGCGCCGGGCCACTCCGCGGCGACGCCGCGCTCCATTCCGCTGAGCACGAGGACGGGGATGTCCCTGGTGGTCTCGTCGGCCCGCAACGCGTTGAAGACCTGCTTGCCGTCGAGCTTCGGCATGATCTGGTCGAGCAGGATCACGTCGGGGAGCGACGCGCGCGCCGCGGCGAGCGCCTCCTCGCCGTCGGCCGCCAGCAGCGTCTCGAAGCCCTCGTCCTCGAGGACGATCTCGAGCGTCAAACGAACGTTGAAGTCGTCCTCGGCAACGAGGACCAGCGGCCGGGTCACCGGCCCTAGTCTATGGGCCCCCGATCCCGCCGAGGATGTCGAGCGGATCCTCGTCGTCGGGAGGGTCGTCCGGAGGATCGGTCGGCTTGGGCGTCGGTGAGCTGCTCGGCGAGACGCCCCCGACCGCCTCGTTGATCGTGCACTGCGCGTAGTTCGGACACTCGCTCGGCTGCGGCTGGTCCGTCGGCTTCGGCGGCTGCGTTCCCCCGCCGTCCGTGGGGGGCGCCTGCGTCGGCGGGAGGCCCGGGTCACCCTCGCCCGGCGGCGGCGGGACCTCGCCTGCGTTGCTGAGGGCCGCGGAGGCGAGAGTGAAGGAGTCGCCGGCCGAGCTGGATGCAACCGCCACCGTCGCGATGTCCTCCAGGTCCGCGACCACGGCGTTCAGCTTCACGTCCATGATCGCCGCCGCGACTGCCCACTTCGCACCACGCTCGTAGAGCGAGAACGCCTCACGGAAGGCCGCGCCGAGCGGCCGGTCCTCGTCGTGGCTGGCGATCGTGAAGCCGACCAGCAGGTTGACCGGCGCCCGCTTGAGATACGGCCGGAGGAAGCCGACGTCCTGGCCCCCCGCGAGCGTGCTGAAGTAGCCGAGCCCCGGGCGCTGCTTGCCGATCTGGGCCCTGAGCCCGCCGGTGAGCTGGTCCAGCTCCTCCTGGAGCTCGACGACATCCTCGAGGTAGTGCCGGTCCCACGGGTCCGTCGAGTCGATGTCGTAGGGCGCCGGGACGCGCGGGACGGCGTTCGCCGACGGGACGGCCTCGAAGAGCGTGCGAAGCTGCAGGCGCTCTTCGCCGGGCGCGCCGACGGTGACGGACCCGCGATAGGAGGCGACGCGCGTGGCGGATACGCCGCGGTCGATCCGGATCGTCCCGCTCGACGAGCTGGCCGTAACCGAGCCGAATTGCACCTCGAGCGCCTCGCCGGTGTCCGCCAGGACGCTTCCGCTCTGGCTCTCGACCGTCCGGACGTCCTTGATCCTGATCTTCGAGTCTGAGGCGAGCGTCAGGAGGCGGTCGCCCTCGAGACGCACGACGGCCTCGCCGGAGCTCTGCGTCTGGACGACGTCGCGCGGCTTCAGCGACGTCTCGTCCTCGACCTCGATGGTCTCGGCGCCCCGGAGGATGAGCACGCGGCCCTCACGCCGCTGGACGGTCATCTCCGCGAGCTCGGAGTCGTCGGAGAACGGCCAGCAGGCCGTCCCCGCGAACAGGGCGAGCACTAGTCCGACCGCCACCCTGGATGACCGGGTGACGGCCGCGCGGGAGATCAGCGTCGTCTTTGATCCCATATCGACATAGTTTCCCGCAGGATCGGCGCCTTTTGAATAGTCCGTTCTGACTAGTTACCCGGCGGCCTTCTGGGGGGCCGCGGCGGCCGGGATCCTGATCGTGAACGTCGTCCCCTGGTCCGGCTCGCTCTCGACCGTGATCTCGCCGTGGTGCGCCTCGATGATCCTCTGGACGAAGGCGAGGCCCAGCCCGAGGCCCCCGTAGGCCCTCGTCTCCGACCCGTCGAGCTGGTGGAAGTCGGAGAACACCTTCGGGAGGTCGTCCGGAGTGATCCCGATGCCCTCGTCGGTCACGCGGACCTCGACCTGGCGGCCCCGGCCGTTGGTCCCGCGGGAGGAGCCCTTCGCCTCGAGCCGGATCGTCCCGCCGTCGGGCGAGAACTTGACCGCGTTGTCGAGCACCTCCTCGATCGAGCGCCGGATCAGGCGCTCGTCGCCGACGACCTTCGGGAGCCGCGCCTTCACGTCGGCGACGACGCTGTGGCGCGGGGTCTTCTGCTCCCAGGCGTCCGCGAGCTTGCGCACGAGCGCGCCGAGGTCGATGGGCGTCGAGCGCGGCGCGAGCCGCCCGGCCTCCATCGCGGAGAAGTCGACGAGCAGCTCGACGATGCGCTCGAGCCGCGCGGTCGAGTCGAGGATGCCCTTCACGAACTGCTTGCTCTTCTCGGGCGGGACCTCCTTGCGGTTGAGGATCTCGGCGTAGCCCTTGATCGGCGTCAGCGGGGTCCGGAGCTCGTGCGAGATGTTCGAGAGGAACTCCGACTTCATCTTCTCGACCTCGCGCTCGCGCGTCATGTCGCGCAGCACGGCCACGCCACCCGCGACCTCGCCGTCGTCGGTGCGGAGGACGGCGCTCGTGACGGCCACCGGCACCGGATCCCCCTTCCGGCGCTTCAACATGACCGACCCGACCGATCCCGCGGCCAGGTCGAAGATCGGGAGCCGCACCGACTCCCCCTGTGCGTCGCGAGCGCGCAGGACGTTCTCCACCGGCTGACCGATCGCGTCGCCTGCCGGGAGCCCCGTCAACGTCTCGGCCTCACGGTTGAACGCGAGGATCCTGAGGTCGGCGTCGACGGCGACCAGGCCGTCGGCCATCGACTGCATGATCGTCTCGATGCGGGTGCGGAGCCGCGACTCCTCGCGCGCCGCCTCCCGGAGGTCGTCGGTCATGCGGAAGAGCGAGGCCGTCATCTCGTTGAACGTCTCGCCGAGCTGCCCGACCTCGTCCTGTCCCTGGACCACCGCCTTCGCCGTCAGGTCTCCCTCCCGGACCTTCACCGCCGTCGCGGTGAGCTGCTGGATCGGCCGGGTGATCCGTCTTCCCGAGAACCACGCGAGGACGATCGCGACGGCGCCCACGGCCATCGCGACGACGAAGAGGATCCTGGTGACGCCCTGGCGGGTCTGGGAGACGATCTCCGCCGGCGACGACAGCACGATCTGGCCGATGACCTCGCCGTTGCCTCGCTTCAGGGGCCCGACGCCGCTGTAGAAGGACCGCCCGCCGAGCGTCTGCTGCAGCGAGAACGGCTTGCCGGTGATCTCGATCTCCTCCGCGGCTGCCTCGGAGACGAGCCTCCGCTTCGGGAGCTTCGCCGGGAGCTCCGACGTCACCGTGCGTCCGTTCACGACGAGCGACGCCCGAGTCGGCCGCACCTGCGCGGTCAGGTCCTCCATCGTGAGGCCGTCCACCCACTGCCCGGCGATGACGACGCCGACCTGCCGGCTGTCGAAGAAGACCTTGCGCACGCCGAGGATCACGAGCGGGTCACCCAGCTGCGAGTCCTCGATCCGCTCGAGCCCCGCGAACACGTCGGTCAGGCGCGCGTCCTGGTACAACTCGGTCCCCAGGATCTTCGTCCCGATCGTCGGCTCCAGCGGCTTCTCCTGGAACGCGCGCGACGCCCCTCTGTGGACGGACGGTCCTTCACCGGCGATCCCGACCGCGTTCGAGCTCGACTTCAGGTAGACGAAGTCGATCGTCGGCTGGTTCGCCACCAGCTGGGCGGCGGTGTCGTTCAGACCGGGAAGCGCGGCGAACCTCTCCCCCAGGTCCCCGACGCCGCCGAACGACTCCGCGACCCTGAGCATGTCCTGGGTCTGCTCGCCCATGATGCTCCGCGCCGTGCTCGTCGCCTGCTCGCGCACACGGTCGAGCTCGTTACGTTCGACGTTCGACGAGATGACGCCGGTGAGCGCCGTCGCGAGCGCGAGCACGACCGATACGAGGAGCGCGACGAACGACGCGACGAAGCGGATGCGGATGCTCGACCGGATGCCCGTCCACAGCCACGCGGCGAGGAGCAGATATCCGCCCGCGCGCAGCCCGTGGGCGGCGAACGAGAGCGTCTCGACGCTGCCGGTCCCGTACACCTCGGCGGGCACGGACGACGTCAGGGCCTCCGCCACGGCCGCGAGGAAGGCGGCCCCCGCGAGCCGCCGCATCGCCGTGTGCGTGCGCGCGGCCGCGAGCGACATGATCGCGAGCAGGGCCGCGGCC
>JALZFC010000060.1 GCA_030861725.1 Actinomycetota bacterium | reverse complement strand
AACCGCGTGAAGGTGATCAAGCGCCAGGCGTACGGCGTTCCCAACGTCGCCAACTTCGAAGATCGGATCCTGGTTCAATGCGGGCTGCCGAGGGCGATGCGAATCCCCGCTTGATCGCGGAGAGCCAGTTTTTCTGAAAAAAACACAGCCTCATGGAAGAGAAGGTGTCGACCCCGGAACCTGTCGTAGGGGCCGCGTATTTTCGGGCCCATGAGCAAGGCGATGGCGCGATGGCGGCACCCCCTCCCGGCGGTGACGACCAGCGACCTCAGCCGTACCCCCGGCGACGTGCTGGGCCGGGTGGCCCGCGGCGAGCGATTGATCGGGTGGGCGTTCGGCGACGAGCACGATCAGATCGAGCGGCTCTCACCGCCGCAGCGAGGGATGCTGATGGACGGCTACCGGCAGTGGCGGATCCGGCCGACGCGGGTCGACCACCGGTTCGACTGGAGCGTGCTGATGCGGGCGCTCGAGGACATGTACGTCAGGGGCCTCGTCAGGAAGACGCCGCGGGGCAACGAGCTGACGGGGCGGGGGCTGACGCTGCGCGAGACCCTGCTGCGGATGGAGGGACGGGAGAAGGAGCTGGACCTCTAGGGCCAGGACCAGATGTTGCCGGGGTTCCGGCGCGCCTCGAAGATCGTCTGGACGTACAGGCGGCCGCCCTTCCACCTCGAACCGACGCCGATGAAGCGCCAGCGCCCGAGGATGTTCGCCCGGTGGGGGGCCGAGGCCATGAACGAGCCGAACAGCTTCCGGCACCTTCCGCCGGCGCCGGTGTTCTGGCCGAGGCTCTTCCAGCGGGTGACCCGCCGGCCGAGGTTCTGGTCGTGCCAGACGCCGCCGTGGTTCGCCATCACGTTCGCGTGGCGGCGGGCGACGTAGCCGAGGTGCTTGTCCCAGTTGAGGCGCCGCTGCCCGTTCGCCGCCCGGACCCCGTTGACCTTCCGCATGAAGCACTTCTCCGAGTGGCGGTAGCGGTAGCGCGGGGAGTCGCCGCCGCCTCCGAGGAGGTCCGCGTCGGGCGACTTCCGCACGGCATCGAGGACGGCGCCGTTCGCCGATACCGGGCTGCTCAGAGGGTTGAGGACGAGAGCCGTGGATATGGAGAGACCCGCAAGAGCCCGAGCTAGACGCCTGCGAGCAGGCAGCGCGCGCGCCGTAGGCATGTGCATCCTCCTGCTTTGGTTGTCTGGGGGGATTGCCCGCGATGTCCTAAAAGCGTCTTTTACTTAGCAACGGAGCGGCGTCGTGTCCAGTCACGTCATATACGGAGAGTGACCTCATACATCCAGTGTGTAAGGACATGCAGGTCAGGGACGGGAAATAAAGCCAGGAAAAAACTTCGCGTTTCTTCCAGTTCCGGGGGAAGCGGCACGACGGACTCGCACAAAGGGGACCGGGGGTGGACAAACCCACCCGGGTTTTGCAAGCTGAGGACCCGTGACCGCCGAGATCACCACCGCGACCAGCACCGTCCTCATCGTCGACGACGACGAGGAGATCCGTCACGTGCTCCGGCTGCTGTGCGAGAGCGAGGGCCTCGACGTGATCGGCGAGGCCGCCAACGGCGTCGTGGCCGTCCCGATGGCGCTGAAGCACCAGCCGGACTTCGTGATCCTCGACTTCATGCTCCCGCGCCTCGACGGCGAGGGGGCCGCGGAGATCCTGAGGGCCGTGGCGCCGAAGTCGAAGATCGTCGCCTTCTCCGCGATCCTCGACAGCCAGCCGGTCTGGGCCGACGCCTATCTGAACAAGGACCGCATCACGGAGCTCATGCCGCTGCTCCGCACCTTCATCCGTTAGATTCGCCCGCATGGCGAAAGACGCATCGTTCGACGTCGTCTCCGAGGTCGACATCCAGGAGGTACGCAACGCGGTCGACCAGGCGCGCCGCGAGATCGGGCAGCGGTTCGACTTCAAGAACACGGGCTCCGCGATCGACCTGGCGGAGGAGAAGGACGCTCCCGTCCTGACGATCAAGTCGAACACCGACGGCAAGGTGAAAGAGGTCGTGCGGGTCCTAGAGGAGAAGCTCGTGAAGCGCCACGTCGCCCTGAAGGCGCTCGAGAAGGGCGACATCCAGCCCGCCGCCGGGGGCACCGCCCGTCAGGAGATCAAGATCAACCAGGGCATCTCCACCGAGAAGGCGAAGCAGATCGTGAAGTTCATCAAGGACAAGAAGCTGAAGGCGCAAGCCGCCGTCCAGGGCGACCAGGTACGCGTGTCGTCGAAATCCCGGGACATCCTGCAGGACGTGATCCAGTCCCTGAAGGACGAGGACTTCGGGATCCCGTTGCAGTTCACGAACTACCGCTAGCCGCCTCCGGCGCCGGCGGGACGCAGCGGGACCCCCAGGAGCGACTCCAGCTCCTCGATGGTGCGCTCGGGCTCGCGGTGGAGGACCGTCGTCATGCCGGCCTCGGCGGCGCTCGCGAGGTGCCCGGGGTGGTCGTCGACGAACACGCAGCGCCCGGCCGCGACGCCCAGGCGGCCGGTCGTGAGCTCGAAGATCGCCGGGTCGGGCTTGCGGAGGCCCACCTCGCCCGAGATCACCGCCACGTCGAAGACCCGCGCGAGCCGCTCGCGCGGGTACAGCGCCGTCCCCCACGAGTTGGACAGGAGCCCCGTCTTGAGTCCGGCGCGGCGGGCCGACTCGACGGCGGCGAACATCGACTCCTCGAGCCGGAGCCCGGCGAACAGGCGCGTGACGAGGCCGTCGGGGTCGACGGCCGTGCCCGAGTACTCGCCGAGCCGGGCGGCGAACTCGCGGCAGAAATCCTCCTCTGAGACCTTCCCGGTCTCGAAGTCGAAGACGAGGGCGTCCTCGCTCCCCATGTAGCCGCCGAGGGCCGCGCGTGCGAGGTGCTGGAAGTCGATCCCCATGTCCTCGGCGAACGCGAGCATCGCGGCCTGCAGCGACGTCGTCAGCACGCCGCCGAAGTCGAGCACCAGGGCGTCGAAGCGCGGACCCGTCACGTCCGGGCGACCTCGAGCGCCCGCCGGGCGAGGGCGGGGACGCCGTGCTCCATCTCGGCGAAGAACGGGTCGTCGGTCATCCCGGCGAGGTGCCGGGCGTAAGACCCTTCGAGCAGGATCGCGAGCTTCCAGACCGCGAGCACCGTGTACCAGCGGAGCCGGCTCACGTCGCGCCCCGTCTTCGAGGCATAACGATCGACGAGGTCGGAGCGCGACTGGAACCCCGGGAGCGCGGTGACGCGGCTCGTGCGCGAGAAGACGTCCCCGGAATCCTCGCCCGGCTCCCTCCAGAACGACACCATCCAGCCGAGGTCCGCGAGGGGGTCGCCGAGCGTAGACATCTCCCAGTCGAGGATCGCGACGAGGCGCGGCGGGGGCCCGTCCGCGAACACGACGTTGTCGAGCTTGTAGTCGCCGTGCACCAGCGTCGTGTCGCTGTGCCGGGGGCGGTGGTCCTCGAGCCAGACTCCGATCCTCTCCAGGTCGGGCAGCGGCCGCGTGAACGGGAGCGTGAGCTCCATCTGTCCTTTCCAGCGCCGGAGCTGTCGCTCGAGGTAGCCGGGCGGGCGGCCGAAGCCCCCGAGGCCGCAGGATCCCGCGTCGACCGCGTGGAGCTCGACCAGCGCGTCGACGAGCTCGGAGCCGACGGCGGCGCGCCGCTCCTCACCGAGCCACTCCGGCAGCTCGTCGCGGATGACGACGCCGTCGACGCGCTCCATCAGGTAGAAGGGGGCGCCGATCACGCTGGCGTCCTCGCACATCAACACCGTGCGCGGGACCCGGACCGCGGTGCCGGCGAGCGCCGACAGCACCGTGTGCTCGCGCTTGACGTCGTGCGCCGACGGCAGGAACGCGCCGCTCGGCGGCCTCCGCAGGACCCAGCGCGCGTCGCCGCGCGTCACGAAGAACGTCTCGTTCGAGTGGCCCGCCTGATGGCGCCGCACGACGAGCTCGCCGTCTCCGGGCAGGGTCTCCGACAGGAACCGCTCGAGCGCCTGGGGATCGACGAGGGACGGGGAGCCGCTCATGTGAGGCCACAGGCTAACTGGAAGTACCCTCGCCCCGATGACCCGCGCCCGCTACGCCGTCGTCGTCGCGGCCGCCGGGACGGCGGCCTGCGCTCCCGATCCGGCGGGCGAGCAAGGCGCCGCGGTGAAGGACCTCTACGACGTCTTCTTCTACGTCGCGGCGGTCGTGTTCACGGTCGTGGCCGGGCTCATCGCGTGGAGCATCGTCCGGTTCCGCCGTAAGCCGGGCGACGACGGGCTGCCGCGGCAGACGAAGCACAACCTCGCGCTCGAGATCACCTGGTTCGCCATCCCGACCGCGATCGTGATCGGGTTGTTCGTGCTCTCCGCCGGCGCGCTGCAGGACGTGAACGACGAGCATCCCGACCCGTTCGTGACCGTCCGCGTCGACTCGTTCCAGTGGGGCTGGCGCTTCACGTACGCCGGCGAGGCCGTGGTCGTCGAGGGCCTGCCCGAGCGTCCCGCGGAGATCGTCGTGCCCGTCGGCGAGCCGCTGAGGTTCGACCTTCTCTCCACCGACGTCGTGCATTCCTTCTACGTGCCCCGGTTCCTCGTGAAGCGCGACGCGATCCCGGGTGAGACCAACAGGATCGACTACACGATCCGAGAGGAGGGGACGTACGCGGGAGAGTGCGCGGAGTTCTGCGGGGTCCTGCACGACCGGATGCTGTTCACCGTGAAGGCCGTGCCCGTGGAGGATTTCGAGGACTGGCTGGCGGTGCAACGGACGGAGAACGAAGATGCAGGCATCTGAGGCCGCGCGCGTGCCGGCGCACGGCGGCCCCCGCGGGCTCGTCGCGTGGCTGACGACGACCGACCACAAGCGCATCGGCCTGCTCTACCTCTGGAGCGCGCTGCTCTTCTTCCTCGCCGGCGGCGTGATGTCGCTGCTGATGAGAGCCGAGCTCGCGCAGCCCGGGCTCCAGCTCCTCGAGCGCGAGACGTACAACCAGCTCTTCACGATGCACGGCACGGCGATGATCTTCTTCTTCGCGACGCCGGTGGCCGTGGGTCTCGCGAACTACCTCGTCCCGCTGCAGATCGGCGCGCCGGACGTCGCGTACCCGAGGCTGAACGCGTTCACCTACTGGCTGTTCCTCGCCGGGGCTCTCACCGCCTTCTCCGGCTTCCTCACCGCGAGCGGCGCCGCGCAGGTCGGGTGGACCGGTTACGCGCCGCTGAGCGATTCGACGTACGCGCCGGGGGCCGGGGTGGACCTGTGGATCGTCGGCCTGTTGCTGTCGGGGACGGCGTCGATCCTCGGTGCGGTGAACTTCCTCGCCACGATCTTCGGGATGAGGGCGCCGGGCATGACGATGTTCCGGGTCCCGATCTTCACGTGGAACATCGTGGCGATCTCGGTGCTGATCCTGTTCTCGTTCCCGGTGCTGTCGGCCGCGCTGGCCGCGCTGTTCGTCGACAGGAACTTCGGCGGGCACTTCTTCGACCCCTCGCAGGGCGGGAACCCGATCCTGTGGCAGCACCTCTTCTGGTTCTTCGGCCACCCCGAGGTCTACATCGTGATCCTGCCGTTCTTCGGCATCGTCACCGAGATCATCCCGGTGTTCTCGCGCAAGCCGGTGTTCGGCTACAAGGGCTTCGTCTTCGCGACCCTGCTGATCACGGCGTACAGCTTCTCGGTGTGGGCGCACCACATGTTCACGACCGGAGCGGTCAGCAGCCTGTTCTTCGCGACGACCTCGTTCCTGATCGCGATCCCTACCGGCGTGAAGTTCTTCAACTGGATCGCGACGATGTGGCGCGGCAAGATCTCCTTCGAGGCGCCGATGTTGTTCTGCATGGGCTTCCTGTTCATGTTCCTGATGGGAGGGATCACGGGGGTGTTCCTCGCGTCGCCGCCGATCGACTACGCGGTGCACGACACGTACTACGTCGTCGCCCACATGCACTACGTGATGTTCGGCGGGACGGTCTTCGCCGCATTCGCCGGCTTCTACTACTGGATCCCGAAGTTCAGCGGGCGGAAGATGGGCGAGGGCCTGGCCCGCGTCCACTTCTGGCTGATGCTGACCGGCATGAACCTCGCGTTCTTCCCGATGCACCAGCTCGGACTCGACGGGATGCAGCGCCGGGTCGCCGACTATCCCGAGGCGTCGGGCTACGGCGACCTCAACCTGCTGAGCACCATCGGCGCCGGCATCATCGCGATCTCGGTCCTCGTCTTCGCGGTGAATTTCATGCTGTCGATGCGGCGCGGCGAGACCGCGGGGCCCGATCCGTGGAACGGGAACTCGCTCGAGTGGGCCACGAGCTCCCCGCCGCCGCACCACAACTTCGAGAGCTTGCCGCCGGTGCGCTCCGAGCGGCCGGTGTTCGACGCGCGCCAGGCGAAGCATCGTCTCGACGATGCCCCAGGAAAAGGCGAGGCCGATGCCTGAGGAGCTCCGGGTCTTCGTGCGGGCGGCGCTCTACCTCGCGCTGGTCACGACCGTCTACTGGTTCGTGAGCTACGAGAGGGCCGGGACGCTGCTGCTGGGAGCGATGTCCGTGGCGGCGCTGTCGTTCGTCGTCGTCGCGCGGCGCCTGGGCCGGCCGACGGAGAGGCGGCCGCGCGGCTTGTTGCGCCGCGCCGTCTCGACCATTGCGCTGGACGATTCGGGGGACGTCGCGGCGCCGCTCGAGGTCGAAGAGGAGCCGGTCGTGACGGCGAGCCCATGGCCCCTGGGCGCCGCAGCCGCCCTGATGCTGATCGGCCTCGGCCTCCTGTACGGGCCGTGGCTGTGGATCCCGGGCGGGGGCCTGGCGGTGATAACTGTCTGGGGCTGGATAACGCAGACCGACGCCTAGTTGCGCCTTCCGACGCGGCGAACCTATTCGCGGACGTTCAACCGCCGGTAAAGTCGAGCCAGTGCTGACGAACATCCTGCCGGGACTACGAGAGCTTCGTGCCCCTCTGTCGGCTGGATACCTTTGGATCACGTTCGTCTGGTTGATCGCTGAACCTCACGTTCCCACCGCCCGGGATGCATCTGGACTCGGGCGGCGAATCCTCGAACTCGTTGGTGCATTGGACGCTTTCGGCGGCGGAGTCGCTTTGACCTTCACGGCTTACCTCGTCGGCGCGGTATCGCAAGCTGTGCTCGACCCACTGCTAAAGAGGATTCGCACGTCGCCTGGTGGCACACGCATGGGTGGATCGCAGTCCGTGTCGGCGAAGGGGTTCCGATCGGTTACTCAGCTCGTGGAGGAGCGCGTGGATTCGCTGGCGGCGACTCTCCAGAAGCACCAATTGTCCCTGACCGAAGTCGCTGCTCGTGAACGCCGCAAGGATGCACTCGCCCGTGCAGGCCTGACCGACGAGGAACTGACAACGGCTGACGCCACGTTGGCGACTATCAGGGATCGGCGGCTGACGGGGCCGGACATGCAATTACTGCAGCGAGTGCGGTCGAGCCTGCACGAGATAAGACCGAGTGCAGCTTTGCGCGCATTCGCGACCTACGATGAACTTGTTCGTCAGGGGATCACTCCCGATGATGTCCTCGCGCTGATTGAGGGTCTGAAGGCTTCTGGCGACAGCGGCGACGACGCGCTTAGCGAGCGGGGAGCGAGAACGAAGAGTAGATTGGAGCTCGCAGGAATCAAGATCGATGAGGCGGCGGCAGCCGCCCGCGTCGCCCAGCTCGCTGTCGCAGACCGATTGACCGCGGAGGACTTTGATCGGGCATCCAGTTTGTATTGGCAAACCCGCGGCACCGATCTCGACCACCTCCTCGACTTCGAGGCAGCAGAAGACGTCCGGCGCCGATTCGACGCAGCCGCCGGCCGGTCCGTCGACTGGGATACTCCGAGTCTTATTCGCAAAGTCATCGATGATTTAGACCTGGTCGCTACAAGACTGATCGGCAACGAAACGGAGCTGTACTCTGCGGTCGACCGCCTTCGAGCAGAAGCGGAGTTCCGGCTAGCCATCGTGCTTCCCTTGGCGGCATTGTCCATACTGCTCGGCTTGGGCCTGCACCAGCTTTGGTACTGCACGGTCGTCCTCCCAGGAATCCTCCTCGTCGATGGAAACCGGCGCGATCGCGCGGCACGCGATCTCGTCGTCGACGCTCTCCTTCTGCGGCGCGTGGAGGCACCCGCAATCGAGAAATTCGAGCAGTCGGCGAAAGACGTGCTCCCGCCCGCTGCGGAACCGGCCTCGGCTAGCTCCGGGGCGGACGGCGCGACGGGTTCGTCGTGACGCGGGACACGTAGCCCAAGCGCGGTGTGACCTCCAGCGACACGTCAGCCCCCTGGTGCAGCTTGTCGTAGACCTTCGTGCTCACGCGGTAGGCCGTCAGCGTGTCC
Organism: Actinomycetota bacterium; assembly: GCA_030861725.1. Lineage (GTDB taxonomy): Bacteria > Actinomycetota > CADDZG01 > CADDZG01 > WHSQ01 > JALZEG01. Next base: position 5,741 of record JALZFC010000060.1, on the reverse strand, counting down.
GAGCGGCCGTCGTCTATCGCCACGAAGCAGCGCACGTACTGGCGGTCGTCCGATTGCGTCACGTACGGCACCGGCCCCCACCTCGTCCGCGCCCGCAGGATCCTCCCCTCGACCTTCCTCTTCACTGTCAGGTCGGCCAGCCCGAACAGGAGCTGCAGGGCCGAGCGCACGAACACCAACGAACCCAGTCCTACCGCGACGCCCGCGGCGATCGACGTGAACCCCGTGTCGAAACCGATGTCGCCCGCGCCCACGCGCATCATGTTGTAGCCGGCATACGACCCGAACGCGCCTACCGGAAGCGCGAGCAACGGATGGCGGCCCCAGCCCGGGCGCAGGCGCGGGTAACGCACCGCCACCTTGCGCCACTCCCCCGCACGCGTCGTCCAGGCCTCGGTGTCGCTCTCGGCCCCCATCGGGAGCGACCCGACCGCACGCGGCGCGACGCCGAAGGCCGCGGCATACGCGAGGTGCCGCTCCCACACGACGACGCCGCTCGGCGGGACCACGGCGAACGACGGGCTGCTCTCGATCGCCTCCCGCACGCCGAGCCAGCGCGCGGCCGCACGCCGCCCCGCTTCGGTGTCGGTCTGGCGCTTCGACGTCGACGTGACGAGGAACACGGCCCCGGCCGCGGCGCCCGCGAGCGTGACGACGTCGAGGAGCGTGGAGTCGGCGACATCGTCCGGGTCGTTGAACCCGATCGCCCACCAGTAGAGGAAGGCGACGAGCACGCCTGCGCCGAACAGGAACGCCAGCGCGGTCCCCGACCACAGGTTCCGGGAGAGCCCCGCCGCTTGCGCCTCCGCCACGACGCGCTTGCGGAACTGCCCCCACCACGCCCGCGACGCGTCCTGCGGCCCCGTCGTCAGCGCCTCCGCAGGGACGACGCCGTCGACGGCGATCTTGCGGAGGTGGTCGACCATCATCAGCTCGTACGGCGTGAGCCCGCCGGGATGGGGCTTGACCCGGCAGTAGTAGTTGCCGATGCCGCGATCCTCGATCTCGACGACGCCGCGGGCGGCGAGGTCGACGAGAGTCGCCGGCACGGCGTCGGGCGTGAGCTTGAACCGACGGGTAACGAGGTTCGCCACCGCCGGCGGCTCGGCGCCGAGCTCCGTCGTCTCAGGCCCCGGCCGCGGCCGGCGCGGCGCGCGGGCGATCCGGATCGCGGCGAGGAGCACGAACCACACGACGATGCCCCCGAGCGTCAGGCGCAACAGCGCCGGGTCCGGCACGTAGAGGTCTTCCACGGGGGCCGAGGGTATCCGGCCCGCTCTGCTCCGGCCCGGATGCTAAGGGCGCGTGCGGATCCTCCGGGGCTCGGAGACGAAGACCTCGCCGTCCTCGGACGTCCACGAGCTCCTGAACGTGGCGCTCCCGAAGTCGGCTCGCAGCGCGAATGTCGCTTCGCAGGCGTCGTCCATCGTCTTCTCGCCCACGGGCTCGAACGCGCCTCCGCTCTTGCGCTCGAGCCGGATGACCTCGGCCTCGTAGGAGCACTCGCTCACGCCCGCGACGATCGTCATCCGCGACCCGCGGCGCGGAGCGGCGCGCGGCGCCCGCAGGTACGCCTCGACGGGCTCCGCCGGAGCTACCTCGCCTCCGCCGAAGACGATGTAGCGGTTCAGCGGCGAACCGAGGTTCCAGTGCGAGTCGAGCCACTCCCCCGGCTCGGGCGCGGCGTCGAAGTACGTGTCGAAGCCACAGTCGAAGTACATCTGGTCGGGACACTGCAACGACGTGCTCGGGTAGCACATGATGTCCTCGTGCTCGGTGCAGTGGCCGGCCCCGTCGCTCCCGGGGGGGCCGGACTGCACGGCTCCCTGGTTGTGGCCGTTCTCGTGCATCGGCGTCCGGCTGAACCAGCACCCCTCGTAGGTGACGGCATAGCCGCCGTCGTTGTTCCTGTTGTTCTCGTCGAGGCTGGTGTCGTTGCTGAACTCCGCGATGCCGCAGACACCGGGGAAGTCCCCGTCGTAGAAGATGCTGTAGTCGACCTTCGGGTCGTCGAAGCCCGCATCCCGGGCGGCCATGATGATCGTCGTGATGTACGGGACCGCCGACGTGTTCACGAACTCGTCGATACGGATCTCGCCGGACTCGTCGCACGCGACGCGGTAGTCCGCGGTCGTGCCGCCCGACTCCTCCGCCGCCTCGTTGAGGACGGCGTTCATGCGCCGGACGTGAGCGCGGATCTCGTCCTTGACCTGGTCGAACCGGCTGGGGAGGCCCGGCGGACGCCCGAACAGGACGTGCTGGACGTAGCCGGTGGCGCACACCGGGTCGCGCTCGGGGTCACCGGGACCCAGCGACTCGCCGTGACCGATCTCGGCGAGGGCCGGATCGCCGCCGTGGGTCGTGAACGTGTAACCGTCGGGCAGCGTGACCTCGTAGAGCCCGTTCGGGAGGGCCTCGACGCTCTCCGCGAAGCGTGCGGGAGGGGCGATCGCGGCGGCCGGCGAGGGGGCTGCGCCCGCGCCCTGGGAGGCGGCGACGAGCGCGACCGCCCCCAGCACGACCGCGCGCCGAAGCCTCGTACGCCTGGTCCCGTTCATCCGAAAGAGGTTCGGCGCGGCGGGCCGAGCCCCTGCGGCCCTACTTGGCCTTCTTCTGCTTCTTGGCCGCGCGCTTCTCTTTCAGGGTCTTCTGGGACTGCTTCTTGTCGGGCTTGCCTCCGCCCTTGTCCTTGCTGGCCATCGGGTCCTCCCGGGCTAGACGGTCGGGTCCATCATCCGCCCCGCGAGCGGTCTTGCCAACCGGAATCCTCCGGTGGATCGGTGAAGCCCCCGCGCTCGTTCCTGCGCAGGACCACCCCCTTGGTGCGCCGGAACACGGGGGTGTCCGAGTCGCGCAGGTCCTTCGCCACCCGGTACGCGATCAGGCCCCCGAGCAGCGGCAGCACGAACGTCGCGTAGCGGAGCATCACGGTCATCGTCTCCACCGGGACGTTGAACAACAGCGCCAGGACGTCGTTGCCGCCCGCGATCGTCAGCACGGCGAAGTAGAGGAGCCCGGCCACGCCGACGGCCGTCCGCATCGGCGCGTCGCGCGGACGGTCGAGGAGGTGGTGCTCCTCCCTGTCGCCCGTCAGGCGAGCCTCGATGAACGGCCACAGCGCGAGGACCGTGAAGCCGAGCCCCGGGATCACGACGCCCGGCACGAACGGCGACGCCACGAGGACCCCGCCGAGCTCGACGTCGAACGGCGGGAACAGCCGCAGCGCGCCCTCGAGCCACCCCAGGTACCAGTCGGGCTGCGACGCGGCGCTGACCGTCGTCGCGTCGAACGGGCCGAACTCCCAGATCGGGTTGATCTGGAAGAGGCCACCCAAGAACGCGAGGACGGCCGCCGTCAGCAGCAGCAGCCCCGCCGACTTGAACACCTGCGAGGGCCACAGCGCCTTGCCGACCACGTTGCGCTCGGTGCGGCCGGCGCCGCGGTGCTGCGTGTGCTTCTGGCGCACGAGGATCCCGAGGTGCACGGTGATCAGCCCGACGATCAGCGCCGGCAGCAGCATCACGTGGAGAACGAACAGGCGCGAGATGATGCCCTCCGTCGGGAACTCGCCGCCGAACACGAGGAACGCGAGGTACGGCCCTACGAACGGCACCGAGATCAGAACCGAGTACGCGATCCGAAGCCCCGTGCCCGACAGGAGGTCGTCGGGCAGGGAGTAGCCGGTGAAGCCCATCCCGATCGCGAGCAGCAGCAGGGCGACGCCGACGAACCAGTTCACCTCGCGCGGCTTACGGAAGGCCCCGGTGAAGAAGACGCGCATCGTGTGCACGACGATCGACGCGACGAACACGAGCGCGGCCCAGTGGTGGATCTGCCTCATCACGAGCCCCGCGCGGACCTCGTAGGAGATGCGCATCACCGACTCGAACGCGGCGGAGACCTCGCGGCCCTGCAGCGGTTCGTACGGCCCCTCGTACACGACCCGCGTCGCGTCGGCCCGGTAGAACAACGTGAGGAAGATCCCGGTCGCGAGCAGGATCACGAAGCAGAACAGCGCGATCTCCCCGAGCAGGAACGACCAGTGGTCGGGGAAGACCTTGCGCAGCGTCCGGCGCGTCCACGACGCGACCCCCACGCGAGAGTCGAGCCAGCGCAACATCAGGCGGAACCCCTGCCGTCCTTGGCCGATCGTCGAGACGATCGGTCGCTATCCTTGGCCGATCGTCGAGACGATCGGTCGCTGTCCTTGGCCGATCGTCGAGACGATCGGTCGCTGTCCTTGGCCGATCGTCGAGACGATCGGTCGCTGTCCACGTTCCAGAAGCCGGGCCCCACCGGTTCCCGGTAGTCCGACAGCGCGACCAGATAGCCCTCGTCGTCGATGCCCATCGGGAGCTGCGGCAGCGGGCGGTCGGCGGGGCCGAAGGTCGGCACCGCCCCGCGCAGCACGTCGAACGTCGACTGGTGGCACGGGCACAGCAGCTCGTGCGCCTCCGCCCGGTAGAGCCCGACGGGGCACCCCGCGTGCGTGCAGATCTTCGAGTACCCGACGCACCCCTCCGGAGCCCACGCGAGCCGCTCCTCCGGCAGGTCCAGCAGCCCGGGGTCGACCCTGAGCACGAGCGTCTGCGCGTCCGCCGAGCCGGCGTGGCCCTCGGGGTAGACGGTCGTGACTCCCTCGGGGACGAGGTCGAGCGGCTTCAGCGGCCGTCCGTCTGCGTCGACGAGGCGCGCGCCCTTCGTCCAGGTCGTCTCGAAGAGGCTCTGCCCGGGGCGGGGGCCGAGCGACAGCGCCGGGATCGCGAGCGCGCCCGCGAGCGCCCCGCCGGCCGCAGCCAGCATCCGCACCAGCAGCGACCGCCGCGTGACCCCGGACGCGGGGAGCTCGCCCGCCGGCGAAGACAGGTCCTCACGCTCCTCCGTCTCCTCCGGCGCGTCGATCAGGCGCGTGGCCCAGACCACGACTCCCGTGCCGAGGCCCCCCAGGCCGAGGCCGAGCAGGATCCCCTCTGCCTGCGCGTCGCCTCCGGCCCAGTAGACGCCCACGAGCGCGAGCGAGGCCGCGATCGAGACGCCGAACGCCGCCGCCGCGGCACGCTCGGCGCTCACCCGGCGCTCCCGCGTGGCCCGCGGCCCCCGATCACCAGCGACACGACGATCAGCGACAGCATCCCGACGCCCCACGCGACGAAGCCCTCGGGCACCGGACCGATGCCGCCGATGTCGGCGCCTCCGGGGTCGTCCGCGTCGTCGAGGTGGTCGACGTACGCGACGACCGCGTCGCGGTCGCGCTGCGAGAACCCGAAGCGCGGCATCTGCCCGGGACCGACCACGATCGCCTCCGCGATCTCGACCGGCGACGCGCGGTGGAGCCCCGGCGCGAGCGCGCCGCGGCCCGCGGCCCCGCCGTTGCCGCCGGCGCCGTGGCAGGGCGCGCAGTTCCCCACGTAGAGCGACGCCCCGGCCTCGAGCGACGCCGTCTCGAGGAACACCTCCGGGATAGGAGGCCCGGAGCCGAGGCTTGCGACGTACGCGACGATCTGCGCCGTCTGCTCCTCCGAGAACGCCGGGTCCTTGCGCACGGCCTGGTCGTTCGAGCTCGCCAGCGGCATCCGCCCCGTGCGGAGGTAGAAGTCGGCCGCCGCGGCCCCCGCCTCGGTGAGATCCGGTCCGTCCTCGGTCCCCTCGCCGCTCGCGCCGTGGCACGACGCGCACGACTCGACGTAGAGCGTCTTGCCGCGGAGCACGTGGTCCGGCTGGGCGGCCGCGGCGGGTGACGC
>JALZFC010000059.1 GCA_030861725.1 Actinomycetota bacterium | reverse complement strand
CTCGACGACCGGCCGGTCGTCGCGATCGGGAGCTCGACCCTCGGGTTCGACCCCCCCTCGCCCGTCGGCGCAGACCGTCCCGTCCTGCTGGCTGCGATGGACGACGGCGGGCTCGTCGACGCCGCGGCCGTCGGACCGGGCCTCCTGCGCGCGGACTCGGGGGCTCCCTTCGGCGTCAGGACCGACGTCGCGGCCGTCGCCGCGGTCGCGGAGCAGGCGCTCGCGGATCCCTGCGCGGTCGTCGTGCTCGACCCCGGCGACCTCGCCCGGGCCGACACGCTGGCGCTCCTGCAACGGGATCTGGTCCCGGCGCACCGCGAGGCGGCGCTGATGTCGGCCGACGCGCAGCTGGGAGCGGTGGCCGAGCTGCTCGGTGACGACGACCTGCTGCTCGTCGTCACCGCGACGTCCCCGCGCTCCGAGGACGCCACGCATCTCGGCGTCGCAGCGGCCGCGGGGCCGGGCTTCCCCGCCGGCGGGCGGCTCGAGTCGGCGTCCACGCGCGAGCCCGGGATCGTGACGCTGCCCGACGTGGCGCCCACGGTCCTGGCCCACCTCGGCGTAGACCGCCCGTCGTCGATGCTCGGGCGCCCCTGGTTCGCCGGGCCCGCGGCGGGCGATCTCGTGGCCGAGGCCGTCGACCTCGACGAGGAGTCGGTCTTCTCCTACGGCGTCCAGCCGGGGGTCGCGACGGGGTTCGTCGTGGCGCAGGTCGCGGCTTACGTCGTCCTGCTGGCGCTGTTCGCGTTGAGGCGGCGGGGGGGCGCGGTGCCCGACGGCGTGCCGGCGACCGCGCTGGAGGTCGTCGCGCTGGCGGTCGCGGCGTTCCCGCTCGCGTCGTACCTCGCCGGTGCGGGGATGACGCACGAGCTGGGGGCCGGCGGCTTCGTCGCGCTGCTGCTCGGGATCGACGCGCTGCTCGTGGGCCTGGCCTTCGCCGCGCTCCGCGCGCCTCTCGACCGCCTCCTCGCGATCGCGGCGGCCACGCTCCTGGTCCTCGTGGGGGACCTGGCGACGGGCGAGCGCCTGCAGCTGAACGCGGTCTTCGGCAACTCGCCGATCGTCGCGGGCCGCTTTGCCGGCCTCGGCAACCTCGCGTTCTCGATCCTCGGAGCCTCCGCGCTCGTCACCGCGACCGTGCTCGTCCACGACAGGCGCCGCAGCACCGGCGCGCTGCGCGCCGCGGCCGCCATCTTCGCGGGAGCGGTCGTCGTGGACGGGGCACCGTTCCTCGGCAGCGACGTCGGCGGCGTCCTCGCGCTCGTGCCGGGCTTCGCGATCACCTGGTTCCTCCTGGCCGGACGGAAGGTCAGCCTGCGCGCGGCCCTGGTCGCGGCGCTTGCCGGGCTCCTCGCGCTGGGGCTGTTCCTCGCGGCCGACCTCGCGCGACCGGAGGAGTCGCGGACGCACCTCGCGAGGCTCGTGGAGAACGTCGCGGACGAGGGGCCCGAGGTGCTCGCCGACGCGGTCGAGCGGAAGGTCAGGACCAATCTGCGCATCTTCGGTTCGACCATCTGGACGTACCTCGTGCCGCCCGCGCTGTTGCTCCTAGCCGTGCTGCTCCGCAAGCCGCCGGGACGGTGGCAGCAGCTCGCGGCGCGGTTCCCGGCGGTCCGCAGCGGCCTGGTGGGGGGACTCGTCCTCGCGCTGCTCGGCTTCGCCGTCAACGACTCGGGGATCGTAGTGCCGGCGATGTTCCTCTCGTGGCTCGTCCCGCTGGCCCTCGTCGCGTACGTGTCGCTGAAAGGGCAGGGGCGGGAGGGGGGACGGGAGGAGCCCGGGTGAGGGATCTAACGGTGGCGGCGGCCTTCGCAGGGGCAGTGGGCGCGGTGACGGCCTGGCCGGCGAGCCGTGCCGCACTTGCGCGTCCTCCCGAGCGTCTCTTCAGGACGAACGTCTCCGGGAAGCGGGTTCCGGCAGTCCTGGGGCACCCGGTCGTGATTGGCGGCGTAACGTCGATCGTCGCCGCGGCCTGGCTGTCCCCACTCCTGGTGTGGCCGGAGGTCCAGCCGGACCGTTGGGGAGGGGCGGCGCTCATCGTGCTGCTCGTGATGGCGACGGCGGGGGCATGGGACGACGGGCGCGGTGACGAGAGACCCAGGGGGTTCGCAGGCCACCTCGGGGCCGCCCGAGGCGGGCGGATGACCGGCGGCATCGTGAAGGTCCTGGCGGCGGGCGGGGGTGGAGCGGTCGCCGGCTTCGTGCTGTACGGCTGGGACAAGCCGGCGATCGTCCTGACGGTAGCGGCAGTGGGGCTGGGCGCGAACCTCGTGAACCTGCTGGATCGCGCTCCCGGCCGGGCGGGGAAGTTCACCCTCGCTGCAGGGGTCCCGCTGGCCGCGTTCGGCAGCTTCGAATGGGGGATCGCAGCCGCCGGAACCCTGGTCGCGCTGACGGTCGTGCTCCCCGCAGACCTGGGGGAACGGGGGATGCTGGGCGACGCGGGGGCGAACCCACTCGGAGCGCTGCTCGGTCTCGGACTGGTGGCGTCATTCGACGGTCCCGCGCTGGCGGCCGCCGTCGTCGTCCTGCTCGCGCTCAACCTCGCTTCCGAGCGGTGGTCGTTCTCGAAGGTCATCGAGCGGACACCGCCGCTGCGCTGGCTCGACGCGATCGGACGGAAATGAGTCCGGCTCCGGGGGCCGCGTGCTAGCGTGTGATGACTTCCCCCGAAAGAGCAGGTGGGCTTCGCGTTGCCTGATTCCGGATTCGGGGGACGTCACCCGTAGCCGAACGAACCGAAAGGATGGCGCTGGTGGCGAAGCACGTATTCGTGACGGGTGGGGTGGTATCGAGCCTCGGCAAGGGCCTCACCGCCGCATCGCTCGGCCGGCTCCTGAAGAACCGGGGGCTGCGGGTGATGATGCAGAAGCTCGACCCCTACATCAACGTCGACCCCGGCACGATGAACCCCTTCCAGCACGGCGAGGTCTTCGTGACCGAGGACGGGGGCGAGACGGACCTCGACCTCGGCCACTACGAGCGCTTCATCGACGAGAACCTCCTGAAGGCGTCGAACGTCACGACCGGCGCCATCTACCAGTCCGTGATCGCGAAGGAGCGGCGGGGCGACTTCCTCGGCGACACCGTGCAGGTGATCCCCCACATCACGAACGCGATCAAGCAGCGGATCCGTTCGCTCGGCGAGGACTCCGGCGCGGACGTGCTCATCACCGAGATCGGCGGGACCGTCGGCGACATCGAGTCGCTCCCGTTCCTCGAGGCGATCCGACAGCTGAAGACCGAGCTCGGCCGGGACGACACCTGCTACATCCACGTCACGCTCGTCCCGTACATGGGGCCCGCGGAGGAGCTGAAGACCAAGCCGACGCAGCACTCCGTCCGCGAGCTGCGCAGCATCGGCATCCATCCCGACGCGATCGTGTGCCGCTCGGACCGCCCGATCAGCCCGGGGCTCAAGCGGAAGATCTCGATGCTCTGCGACGTGAGCATGGACGCGATCGTCTCCGCGGTGGACTCCAACAACATCTACGAGATCCCGCTCGTGCTGCGCGACGAGGGCCTCGACGACTTCGTCATGGACCGGCTGCGCCTCGCCGGCGGCTCGCAACCCGACCTCGACGCGTGGAAGGACCTCGTCTCGCGCATAGACGCCGCGGAGAGAAGCGTGAACATCGGGATCATCGGCAAGTACGTCACGCTCCCGGACGCGTACCTGTCGGTGGTCGAGAGCCTCAAGCACGCCGGGTTCGCCCACGGCCGCCAGATCGAGATCACGTGGGTCGCGTCGGACGACCTCGAGACCGCCGACCTCGACGAGGCGCTCGGGCACCTCGACGGGATCCTCATCCCCGGCGGCTTCGGCGTGCGCGGGGTCGAGGGCAAGATCCGTGCGGTGCAGTACGCGCGCGAGCGCGGGGTGCCGTTCTTCGGCATCTGCCTCGGACTGCAGTGCGCGGTCGTCGAGTTCGCGCGCAACGTCGCCGGGCTCGCAGACGCGAACTCGTCCGAGTTCGGGACGTCCGACCACCCGGTCGTCGACATCCTCGTCGGCCAGGACCTCGACAGGCTCGGGGGCACGATGCGCCTCGGCGCCTATCTCTGCAAGCTCACCCCGGGCACGAGGGCCGAGGCCGCCTACGGGAAAGAGGTCATTACCGAGCGCCACCGCCACCGCTACGAGGTGAACCCTCGCTTCAGGCGCAAGCTCGAAGACGCGGGGCTCGTTTGCTCCGGCGAGTCGCCTGACGGGACGCTCGTCGAGATCGTCGAGCTCCCGGACCATCCGTGGTTCGTGGCCGGCCAGTTCCACCCCGAGTTCAAGAGCCGTCCCGACCGTCCGCACCCGCTGTTCCGCGACTTCGTGGGCGCGGCGATCGCGCACTCGGCCTCGCCGGTCGAGACCTCGGTCGACCTGACCGACACCCGCATCTAGACCCGCGGGTCGGGCCCGTCTGCGGGTAAGGTCACTCCATGAGAGTCGGGATCCCGCGCGAGCTCAAGGACAACGAGTACAGGGTCGCGATCACGCCCGCCGGCGTGCGCGAGCTCGTGGTCTCGGGACACGACGTGTTCATCGAGAACGACGCCGGCCGCGGCTCCAGCATCACGAACGAGGAGTTCGAGCGCGCCGGCGCGAAGATCCTGCCCGACGCGGACAGCGTGTTCGCCGAGGCCGAGATGGTCCTCAAGGTGAAGGAGCCCATCCCGGAGGAGTTCCACCGGCTGCGCGAGGGCCTGCTGCTGTTCACCTACCTGCACCTCGCGGCCAGCGAGCCGGTCACGCGTGCGCTGATCGACTCCGGGGCGACCGGGGTCGCCTACGAGACCGTCGAGCTCCCCGACCGGTCGCTGCCGTTGCTGGCTCCGATGAGCGAGGTCGCGGGCCGGATGGCGCCGCAGGTCGGGGCGATCTCGCTACAGCGCGAGCACGGGGGCCGCGGCGTGCTGCTGGGCGGGGTATCCGGCGTCCGCCCGGGCCGCGTCGTCGTCATCGGCGCCGGGATGTCCGGGATGAACGCCGCCTGGATCGCACAGGGCATGGAGGCCGAGGTCGTCATCCTCGACAAGAACATCAACAAGCTCCGCGACGTCGACCGCATCCACCAGGGCAAGATCCTCACGCTCGCCTCGAACCGGCTCTCGGTCGAGGAGGTCGTGACGCAGGCGGACCTCGTGATCGGCGCCGTCCTCGTCCCCGGCGCGCGTGCGCCGAAGATCGTTAGCGAGGAGGTCGTGAAGGAGATGAAGCCCGGCGCCGTGATCGTCGACATCTCGATCGACCAGGGCGGGTGCTTCGAGACCTCGCACATGACGACGCACTCCGACCCGACCTACGTCGTCCACGACGTCGTCCACTACTGCGTCGGCAACATGCCGGGCGCGGTCCCGCACACCTCGACGTACGCGCTGACGAACGCGACGATGCCGTACGTCCTGGACCTCGCGGACAAGGGCTTCGGGGCGGCCGTCCGGGACGACCCTGCCCTTGCCAGGGGCGTCAACGTCCTGAAGGGGTCCGTCGTCTACGAGCCGGTGGCGGAGGCCCACGGGTTCGACTACGTACCGCTCGACGACCTGATCTGACGCGTCCCGTGGGCGCCGGCCTCGTGGACGACTTCGTCTCGCACCTGCAGTTCGAGCGCGGGCTGTCGGAGAACTCCGTCGCCGCGTACCGGCGCGACGTCGCGAAGTGGACCGCGTTCTGCGCGGGGGCGGGCCTCGAGATCACCGACGCGCGGCCCGACGATGTGACGGATTTCCTCGAACGGCTGCGGAAGGGGCGCCCGCCCGCGTCGGCTCCGATGGCCCCGTCGTCGGTCGCGCGCACGCTCGTCTCGGTCAGGTCGCTGTACCGGTACCTCGTCCGGGAGGCGGGGCTCGCGGCGGACCCGACGGCGCGGGTCGGGACGCCGTCGCGCCCCCGGTCCATACCCAGGGCGATCTCGGTCGAGCAGGTGGAGCGGCTGATCGCGGCTCCGCAGCCGGACCTCCTCGGGCGCCGCGACGTCGCGATGCTCGAGGTGCTCTACGGGGCCGGCCTCAGGATCTCGGAGCTCGTCGACCTCGACGTCGACGACGTGGACCTCGAGGGCGGGAGCGTGCTGGTCCGGTCGGGCAAGGGGGGAAAGGGCCGCATGGTGCCGCTCGGCCGGGCGGCACGGCGCGCCGCCGGCGACTACCTGGTCCGGAGCCGTCCGGAGCTCGTCCGCAGAGCCTCCCGGGGAGGCGACGCGGCGGCGCTGTTCCTCAACGCCCGCGGCCGCCGGCTCGGCCGGCAGGGGTGCTGGAAGGTCCTGAAGCACCACGCCGAGGTCGCGGGTCTCGAGAGGGTCGTGTCGCCGCATACTCTTAGGCACTCGTTCGCGACGCACATGCTCGACGCGGGCGCAGACATACGCGTGGTGCAGGAGCTGCTGGGGCATTCGAGCCTCGCGACGACACAGGTCTACACGCTGGTGAGCGACCGGCGGCTGCAAGAGGTGTACGTGTCCGCCCATCCACGCGCCCGCGGATGAGGCGATATACGGTCACCGCGGAGGGGGACTGAATGGACGACCAGACACTAAAGAGGATCCGGACGAAGCTCGAGGACGAGCGCGCCTCGGTCGAGCACCAGCTTCGGGAGCACGGTGCCGAGGTCGGCGGCGGCATCGAAGTCGGCTTCGACGGCGGCTTCGCCGACTCCGGACACAGGACGGCCGAGAGGGCCGAGGTCCTCGCGCTCGTCGAGGGGCTCCTGTCCCACCGGAACGACGTGGTGGCGGCGCTCGCCCGGATCGACGCGGGGACGTTCGGGACCTGCGAGCGCTGCGGGAACGCGATCCCGGAGGAGAGGCTCGAGGCGATCCCGACCGCGACGCTGTGCGTCGCCTGCAAGCAGCAGGGCGCGCGATAGCACCTCCCGTTCGGGCCGTAGCGCTCGTCGTCCTCGACTCCGTCGGCATCGGGGACGCGCCCGACGCCGCCGCGTTCGGCGACGAGGGGTCGGCCACCCTCCAGCACGTGGCCGGCGCCGCCGGCGGGCTCGACCTTCCGAACCTCGGCGCGCTGGGGCTCGGAAACGTCGCAGCCGTGCCGGGGGTTCCGCCGGCCGCAGGCCCCGCAGGCGCGTTCGGGTCGATGGTCGAGAGGTCTCCCGGCAAGGACACTACGACGGGGCACTGGGAGATCGCGGGCGTGATCCTCGAGCGGGCGTTCCCGACCTATCCGTCCGGGTTCCCGCCGGAGGTCATGGAGCCGTTCGAGCGGGCGATCGGCTCGGGCACGCTCGGCAACGTCCCGGCCTCGGGGACTGAGGTCATCGCGCGGCTGGGGGCCGAGCACCTCCGGACGGGGGACCCGATCGTCTACACGTCGGCCGACAGCGTCTTCCAGATCGCGGCGCACGTCGACGTCGTCCCACTCGAAAGGCTCTACGAGATGTGTAGGGTCGCGCGCTCTTTGCTCCGGGACGAGCACGAGGTAGGACGCGTCATCGCCCGGCCGTTCGAGGGGCGGCCGGGGGCTTTCAGGCGGACGCCGGACCGGCACGACTTCTCGGTCCTCCCGCCGCAGCCCACGGTGCTCGACCGGATCGAGGGCGGGGGGCTCGAGGTGCGGGGCGTCGGCAAGATCTCGGACATCTTCGCCGCCCGCGGGGTCACGTCGTCGCGTCCGACGCGCTCCAACGACGAGGGGATCGACGCGGTGGCCGAGGAGCTGGCGGCGATCGAGCGGGGGCTGGTCTTCGCGAACCTCGTGGAGTTCGACTCCTCGTACGGGCACCGCAACGACCCGGAGGGCTACGCCGCCGCGCTCGAGGCGTTCGACCGCCGGCTCCCCGAGATCTCCGCGGCTCTCGGGGAAGACGACGTGCTGGTCGTGACGGCCGACCACGGGAACGACCCCACGACGCCGTCGACCGACCACTCGCGCGAGAAGGTGCCGGTGCTCGTGTCCGGCCGGAGCATCCGCGCGGGCAGAGACCTGGGGGAGCGGGCGTCGTTCGCCGACTGCGGCGCGACCGTCGCGGAGCTCCTGGGAGTCGAACCGCCCCCGGCCGGGACTTCCTTCGCGGCCGCGCTCCTGCGCCACGCCTGATCCACCCCTTGTGCGGCGGCTCGCATCCCTTTATCGTCCACAGTTCTACAAGGCGACTTGTCGACAAGTTTCCATGTACCCGTCGAGGTCTCGGGGGGCGCAGGGGAGAGGGGAGCGATGGAGGGAGACGTCCGCACCGCAGCGCCCGAGAGCCTGCACGAGATCCTCGGCGACGCCGCGCCGGCTAAGGCCGCGCCGCAGGCCGGCGACGAACCGCCTGAGGCGACCGCGCCGCCGTGGAGCCCGGAGCCGCGCCGGAGCGCCCGCGTGATCGCCATGGCCAATCAGAAAGGCGGCGTCGGCAAGACCACCACTACGATCAGCCTCGGAGCCGCCCTCGCCGAGCTCGGCCGGAAGGTGCTGGTCGTCGACTTCGATCCCCAGGGAGGGTGCGCCCTCGGGCTCGGGATAGAGCCGGGGGCGCTGGAGGTCTCCGTCTACAACGCGATCCTCGACCGGTCGTGCCGCAGCGAGGACGTCGTGATCCCGACGTCGGTCGAGGGGATGGACCTGATGCCATCGAACATCGACCTCTCCGCCGCGGAGCTCATGCTGGTCCAGGAGGTTGCCCGGGAGCAGTCGCTGTCGCGGGCGCTTGCCCCGCTGCGCCGGAGCTACGACTTCATCCTCGTCGACTGCCCGCCGTCGCTCGGACTGCTGACGATCAACGCCCTCACCGCCGCCGACGGCGTCATCGTCCCGCTCGAGTGCGAGTACTACGCGCTCCGCGGGATGGCGCTTCTGATGGACTCGATCGAGAGGGTGAGGGATAGGCTTAACCCTCAACTAGAGATAGATGGAATCCTCCCGACGATGTACGACGGAAGGACGCTGCACGCACGTGAGGTGCTCGAGCGGGTGCGGGAGGCGTTCGGCGACTTCCTGTTCCAAGCGGTCATCCGCAAGACGATCCGGTTCGCCGAGGCGCCGGTCGCGGGGGAGCCGATCCTCCGCTACGCGCCGACCTCGACCGGGTCCGCCTCGTACCGTGCGCTAGCCAAGGAGGTGATCAGCCGTGTCTCGACGCGCGAGCCTGCCCGGAGCTGACGAGCTGTTCCGGCCGACCGGCTCCCCCAGGAGGGCCGAGCCTGCGGAGCGGCGGGGTGAAGACAAGGCGACTCCGCGACAAGCGGACAAGTCGACAAATCTACAAGTAGCCGAAGAGGCGCCCCAGGACCGACGACCGGTCGCCTCGGCGAGCGGCCAAGACCGACGACCGGTCGCCTCGGCGAGCGGCCAGGATCGAAAGGGCCCGCGCCACGAGACGAAGGTCACCTTCTACTGCACCAACGCCGACCTCACCGCCCTCGACCAGGCCCGCCTCACGCTCCGTGCGGAGCACGGCGTCGGAGCCGATCGCGGGAAGGTCGTCCGGACGGCGCTCGCTTACGTCCTGGAGGACTTCGAGGCACGGGGCGCCGACTCGATCCTGCTGCGCCGCCTCCAGGAGAAAGGCTAAACCTGGCGTCGATGGATTGCTAGGCCCCCGCGAGCCGCAGGAGGAAGTCGCGGATCCCAATGACGACGGGGTCGAGCAGCCTCGTCCCTCCGAAGAAGACCAGCGCGAGCAGGATCAGCAAGCCGTAGCGATCGAGGAAGAAGATGATCCCCTGCTTGTCGTGCGGCAGGAAGATCGTCAGCAGGCGCGACCCGTCCAGCGGGGGGAGAGGGACGAGGTTGAAGACCGCCAGGAGCACGTTGATCCCCGCGAACAGGAAGAAGAAGGTCGTGAACGAGCTCTGCAGGTCGATGTTGGCGAAGATCACGAACCCGAACGCCCCCACCAGCGCGAGCAGGAGGTTCATCAGGGGCCCGGCGAGAGCGACGATGGCGGCGCCGAACCTCTTGGACGTCAGCGCCTGCGGCCGGAATTCGACGGGACGTGCCCACCCGAACCCCACGAGCAGGATGCAGATGGTCCCCAGCGGGTCGAGGTGCTTGACGGGGTTCGGAGTGAGCCGCCCCATCGCGCGGGGAAGGCGGTCCCCCTGGAGGTCCGCCGCCAGCGCGTGGGCGTACTCGTGGAGGCCGAGCGCCCCGATCAAGGCCGCGGCGAGCATGGCAAACGCGAGCGGATCGCTCGCCAGGTAGTTGAGAAGGCCGTCTCCCACCCCGGTATTCTACGGGCGGTACGGAACGCCGCCGGTACGGTGGGGGGAGGATCTAACCCTGAATAACAGCTTTACGGAACGCACGACGAAGAGGGTCTTCAGCGGGATCCAGCCGACCGGCGAGGCCCACATCGGCAACTACCTGGGAGCGATCCGCAACTGGGTCGCGCAGCAGGAGCGGGGTGAGGCCTACTACTGCGTCGTCGACCTGCACGCGCTGACGCAGCCGTGGGACCCGGCCGCGCTGCGCCGCAACACGCTCGCGAAGGCGGCGGAGATCGTGGCCTGCGGCGTCGACCCGGAGCGCTCGGTGCTGTTCGTCCAGTCCCACGTCGCCGCCCACGCCGAGCTCGCGTGGGTGTTCGAGTGCGTCGCCCGGATGGGCGAGCTGCGGCGCATGATCCAGTTCAAGGAGAAGTCGAAGGGGGAGTCGGAGTCGGTCGGCGTGGGGCTGTTCACGTACCCCGTCCTGCAGGCGGCCGACGTCCTCCTCTACCAGGCGGACGGCGTCCCCGTCGGCGAGGACCAGCGCCAGCACATCGAGCTGATGAGGGACATCGGAGCGCGGTTCAACTCAACCCTCGGCGACACCTTCACCCTTCCGGAGCCTCTGATCCCCAAGGAGGGGGCGCGCATCATGGCGCTGGACGATCCCACGCAGAAGATGAGCAAGTCGGCGGGCCGCCCCGGGTCCTACATCGGGCTCGTCGAGCCCCCGCAGGCGGTAGCGAAGAAAATCCGCTCGGCGGTGACCGATTCGGGCCGCGAGGTGCGGGCGGCGGAGGACAAGCCGGCGCTGACGAACCTCCTCACGATCTTCTCGCTGTTCGAGGAGACGCCGGTCCCGGAGCTGGAGGAGCGCTTCGCGTCGGAGGGGTACGGCACCTTCAAGGCGGCGCTAGCGGAGACGGTCGTCGAGCGGCTCACGCCGATCCGGGAGCGCTACGAGGCGTTGATGGGCGACCCGGCCGAGCTCGAGGGGATCCTCAGGCGGGGGGCCGAGCGCGCCGCCGCCGAGGCCGAGGCCACGATGAAGGTCGTGCGGGACCGCACCGGGCTGCTGCCCGGCTGAAACACGACGATCGCCCGGCCGCCCCGATAGGGTGGGACCGACCGAGCGGCCGAGAGAGGTGCGTGCTGCGGGCGAGCCGCAGCGTCGCTTTGTCGACAAGTCGCCAAGTCTACTAGTCAACGGAGAACTGCACGTGGCGTACGAGGTCAAGCTCGAGGTCTTCGAGGGCCCGATCGACCTGCTCCTGCACCTGATCACGAGGCAGAGGGTCGACATCTACGAGGTCTCGCTGTCGCAGATCACCGAGGAGTACCTGGCCGCGCTCGAGGGCCTCGACGGGACCGACCTCGAGGCCGCGACCGGCTTCCTCGTGGTCGCGGCGACGCTCCTCGAGCTGAAGTCGGCGCGGCTGCTCCCGGGACGCACCGGCGACGAAGAGGCGGGGCAGCTGCTGGAGGAACGCGACCTGCTGCTGGCGCGCCTGGTCGAGTGCGCGACGTTCCGCGAGGCCGGCGCCTGGCTCGCCCGTGGCCTCGAGGGCGGCGCCGCCTTCCACGGCCGCTCTGCCGGTCTGGAGGACCGGTTCGTCGACCTCGCGCCGAAGCTCGTCGTCAAGACGTCCTCCGGGCGCCTCGGCGCTCTCGCCGCCGCCCTGCTGACGCCCAAGCCTGCACCCGAGGTCGACGTCTCCCACCTCGCCCCCATCAAAGCGACGGTCCGGGACGCGATCCTCGAGGTCGCGGGGTTCCTCAGCCGCCGGCCCGGGCCGGCGGCGTTCCGCGAGCTCTGCTCCGGCGTCTCCGAGCGGATCGACGTCGTCGTCCGGTTCCTGGCGCTCCTGGAGCTGTTCAAGGCGGGGGCGGTGGACCTCGTCCAGGTCGACCGCTTCGGTGACATACGCGCGGAGTGGACGGGACGCACCGACGCAGACGACGTGCTCGCCGAGGCGGAGGAATACGTGATCGATCTCAGAGGAGGGACGTAGATGACCGAGACGACGAAGATCGTGGAGTCGATCCTCCTCCTGGCGGACGAGCCGGTGCCGGCCTCGCAGATGGGGGAGGTCCTCGAGATCCCTCGAGCGGAGGTCGAGGGCGTGCTGCGGGCGCTCGCGGAATCGTACGAGCGTGAGGGGCGCGGTTTCGTGCTGCGGGAGTCGGCCCCCGGCTGGCGCCTCTACACCCACCCGGAGTGCGCTCCGTGGCTCGAGCGCTTCGTGACGGGGCACCGTCATGCCCGGCTCACCGGAGCGGCGCTCGAGGTGCTTGCGATCGTGGCGTACAAGGGCCCGATCTCCCGCTCGGAGATCTCGGAGATCCGGGGGGTCGACTCCGACGGCGTCGTCAAGACGCTCCTGCAGCGCGGGTTGATCGACACCTCCACTCCCGCCGGCGGCGCGGCCCCCAACCTCTTCGAGGTGTCGGACGACTTCCTCGAGAAGATGGGCCTCCGCTCGGTCGACGAGCTCCCGCCGCTGACGGATTTCATGCCCGACGCCGAGGCGGTCGAGGACATGGAGGCCAAGCTCTCCCCGAATGCCTGAGCCGGTGACGGGAGGGGGCGGACCGGGGGCCGGATCTCAGCAGGAGGGCGAGCGGCTCCAGAAGGTCCTCGCCCACGCCGGGATCGGCTCCCGCCGCGCGGTCGAAGAGCTGATCGCCGCCGGGCGGGTCAAGGTGAACGGGCGCAGGGCGAGGCTCGGGGTGCGGGTCGATCCCTCTAAGGATGAAGTCGAGGTCGATGGTTCCCGCGTCCCGCTGGGGCAGGACCTCCTTCACTACATGCTCAACAAGCCGGACGGTGTCGTCAGCACCGTCTCGGATCCGGAGGGGCGCCCGACCGTCCTCGAGCTCCTGGACGTCCCCACCCGGGTGTGGCCGGTCGGCCGGCTCGACACCGACAGCGAGGGCCTGCTGATCGTCACGAACGACGGCGACCTGACCCACCACCTGACGCATCCGAGTTTCGAGGTCCCCAAGACGTACCTCGTCGAGGTGAAGGGGACGGCGGGGAGCCGGGCGATCAAGCAGCTGATCTCCGGCGTCACGCTCGGGGACGGGATGACCAAGCGCGCGCGGGTGTCGCTGGTCGAGGCGACCCGCGGGGGCACGCTGCTCGAGATCACGATCACCGAGGGCCGCAACCGCCAGGTCCGGAGGATGTGCGAGGCCGTGGGCCACCCGGTGAGACGGCTCGTGCGGACCTCGCTCGGCCCCCTGCAACTCGGCCGCCTCAAGCCGGGTACGTTTCGGAGGCTGAGCATCGAGGAGGTCCGGGCGCTGTACCGGGCGTGCGGACTGTAAGGGAGAAATCGACGAGTCTCCATCTCAACAAGGACACTTGTAGACATGTCTACAAATCAACGTCCGGGAGCAGGGAAGAGGATGCGGGCCCTGAGGGGGGCCATCACGGTCTCGGCGAACGACCGGGACGCGATCGTCGCGGCGACGGAGGAGCTCCTGCAGGAGATGATCTCGAGGAACGGGATCGACGCCGACGACCTCGTCAGCATGATCTTCACGGCGACCCCCGACCTCGACGCCGAGTTCCCGGCGAGAGCGGCGCGGCGGCTGGGGCTCGCGCACGTCCCGCTGCTGTGCTCGGTGGAGCTCGACGTCGCCGGCGCGATGCCGAGCTGCGTCCGGGTGCTCGTGCACCTCTACACGGACCGCGCGGCTACGGACCTCCACCACGTGTACCTGCGGGACGCCCGGGAGCTGCGCACGGACCTCCACGATGAACCCTAAAGGTCGACTTTAGGTGCCTCGTCGGGTTGCGATCCTCGGCACGGGCCTGATCGGCGGGTCCATCGGGCTCGGGCTAAGGGCCGCCGCCCCCGAGACCCGGGTCGCGGGGTACGACCCCGACCCGCTCGCGCTGGCGGCCGCCCTCCGGTCCGGCGCGGTCGACCAC
>JALZFC010000020.1 GCA_030861725.1 Actinomycetota bacterium | reverse complement strand
AAAAGAGAGAGGGGCGGCCCGGTGGCCGCCCCTCTCTCGCGTCCCGTGTCTCGCTAGCTCTTCCAGCGCAGCGAGTTCAGCAGCATCTGGTAGCCCGAGTACGTAAGCCCGTAGTCGGCGACGCCGAACGGGTTGTCGTACTTCTTCGTCGGCATCGGAAGCAGCGCCCCGATCAACCGGATCCGGCCCCCGAAGTACTTGATCTCGCCGTAGGAGACGTTCGTGAACGCGCCGGTCGTCGCGACCGCCCGCTGCTTGCCCTTCGCCTTGCGCCAGACCCCGCTGTCGATGTACCAGACCGGCGAGTTGTACGCGTCGTCGCCGTCGGGCGTCTGGATCGCGATCCCGAGCGGCACCGGCTCGTAGGTCTGGCGCCTCCTGACCTCGTCGCCTTGCTGGCCTTCGGCCGCGCCCGGCTGGTTGATCTTCTTCGCCAGCGGGTCGTCGTACGTGCTCTCCTTCTTGGCCGTGGCGAAGTTCACGTAGCCGGCGTATGCCTCCAGTGATCCCAGCCCGCCTGTGGTGACCTTCATCGCCGGCAGCATCCCGAGCCCCTTGTCCGTCAGCACCAGGTTCCCGTCCTGGCGGGACACCCACTTGCGGAGCCTCGCGGCGAGCGGCTTGTAGACCCTGTTCGTGATCACGATCGTGTCGAAGCGGCGCTTCCACGCGTTCGTGGACTTGATCTTCGCCGGCGTGATCTTGGTGATGCGCGGCCGGGAGAACTTGCGCAGGTCCTTCCAGAAGTTCATGTTCGTCGCGCGGTACCCGACCTGCCCCGGGTCGGGCCAACCCTTCTCCCTGGTGAAGTCGATGTCGCCCGTGAAGACGCCCGACGCCTGAGCGGGGCCGTCGCCGTTGACGATCCGGACCCGGTACTTGCCGGGCGTCGGGAGGTTCGCGTGGAGGGCCTGTCCCGCCTGGACGTAGATGGGCGACTGGTTGAAGTACGAGCTGACGGTCTCCCACTCCTCGTCCTGCACGTTGGGCTCCGCGAACTTCTTGCGCTCCAGCCTCGCCTCCGCGAGGGCGCACGCCCCGACGCCCTGTGCGTTCGCACACGTGAGCGTGACCTCGATGCCGCCGTTGTAGACGCCGTCCTTCGGGCTCTGCACGTCGAACTCGTGGATGTACTCGTTCGCCGGCGAGAGCACCACGTCGGCGATGTCCTCCTGTGGAGGAAGCTTCGCGAACTTCGGCGGCGCCGCCAGCTTGTTCGTCTTCTCCGCGACGGCCCCGCGGTTGTAGACGTACGCCACGCGGCCCTTCGTGCGGAACTTGTTCTTCTCGGGCAGGAGCGTGTAGTTGATCATGGAGTAGACGAGCGACTTGTTACCGTCCACGTGCAGCTGCTCGACGTCGGGGTCGTAGCACGTGCCGACGCCGCAGTTGCTGAGATGCGACAGCGACATCTCGTTGTCGATCCCGTCCGCATTCAGCCCGATCGGCGAGTCGATCCAGTTGCCGAGCGCGCCCGTGACCGTGTAGTCGATCGTGTCCCAGATGGTGCCCCACTGGACGCCGTAGACCCGCGGGTCGTCGGCGGGCGCGTCGTTCGGCTTGATCAACGCCGACCATGCGAGGCGCTTCTCCGCGTCCGACCATGCCCCCTTGACCGTCTGCAGCACGCGCTGGTTCTTGTCGTACGGCCGCTCGGAGCCGCCGATCAGCGTGAACGAGAACGCGCGGTCGACGAGCTGGCCGTGGAGGTCGATGCCTCCGGACCATTTCGGGTTCCCCCTGCGGTCCTTCGGCCCGATCGCCTGCAGGACCTTGCCGTAGGAGTGCGCCTCGGGCTCCGACCACGGCGTGTACGGGCGGAACGTGTAGCCCTGCTCGGGCCAGTCGCGGTTCAGGTCGACGCCGTTGCCGTTGTAGCGCTGGTAGAACTGGGCGCCCGCGCCTCCCGCGCTGCGCTCCCCGCGCTTCCAGCCGTCCGGGTTCGGGTAGATGAAGTACACGACCGACTGGTCGAGGGCCTCGCCGGCCGTCACGGAGTTCTTCGGCGTCGCCTCGAGGATCGGGTGGGGGATCGCGCCCTCGTTCGCGCACACCGGCATGTCCTGCCGCTCTTCGCACGCGGCCCACGTCGCAAGGTCCTCGGCCGCCCGCGTCCCGCCCTCGACGCCGGCGCGCTCGATGCCGTGGATCGACAGCGGGAACACGAAGAAGTCCTTGCCGCTGTCGGGCTCGTTCTCGTCGGTGATCCGGACCATGTACAGCGGCTGCTTGTCGCGCGTCACGCCCTCGCCGGACGTCGACGCCGTCACGGGCAGCCCGGCGGACTTGAAAGCATCACAGCCCTGCTCGGGGTTGCTCACCGGCCGGCCCCGGCAGTCGAAGTCCTCGTGCAGCGCGTAGACCTCGACGTAGCGCGGGTACAGCTCCTCGAGGAACCTGAGCCCGTCGAACGTCTCCTGGAACTGCAGGAAGTCGACCGCGCAGACGTTGCCCTTCGCGAACGGCGAATGGCCGGGCTCGCCCTGGTTGCACCCGTGCGGGTCGGGAAAGACGCGCCCGTACGCCATGTAGTCGGTCTCGTTCGTCGCCACCGGGCGTGAGAGCGCCGGCGTGAGGCTGCCGGCGACGAGCGCGCCCGCCACGAGGACCAGGACTATCGCGACGCCGATGATCCGTCGCATGAGAATCCCCCCTTCAGACCGGAGCCGGTCGTCCGGCCGGCCCCTCCACACTCGACGAACCTACGCCACCCACGAGCGGTGTGCCGCCGGGGCCGTCGGCAAACGGACGGAGGAGCTGTCGGGTGCGTGACCTTTCGAAGGCCCGGACGTACCCGAGACTGAAGCTGCATCGAATCGTGGGGGGCGGTGCAGCCGGGCGTCCCGCCCGGTTCCCTCGAGCCGAATCCTAGGCGGGACGCGCTCGAGCGCACCGCCCCCTACACCTTTTCCTTCGGAAGCGACTAAATCCCTCCTGCCGTGGAGAGAAAGGCGTGGACAGCCACAGCCGAACGAGGAGGTTCGATGGACCGGATGTACGTGGGCTCGGTCGTGATCGACGTCAACGACATCTCGAAGATGCGCACCTTCTGGCAGCAGGCGCTTGCGTACGAGCTCGCCTACGAGGCGGAGGACGACTGGGTGAAGCTCGTCGACCCCAACGAGAAGGGCGTAAGCGTGTCGCTGCAGCTCGTCCCCGAGAAGAGGACAGAGAAGAACCGGCTCCACCTCGACCTCTACGCGTCGCGGCCGATGGCCGAGGTCGAACGGCTCGAGGGCCTCGGAGCCCGGCGGGTGAGGGGGCCGGAGAAGGACAAGGACTTCGTCGTCCTGGCGGATCCCGAGGGCAACCTCTTCTGCGTCATCGACAAGTCCGCCACAGGCTGAACGCGGCCCCCGCGGTCCAATTCCTCACCCCCGCCCTCGCGCTCTCTTAGGGTGGGGCCGGCGTTTCCTGCAACCGCGGCGCGGTGGACGTCGTCTTACCGGATGACGACACGAGACAACGGAGGCCAGGACATGTGGTGTGCTCGTTCCCCCCGGCGGGCCCGGATGCTGGTGTGCGCGGCGCTGGCGGCGTCGCTTCTCGCCGCGGCGTGCAGCGACGACGAGCCCGCGGCCGGTTCCCGCCGCACGCCGGCGCCTGCCGCCTCCCCCAGCGCGTCGGCGCCGTCACCGTCACCGTCGGTCGCGCCCGTCACCCATGCGTTCCGGCTCTGGCTGGCGCACGGCGAGTTCGTCGGCCTGACGGTTCGCCGGGCCCTCGTCGTCCCGCCGCAGTTCGGCACCGGGGCCGTCACCGAGCTGCTGAAGGGCCCGACTCAGCTCGAAACGGCCTCGGGATTCGCCACCGCGATCCCCGCGGGATCCACGCTGCTGGGCCTGTCGGTGGAGGACGGGGTCGCGACGGCCGACCTCAGCGAGGCGTTCGAATCCGGCGGCGGCTCGCTCTCGGCGCGCCTTCGGCTCGCGCAGCTCGTCTACACGCTGACGGAGTTCCCGACGGTCCAGGCCGTCGAGCTGAAGATCGAGGGGCAGCCGGCGACGACGTTCTCGTCGGAGGGCATCGTGATCGACTCGCCCCTGACGCGCGACGACTTCGAGGACGTCGTCGCCCCGATCGTCGTCGAGACGCCGGAGGCCGGGCAGACGGTGACGAGTCCCGTGACCGTCTCCGGCACCGCCAACGTGTTCGAGGCGAACGTGAGCATGCGCATACTCGGCCCCGACAACGAGGTGATAGCGGAGACGTTCGCGACCGCGACGTGCGGGAGCGGGTGCCGCGGGACCTACAGGAAGAACATCCCGTTCCAGGTCGTCGAGCTGACCGACGGCGTCATCGAGGTCTTCGAGTCGTCGGCCGAGGACGGGTCTCCGCTCCACGTCGTGCGCGTCCCCGTGGTGCTGTCGCCCTGACCCGTGCGGGCCGCGCGGGCGAGGATCCGCACGATCCGGTCCTCGATCGCGGCGGCCTGTGACTTCGGCATCCCGCTCGACAGGATCGAGAACTCCGCCCACGAGCCCGACCTCTCGAGCCGGACCCAGCCCGACAGCGCGGAGACGCCGTCGAGCGTCCCGGTCTTCGCCCTGACCCTCACCCCCCCGAGGCGGTCCTTCAGCGTCCCCTGCCCGGGCACCGGCAGCGTCTGCCGCAACGTCGCGCCCCATGCGGCTCGCTCCGCGACCTCGAGGAGGTGGACGAGCCCCCGCGGGGAGACCCTGTTCTCGTAGGACAGGCCGGACGAGTCACGGGCGATCGCCTCGACGCCGTGCCGCGCCGTCCACCGGGCGATCACCGCGGCTCCCTTCGCGATGCTGCCCGGCGGCTCGTGGGCGACTGCGGCCAGGCGCTTGCCGATCATCTCGGCGAAGAAGTTGGACGACTGCCTGTTCGTGAACGTGAGCAGCCTCTCGAGCGGCTCCGACTTCACGTGGGCGACCTCCGTAGTGTTCTTCGGCGGGGCCCCGGCGCCGGGTCTTCCTTCGACGCGGACGCCCTTCGCCCGCAGCCGCTTCGTGAGCGAGCGCGCCGCCCGCCACTCCGGGTTCGAGACGTGCCGTCCCTTGTACGAGTTGCCTTCGAACGCGAGGGCAGAGGGGAGCGGGACGTAATAGGCGGGAAAGAAGGACTTCCACCCGGGCGCGTACCAGTCGCGCGTGAAGTAGCCGGTACCGCCCATGACGCTGCCCTCGATGCGTCGGATCCCGGAGACGCGGATGCGGTCCACGAGCATCGAGATGCGTGCCGGCCTGATCGGCAGCGACCTCCCGTAGGCGCCGCCGCCCGTGAGCGTCGGGTCGCCGCGGCCTAGCAGCCACAGGTCGCCGCGGACGACGCTTCCGGACAGCCCCTGCGCGCGCACCGGCGTGACGACGACCTCGCCCGGACCGATGCGGTCGAGCGCCGCCATCGACAACAGGAGCTTCTGGTTGGACGCGGGGATGCGCTTCTGCTTGTCGGCGTGCCGGTACAGGACGTCGCCGGCCTCCGCCACCGAGACTCCGATCGAGTGGCCGCGGACGAGGCGGTCGATCCTTCGCTTCCACGCGGGGCGCGCCTCGGCCGTGCCGGCAAACAGGACGACCGCGGCGAGGGCCGCGGCGAGCAGCCCGGATCTACGCATCGGCGCAGTTTGCCCGCAGTGGCGCAGTTCGTCCAGGGACGCGCGGGTCTACCGCGCGACGAGGTGGCTCAGTCGGTGTCGAACAGCGTCGGGTCCGAGGGGAAGAACGAGAGCTGGTTCGGGCTGATCTTCACCCGCGCCGGCCGGTCGATCTCGACCGCGAGGCGGTGGTAGCCCTGCTCCCGGGCGAGCTGGACGGCGCGGCGGCGAGCCCGCTCGTCCTCTTCCCGGACCCGGCGCTCCGCCGCCTGGATCGCCTCCTCGACCAGCAGGTACTCCCACTCAGGCAACACTGCCTCGCTCATCGACCCTCCGTTCCGTACGGATTCGTTGTGCGTTCCCACGTGCTTTCCCACTCCTCGCCCGCCCCCGGGTGAACCCGCCGGGGGAGTGGAGTATGGGGCAGGGACCCCTCGAATCGCCGGATTTCGGGAGCGGTCCGGAGGTGCTTATCGGGCGGCAACGGGTACCTTCGGAGGGAGGCAGCCGAGGAAAGGAGAGGACGTTGCGGGGCAAGTGGACGAGACGGCTCGTCGTGCCGGTCGTCGCCGTGGGCGCGGCGCTCGGCTTCGCCGCCCCGTCGCTCGGCGACACGACGCGGATCAAGGCCATCAAGGAGGGCGACAAGTACCTCTGGAACAAGGACTTCGTGTCGATCTCGAAGGGCGACAGGGTCGTCTGGAAGAACCCGACGAGCGTCAAGCACACGGTGACGTTCTACCGGGGCCCGGGGCCCGACAAGAACACGACGATCAAAGAAGGCGAGCGGACGTCGAAGAAGTTCCGCAAGCGGGGCGCGTACTACTACAGGTGCAAGCTGCACTCGACGCTGAACGACGGCGACTGCAACGGGATGTGCGGGCACGTCCACGTCGACTGACGCGACCTCCGGCCGCGCATGCCTAGCGCCGGCCTATGCAGTGCAGCCGTAGCGCCTCCGCGACCGTCGCCAGCGTGTCGTCGTCGCGGACCTTCACGAGCACGTACTTGGACGTGCGCGGGGGCCGGGCGTCCTCCGGGACCCCGGCCCTCTCGCACAGCCGCTCGATCCTCTTGACCTCGGTGTCGGTCGCGCCGATCAGGTAGGCGCTCAGCCCGGTCGCCGTCGGCAGGAACGCGGCGACCTTGCTCGCGCCGACGAGCACCTCGACGCCGCCGTTGCCCGCGATCGCACCGCGCGCGTTCGGCGGGCACGTCTCCTCGAGCCATTCCGGGAGCCGCTCTCTGATCGATTCCGCCCACTCGTTGCGCGCGTCCGTCTTCGCCTTGGGCCGCGGGAACCTCGCCATCGGACGAGGTTAGCCCGCGGCGCGGCCTATTCGACTCGCCGCCGGTGCGGTAACTGCCGCCGTGGGGGAGAATCAAAGCCTCATGCAATCGTTGTCTGCGCGCCGGGTCGTCTCGCTCGCCGCGGCCGTCGCGCTCGCTCTGCCGTCGGCGCTGGCCGCACGTCCCGTCGCGGTGAACGCTCAGACCGAACGCGACCCGCTCGTCACGTCGAGCCTCGAGGCCCTGACGTCTCTCGTGTCTGAATGCACCGACGAGGACGCGGCCGACGACGACGTCGAGAACGGCGTCGAGCTCGGCTTCCGGTTCTGCGACGACGGCGCCCCGGCGAGCAGCGGCGGCGCCCGCGGCATTCCCGTCCCGGCCGCGTACCACCCGACCGAGAGCGGTGACGACTACACGGGGCTGCCCGCGCCGGGGACGGAGGAGGATGTCGCCGCCGCCGAGGAGCGCGACGACGTCCAGGCCGACGAAGGAAGCCGCGCGGTGACGCTCGACGTCGACGTAAGCCTTCCCCCCGCGGCCAAGCGCGTCCCGCGGGGCGGACGGCCGGTGATGGTCCTCGCGCACGGCTTCGGCGAGACCGACGCTCGCTGGGAGGCCGCGACCGTCCAGGGTGGCACCGAGACGTGGCACCAGTCGAACGCGTGGTTCGCGTCGCGCGGCTACGTCGTCGTGAACTACAGGGCGCGCGGCCACCGCAACAACGGCGAGGGAGGCGCGACCGGCACGGCGCAGCTGGACTCGCGGCGTTACGAGGTGAACGACATGCAGTACCTCGTCGGTCTCCTCGCGGACCTCGACGCCGACAGGGTGGCCGCGGGCGAGGAGCCGTTGTTCCGGATCAACCCGAAGAAGATCGCGGTGAACGGAGGCTCGTACGGCGGCTGGCTCGCGTGGCTGGCCCTTACCGACCACAAGTGGAGGTCGCCGGCGACGGGGACTCCGCTCCGGCTGGGCGCGATCGTCCCTCGCTTCGGCCCCACCGACATCCTCGAGTCGCTCGTCCCGGGCGGTCACTACTTCGACAGGGTCCGAGGGAAGGGAGCACCCTTCGTCGCTCCGATACGGCCGGACCAGGCGCTGTCGCGGTCGCCGATCGGGGTCATGAAGCAGTCGATCGTGAGCGGCTTCGTCGCTTCCGCGAACAACCACGGCGGGGACCACGTCCACCTCCCGCAGTACGTCTACGACGCATACGCGCGCCTCCAGGAAGGCGAGCCGTACGACGGGGACGACACGCTCGAGCCCGTGGTGGAGCGATTGATCTCCGACAGCTCCGCCTACTACCAGCAGCCGTTCTGGAAGCGCGTGGCGAGGGGGCTGAAGATCCCGATCTTCTCCGCCGCCGCGACCACGGACCCGTTGTTCCCGGCGATCGAGACGATCCGCTTCTACAACAAGCTGAAGAAGCTCTCGCCGCGGTACCCGATCGAGATGTACTTCGGCGACTATCAGCACGTGTACTCGCAGAACAAGCCGAAGGAGTGGGCGGACGTCTGCGGCGAGGACCGTCACGTTTGCACGCTCGACGACTACCGCCCCGCCGGCGGCAAGCTGCGGCTCGGCCGCGCGCCCGCGGACCTCGTCCACCAGGGCGTGAACAGCCGCGTCAACCGCTTCCTCGACCACTACCTGCTCGGCTCGCGCAAGCGTCCCCCGCTGAACGCGGTGATGTCGACGACGACGTGCCCGGCGAACGCGACGGAGAGCCTGCCCGCGGACGAGCCGGGGCTGACGTACGCGGCGCCGACGTGGCGCGCGCTGGCTCCGACCGACCTCGTGTTCGGGTGGAGCGGCGGGGGGACGACGAGCGTGCTCGCGCCCGACCTGCACGGCTTCGAGTCCGACCCGGTCGCCCGGTCGCGCAACGCGAGCGTCCCGAAGTGCTACACGACGTCCGAGGTCGAGCCCGGGATGAACGTCGTCCAGTACGAGACCGAGCCGCTCGCGAAGCCGTTCACGCTCCTCGGGATCCCGACGCTGACGCTGCAATACGAGACGGCGGCCACCGACTACTGGATCGCGGCGCGCCTCTACGACCGCCAGCCGGACGGGGGGCCTATGACGCTCGTCACCCGCGGGGTGTGCCGCGTCAACCTCGCCGCGCACGAGAAGCGGACCTGTGGGATCTTCGACCTCCACGGGAACGGGTGGCGGTTCGAGAAGGACCACACGCTCGTGATCGAGGTGACGCAGGCCGACTCTCCGTTCCTCCGGCGGGACAACGCCATCACGACGATCGAGTTCGCCTCGGCGAACGTCCGGCTCCCGGTCGCGAACCCGAAGCGGGTCTCGGACCCGAGGGCCTAGCATCCGGTCCCTTGCCGTTTGCAGGGTTCCGCGCCCGTTGCGGCGAACCTTTCGCGGCGTTTGGTACAAAATCATCCGATTCCGGCGCCGGAAGTGGGGAGAAGCAAATGAAGCGATTCCGTCTGTTGGTCGTGGGCGCGGTAGCAGTAGCGTCGCTCGGGCTGGGGGCCGCTCCGGCGTCCGCGTGCCAGCCCGACTCGCCGTGCCCGTGCGCCGAGGAGCCCACGAGGACCCTGAACAACACGTGGAACCACCTCACGGGCAGGGACCTCGTCTATTGCACGTACTAGGGAGGAGAAACTCGATGCGGAAGATAAGGAATCTCGTCGCGGTCGGTCTGGTGGCCGCGTCGATCTCGTTTGTCCCTGCGACGCCCGCTCACGCGTCGTGCGACACCGAGATCGGCGACTGGTGCAAGTTCATGGACGTCGTCTGCGACACCTATCCGAAGGTGACGCACGTGGTCTTCGAATACTGCAGGCGCTAGCTTCGGTCTATCGGCCGCCGGGTCGCTCGATGGGCCCGGCGGCTTTTCGCGTCCGGCGCCTCGCGAACCTTCGCCCGGTTCCTGTCGTACCCCCGCGCTAGGTTGTCGCCGTGGGCACCGAGACGCCGGGCACCGAGACGCCGGGCACCGAGACGCACCGACGGGTGAGGTTGGACGAGGGCCAGCAGGCCGTGGTCGCGCACGGCGCCGGCCCCCTCGTCGTCTACGGGGGGCCGGGCACCGGCAAGACGACCGTGCTGGAAGAGCGGTTCGTCCGCCTGGCCGAGGAGGCCTCGCCCGATCGGATCCTCTTCCTCGTCCCGAACCGGGCCCAGAAGATGGCGCTCCAGCACCGGCTGACGACGCGGTTGCTGTCCGGCCCCCGAAGGGCGCTCGTCGAGGTCCCCGTCTACACGTGGCACGGGTTCGCCCACCACCTCGTCACGCGCCACTACGACCGGCTCGCCTACCCCGAGCCTCCGGTGCTCCTGACGAGCCCCGAGCACTGGGGGCTCGTGCGCGACGCGCTGGCGGACGAGCACCACGCGAACTGGCCCCACCACCGCCACCTGCTGAGCAACCGCGGCTTCGTCGACGAGGTCGTCGACTTCTGCATCCGCGCCGAGCAGCGGCTGCTCGACGACCCGCAGCTCGACGCCTTGGCCGCAGCGCGGCCCGCGTGGGCGGCGCTCGTCCGCTTCTTCAAGACCCACCGCAGGAAGATGCGCGACCGCTCGCGGGTCGACTACCCGACGCTCCTGGCCGACGCCGCCGAGCTCGTCGCCCAGCACGACGACATCCGGGCCGCGCTCCACCGGCGGTTCCTCCACGTCCTCGTCGACGACGGGCAGGAGGTCGCGCTCGTGCAGCAGCGCCTCCTGCACTTCGTCGCGGGTCTCGACGACGGCGACGCCGGCGGCCGCTCGCTCGTGGTCGCCGGTGACCCCGACTCCGCGATCGAGACCTTCCGGGGGGCCGAGCCGGGTTGGATCGACGACTTCGAGAAGGAGTTCGGCCCCCATGAGACGGTCACCTTGACGACGAGCTATCGCCTCGGTGAGGGAGCCGGGCGGCCGGCGCTGGCGTTGATCGGGCGGAACGGCGCGAGCGGCCATCGTTTCGAGCGCTTCGCCGGCGAGACGTCGCTCGAGGTCCGGCGCTACGGCAACCTCGCCACCGAGCTCGACTCGATCGCCCGGGAGCTGCGGCTCACGCACCTCCGCGAGCACGTCCCGTACGAGGAGATGGCGATCCTGCTGACCTCCCCCCGCTCGATGCTCCCGCCGCTGGAACGGGCGCTGGACGCGCTGGAGGTGCCGTTCTCTGTCGCCGCCCCGGACCGGCCGCTCGCGCGCGAGCCGGTCGTCCGCGCGTTCGACGACCTCGCGGCGGTGGCGTTCGGTCACGAGGCCGCACCGGAGAAGATCGTCGAGCTGCTCCGGTCGCCGCTCGTGGGGCTCGACGACGCGACCGTCCGCGACCTCGAGCGGCTCGCGCGGCTGCGGGGGGCGACGCTGACCGAGGTGCTCGAGACGCTCCCGGACGCGGGCGAGCTCGACCCCGGCGTGCGCGCGCGGGTGGCCGAGCTGCTCGAGCTGCGCGACGCGCTCGCCGCGAAGGCCGGTGCTCCCGCCGACGAGGCGTTCTGGGTCGTGTGGGAGCGGTCTCGGCTGTGCCGCGAGTTGCAGGCGTCGGCGCGCCGCGACGTGAACGATCCCGCGAACCGCGACCTCGACGCCCTCTACGCGTTCAGCCAGGCGCTGGCGCGCTTCGTCGAGCGGCGACGTGGCTCGGGGACGTACTCCCAGTACCGCGACGCGATGGACCGCGCGGACTTCGGGTCGGACCCGTGGCTGCCGCCGGAGCGCTCCGCCCGCGGCGTCCAGGTCCTGAGCTTCCACGGCGCCAAGGGCAGACAGTGGGCGGTGGTAGCGGTCGCGGGCGTGCTCGAGGGATCGATCCCCAAGGGGCGCAGGGCGAGCGGCCTGTTCGACCCCTACTACCTGGACGAGCCGGACCCGGTCGCGCGCTCGAAGAAGAACGAGATGGAGGACCGTCGAGTCTTCTACGTCGCGGTCACCCGCGCGTCGCGGCGGTGCATCGTCACGACGTCTCCGGGCCCGACGCGCAGAGGCGAGCCGAGCAGATTCATCGCAGAGCTGGCCGGGAGCGTGCCGGAGCCGGAGCCCCCCGCGGAGATGCCCCCGCTCACCTTCGCCGAGGCCGCGGCGAGGCACCGCAAGGTGCTCGCGGACGCGTCGGCGGCGCGCGCCGAACGGATTGCGTCCCTCGCCGCGATCGCACGGATCTGCGAGCTCGACCCCGCGTGCGCTGCGGCCCAGCCGCGGGAATGGTGGTGGCGCTGGGACTGGACCGAGGGCGCGGTCCCGATCCGGGCGCAGCAGGGTGACGCCGCGGCGGACCTCCCGCTCGACAAGCTCCGCACGAGCTACTCGCGCATCTCGACCTACGACAACTGCGGGCTGCAGTACCTCTGCGCGGTCGCGCTCGGGCTCGACCCGGACTCGAGCCACAACATGCAGTTCGGCTCCGTCATCCACAAGGTCTTCGAGGAGCTCGAGACCGGGAAGCTGGCGGTCGAGCCCAAAGCCGCGTACGAGCGCTACCACGAGCTGTTCCTGGGGATCGCGTCGCAGTTCCCGAACAAGGCGACGGCGCGCCAGTTCTACCGCGAGGGCCAGCTGATGATCGAGCGCTACGGCCGCTACCTCAAACCCGGCACCGCGGCCGTCGCCGAGGCGAGCTTCAAGGTCGACTTCGAGGGACACCGGATCACGGGCCGCATCGACCGCGTCGACACGATCGGGCGCAACATCGTGATCTCGGACTACAAGACTTCGAAGAGCATCGCGGGCTGGGACGAGGCACGGACGTCGCTCCAGCTCGCTATCTACTACCTCGCCGCGACGACCCCCGGCGCGATCGAACCTCCGGGGCCGGACCTGACGACGCTCGGTGAGCCGGCCGCGATGCAGCTGATCTATCCGAACGTGCCGCCGGCGCGCGGCGACGTGCAGAAGCGCAGCCAGAAGCCGGAGGAGGCGCAGGAGGCGTTGAAGCGGCTGCCCGCGCTCATCGAGGGCGTGCTGGCAGAGGACTTCCGGCCCAACCCGGAGGCCGACTGCAAATGGTGCAAGTTCAAGCCGCTGTGCCCCCTGTGGTCGGAAGGCAAGGAGCTGCCCGCATGATCCAGGACCCACGGCGCTCGGACGCGATAAGGGCGGCGCTCAGGGGCTTCGCCCCCACCGACGAGCAGTGGCGCGCGATCGCCCATCCGCTCGAGCCGCTCCACCTGATCGCCGGCGCGGGATCGGGGAAGACCGCGGTGATGGCCGCGCGCATCGCGTGGGCGCTCGAGACCCAGCCGCTCTCGCCCGGCCACGTCCTCGGCCTGACCTTCACGAACAAGGCCGCGGACGAGCTGCGCGAGCGCGTGGCGCTGGCGCTCGACGAGCTGCAGGACGCGTCGGGCGAGGACGTGACGGTCCAGACGTACAACGCGTTCGCCGCCGGGATCGTCCGCGACCACGGGCTGCTCGTGGGGGTCGAGCCGGATGCCGGACTGCTGAGCGAGGCGCAGCAGTGGCAGCTGGTGCTCTCGTGCCTCGACGACCTCCCGCCGTTCGACGCGCTCGAGATCCGGTCGTCGTACGTCGTCGGCCAGACGCTCGCGCTCGCGGGCGCGGTCGCCGACCACATGGTGAGCCTCGACGACATCGACGCCGCCGCGCAGCGGATCCTCTCGATGCCGGGCGTCGACGACAAGATCATGCAGACGGCGGCGAAGCGGCGCGAGCTGGTGCGCGCGGTCGGGGCGTACGTCGCGGCGAAACGCCGTGCCTCGCGCGTCGACTTCGGCGACCAGGTTACGAAGGCGGTGCAGGTGCTCGTCGACTATCCCGACGTGCGGGCGGGGTACCGCCGCCGGTTCCCGTTCGTGCTGCTCGACGAGTACCAGGACACGAACGTCGCGCAGCGCAAGCTGCTCCAGGAGCTCGTCGGCGAGGGCGGTGCGGTGACCGCCGTGGGGGACGCCCGGCAGGCGATCTTCGCCTGGCGCGGGGCGACGATGTACAACCTGATCGGCTTTCCGGCGGACTTCCCGCGGAGCGACGGCACCGGCTACGAGCCGGTATCGCTGTCGGAGAACTTCCGGTCGGGCCGCCGGGTGCTCGAGGTGGCCAACCGCGTGGTCGAGCCGATCGATGCGTCCCGCCGGCCGGGGGACCCGCTGCGGGCGCATCCCGCCAACGGCGAGGGGCGCGTCCAGGTGGGGCTGTTCACCGACGAGCGGGCCGAGGCGAGCTGGATCGCAGCCGAGTGCGAACGCCTGCACGGGACGGCGACCGCGGAGGGCCGCCAGCCGCTCGCGTGGAAGGACATCGCGATCCTCGTGCGCCGCAAGGCGGCGATGGACATGATCCTGCAGGCGCTCGAGGAGAGGTCGGTGCCGGTCGAGGTCGTCGGACTCGGCGGACTGCTGAAGACGCCGGAAGTGACCGAGGTCGTGTCGTGGCTGCGGGCCCTCGAGACGAAGCCGGGCGCCAACCGGTGGCTCGCGCGGATCCTGCTCGGCCCCCGGTGGCGCGTCCACTACCGCGACCTCTCGCTGCTCGCCCGCTGGGCCTCGGGGCGCAACGCCGATCTCCGCGTGCAGCTCGCCGGCGGAGACGAGGACGCGGCGCGGGACGTCGAGCCGGGCGACGTCGGGTTCTCCTTGACCGAGGCGCTCGCGCACGTGGACGAGATCGGGGACCTGGGGGCCGAGGCGAAGAGCCGGCTGCGCGCGTTCTCCGAGCGGCTCGCGGCGATCCGGCGGAAGTCCAATCTCTCGCTCCTCGAGCTCGTCCAGGAAGTCGTACGGCACGCCGGCATCGGCGACGCCCTCGACTCGTCGTCGTCCCGCACCGCCGCGACGGCGAAGCAGAACATCTCGAACTTCCTCGACCAGGTCGCCGCGTTCGCTCCCGTCGAAGGCGAGGCGACGCTGCGCAGCTTCATCGCGTACCTCGACGCGGCCGAGCAGGCCGAGGAGACGCTCGAGGCGACGCAGCCGGCGGAGGGGGACTCGGTGAAGCTGATGACGGTGCACACCGCGAAGGGGCTCGAGTTCGAGTGCGTCTTCGTCCCGTCGGTGGCGGCGGCCCTCGGCCGCAACGGTGAGCCCGTCTACTCGATCTTCCCGAACACGCGCAGCTCGAACCCGCTGACGAGCTACTCCGAGCTGCCGTACGAGGTCCGCGAGGACGCCGAGCACCTGCCGCAGTTCGACGGGAGCCTCAACGACTTCCAGAAGGCGGTCCGTGAGCGCGTCCTGGAAGACGAGCGCCGGCTGTTCTATGTCGCGCTCACGCGGGCGAAGCAGAGGCTCGCGGTCACCGCCGCGTGGTGGTACGGACGCGACAAGCAGCCGAAGGGCCCGTCGCCGTTCTGGACGGAGCTTGCGGAGCTCGAGGACGCGGGGCTCGTCGATTGCGTCGTGCGCGACGAGGCGCCCGACGAGAACCCGCTGTTCCACGCGATGGAAGACCGGCGCGTGTGGCCGCCGGAGCCACGGGTGGGCGTGACGGACGTCCTCTTCCCGCAGGGTTGGGGCGCCGCCGCAGACGAGGTCGTCGCGGGCGCGGTCTCGATCGACGCCTTGCTGGAGGGCCTGCCCGAGGCCGAGCGTGAGGCGGCGGTGTCTCGGATCGCGGGGTTCGACGAGGAGCTGCAGCTGATCGCCGCGGCCACGGCCCCCGTCGAGCGGCGGGAGCCGGCGGTTCCGGAGTTCGTCTCCGCCACCTCGCACGTGCGCCTCGCCGCGGGCGACATCGAGCCGTGGGACCTGATGCGCCCGCTCCCGGACCGCCCGACGCACGCGCGGCGGCTGGGCACCGAGGTCCACCGCGCCATCGAGGAGCGCTCGCGCGGGATCTCTCCCTTCCCGGACGAAGAGGAGCTGGACCGTCCCGGCAAAGTCGCCGAGCAAGGCATCATGCACGAGCTGATGGCGAACTGGGGCGCCTCGGGCTACGGCGACCGCCGGCTCGCCGTCCTGCCGTCGGGCGAGGCCATGGTCGAGCTCCCGTTCACGCTCGAGCGCGACGGCCGGTTCATCCGGGGCCGCATCGACGCCGTCTTCGAGATGCCCGGCGGCGGCCTCGAGATCGTTGATTTCAAGACCGGGCGCCGGTTCGACGTCGCCGAGGGGGCCGACCAGCTGACGCTGTACGCCGAGGCGCTCGCCGCGAACGGGCTGATCCCCGAGGGGGCCGAGGTCGTGCTCAGCTACGTCTTCCTCGACGGCGGGCCGCCGGTGACGCGGGCGTGGGCCCGCTCCGGCGCGTGAACCTCCCGGCACCCGGCATCATGGCCAGGTGAGCGAGCACACCTCCACGCGCGGCGCACTCGGACGGTTCACCGCGCCCACGCGGGCGTGGTTCGAGTCCGCGTTCGACGCGCCGACCCCCGCTCAGGCCGGCGCGTGGGACGCGATCGCGAGCGACCGGAACGCGCTGGTGGTGGCACCCACCGGCTCGGGCAAGACGCTCGCCGCGTTCCTGTGGTCTATCGACCGGCTGTCGCGGCCGCAGGCCGAGGGAGCGCCTCCGGGAGTGCGCGTCCTGTACGTGTCGCCGTTGAAGGCGCTCGCCGTCGACATCGAGCGGAACCTGAGGTCGCCGCTCGCGGGGATCAGGGGGGCCGCGGTCCGGCTCGAGGTGCCGCCGCCGGAGATCTCCGTCTCCGTCCGCACGGGCGACACGCCCCAGGAGGACCGCCGCCGTTTCGCGACGCGGCCGAGCGACGTCCTGATCACGACGCCCGAGTCCTTGTTCCTGCTGCTGACCTCCGCCGCCCGCGAGGCCCTTCGGACCGTCGAGACCGTGATCGTGGACGAGGTCCACGCCCTCGCCGGGACGAAGCGCGGCTCGCACCTCGCGCTGAGCCTCGAGCGTCTCGACGAGCTGCTCGACCACCCCGCGCAGAGGATCGGCCTCAGCGCGACCGTGCGGCCCCACGAAGAGGTCGCTCGCTGGCTCGGGCGGGACGTCGACGTCGTCGCGGTGCCGAGCGAGAAGGAGTTCGACCTGTCGGTCGTCGTGCCGGTCGAGGACATGGCGGCGCTCGGGGAGCCCCTGGACGAGCCGCCCGGCGGCTCCGTCTCGGGTCCCGAGGCGAGGACCAGCGTGTGGCCGCACGTCGAGGCTTCGTTGCTCGACCTCGTCAGAGCTCACCACTCGACGATCGTGTTCGCGAACTCGCGGCGGCTGGCCGAGAGGCTGTGCTCGCGGCTGAACGAGCTGGCGGGCGAGCTGATCGCGCGCGCACACCACGGGTCGGTGAGCCGCGAGCAACGGCTGCTGATCGAAGACGACCTGAAGTCGGGCCGCCTTCCGGCGGTCGTGGCGACGAGCTCGCTCGAGCTCGGGATCGACATGGGCGCGGTGGACCTCGTCGTGCAGGTCGAGGCGCCCGACTCGGTCGCGTCGGGGCTGCAGCGCGTGGGCCGCGCGGGGCACCAGGTCGGCGCGGTCAGCCGCGGCGTCTTCTTCCCGAAGTTCCGCGGGGACCTGCTGGAGTGCGCGGTCGTCGTCCAGCGGATGCGTGAGGGCGCGATCGAGGAGCTGCGGTACCCGCGCAACCCGCTCGACGTCCTCGCGCAGCAGGTCGTCGCGACGGTCGCGATGGAACCGTGGGAGGTCGACGCCCTCGAACGCGTCGTGCGGCGCGCGGCCCCCTTCCGCGACCTGCCGCGGCAGGGGCTCGAGAGCGTCCTCGACATGCTCTCCGGCAGGTACCCGTCGAGCGACTTCGCGGAGCTGCGGCCGCGCCTCAACTGGGACCGCGCGACGAACGTGCTGACCCCGCGCGGCAACGCCCAGCACCTCGCCGTCACGTCCGGCGGGACGATCCCCGACCGGGGGCTATTCGGCGTCTTCCTCGTGGGCGAGAAGCAGGCCCGTGTCGGCGAGCTCGACGAGGAGATGGTGTACGAGAGCAGGCCCGGCGACGTCTTCCTGCTGGGGGCCTCGAGCTGGATGATCGAGGAGATCACGCACGACCGCGTGCTGGTCTCGCCGGCTCCCGGTGCTCCGGGCAAGATGCCGTTCTGGCACGGCGACGCCCCCGGCCGCCCGGTCGAGCTCGGCCGCGCTCTCGGCGAGTTCGTGCGTGAGGTCGCGTCCGCCGCGCCGGAGGCTCAGTCGGCGCGACTGCGAGGCGCCGGCCTCGACGAGCTCGCGACGTCGAACCTCGTCGCCTACCTGAAAGAGCAGAAGGAGGCGACCGGGACGCTCCCGGACGACCGGACGATCGTGATCGAGCGTTTCCGCGACGAGCTCGGAGACTGGCGCGTGTGCATCCACTCGTACTTCGGCGCGCGGGTGCACGCGCCGTGGGCGCAGGCGATCGAGGCGCGCTTCCGCGAACGCCTCGGGCTCGAGGTCCAGTCGATGTACACCGACGACGGCATCGTCGTGCGCGTGCCCGAGGCCGACGACGCGCCGCCGGCGGACTCGGTCCTGTTCGAGCCGGAGGAGATCGAGGACGTCGTGCTCGGCCAGGTCGGCGGCTCCGCGCTGTTCGCCAGCCGCTTCCGCGAGTGCGCGGCGCGGTCGCTCCTGCTCCCCAAACGAAGGCCCGGTACGCGCACGCCGCTGTGGCAGCAGCGGCAGAAGAGCGCGGTCCTGCTGCAGGCCGCGTCGAAGCACGAGTCGTTCCCGGTCGTGCTCGAGACCTACCGCGAATGCCTGCAGGACGTGTTCGACCTGCCCGCGCTCGTCGAGCTCATGGCCGCGGTGCGGCGGCGCGAGGTGCGGGTGGTCGAGGTGGACACGCCGGTGCCGTCGCCGTTCGCCGGCTCCCTTCAGTTCGGATACGTCAGCGCGTTCATGTACGAGGGCGACGCGCCACTGGCGGAACGGCGCGCGCAGGCGCTGTCGCTCGACCGCTCGCTGCTCGCGGAGCTGATGGGCCGCGAGGAGCTGCGGGAACTGATCGACGACGCCGCGCTCGCGGAGCTCGAGATCGACCTGCAGGCGCTGGGGGAGCGGGGGCGGGCGGCCCACCCCGACGGTCTCCACGACCTGCTGCGCCGTCTCGGGGACCTGAGCCTCGACGAGATCCGCGCTCGTTCCACGGACGGCGCGGCGTCGGAGGCATGGGTTCGGGAGCTCACCGCGCGGGGCCGCGCGCTGGAGGTCAGGGTCGCGGGCCACGAGCGCCTGATCGCGGCCGAGGACGCGTCGCGATACCGCGACGCGCTGGGGGCCGCGCTGCCGGTGGGTCTCCCCGCCGCGTTCCTGGAACCGGTCGCCGACCCGCTCACCGATCTCGTCGCGCGTTTCGCCCGCACGCACGGCCCCTTCACCGAGGACGACGTCGCATCGCGCTTCGGCCTCGGCCGCGCGGTCGCCCGCGCCGCGCTGCAGGCGCTCGAGGCGGAGGGACGCGTGGTCGAAGGCGAGTTCCGTCCGGGCGGCAGCGGGCGGGAATGGATCGAGGTCGAGGTCCTGCGCCTGTTGCGCCGGCGGTCGCTTGCCGCGTTCCGCAAGGAGGTCGAGCCCGTCGCTCCGCAGGTGCTCGCGCGCTTCACGGTCGCGTGGCACGGCATCGGCTCCTACGGCCCCCGCGCCGCGACGCCGGACGCGCTCCTCGCGGTCGTCGAGCAGCTCCAGGGGGCGCCGCTGCCGGCTTCCGCGCTGGAGACGAGGATCCTCCCGGCCCGGCTCCCGGGCTATTCGCCGGCGCTGCTGGACCAGCTCGGCGCTTCCGGCGAGGTCGTGTGGTGCGGGGCCGGGCCGATCGGGAGCACCGACGGATGGGTCGCGCTCGCTCTCGCCGACCGCGCGGACCTCCTGCTGCCGGAGCGAATCGAGGGCCATCTCAACGACGCGGCCGCGGCCGCGCTCGACGTGCTGTCCTCGGGCGGCGCGATGTTCTTCCGGCAGATCGCTGACGCGGCCGGGAGCACCGACGACGCCGAGCTGCTGCTGGCGCTCTGGGAGCTCGTGTGGTCCGGGCACGTCACCAACGACACGCTCGCGCCGTTGCGTGCGCTGCTGCGGGGAGGCCACCGCGGCGCGCGGCCCCCGCGGTCCCGGCGCGGTCCGAGCCTGCCGTCTCGCAGGGGACCGCCGGCCGCGGCCGGGCGCTGGAGCCTCGTCCCGGAGCGGCGCCGTGATGCGACGCGGCGGCTGCATGCGACCGCCGAGCAGCTCCTCGTCCGCCATGGCATCGTCACGCGCGGCGCCGCGCTGGCGGAACGCGTCGGCGGGGGCTTCGCCGGCGTGTACGGAGTCCTGAAGGCGTTCGAGGAGTCGGGACGCTGCCGCCGCGGCTACTTCGTCGAGGGCCTCGGCGGCGCGCAGTTCGCGATGCCGGGCGCGGTCGACCGGCTCCGGTCGATGGAGGACCAGGGCGACGCCGCGGCGCGCACGCAGGTGCTGGCCACGGTCGACCCGGCGAATCCTTACGGCGCCGCGCTCGAATGGCCGGAGCGGGGCGGAAGCCATCGGCCGGGACGGAAGGCGGGGGCCCTCGTCGTGCTGGTGGACGGGAGGCTCGCGATCTACGTCGAGAAGGGCGGGCGCAGCCTGCTGTCGTACTCGGACGATCCCGAGGTCGTCCGCCCCGCCGTGGACGCGCTCGTCCTCGCGGCGCAGGACGGCGCCCTCGGCCGCCTTACCGTCGAGCGCGCCGACGGCGAGGCCGTGGAGGACACGCCGTTCGCGCAGGCCCTGATCGACGCCGGATTCCGCCCGACGTCGCGCGGGCTGCGCCTTCGTGCCTGAGGGCGACACCGTCTTCGTGGCGGCGGCGCGGCTGCACCGAGCGCTGGCCGGGAACGTGCTGACGAAGACCGACTTCCGCGTCCCCGCGCTCGCGACCGCGGACCTGTCGGGGCGCGAGATCCTCGACGTCGCGTCGCGCGGCAAGCACTTCCTGTTCCGCATCGGCGGAGGCGTGACGTTCCACGCTCACTACAAGATGGACGGCGAGTGGCACCTGTACCGGCGCGGCGCACCCTGGCGAGGGCCGGCGCACGCGATCCGGGCGGTGCTCGAGACGAGCGATTGGCACGCGGTCGGTTTCCACCTGGCGACGACCGAGCTCGTCCCGACGGACCGGGAGGACGAGGTCGTGGGTCACCTCGGCCCCGACCCGCTCACGTCGTGGGACGCGGACGAGGCGCTGCGCCGCCTGCGCCTGCACCCGGACCGCCCCATCGGCGAGGTGCTCCTGGACCAGACGATGATCGCAGGCCCCGGCAACGTCTACAAGTGCGAGATCTGCTTCCTGCGCGGCGTCGACCCGTGGACGCCGGTCGGGGAGGTGCCCGACCACGAGGGCCTCGTCGATCTGACGCGCCGGCTCCTGCAGGCGAACCGCACGACCGGCGCGCAGGTCACGACGGG
The DNA here is from genome assembly GCA_030861725.1 of Actinomycetota bacterium. Classification (GTDB taxonomy): domain Bacteria; phylum Actinomycetota; class CADDZG01; order CADDZG01; family WHSQ01; genus JALZEG01. Next base: position 38,662 of record JALZFC010000020.1, on the reverse strand, counting down.
GGACGACCGCCCCGGCCGGGGGCGCTGGGTCTACGCGCGTTCCGGCCAGCCCTGCCGTCGCTGCGGCACCCGCATCGAGCGCCGGGGGCAAGAGCCGGCCGGCGAGAGGGTTACGTACTGGTGCCCCTCCTGCCAGCCCCGCGCGCGTACATGACGCGTGCAGAGGTGCCGGGATCGATGGGGGTGATGGTGCCGCGCGGCACCACTTACCCCATCACATCTACGGTCCCCGCGCCGCTGACAGCGCGCGATTCGTCGCGGTCGGCCGAAAGCTCTACTGACCCGTGGCCTTCAGCGGGTCCGGCCACAGCTTCGGGTCGTAGATCACCGGCACCGTCACCGTCGTGCCGTCCTCGCCGCCGACGACCACCGACACCTGGGCCCCCTCGGCGAAGACGGGCACCTTGTCGGGGTGGCTCGACGCGATCACGAGCCGCAGCGTGTGGCCCTTCTCGACGAGGTGCGCCTGCGCCTGGCCGACGAGGTCGATCTTCATGACCTGTCCGGGGATCACGACCTCGGGCTTGTCCGCGCCGTTGCGCAGCTCGGGGCTCACCGCGAACATCGCCTGCCCGATCCGGTCCCGGCTGTCGCCCTTCACGTCGTAGAGCTGCGCGTTGATGTGGACGCGGGGGCTCGTCACCGACGTGACCAGGTGCATCTTGGGAACACCGGCGATGAGGATGTCTTCGGGGAGCGGCCCGGTCTCGAACTCGACGCGGCCGGTCTGGAACTCCGAAGTGAAGCCGCGGGGGTCGGCGACGTAGCTGACCGTCTCCTCCTCCGTCTCGTTCGCCGAGAGGCCCATCGAACCGTCGCCCAGCGGGTGGAACGTCAGCTGCGCGTCCGGGTTCGGAGGCCACTGCGAGGACGTGAACACGCTCCCGTCGTTGAGGAAGATCTCCGCGGCCGGACCGGTCGAGACCTTGCGCCCCTGCAGGTGCTTGTCGAACCACGCGTGCAGCGCGAGCGTCCAGTGGTCCCCGCGGCGGTTCGGGCAGCAGCCGGACCCGTGGTCCCACTGGCCGATCCACGCCTTGTCGCCGGGACGGCCGTCGCGGGCGATGAACCAGTCGCTCGCCGCGATGCGCGCCGCGTTGTCGTTGACGCCGTGGATGATGAACGTCGGGATGCCGGCCGCCGTCGCGCCCTTGCGGAAGTCTCGCTCGCGGTGCCAGTCGGTCTCGGCACCGCTGAAGTACGCCTCGCCCGTCACCGCGGCCGACTGCGTCGCGCCGCAGCCGAAGTACTGCATGCCCTGGCCGAAGTTGTCGCCGTAGCCGTTGGCGACCGGCGGGAGGTGGCGCTGGATCGCAAGCTGCTCGTACGCGAACAGCGGTCCGGCCCACTGGAGGTAGTAGGGGACGCCGAGCTGGAACTCGTGGTGGTACATCGCGGCGAGCCCTGCACTCGGCACGATCGTCACGAGGTGCGGCGGCTTCTGCGCCGCGGCCATCTGCGGCGTCGATCCGACGTACGAGTGGCCGGTCATCCCGACGCGCCCGTTCGACCACGGCTGCTTCGCCGCCCATTCGACGATCTCGAAGGCGTCGGACTGGTCCTTCTTCCCCATGTGGTCGAGACATCCCTCTGACTTGCCGGTCCCGCGGAGGTCGGCGAAGACGACCGCGTACCCGCGGGGGGTGAAGTACCCGGCCATGCCGTCCTCGGGACCCGGCAGGATCCTCGTGCCGGAGCGGTCGGCGATCGTCCCGTGGTAGGGGCTGAGCTCGAGGATCGTCCCGAAGCGGCCCTTTACGTCCGGCCGGACGACCTCGACGTACATGTGGATGCCATCCTTCATCTCGACCATCGCGCTCTCGCGGACGGTCTCGTACTTCGGCTGAGAGAGTCCCTTCAGCTTCGTGTAGTCCGTCGGACGGGCGACCTTCGCCCCCGCCGGCTTCGCGGCGACGGCGCCCGCGCCCGCGAGCGCGGAAGCGCCGGTGAGCACTGCGACCCCGATAGCGACCGCTCTGAGCGAAATCCCCTTCATCCCCAGACCCTCCACGAGCTCGTAGACACGCACGACGCCGGGCAGGCGCCTTTGGCCTGAGGGTTCGCCGCGACCCCGGGGTTCCCTTCGCCCGCTCCGGCGGCGTTTACCCTGGGTGGGCCGGCATTCAGACCGAGGTGGTGACCCGATGTACGACGCGTTCCGGAACCAGCTCCCCGACATCGATCCCGAAGAGACCGGGGAGTGGATCGACGCCCTCGACCAGCTGATCGACGCGTCTCCGGGACGGGCCCGGTTCCTGCTCCACAGGGTGCTGCTGCACGCCCGCGCCCGGCAGATCGGCCTGCCGTCGATGGTGTCGACCGACTACATCAACACGATCTCGCCCGAGGAGGAGCCGTTCTTCCCCGGCAACGAGAAGGTCGAGCACCGCATCCGCCAGATCATCCGGTGGAACGCAGCGGTCATGGTCTCCCGCGCGAACAAGGCGTTCGACGGGATCGGCGGGCACATATCGACGTACGCGTCGTCGGCATCGCTGTACGAGGTCGGCTTCAACCACTTCTTCCGCGGGAAGGACGCTCCCGGCGGCGGCGACCAGGTCTTCATCCAGGGCCACGGCGCGCCGGGGATCTACGCCCGTGCGTACCTCGAAGGCCGGATCACCGAGGCGCAGATGGAGGCGTTCCGGCGCGAGGCCTTCGGCGGGGGGCTCTCGTCGTACCCGCACCCGCGCCTGATGCCGCACTTCTGGGAGTTCCCGACGGTCTCGATGGGACTCTCGCCGATGAACGCGATCTACCAGGCCCGCTTCAACCGCTACCTCCAGCACCGGGGGGTGAAGGACACGTCGCGCCAGCGCGTGTGGGCGTTCACCGGCGACGGCGAGATGGACGAGCCGGAGTCGATGGCGGCGCTGTCGCTCGCCGCGCGCGAGGGTCTCGACAACCTCATCATGGTCGTGAACTGCAACCTGCAGCGGCTCGACGGCCCCGTGCGCGGCAACGGCAAGATCATCCAGGAGCTCGAGTCGATCTTCCGCGGCGCCGGCTGGCACGTGATCAAGGTGGTGTGGGGGCGTGAGTGGGACGAGCTGCTCGAGCGCGACACCGACGGCGTCCTGGTCAACAAGATGAACACCACGCTCGACGGCGACTTCCAGAAGTACGCGGTCGAGAGCGGCGACTACATCCGCAAGCACTTCTTCGGACCGGACCCGCGGCTGCGCGACATGGTCGCGCACCTCTCCGACGAGGACCTTCGTCACCTGAAGAGGGGAGGACACGACTACCGTAAGGTCTACGCGGCGTACCGGACGGCGGTCGAGCTCAAGGACGCGCCGGTCGTGATCCTCGCGAAGACGATCAAGGGATGGGCGCTCGGCCAGTCGTTCGAGGGTCGCAACGTCACACACCAGATGAAGAAGCTCTCCGAAGAGGAGCTGCGCACGTTCCGCGACCGCCTCGGCCTTCCCATCAAGGACGAGGACATCAAGGAGGGCGTCGCTCCCTACTACCATCCGGGCCCCGACTCGATCGAGATCGAGTACATGCTCGACCAGCGCCGCAGGCTCGGCGGCTTCCTCCCGGAGCGCCGGTCGAAGCCGCGCGCACTCCCGCTCCCGAAGAAGGACCTGTACGAGGAGTTCGCCGCCGGCTCGAAGCAGCCGGTGTCGACGACGATGGCGTTCGTCCGGTTGCTGCGCAAGCTCATGCGCGACGAGCGCGTGGGCGAGCGCGTGGTGCCGATCATCCCGGACGAGGCGCGGACATTCGGTATGGAGTCGCTGTTCCCCGAGTTCAAGATCTACGCCGCGCACGGCCAGCTCTACGAGCCGGTCGACGCCGAGCACCTCCTCGCGTACCGCGAGTCGCACCAGGGCCAGATCCTCGAGGAGGGCATCACGGAGGCGGGGTCGATGGGCTCGTTCACCGCGGCCGGCACCTCGTACTCGACCCACGCCGAGCCGATGCTCCCGTTCTTCATCTTCTATTCGATGTTCGGCTTCCAGCGGATCGCGGACTCCGTGTGGTCGTTCGCCGACCAGCGCGGCAAGGGCTTCCTCCTCGGAGCCACGTACGGACGGACGTCGCTCAACGGCGAGGGCCTCCAGCACGAGGACGGCCACACGCTGCTGATGGCGTCGACGAACCCGGCGTGCCTCTCGTACGACCCCGCGTACGCGTACGAGACCGCGGCGATCGTGCGCGAGGGGCTGCGCCGGATGATCGACGACGGCGAGGACGTCTTCTACTACCTGACGCTCTACAACGAGAACTACCTGATGCCGCCGATGCCCGACGGAGTCGAGGAGGGCATCGTCAAGGGCATCTACCGGTTCCGCGAGGCCCCCGGGGAGCGCAAGTACAAGGCGCAGATCTTCGGGTCGGGGTCGATCATGCAGCAGGCGCTCGAGGCGCAGAACCTGCTCGCGAAGGACTGGGACGTCGCGGCCGACGTGTGGAGTGCGACCTCGTACCAGCAGCTCCGCGTCGACGCGCTCGAGACGGAGCGGTGGAACAGGCTCCACCCCGAGGAGCCCGCGCGGCAGCCGTACATCGCGAAGGTGCTCGAGCACGCCGAGGGCCCCGTCGTCGCGGTGTCGGACTCGATCAAGGCGGTGCCGGACCAGGTGTCGCGCTGGATCGGCGCGCGCTTCGTCCCGCTCGGCACCGACGGCTTCGGCCGCTCGGACCACCGCGAGGCCCTGCGCCGCTTCTTCGAGATCGACCCGGGCCACATCGTGGTGGCGACGCTGAGCGCGCTGGCCGAGGCGGGCGACGTGAAGCCCGAGACGGTGACGGAAGCGATAAAGCGGTACGAGATCAACCCCGACGGAGCCGCGCCGACCACGGTCTGACGGCGCCACATCGCGAAGCTCGTTTTGCTCCCGTTCCTGCCCCCGCGCCGTCTTCGTCACGGGTGACCCGACATATAGCCACAAAGGGCTATTGAAGAGGCGCGGCCCCCGGCGCACATTGGGGGCATGGCGCACAGACCCGTGGTACTCCTCGTGGACGACGACCCTTCGATGCGAGAGCTGCTCTCGACGATGTTCTCGATGCACGGCGGCTTCCGTATCGGCGGCGTCGCGTGCGACGGGTTCGAGGGCGCGATGCTCGCCGCCGAGCTCGAGCCCGACGTCGTAGTGCTGGACTTCTTCATGCCGCGGTGGGACGGCTCGAAGGCCGCGGAGTTCATCCGGGCGCGCTGCCCCCGGAGCAAGATCATCGCCTTCTCGGCGGTCCTCCAGGAGCCCCCGGACTGGGCGGACGACTTCCTGGTCAAGAACGACGTGATGGAGCTGATCCCGCTGGCCGAGCAGATGGCGCCGGCGGCCTAGAGCTCGCCGCGGGCGTCAGGCGCGCAGGCGGAACCAGACGCGGTTGCTGCGCACGTTGCCGGCCCCTTCGAAGATCCCTCTGGCGAAGTACAGACCCCGGCGCGCCCGGCGCCCGTCGTACTCGCACGTGTCCGGGTCACCCGCGGTGCGCTGACGCCAGGTTCCCCGGTAGCTCTCGGTGTGGCCTCTCCGCCACCTCTCTTCGACGATCGCCTGCGTATACACCGCGCAGCCCTCGTCCCACCAGACGCGGCGGCCGTTCTCCCGCCGCACCACGAGCGACCCCCAGTTCCCGTCGCCCCACACCATCTTGCAGCGCAGCTTCGACACGTTCTTGACCGTCATCTTCATCCGAACGGGTTCGCCGCGGTCGTACCGGAACCGGTCGAGGCGGAGCCGCACCGAGATGTCGGCGCGGGTGCACTCGCGCGCCGCCGAATCGGCGCCCGGAGCTGCGACGAGGACCAACGGCAGCGACATCAGGAATGCGAGAGACAGGCGTGAGAGGCGGGGCCGGCGAGCAGTTGCGAAGGGCATCGTTGCCTCCTCATTCGATGGCGCGGTCGTCGCCGAACCATCTTCCAGCACCGCCCTCTACAGGTCCAGCTCCAGGGGGGCCCATACGTTCTGCCCCGTCTTCGAAGCCACCGCCCGCAGCACCACCTTGCGCGCGGCCCCCTGGCCCTGCAGCGTCACGTGGCCGAACGCGTCGATCAGCTTCTTCGAGCGCTGCCGGTCGATGACGCCGTCGGACGTCGCGATCGGAAGCTGCGTCGCCTGGGTCGAGTCGATCCGGTCCGTGCCCGACGAGACGAACTCGATCAGGTCCTTGCCCCCGGCGGGGTTGGAGTGCCGGTTCACGTACTGCGCGTGCGCGTTCCCCGCGCAGATCAGGACCCGGCGCTGCGCCCCCTGGAGGCTGAAGAAGAAATCCGTCAGGTCGCGGCGCTCGTCCGCGAAGCCTTCCTTCCACGAACCGAAGCCGAGGCCGGTGCCCCACAACGGCATCGACGCGAACACGACGAGGAGGTCGGCGTCGGAGGAACGCATGGCCTGCTTCAGCCACGACTTCTGCGTCGCGCCGAGCAGGCTGGGGTTCGGACCATCGAGGAGGGGGTCGTCCGCGTCGACGTGGACGTCGACGAAGAACGCATGCACGTCGCCCTGGCGGAGATCGAAGTGCCGCTGTCCGAGGTTCCCCGAGAGGTCGTCGAACGCGCCGAGCGTGAACGGCCGGACGTCACGGCGGTACGCGTTGTCCGCGCCGTAGTCGTGGTCGTCCTGCACCGCGATCCAGTGGCCCGTCTCGTGGAGCCGCGCCATCCCTCGCCGTGCGAGCATCCGCGTCCAGCGGTCCTGGAACGCATCGGTGCGGAAGGCCATCGCTCCGCCCTCGGCGTCCTGCGGATAGCCGAGGTCGCCGAGGTGGGCGAAGAAGTTCGGGTCGAGGCCCGCGGCCGTCTCGAACGAGCGGCTCACCGGCCAGAAGTGAGTGCACGACCCGAAGCCGAAGGAGACCTCGGCGCCGGCCGCCGGCGTCCGGACGGCGTGCACACGGCTACGGGCCCTGTCGCCCGACTTCGTCTTCGCCGCGACGCGCCAGTACATCGTCTGTCCGGGGGCCGCGGCCGGCATCCACGCCTTCGCGACGCCGGGCTTCGACAGCAGCTCGTCTGCAGGGATCGACTGGTAGCGGTTCAGCTGGGGGTCGGTGCCGACCTGGAAGCGGACCTCGGCCGCCGGCGTGTCGGTCTTCGCCACGAGGCGCGTCCTGCCGTTCTGTGTGCGGCCGGCGTACGCGAACGCGAGGCGCGGGGGCGTCTCCTTCGCCTTCTGAGGCGATTCCACGCGCAGCTTCGACACCTTCACGCGTGCGGCGCGCTCCCGCACCGTGTCGTGCATGAACAGGAACCCGAACGCTCCGGCCTTGTCGATCCTCTTGCCGCGCTCACCGTCGGAGGCCGTGGCCGTCCAGCGCGAGGGCTCCCGCGAGCCCGCCTTCCACACCTTTGCCTTCAAGGTGGCAGGGCTCGTCCCCGAGACCGAGAGGCGGACCACGTAGGCGGCCCTGGCGGCGACCGGGAACCTGACGCGTCTGAGGATCTCCTCGCGGTTGATCGCGAAGCGGGAGATCGTCAGGCCCTCGGGCCCGAGGTAGGCGCCGTAGTAGTCGCCGTAGCCGACGCTGCGGGCGACGAGCCCGAAGCGCGCGTTCTCGTTGTCGGCGGAGAACCTCGCGGTGGCGTTCGTGTCGAGGACGTCGTGGTCGAGGACCAGGACGGGGTTGGGCGCGAACTCGAGCGCCATCGCCTGCGGCTCGGGGAGGTCGTAGAACCCCTTCTTCTTCGCGATGCCCCAGGGGGAGCCGTGCCGCTGGTTGAACCAGGGCTTGCCCCAGCCCTTGGAGCCCGAGCGCCGCTTGAAGGAGTCTTCGAAGAGGACTGCCGCCGCGGCGGCGTCCGCCGGGGTCAGCCGGAAGAGGGTCGAGCCCAGGGTTGCTGCCGATGCCGCCAGCCCGCGGCCGAGGAATTCACGCCGTTCCACACCGTCCTATCGGCGCAGCGCGGCGCTCCCTCAAGCGGGCCGAGCGCGAATCTGGCCCGAACCCGTCGTTTTCTCCCGCCCCGCGGGAGCTCCCGACCGTTCCGAGCGGAGAGTCCTAGGAGATCCGCTCGATCAGCATCGCCATGCCCTGGCCCCCGCCGACGCACATCGTCTCCAGCCCGATCGTCTCGTCGCGCGTCTTCAGGTCGTTCAGCAGCGTGCACATGATCCGGGCCCCGGTCATGCCGTAGGGGTGGCCGAGCGCGATCGCGCCGCCGTTCGGGTTCAGCTTCTCGCCGAACGGGTCGACCCCGACCTCACGGCACACCGGCAGGACCTGGGCCGCGAACGCCTCGTTGAGCTCCATCACGTCGACGTCGTCGATCGACATCCCGGCCCCCTTCAGGACCTTGCGCACGGCCTCGATCGGGCCGACGCCCATGATCTCGGGCGCGACGCCCGACACCGACGACGCGATGATCCGCGCCAAGGGAGTGACGCCGAGCTGGCGTGCCCGCTCGTCGCTCATCACGACGACCGCGGCGGCACCGTCGTTCAACGGGCACGAGTTGCCGGCGGTGACGGAGCCGTCGGGCTTGAACGCCGGAGGAAGGGACTGGAGCTTCTCGAACGTCGAGCTCGGACGGGGGCCGTCGTCGGCGGCGACCTCCGTCCCGTCCTCCTTCACGTACGGCGAGATCTCCCGCTCGAAGAAGCCCGAGCCCTGCGCCGCGACCGCGCGCTCCTGCGAGCGCTGCGCGAAGCGGTCCATGTCGTCGCGCGACACGTCGTAGCGCTCGGCCACGTTCTCGGCGGTCATGCCCATCGGGATGTAGACGTTCGCGATGGGCGCGTCGTCGCCGAAGAGCTTCGGGTGCAGCTCGTCCACGTCCTTCGGGTAGCCGTCGACCTGCGAGATCGACTCGACCCCCCCGGCGACGAACACGTCGCCCTCGCCCGCCTTGATCGCGTGGAACGCCATGCGGATGGTCTGGAGGCTCGACGCGCAGAAGCGGTTCACGGTCGTGCCGGGTACGTGCTCGGGCAGGCCCGCGAGCAGGGCGACGCGGCGTCCGAGGTTCATCCCTTGCTTCTGCTCGGGGAAGCCGCAGCCGATCATGACGTCCACGACCTCGCCGGGGTCGACCGCAGGGGCCTTCGCCAGCGCGGCCGAGACCGCGAACGCGGCCAGGTCGTCGGGGCGCACGTCGACCAGCGACCCCTTCTTGGCGCGCCCGATCGGTGTGCGGGTGGCTGCGACGATCACGGCTTCAGGCATGGGGGGCTCCTCGAGTAGACGCTCTACCCGAGAGACCTTAGTCGCTTCAGGTCCTCTGTACTCTCCCCTGCGCGTCCGCGGGCGTGAACGAGTCGTCGCCCGCGAACGACGCCGCCACGTCGTCGAAGGTCCGGCCCTTGCTCTTGGGCACGACGATCGACGCCGTGCCGTCGTCGCCGGTGGTGGCGGTCCCGGCACTGTTCCCGTTCACGGTGAAGCTCACGCTTCTCCCCGCGAGGGGTACGCCGCTGTCGGCGTCGGTCAACCGGGCGATCGCGTAGACGGGGCCCGAGGAGGAGTCGAACGTCAGCGCGAGGGCCGCGTCCTCGCGCAGCACCTCGAACAGTGCCTGCGCGGACGACCCGAGGTAGTAGTCGGACCCGGCGAAGACCGCGCTCACCTCGGTGGAACGTGCGGCCCCCGCGAGCTCGACCCGCACCGACGCCCTCCCGTCCGCGTCCGTGACCGCGTCGCCGGCGTCGGAGCCGTCGAACGTGAACGCCACCGTCTCGCCTTCGACAGGGCCGCTGCCGTCGGTGAGCGTCGCCTCGAGCACGGCCTCGTCGGTCGTCTGCCCCGACGTCGCGCCGGTGATCTCGAGCGTGGTCGCGCTCGCGTCGGCAGGGTCGTTCGGCTGCAGCGTCACGACCGGCACGAGCGGCGTCTTGACGGTGTTTGCGTAGCGGTCGCCGACGTTGCGCGGCGCGTCCGTCGGGACGGCCCACTGCCATTGCTGGCCGTCGATCTCGGTCGTCTGGACGGGCGCCCAGGAGTTGTCGGTGTCTCCGGTGAAGAAGTAGTGGATGCCGTGGCTGCCGAACGCGCCCTGCTTGTAGGGGCCGTCGTAGCCGGCAGGAGCCTTCGTGTAGCAGGGAAGGTCCCTCGGGTCGGGATCGCCCGGGTTGACGCGCGGGGACGGATCGTCGCCGGTGCCGTCGTCGAGGCAGGCGTCGTCACGGTAGTAGGGCACGACCGTCGGGTTCTCGAGGCCCTGGGCGTTCTTCAGCTCGAACATGTAGACGAGCGAGCCGTTGTCGCCGCGTCCCGACACCTGCTCCCAGTTCAGGAACGCGAGCGGCTTCGTGAACGTCGGGTCGGGGGCGTCGAAGAACGCGGGGCCGACGCCGGGGGCCGAGTCGACGTTGCCGATGTCGTCGTTGACGCCGTCGATCGCCACGCCCTCGGTCTTCGTCTCGTTGTAGTAGGTCGCGACCTGGTCGTGGTTGTAGTCCCACGACGTGTAGAGCCCGTCGGGCGGGATCGGGTGGACGCGGACCCTGTAGCGATACGAGATGACGTCGCGGTAGAACGTCTCGGTCTTCGTGACGTTCGTGCCCGAGTCGGCCCCCCACACCTCGCGGATCGCGCGGACGGGCCCCTCGAGCTCGCCGAGCAGCGCCGAGTTCGCCTCCCAGTTCACCTGCTCGTCCTCGAACCCGACCAGCGAGATGTTCGACTCGGGGCTCTGCTGGAACGCGCGTCCCTTCCAGCGGTCGACGAGGTCGGGTCCGAACGCGCGCGTCCTGCCGGGCGCCGTCACGTGCATCTCGCGGATCATCCAGCGGCCGGTGGCGCGCCACCGGTAGGTGTCGGTCGTGACCGTCACGCCGTCGCGCGGGAAACGGTCGGTCGAGTTGCGGACGGTCCCGTCGGGATCGCAGACGGTCCCGGAGAGATTGGGGCCGTAAGGTGTGTTCGACGTGCCGAGCTTCTCGGGGTCGTTGCTCGCGAAGCTGTGGCGATCGATCCACTCGTCCGCGTTCGCGTCCCGCTCGTAATCGACGTAGCCGTTGTCGGCGGTGAACTTCGGCCCGGACGCCTTCGTGAAGAGATAGACGTAGCGCTCCGCCGCCGGGTCGCGCGGGTCGGCGAGCGCGATCTCCTGGCGCCGGTCGCCGGTGCCGGGAGGCCCCTGCACGTCGAGGTCGGCGCGCAGCCCCGCGTCGCCGGCCATGAACACGACCTCGTCGTCGTGATCGAGCGTCGGAACGGGATCCGTGGTGGGGAAGCCCTTCAGCTTGCTCGTATCCTTCGCCGGGTACTCGGCTTCGCAGCGGCCGGCGGTCTTCTTCCAGGACTCGGTGTCCCACGCGTACGTGAGCTCCTTGTCGGTGCCGGAGTAGATGCCGAAGTCGGAGTCCGGGTTGGCGAGGAAGTACGGGAAGCGCTCGTCGACCTGGACCGGGATCTCGTGGAACCGCTCGCCGTCGAACGAGTAAGCGACAACGTGATCGGGGTCCATCCCGACTGCGGGAGGGACCACGAGCTGCCCGTTGTGGGCGTCCCGGCTGCCGACGAGGGCGCCGCTCGGGTAGGGCTCGGCGACGCCTTCGGCCGCCGGTCCGGACCATCCCGGGAGCTGGGCCCCCGTCAGGACCACCGGCTCCACGCTGCGGTTCGGCGCGTCGGCGGGCGACGCGGCGGCGGCCGGGACGACCGACGACGCGAGGACGAGCGCGGACGCGCCCGTCCCGAGGACGCGCAGCAGCAGCTTCTTCAAGTGAGTCCCCCTGAGGGTCTGGCTGGGAAGGGGTCGACTAGCGAGTTCTACGCCGCCGGAGGACTTCCTGTCGGGGGCGGCCGGCGGGCGCGGCGGCTCTTAGCGGCTGAGGCCGTTCGTCGACAGCACCAGGTCGGCGGCCGAGTCCCTCAGGTCCCGCGGCGCCGGAGCGGCGCCGGCCGGCCATACGAGCACGTCGGGGGCCGCGTACGCGAGCCACGCGTCGGCGGCGCCGACGAGGCCCTCTCTCCGCAGGTCCGTGATCTTGCGCTGCATCGGCCCAAGGTAGCGAAACGACTCTTGACCTGCAGGTCTAGTTGGTGGATATGCGCCTGCTCAGGAGACGAAATCTCTCTTGAAGAAGCCCTGCATCTGCATCGCGAACATCATGTCGCCCTGCAGCTTGATCTTCCCCGTCATGAAGAGCTGCGGCCCCTGCGCCTGGCCGAAGATCAGCCGGATGAAGTCGACGATCCCGATCTGGAGCGTCAGACGCGGGTTCGTCGCCGGACCCTCCGAGGTCGTGCACGTGCCGCCGGCGAACGAGACGCTCCACGTCCGCGTGCCGTCTTCGGTGGCGATGTCGTACTGGATCGTGGAGTCGACGCCGGCGGCGCGCTCGGGCACGAACGCCTCCTCCATCCCGCTGAAGATGGCCCGCAGCACGGTGTCGACGCCCATCGAGCGGACCTGGTCCGCCAGCGCTTCGTCGTCGAGGTCCTTGATCGCCTCGGCGAGGACTGCGGGGTCCGGCGTCTCGGTCATGGCTTCCTCCCTGGGTGGTCGCGGAGAAAGGAGCTTAGTTCGCGGAGAAGGGCAAGCGAGCCGGGCATCGAACTACTCCAGCAGGTGGATCGAACGGCAACGACCAGGAGGACGGCCATGAAGAAGACGACGCTGCTGCTGGCGGCGCTGAGCATGCTGGCGGCGGGATCGCTGCAGGCGAGTGCAGCCGCCGCGCCCAAGCCCCAGATCTCCGACCCCCTCGGCGACGCGAATTTCGTGAACGACCAGGGCACGGGCGACGGCTCGATCGGCGACCAGGCCCCCGGGGCCGACGCTGGGAACGCGAGCGACCTGAACGCGGTGACGTTCAGCAACGACGCGAAGAACCTCTACATCCTCTTCCAGAACGAGCAGTCGCCCCCGGCGACCCAGGGGCTCGGCCTCAGGGTGCGCGTGAACGGCGACCCGGGCAGCCAGTGCCTCAACTTCGAGGTCTTCTATCCGGGCGCGACGAACACGCTGACCGAGACCGAGGCGCAGCTGCGCGACTCGTGCACCGGCGAGACGATCGCGGTCGAGGCCACCGGCACGCTCCTCACGATCCCCCGCAGCGCCCACGAGGCGCTCGGCAAGGGCAAGACCCTGACGGCGCCGCAGGCGCAGAGCTTCGTCTACACGGGGTCGTCGCAGCCGGCGGGTGTCAGCGGCCCTTACATCGACACGACGAAGGTCGGTACGGACTACAAGCTCAAGAAGTAGCCGGGCGAGGGTCGCGGCGGTCTCGTAAAACCGGGGTTTCGTCGCACCCCACCCCTACTGTGGATGGGTGCATCCGCAGGGCATCTTCGACGGGCTGAACGACGAGCAGGCCGAGGCGGTCCGAGCCGTCCGCGGCCCCGTCTGCATCCTCGCGGGGGCCGGGTCGGGCAAGACCACGACGATCACGCGCCGCATCGCCTATCAGGTCGAGTCGGGGACGTTCCGTCCCGGCGAGATCCTCGCGGTGACGTTCACCGACAAGGCCGCGGGCGAGATGCGGGCGCGGCTCGGCGCCCTCGGCGTCTCCGGCGTGCGCGCCAGGACGTTCCACTCGGCCGCCCTCGCTCAGCTGCGCCACCTCGCCGCCGACGAACCCCCGCGCATCCTGCCGAGCAAGGCGATCCTGCTCAGGCAGATCGGCAACTCGCTGCCCAAGCCGTACCGCTTCCGTCCCGCGGGCGACCTCGCGACCGAGATCGAGTGGGCGAAGAACCGCCGGCTCGGCCCGGAGGGATACGCGGGCGCCCTCGGCGACCACGTCCCGCCTGTGCCCGCCGACCTCATGGCCGGCGTCTACAGGGAGTACGAGCGGCGCAAGGCGCGCGAGGGCGCGATGGACTTCGAGGACCTCCTCGAGGCGACGATCCGGATGTTCGCCGACGACGAGTGGGCGCTCGAGCGTTTCCGGCAGCGTTACCGCGCCTTCACCGTCGACGAGTACCAGGACGTGAACCTCCTCCAGCAGACGCTGCTGGAGGCGTGGGTGGGGGAGCGGGACGACCTCTGCGTCGTCGGCGACGACTACCAGTCGATCTATTCGTTCACGGGGGCATCGCCGCGCTACCTGCTCGGGATGCGGCGCCGCTGGGCGCGGGCGAGGGTCGTGCAGCTCGAGCAGAACTTCCGCTCGACGCCGCAGGTGCTGGCGCTCGCGAACCGGCTGGTCCCGAAGCTCGGCGGCGCCGAGAAGACGCTCAGACCCGTGCTCGCCGACGGTCCGGCACCGTTCGTCGCGCCGTTCGTCGACCGCGCGTCCGAGACGAAGTTCCTCGTCGATCGCATTCAGGCGTTGCACGCGTCGGGGGTGCGCTACGAGGAGATGGCGGTGCTCTATCGCGTGAACTTCCGGTCCGAGGACTACGAGGACGCGCTGGGGGCCGCGCGGATCCCGTTCCAGGTGCGTGACGGGGCGTTCCTCACGCGCATCGCGGCCCGGCGGCTGTTGTCGGTGTTGCGGAGGTCGAAGTCGGTCGACGTCGCCGGGGAGGTGCTGAGGGCCGCGGCGCGCGACGGGTATACCGAGCGCCCGCCGGAAGGGCTCGGCGACCAGGAGACGACGCGTCAGAACGACCTCGCGCGGCTCGTGCGGTTGGCACGCGAGTACGAGCCGGAGCACGGCGAGCACACGGTCGCGGGCTGGGTCGCACACGTCGAGCGGAGGTTCTCGTCGGACGGGGAAGGGCACGGCGTGCATCTCCTCACGCTGCACCGTGCCAAGGGCCTCGAGTTCGATGCCGTCTTCCTCCCGCGCCTCGAGGAGGGGGAGCTGCCCGGGAAGCGCTGCAAGACCGACGCGGCGGTCGCGGAGGAGCGGCGACTGCTCTACGTCGGCCTCACCAGGGCCAAGCGCCACCTCTGCCTGACGTGGACGACCGGGGGGCGTACGTCGCCGAGCAGGTTCGTCGAGGAGCTCGGGGGCTGCCTCGTCCCGCACCCCCTGCGCCAGGCGAAGCGGCCCCCCGACTCCGCGCACGATCCCGTGTACCAGGCGCTGAAGGCGTGGCGGCTCGAGAGGGCCCGGCGCGACGGCGTCCCCGCGTACGTGATCTTCCACGACACGACTCTTCAGGAGATCGCGGAGGCGTCGCCGTCGTCGCTCCCGCAGCTCGCGCGCATCTCGGGAATCGGGCCGGCGAAGCTCGACCGGTACGGAGCTGAGGTGCTCGTCACACTCGAAGGAGCGATCGCTTCGTAGCGTCTCTTCCGTGCGGAGGCTGTCGTGGGTGCTCGTGCTCTTCGTCGCGTGCACGAGGGCGCCCGTCGACCTCTCGGTCCAGGCTCCCGCGACGCTCCACCTCGAGCCGGCGGGCCACGAGGACGCGCGCGTCGTGCGGGCGATCGACGGCGACACGATCGAGGTCGAGGTGCTCGGGCGTAGAGAGGGTCCAGGCGCAGGGCGCGCGGAGCCGGGCGGTATCTACGACGTCCGCCTGATCGGCATCGACACGCCGGAGTCGGTGAGCCCGCGCGACCCGGTCGAATGCTTCGGCCCGGAGGCGTCCGACGCGACCGCGGCGCTCCTCGAGGGGGCGACGGTCCGGCTGGTCCGCGACGTCGAGGAGGAGGACTCGTTCGGCCGGCTGCTGCGCTATGTGTACGTGGGACAGGAGCTGGCGAACGCGCGCCTGGTGGCGAACGGCTATGCGAAGGCCTACGAATACCCGCCCAACGTCCGCTGGTCGAGCCTGCTTGTAGAGCTCGAGCAGCAAGCTCGGGAACGGCGCCTGGGTCTTTGGTCGGTCGGGACATGCTCCGGAACGGCGACTCCTGCACGACGAAGCGCGTAGGCCCGCGCTCCACCGGGGTCCGGGAGGAACCTCCTGCGGGACGGCGAACCCTCTTCGAGGCGTTTCCAGACAGGAGGAAGACCGTGAAGAAATTGCTCGTGGCCCTTGCCTGCATCGGGCTGATCGCATCCGGGTTGACGACCACCGCAGGTGCCGGTCCCAGCCCGGGCGGCTACTCGTCCGACAACATCGAGTGGGTAACCCACGTGCCGTTCAACGGGCCGACCGCCACCGGCGCGAACTTCTTCAAGTCCGGCGGCGACCACTACATGGTCGTGACCAGCTGGCACAACTTCGCGATCTACGACATCAACGATCCGACAGCTCCTGCCCTCGTCGGTGAACCGGTGCCGTTCGGGTTCAAGTTCGAGAACGAGGATGTCGCCACCAACGGCGAGATCATGCTGTTCTCGGAGACCCTTCCTCAGGGCAACCTCCACGTCTGGGACATCGAGGACAAGTCGAACCCCGTCCTGCTCGCAACCGTTGCGGGCGCCGGCGACCACACCACGTCGTGCATCCTCGACTGCAAGTGGGCGTACGGCAGCGAAGGGACGATCACCGACCTGCGTGACCCGGCGAACCCGAAGCTCCTGCAGGAGAAGTGGAGCGACGGTCAGCCTCCGATGGGTTCCACCCACGACGTCACGGAGGTATCGCCGGGCATCGTGCTCACCTCGACCAATCCGATGCTGCTCCTCGACGCCCGCAAGGACCCGGTCCACCCCAAGTTCCTCGCGCTTACCGAGGAGTACGAGGCCAACGGGCTTCCCTTCCACTCGAACCTGTGGCCCCGGGACATGAAGGACCGCTATGTGATCGCCGGCGGCGAGACGTGCTGTGGCGCCGAGCAGTGCAACGAGTCCCAGGCGGCCTCGTTCATGACGTGGGACACGAAGAACTGGCAGAAGACGCGCACCCTCAAGCTCGTCGACCAGTGGTGGGCGTATCAGGGGACGATCACCGACGGCGGTGGAGTCGCCAGCGCTCCGTTCGGTTGTTCGCCGCACTGGTTCACGACGCACCCGAACTGGAAGAACGGCGGGCTCGTCGCCGTCGGTTGGTACAACAGCGGTACCCGCCTCCTCGAGGTCAACTCGAAGGGCAAGATCAGTGAGGCCGGCTGGTTCCTGCCGACCGCCGGTGGGACCTCGGGTGCCTACTTCATCAACAAGGAGATCATCTACGCCGTCGACTACCAGCGAGGCATCGACGTGCTGCGCTTCACCGGCAAGGCGTAGCTCTCCGAGCAGGATCAGAACTTAAAGAGAGGCCCGCCCGCAGGGGCGGGCCTCTTCCATTTGCGTAGGGAGCGACGAGGTTATCTCTGTCTCTCTCTGCGTGCGGAAGCGTTGGCGGAAACTTGCCGCCGCTACAGGAGGAAGCGGCTCCCGGAGCCCTCGTCTTCCGGTGAGGGGCGCCCGTCGCCTCCGCAGGTCGTGTCGTACCTCGACACCTGCATGAAGACCGGCTGCGACTCGCCGCTGCCCGTGAGCGTCCTGACGAACGTGTACTCGAGGCCCTTCACGTCGAGGTTGCTGACGCAATGCAGGTGCGTCCCCTCGGCACCGACCGAGTCGGCGTAGAAGCCGTTCATCACGTCGTGCTCGGGGTGCTTCTGCGCCGACGTGGGTTCGACGCCTCCCTGGCTGCCGACGTGGCCGAGCCCGAGGCAGTGCCCGTACTCCTGCCCCATGACGTTGTACATGTCGGCGTAGTTGAAGCTGCGAATGAACATCTGCGAGTTGTTCACGATGCACGGCCGCCCGCCCAGCGCGAACCCGAGGACGGGCCCCTTGTTCTCGTCGGTCACGACCAGGATGTCGGGCTCGGACTCGTCCGGCAGGGTGTCACGCCCCAGCACGTATACGGCGGCGTCGAAGCGCCTCTTCAGCTTGTCGGAGCCGAACATCCGGATGCCCTTGTCCCATTCCTCGATGGAGGCCTCGATCGCGCGGAGATAGCTGTTCTGGAAGGGCGTCACCTCGTTCGGATCGCCGCCGGCGAGAGGCCCCGAGCTGTTGTAGAGCTGCCCGTGGGCAGGCGGCACGACGTACACGGTCAGCCGGGCCTTCGTCCAGTCGTCCTGCGCGGGCAGCTCGTAGATGCCGTCCTCGTGGTCCGCCAGGGCGACGCCCGGTACAAGGCCCACCAGCAGGCCGAGCGCCGCAACCAGATAGAAGATCCTGCGCATCGTGTCGTTTCCTCCCGGGTCGTCCGTCTCTCGGCGGTTCGCCGCCGGTCCGCCGACTCCTCCGAGCGCGGGTTCCGGTGCCCCCGTGCAATGCGGGGATCGGTGGACGATCCTCGTAGCATCGGCCCCGTGAGAGCGCTTCTCGTACGCGTCGGGCTCGGCGCCGCCGGCATAGTCGCCCTGCTCGTCTACCTCGTCATCGTCGACCTCGGCATGCACGCGGGGCGCGTGCACCGTGGCGTCGCGGTCGCCGGGTTCGACGTCGGCGGGTTGACGGAGCTCGAGGCCTTCGAGGCGCTGCGGGACCGCCAGACGCTGCTCGAGAAGGTCCCCGTCGTCTTCATAGCGAACGGCTTCGACTGCCGGGCCGAGCCCCTCGACCTCGGGTGGGACCCGCGGCCGTTCAACACGGCGAAGGACGCGATGGAGGTCGGCCGCAACGGCCTCGTCGACGGTCTCCGCGAGCGCTTCGACGCGTGGTTCGGCGGCGTAAGGGTCGGCTGGGCCGGCACCGTCGACCCGAAGGAGGTCGACGACTTCCTCGACTACTGCGAACGCAACGCGCTCGTGGTCAACGCCCGCGTCGACCGGGCGAAGCTCCGCTTCCGGATCCGCCGGGCGATCGTCACGTACCCGCGCGGCTCCCTCGACTTCAAGGTGCCGCTCCTCCCCGACGGCACCTAACCGTCATCCCCCGTCGTCCGGGGCGGACGTCGGCTCGCCCGAGGGAGCGGGGGTCGGTTCCGGCTCCGACGTCGGCGCCGGCTCCTCCGAGGGCTCCGGCTCGTCCGTCGGGTCGGGCGTCCACAACGGCCCGTCGTCTCCCTCCGGACGCGGGGTGGGCGTGGCCGGGTCTCGCTCTTCGGCCGGTTCGGGCGTGGGCGAAGGGGTCGCCGTGGGGCTCTCGGCCACCGGCGCGACCGGCGCGGCGGGTTCGGCCGCCGGCGTCGGCGTCGTGCCGTCGGGCCGCTCCGTCTCGTTCACGACTCCCGGGGGACGCTCGTTCGTCCCGGCCTCCGCGACGTCCTTCGGCCGGCCCGAGACGTAGACCGCGCCCCCCACCGCGGCCACCATCGCCAGCGCGAGCAACGCCGGGATCAGCCGGCGCTTGCGGACGGGTTCGACCTCGTGCGCGTACTCCGTCTCCGCGGGGACGGGCGCGGCCGCCGGGATCCACGCCGTCGCCGGCTCCGCGTCGAGGGCGTCCGCCAGCGCCGTCCCGTCCGCCGGCCGCGCCGCGGGATCCTTGGCGAGGCACGACATCACGATCGCGTCGAGATGCGGCGGGATGCCGTCGACGAGCTCGCTCGGCGGCACGGGACTCTGCTCGACGTGGGCGATCGCTATCGCCGTGACGTTGCCGCCCTCGAACGGCGGGCGCCCCGTCAGGAGCTCGTACAGCACGGCCCCCAGCGAGTACACGTCGGAGGCCGGGGTCACCTGAAGTCCCGACGCCTGCTCCGGCGAGATGTAGTGCGGTGACCCGATGGCCGTCCCGGTCGCGGTCAGCCTCTCGGACCGGCTCGAGGACGCGATCCCGAAGTCCGCCAGCTTCGGCCGCCCCGCGTCGTCGAGGAGGATGTTGCCCGGTTTGACGTCGCGGTGGATCACTCCCGACGCATGGGCGGCCCCGGCCCCCCGGGCTGCGCCGGAGACGATCTCGACGGCCCGCTCCGGGAGGATCGGCTCGCCAGTCAGCTCCGACAGAGGGCCGCCGGGGACGCACTCCATCACGAGGTAGGGACGGTCCTCGAAGTCCCCGAAGTCGAGCACCGAGACCACGTTCGGGTGGGCCATCCGGGCGACCGCCTGGGCCTCCGAGAAGAAGCGGACGAGGAACTCCGCGTCGTCTGTCAGGCTCGCCGCCATGAACTTGACGGCGACGTGGCGCTCGAGGCGCTCGTCCTTGGCTAGCCACACCTCGGCCATGCCGCCCTGCCCGAGCGGCTCGATCAGCGTGTACCGACCCTGGACGCGCTCGTGCGCCTTCACGGGACGTGACATTCCCCGGAGCGGCTCGTGGAAACGCAGCGTGGCGGGCGTGCAGCGGTGAGTGATCGCTGCCTCGCCGCGCTCGGCCGGGCTAGAGTGGGAGCCGCCACCATACGAAGCCGCCCCGGAGGTTTGTCAATGCCGATAGACCCCAGGAAGCTCCCCGAGATGCCCTCGCTGATGATCGCGGGGCCGGGTGAGCTCCACGAAGAAGAGCTCGAGGTCCTCGGCTCCCAGGTGATCGCGCACTACGGCGACGTCTGGACCGGGCTCCACAACGACGCAATCGCCGCGATCGGACGGCTCGTCGGCGCAGCCGACGCTCCCTACGTCGTGCCGGGGACGGGAACGACCTGTCTCGACGCGGCCGTCTTCAACCTGTTCGAGCCGGGGCAGCGCGTCGTCGTCGTCAACACGGGGTTCTTCGGTAAGCGGCTGATGGAGATCGCGCGCCAGCACCGGCTCGAGGTCACCGAGGTCCCGGTCGAGGTCGGCGCCCCCGCGGATCCGGCGCGGATCGAGGACGTCGTCGCGGGGGCGGACGGAGTGCTGGTGTGTCACGTCGACACCGCCACGGGAGTCCGCCACCCGATCGGGGACATCGCGGCGGTCGCCAACCGGGCCGGTGCCGTGTGCGTGGTCGACGGGATCGCGTCGGTCGGCGGCGAGGTGGTCGACGTCGACGGGATGGGCCTCGGCGCCCTCGTGACGGGATCGCAGAAGGGACTCGAGGCCCCCCCGGGGCTGGGCATCGTGGCGCTCGGCGAACGAGGACGCGAGCGGGTCGACGGACGCAGCTCGCGGCCCGAGTCGTGGTACCTCGACCTCCACGTGTGGGACTGGTACCGGAAGGAGTGGGGGGCCTGGCATCCGCACCCGGTTACGTTCCCCAGCAACCTCCTGCTGCCGCTCTACGCGAGCGTGAGGCGGATCCTCGACACCGGCCTCCGGGAGTGGGTCGAGCGGCGGGCGGACCTCGCGAAGCGGTGCCGCGAGGGCTTGCGGTCGCTCGGGCTCGAGCCGGTCCCGCAGGCGGGGGCCGAGGCGAACCTCGTCGTCGCCGCGTGGGCCGACGACCCGGCTTCGATCCAGAAGCACCTGCTGACGGACGTCGGGATCATGATCTCGGCTGGCCTCGACCCCACGGCCGGCAAGGCGATCAGGGTCGGCCTCATGGGGGCCACGGCGACGCCGGAGATGGTGGACCGGGTGTTAGCGGGGGTCGAAGCGGCGCTCGCGTCCCGCTAGCAGACCGAGCACCGCCGTAGCGCGGGAAAAAACCTCCGGCTCAACCCGGGAACCTGTCACACCCCCTCATTAGTGTGGCCCCATGCGTATTGCCGTCGAGGCGTGGAGCCCCGAGTACTCCGCCGGCGTCGACCTGGGCGCGCCCGAGGACGTCTCGGTCGAGGCCACGAAGACGGACTGGGAGCCGTGGCGCGCCGTGGCGCGCAAGTCTCTCCCGCCGGACGTCGAGACCGTCGCGTTCGTGGACGGGACCCGCCGCATAGAGGCGCGGGTGTTCGTCGTCGACGATGGGCATGTGCCGCGGGGAGGCGTCGCCGGCTCCGTGGGCGTCGGCGCAGTCGTCTGCAGCGCGGCCGGCGGCGACGCGGGAGCGTGCGCCCGGATCTCGCACGCGAGCGTCTCGCGGCACCTCGCGGTAGGGGGCGGACGCGCTCCCGCGCTCTCGGCCGGTGCGGGCCTCGAGTACGCGCCGATGCCCGTCCCGGACGAGGGCCTCGAGCTGCTCGTCGACGCGGTCCACAACCACATGCGGAGGGCCGAGGCCGACGTCGCGATGGCCCACGCGGAGCAGGGTCACCTCGTGTTCGCCGACGGGCCGCTCGCGGTGATGGACCCGGGCAAGCGCCGGGTCGTCGGCTACATCAAGTCGCACGCGAAACGGTACCTGCCGCCGGCGGAGGAGGCCGTGCTCGAGACCCTCGGCTGCGGCGAGCGCACGCCCGTCTTCTCGTTCGGCGACCGGCGGCCGCGCTACTCGTGGTACGTCCGGCTCTGCGAGCGCGACCGTCGCGGGCACGGCTGGCAGGGCCTCGTCCGCTGCGAGGTCCCTGCGGCCCTCTGGATCGACGAGGCCGTCGCGCTCGCCGACGCGTCGACGGCGCTGCTTCCGCGCTTCGCGTCGAAGCCGCACTGGGACCCGCGGGCGCCTCAGAACCTCGTCCCGATCGCGGGCCTGGAGAAGAGGCTGCGCCATCTCCTCGGGGAGCGCGACCTCGTCTACCGGATGATCCGTTCGGCGGCGGGACGTACGTCGCGGGAGGAGCATGCGGTTGCCTGACGACGTCCGGCCCGTCGGCCTCGTCCTCGGCTCCGAGCCCACGTCGACGCAGGAGTTCCGCGTCGTCCTACACGAGGACGAGTACCTCCAGGTCGACGACCTCGTCGTCGTGCACACGCTCGTGCCGAAGGTCGGTGAGGTCGCGACCTACGGGATCGTGACCGAGACGGCGACGATCTACGAAGGCGCGTCGTTCGAGTCCGACACGTTCCGCGTCGCGGTCGAGGGGACGTTACCGGCCGAGAAGTCGCGCACCGCGGCGATCCAGACCATCCGTGTCCTGCCGGAGACGTGGGTCGCGCCCGACTCGGGTCAGCCCGTCTACAAGGCGACGGGGGCCGAGCGCGAGCGCGCGCTTTACGTCGACGAGATGGGCGGTGGCGAGTCCGCGCGTGCGCTGCCCGTCGGGCTCTCCCGCGACGGCGAGCCGGTGTGGGTGGACGTCGATTTCTTCGACGGCACCAAGGGCGCCCACATGAGCATCTCCGGCGTGTCCGGTGTCGCCACGAAGACGTCGTACGCGCTGTTCTTCCTGCGCTGCCTGACCGCACACCCGAAGTCCCTCGGCAAGGGGGCGCGCAACCTGAAGGTGCTCGTGTTCAACGTGAAGGGGCAGGACCTGCTGTTCCTCGACAAGCCGAACGTCCGCTTCACCGAGGAAGCCGCCGGCGACTGGCGACGGCTCGGGATGGACCCGAGCCCGTTCGACTCCGTCTCGTTCTGGGCCCCCGCGCTGCCGCACGCCACGAGCGAGGGCGTCCCCGACAGCCGCGCCCGCACGGAGGGCGTCGACGCGTTCCGGTGGACGCCGCGCGAGTTCGTCGACGAGCGCCTCCTCCCGTTCCTGTTCACGGATGCCGCCGACACGCGCCAGCAGATCACGTTCGTCGCCGAGCGCGTGACACGTCAGCTCGAGCGCTTCGCCTGCGACGTCGCCGGACGCGACGGCGCGATCGTGCTGCGCGACCCGACCGGCGGGATGTGGTCGGACGAGCCCGTGGTCCCGCTCCCGGGGGAGCGCGTGATCGAGTCCCTCGGCGACCTCGTCGAGGAGGTCGCCGCGTACGTCGAGCCGGACGACGGCGAGCCCGACCAGGCGTGGACGAGCCGCGTCGCCCCCGGCACCGTCAGCGCGTTCATGCGGCGGCTGTTCGGCGCCCTCCCCCGCGTGGGGCGGCTCGTACGCTCGGGTCCCTCCCGCCGGATCGACCGCAACCGCGATGCCGTGACGGTCGTCGACATCCACGACCTCCACGAGGCCGCCCAGCGGTTCGTCGTCGGCGCCATGATCGCCGAGGTCCATCGCGAGAAGGAGGGCCGGGGCCGGTTCCCGCTCTCGGTGATCGTGCTCGACGAGCTCAACAAGTACGCGCCGCGCGAGGGCTGGTCGCCGATCAAGGACACGCTGATCGACATCGCGCAGCGGGGGCGGTCGCTCGGGATCCTGCTGATCGGAGCGCAGCAGAGCGCGTCGCGGATAGACCCCGACATCCTCGGCAACGCGTCGATCAAGGTGTCGGGCCGCCTCGACTCCGCCGAGGCCGAACGGTCGGAGTACGGGTGGATGCTCCCGTCGACGCGGGCACGCGCCCGGCTGTTGAAGCCGGGCACGATGGTGCTCTCGCAGCCGCCGATCCCGGCCCCCACCGTGCTCGAGTTCCCGTACCCGCCGTGGGCGACGCGGCCCGAGGAGGTCGACGTCGTCGCGTCGGACCCCTTCGAGGGGCTGTAGCCGATGCGGATCCTCCACACCGGCGACTGGCACATCGGCAAGAAGCTGGGACGCTTCGACCGCACGGCCGAGGCCGAGGCGGTGCTCGACGAGGTCGTCTCGATCGCGGCGGACGAGGAGGTCGACGCCGTGCTAGTCGCCGGCGACCTCTTCGACCGCGCCGCGCCTCCGCTTCCGTACCTGAGCCTCGTGCTCGACGGCCTGCGGCGACTCGCGTCGGGCGGCAGGCGCGTCGTCGTGATCCCCGGCAACCACGACTCGCCCGAGCTCATGCGCGTGCTCAGCCCCCTCCTCGCGGGCGTCGGTGTGTTCGTCGTGCACAAGCCGCTGCCGCCCGAGTCCGGCGGGATCGTCACCGTCCCGGCGCGCGACGGGTCGACGGCGGCGCGCGTCGCGTGCCTTCCGTTCGTCCACGAGGCGCAGTTCATCGACGTCATGGACGCCCCCGCCGAGGGCTACAAGTCCTACGCCGACAGGATCCGGGCGCTGACGTCGCACTACGCGCGCTGGATGGTCGAGCACCCCGACCCGAAGGCGGCGGACCTGCTGATGGGCCACTTCATGGTCCACGGCGCGGTTCCGTCCGGCACCGAGCGCGAGCTCCACATCGGCGAGGCGTACATGGCGACCGCCGACGCGATCCCGTCCGAGATCAAGTACGCGGCGCTGGGCCACATACACCAGGCGCAGGACGCGCCGGGCTCGGCCGTCCCGGCGCGCTACTGCGGGAGCCTCCTCCAGCTCGACTTCGGCGAGGCGGGTCAGGACAAGAGCATCTGCATCGTCGACGTCGGCGCCGGGATGCGCCCCGCGCGGACGCGCTGCGTCCCGCTGACGGCGGGGCGGCGGCTGGTGAGGCTCACCGGGACGATCGACGAGCTGGCGGCGCGCGCCGGCGAGGCCGGCGACGCGATCCTCGACGTGTCGGTGCTGACGGACGGACCGGCTCCGGGTCTGGCCGACGAGGTGCGGGCCCTGCTGCCGAACGCGCTGTACGTGCGCGCGTCGTGGGAGCGCGAGACCGCCGCGGTCTCCAGCCGCGAGGGCAAGACGTTGCCCGAGCTGTACGGCGACTACTACCGCGAGCGGCACGCCGCCGCGCCGCCCGAAGAGCTGATGCACGCGTTCGAGGACCTCCTCGACCGCGTGGGGGTGTCGCTGTGAAGCCGGTCTCGCTGACGATGAAGGGCTTCCGCTCCCATGTCCGCGAGACCGAGCTGTCTTTCGCGGGGCGGCGCCTCTTCGCGATCGTCGGGCCGACGGGGGCGGGCAAGTCCTCGGTCCTCGACGCGATCTCGTACTCGCTCTACGGCGCGACCCCGCGGATCAGGCGCAACGTCAAGAGGCTCATCTGCTCGCGCTCCGACTCCGCGCACGTCCGCTTCGTGTTCGAGATCGAGGGCCACGAGTACGAGATAACGCGCAGCCTTCGTCGCACCGGCCCCGGCGAGCACGTGCTCGTCGACGGCTCCTCGGGGGAGCGCGTGATCGGCGACGCGAAGGTCACCGAAAAGGTGATCGGGCTGCTCGGGCTCGACTTCGACGCGTTCTGCTCTTCGGTCCTGCTCGCCCAGGGCAGGTTCGCCGAGTTTCTCGAGGCGTCGCCGACGATGAGGTCGCAGATCCTGAAGGGCGTCTTCCGCCTCGACCAGATCGACGCGCTGCGGGAGGAGGCGAAGGCGCGGCGCAACGAGCTCGAGGGCGAGCTGAAGCGCGTCGAGGGCAAGCGTGCCCATATACCCGACGACGTCGCCGAGCGTCTCGATGCGGCCGTCGCCGCGCGCGCGGCGTGCACGCAGCGCGTGGGGGTGCTCGAGGAGGCCGCGCCGAAGGAGCGCACGCTGCTGGACGCGGCCGGGCGGTCGGCGGACGCGCTCGCGCGGGCCGAGAGCGCGCTGAAGACGGCCCGGGACGCGCTCGCCGCGGCCCCCCCGCAAGAGCAGCTCGAACAGCTCGCCGCGAACGAGAACGAGATCGCGGAGCCGCTCGCCGCCGCGACCGCTGCCGTCGCCGCCGCGACGGAGGCGAGGCAGGCCGCGACGGAGCGTCTCGCCGCGCTCGAAGCCGAGCTCGGGAGCTATTCGGCGCTCGTCGAGGCGCGCGTGAACGCGCAGACGCTGGCGAAGGGCAGTTCGCTGGTCGAGAGGCTCGCCACCGGCCTCGCCCTCGCGGAGAGACAGTCCGAGGAAGCGGCGGCCGTGTTCGCCGAGACCGAAGCGTTCGAGCAGCAGGCGCTCGAGAGCCTCGAGAAGATCCGGGGCGAACGCGCGGAGATCGAACGCGCGCACCAGGCTCACGTCTTGCGCGGGGCGCTCGCAGTCGGCGAGCCGTGCCCGGTGTGCGAGCAGCCGGTGACGACGCTCCCCAAGGGGAGGCGCCCGTCCGAGCTCGCTGCGATCGGGAAGGCGGAGAAGGACGCGTTGAGACAGCACGAGCGCGCCGCCAAGGCGACCCGCGCCGCAGCGACGGCGGCTACCCAGGCCGAGAGCGAGGTCGCCGCCGCACGCCGGCGGCTCGTGGACGAGCAGGCGAACCTTGCGGCAAGCCGGGAGGCCGTCGTCGGGTTGGTCGGCGACGTCGACGACCTCCTCGCCGAGGTAGAGTGCCGCCTGGCGGTCCTGACCGGCGCGCGGGAAGCGGCCGCGGAGGCGGGCGAGGAGGTCGAGCGGGCACGCGTCGAGCTGGCGTCGTGGGCGGACGCGAAGGAGAAGATCGCCAAGCTCGCGACGCGGGCGGTCGCCCAGCTGAGCCACGTCGCCGGCGTGCTGTCGCTGCCACCCCCCCGACACGATGCGCCGGTGGCCGAGCTCGCGCACGACGCGGCGGCGCTGCGCGCAGCTGCCGGGGCGGCCGTCGAGAAGGCGGTCCGGGAGGCGGACGACGCCCGGTCGGCCGAGGACGAGGCGCGTTCGGCGCTCGCCCGCCTGCGGGAGTCGCTGGACCTGCCGGCGACGAAGGCGATCGAGGCCGCAGTGCGCGAGGCGATCAGGGCCGCGGCCGAGGCCGAGGGCGACGAGAAAGCTCTGCGGGCGATGGTCGCGGAGTCCGCCGCGCTCGACGAGCAGGAGAGGTCGTTGAAGACGACGCTCGGCCTGTACGTGCAGCTCGCGGACGACCTGACCGACAAGAACTTCGTCAAGTACATGCTCGAGGAGAAGCGCCGGCTGCTTTCCGAGATCGGCTCACAGCGGCTGCGCGAGATGACGGGTCGTTACCGCTTCGACGACCGCGGTGAGTTCAACGTCGTCGACGAGCTGGACGCCGACAAGGAGCGGACGGTGGACACGCTCTCGGGAGGCGAGACGTTCCTCGCTTCGCTCGCGCTGTCGCTCGCCCTCGCGGAGGCCGTCACGCGTCACGGCGGGAGGCTGCAGTGCTTCTTCCTCGACGAGGGCTTCGGCTCGCTCGATCCCGAAGCGCTCGACAGCGCGCTCGAAGGGATCGAGCACATCGTCACCGAAGACCGTCTGATCGGCTTGGTGTCGCACGTGGAAGCGCTGCGCAACCGCGTCACCGACAAGCTCGTCCTCGACAAGGACGACGACGGGATGACGACGGTGATCGCAGGTTCGACCCTCGGTTAACCTGCCCGCATGAGCTCGAAGCTACTGGAGTCGCGGACGCAGCGACTGCGCGACGCGACCGTGATCGCGATCTTCAGGACGCGCGCGCCCGAGCATGCGGTCGAGGGGATCGGCGCCGCGGTGCGCGGGGGCTTCGAGGCCGTCGAGGTGACGATGAACAGCCCCGGCGCGACCGAGGCGCTCGCCGAGGTCGCGGGGCGCGTCGACGCGATCGTCGGCGCCGGCACGATCGTCCATCCCGACCAGGTCAAGGAGGCGTACGACGCGGGGGCCGAGTTCGTCGTGACGCCGGTCGTCATGCCCGAGGTGGTCGAGGCCGCGCACGGGCTCGCGCTCCCGGTCGCGATGGGAGCCTCGACGCCCACCGAGATCTTCACCGCCCGTGCCGCCGGCGCCGACTGGGTCAAGGTGTTCCCGGGCGAGAGCCTCGGGGGCCCCGACTTCGTCGCCGACGTCCTCGGCCCCCTCGACGGGACGCCGATCCTCGTGACCGGCGGCCTCACCGCGGAGAACTACCTGGGCTACCTCGACGCGGGGGCCGAGCTGGTCGGCTTCGCCGGTGCCGTCTTCGAGGCCGAGCTGATGGCCGACGGGCGCTACGACGAGATGGAGCGCCGCGCGATCGAGGTCTGCCGCCGCCTGGACCTTTACCTGACCGAGAAAGAGGAGTGAGCGCGCGCTCTCTAGAGCGACGCCACCGACGACAGCTCGGCTATCGACTTCTCGATCCCCTCCGCCAGCACCGCCAGGTCCGGCGCCGTGTCGTAGTCGCCCAGCAGCCCGAACCCGATCGTCCCGTTGTACGAGAGCAGGGCGACGCCGAGCGTCGTGTTGTCCGCGAGCGGGAGCACCGGGTAGACCTCCTTCATCTCCCGCCCGAGCGTGTAGAGCGGTATCTGCGGCCCCGGCACGTTCGTCACCACGAGGTTGAACGCGCGCTGGCGCGCGACGAGCCGCGCGGCCTGCGCGACGATCGTCGGCGGCGCGTACTCGCCGAGGCTGGCGAGGACCTGAGCCCCCACGGCCTGACCCGACTGCTTGAGATCGCCCATCGTCGCCGTGATCGTCTCGAGCCGCCGCCGCACGTCGGGCTCGTAGACCGGGAGCGGCGCCCACATCGACGCTACGCGGTTGCCGAGGGCGCCGCGGTCGGCCTCGGCGCGCACCGACACCGGGACCATCGCGCGCAGCGTCAGGTCTTCGACCCGCTCGCCGCGCGCCTTCAGCAGGTGCCGAAGCCCGCCGGTGACGGCGGCGAGGACGACGTCGTTCACCGTGCCGCCGAGCGCGTTCTTGATCCGCTTGATCTCGGCGAGGTCGACGAGCACGGTCTCGAACCGTCGGTGGGGGCCGATCGGCCGGTTGAGCGAGCTCGTCGGCGCGAAGTCGAGGCTCCCGCCGACGAACGAGGCGAGCGCGCGGACGCTCTCCAGCAGGCGGTTCGGCACCTTGGTCGGGTCCATCACGCTCGACTGGAGCGTCCGCACGATCTCGGCCGGGGACGTCAACCGCTCGCGCAGGGCATCGACGAGCAGCCTGTCGGCCGTCGGCTCGGGGTCCGGACGCCACGGCTCGGGCTCCACTTGCTGCGGCTCGGGTCCGAGGTCCAGGATGACCGACATGATGTCCGCACCGGATACTCCGTCGACGAGGCAGTGATGCGTCTTCGAGATCAGCGCGAAGCGGTCGTTCGTGAGGCCCTCGGCGACCCAGATCTCCCACAGGGGCTTCGTCCGGTCGAGCTGCTGGGACATGATCCGCGCCGTGAGCCGCCGGAACTTCGAGTCGTCGCCGGGATGCGGGAGAGCCGTGTGCCGCACGTGGTATTCCAGGTTGAAGTGCGTGTCGTCGACCCACACCGGGCGCCCGACGCCGAACGGCACGGTCATGAGCTTCTGGCGGAAGCGCGGCACCATCTGGAGCCGCCGCCGGATCATGTCGAGCACCTCTTCGTAGTCCGGCGGCGGCCCCTCGAAGATCGCGGCGCCGCCGACGTGCATGTGGCTGTCGGGGCCCTCGAGGTGGAGGAACAGCTCGTCCAGGACGCTGAGGCGCTCGAATTGCGACATGCGGCGATCGTACCTTCCGCTCCCCACCCGAGCCGTGCCGAAGAGTAGCGCCGCGCTCGCCCGCCTCGTCCGCCGGGACATCGGTCCGGGACGGGTCGCCGACGCGTTCGGCGAGGTCGACCGCGCCGGCTTCGTCCCACCGGGAACCGTCGACGTCTACGGCGACCGCCCGGTGCCGATCCCGGAGGGCCAGACGACCTCGCAGCCGTCCCTGATAGCGCGCATGATCGAGGCGCTCGACCTCCGGCCCGGTGACCGCGTGCTGGAGGTGGGAACCGGCTTCGGGTACCAGACCGCGCTGCTCGCGAAGCTGTGCGAGGAGGTCGTCTCGATCGAGCGGTGGGAGTCGCTCGCGGAGGAGGCGCGCAGGAATCTCGCCGCCGCAGGGATCCAAAACACGCACGTGTTCGTCGGTGACGGGTGGAAAGGATGTCCGGAGCGGGCGCCGTTCGACGGGATCGTCGTCGCGGCCGCGGCGACGGAGGTCCCGGACGCATACGTGAGGCAGCTCGTCGACGGCGGGCGCCTCGTCATCCCCGTCAAGAGGAGAGGGAGCGACGAAGTGACGCTCTACGTGAAGAGAGGCGGCGAGCTGGAGGCGGTGCGGCTGATCGCGCCCGCACGCTTCGTGCCGCTCGTGAAGGAGGACCGGTGGCCGGACGATCCGTACTGAGACTCGTCGCGTGCGCGCTGTTGTGCGTGGGCGCGGCGTCGTGCGCGGAGTCCGAGCCGGCGGCGCAGGACGGCTGCTGCGCCGACGGCGCGGCCGCAGCGCAGTCGACCTCGCCCGGAACGCTGCCGTCGATCACGATCCCTCCGGGCTCCCCTGGCGAGGAGCCGGAAACGTTCTCGTTCGCGGTGATCGGCGACTTCGGGACGGGCGAGGCCGACCAGTACGACGTCGCCGGGAGGATGTGCTCGTGGCGTGAGAACCACGGCTTCGACCTCGTGCTCACGACCGGCGACAACGTCTACCCCGACGGCGACCCGGACCTCTTCCAGGAGGAGTTCTACGAGCCGTACGAGTGCCTGATGGAGAACGGCGTCTCGTTCCACGCGGTGCTCGGGAACCACGACGTCAAGACCGACAACGGGCGGCCGGAGATCGAGGACGAGGGCTTCGGCATGCCCAAGCGCAACTACGTCGTGAGGACCGGGGGCGTCCGCTTTGTGATGATCGACTCGAACAGCGTGAACATGGAGTTCCTGCGCCGCGCCACGCGCGCGCGCGCCGGCGACGCGTGGACGATCGTGTCGATGCACCACCCGGTGTATTCGCCGGGCGACGCTCACGGGTCGGAGCCGGGGTTCCGGCCGAAGCTCCCGCGGCTGTTCCGCAAGCGCGGCGTCGACCTCGTGCTGCAGGGCCACGACCACATCTACGCGGCGACGAAGCCCCTCAAGGGCATCCGTTACGTCGTCACCGGCGGCGGGGGAGCGGGGCTCTACGGCTGCACCGACCAGCCGTTCAGCGCGAAGTGCGTCGCGCGCCACCACTTCCTGTACGTCACGGCGACCGCGGACGAGCTGACGGTGAAGGCGGTGCCGGACGAGGGCAAGGTATTCCACTCGTTCGAGACGGAGGGGCTGGACTAGCGGCCCCGGCCGGAAATGCGGGGGCCGCGCTTCTCGTTGCATCGTGCGTAGCCACGAGCCCACGGAGGACGAGATGACTGCCGTCGACGAGCGCACCTCCCTGGTGAGGAGCACCCTCATCGCGGGGATCGAGCGAGTGGATCTGCGCGTGCGCGACGTCGAGGCGTCGCTCCGCTTCTACCGCGACGTGGTCGGCCTCCGGGTGACCGAGCAGGGTCCGGATCGGGCCGCGCTCGCGGCTCCCGGGGGCGCGGCGTTGCTGACGCTTGCCTCCTCCGGCGTCACGCAGGCCGCCGACCCACGCGCCACAGGCCTCTTCCACATCGCCATCCGGTTCCCCGGCCGCGCCGCGCTCGGCGACGCCCTCGCGCGTCTCGCCGGTGCCGGCCTCCCGATCGGAGCCGGTGACCACGCGGTGAGCGAGGCTCTCTACGTCTCGGACCCCGACGGGAACGGCGTCGAGCTCTACTACGACCGCCCCGTCGAGGAATGGCCTCCTCCGGCCGGAGGCGCTCTCGTGCCGATGGTGACGCTTCCCGTAGACCTGCAGGGCCTCCTCGCGGACGGCCGCGGCGGGGCGGCGGTCGGGGGACCCGCGCCGGCGGGGACCGACATGGGGCACGTCCATCTCCAGGTGTCCGACGTGGAGCGGACGGTCGCCTTCTACTCCGGCGAGCTGGGGCTCGACCTGACGGCGCGCATGGGGGCCGAGGCCGGCTTCTTCTCCTCCAACGGCTACCACCACAACGTCGGGGCGAACTCGTGGCAATCGCGCGGCTCGGCGCCCGCGGGCCGCGACCACGCGGGCCTCGACCGCGTCGTCTTCGTCGTCACGGACGCGGACGCGCTCGAGCGGGTGCGGCTGCGCCTCGCGGAGCACGGGCGCGCCACCGAGGGTGAGGCCGGGCGGTCGCTCGTCGTCCGCGATCCGGACGGCATCGAGCTCGTCTTCGAGGTGGCCGCGTCCTAAGCGTCCTCCGGCACGCCACGTGGGGCCGGCTCGGCGGGACCACAGACTGGAGGGGCCGGCTCGGCGGGACCACAGACTGGTGGGGCCGCCTCGGTGGGACCACAGACTGGAGGGGCCGCCTCGGCGGGACCACAGACTGGACGAGCCGGCGCTACCTGAACGAGTAACGCTCGGAGCCGAACGCCTTCAGCGCGGCGAGGTAGAACTGCGCGTGCGTCGGCACGTGCGGCTGGCCCGAGACCGGCACGATCGTCCCCTTGATCGTGATCCACTCCTCGCCGAGGACGTGGGTCCCCGCTGACGCCGGGACCCGCGCGACCCACGAGAGCCCCCGCCGGACGCGGCGCAGGTCGCGGGGGCTGCCGGCCCACGCGTACGCGTTGCCCAGCAGCGCCTTCACCTCCCGGCCCCCCTGCTCGCGCTGCCCCCGCAGCGCGCGCGACACGTACCGGAAGTTGACCTCCGCCTGGGACTCCGCCTGCTCCGACCCGTACCGGAGGAAGTGGACCGGCCACAGCAGCGTGCCGCCTATGTCGGCATCGGTCGTGTAGCACGTGCAGCTCTCGTCGAAGAATTGGGTGCGGATCGCCGCGCCCAGCTCCTCCCGGCGTGCCGACCATCGTTCCGCGTTCGCCTTCGAGTCGACGGTGCCGAGCACTCGGGCTGCGTCCGCGGCAGCACGGAGTCCGAGCCACACCGCCTCTGCCCCCACGAGCGTCTGCGTCGCCGTGGGGTTGTCCCGCTCCGACGCGAGGCACTGCAGCCCGTTCGTCGGGTCTCTGCAGACGTCGGTGAGGTACTGCGCGGCCCGCTGGATCGCTTCGTAGACGTCCCGCCGCGTCAGGTACGCGCGGTCACCGGTCAGGTCGTAGTGGTCGTACAGCGTCCAGATGCCGAGCCCGGTCTCGTCGACCTCGTAGGGGATCGGCCCACCGACGACACCGTCGGCGTAGTAGTTCTGCGCCCAGTTCCCGGCCGGTGTCGCGCTCGAGGCGCCGCGCGGCCTGCTGGTCGTGGAGATCTGCAACTCTCCGTACCGCACGTTGTGAGCACGCACCATCTCTGCATGACCCGCGGCGTGCAGCGCGCGGTTCACGTACGCGCCGTTCCTTATCCAGTCGAGGCCCAGCGGGGGCTGCGTCGCGATCGACGCGACGACGAGCCCGCCCTGGCTGCCGTCCCGGGGAGCGGGGTCGGTCGCCTGACGCATCACGATCAACGACCTCTTCGCGACCGCGACGACGGCCCGCGGCGCGTCCTTCGGAAGCTTCGCCCGCGACAGCCACGATCGCCACCAGCGCGTCTTCGCCGCGACGACCCGCTTCGGTGGCCGCTCGCGCGCGTCCTCGAGCAGCGACAGCGCCTCCTCGGACGTGAACGCGGCGGCGATCGCGAGCGTCG
The DNA here is from genome assembly GCA_030861725.1 of Actinomycetota bacterium. GTDB lineage: Bacteria > Actinomycetota > CADDZG01 > CADDZG01 > WHSQ01 > JALZEG01. The sequence continues at coordinate 5,144 of JALZFC010000020.1, read as the reverse complement.
TCGTGGCACTTCGCCTCCGCGACAGCGAGAGCTGGTCGAGAAGCGCGGTGTCGGCCTGTCCGGTCGCCGCCTTGTCGCCGCGCAGCTTCCCGTCCTTCGCGTCGTCGTACGCGCTCCTGCCGGTGGCTCCCTGGTAGGTGTCCGCTCCTACCTGATGGCCTTCGGAGCGGCCGAAGAAGCCCATCGCGAGTGCGGCCCCCGACGGCGCTTGCGTCGACTCGTCGGTCCCGGAACGCGCGTGGACGATCGCGTCGGCTTCCTTCTCGTAGGAGGCGCCGTCGTCGTTGTCCTCCTCCGTGCACCAGTCCTGGTGAGGGGACTGCGGCGTCTTGCCGAAGACCGGGTTGAAGTTGGCGAACCCGACGACGCGGACGACGCCGACGCGCGACTTCGGCGTCCGCGCGACCGTCACCTGGCGGAGCAGGACGTCCTGGTAGTGCGCGACGACGTCCCTAACGGTCACCTTGAGGCCGAGGGCCGGGCGCCGGAAGGACGTCACCACCACATCGCCGTCGTCGTCCGCCCACCGCTGCGAGGACGGCCACTGCCGCAACCATTCGAACTGCCACTTGCGCGCCGACGGCGCGCGCCATGCGAGCCCGAGGAGGGCCCCTTCGTTCGGGAGCGCCCCCAGCCGCGGCTCGCCCCGGTCGACCGTCCGGTACTTGACCTGGTCGTAGAACGACGGCGAGGGCCACTTCAGGACCGTGACCGTGGCCTTCTCGTTGAACCCCGCCGACAGCGACTGGTTCCCCGATGTCGCCGTCATGTCGGTCGGGCCGAACTCCTCGGGCTCGTCCGCCCCCGCGCAATCGGGCGGGGGCTGGGCCCGCGCGGACGGGAACGCCGCGAGCAGCGACGCACCGACGACCAACGCGAGAAGCCCGGCCGTCACCGGCCGGATCGAGGAGCTGCCCACCAGTCCTCCAGGATAGGGAGTCGGGAAACATGTCACACCCCGTCGTTACGGTCAACGCCATGGAAGGTCTCGTGGTTGGCGTCGTCCTGGGTGCGGTGGTGGTCCTGTCGGAGCGTCCGCGTCCGGGGGACGCGGGGACCGTCGCTGGAGGTCGTGGGCGATCCCCGAGGGCGCGACTCAGCCCCCGCCGACCTCGACGACGATCTTGCCGAACTGGCCGCCTTCCTCGAGGCGCCGGAGCGCCGCGGGGGCCTCCTCGAACGGCACGACGCGGTCGACCACCGGACGCAGCTTCGTCCCGGCGACGAGACGCAGCATGTCCGACACGTCGCGTACCGAGCCCATCGTCGAGCCGAGGACGGACAGCTGGTTCCAGAAGAGCCGCCGTACGTCGAGCTCCGGGTTCGTCCCCGCCGTCGCGCCGGCGATCACGACCCGCCCGCCCTTGCGGAGGGCGCGCAGCGCGCCGTCGAGCGACGGCCCGGCGGCCGAGTCGACGGCGAGGTCCACACCGCGCTTGCCGGTGAGCCCCCGCACGGCGCGGCCCACGTCCTCCTCCCGGTAGTTGACGCCGCCGTCGGCACCGAGCTCGGCCGCTCGCCGGAGCTTCTCCGCGCTCGACGACGTCACGATCACCTTCCCGGCCGTGAGCCGCGCGAGCTGGAACAACGAGAGCGCAAGGCCGCCCCCGATCCCGGTCACGAGGACCCACTCACCGGGACGCATCGCGCCGCGCGTGAACAGCATCCGGTACGCCGTGATGAACGTCACGCCGAGCGCGGCGGCCTGCGTGAAGTCCAGGTGCCCGGGTATCGGGAAGACGTTGCCGGCGGGGACCCTGACGACCTCTGCGAACGTCCCCGGCTCGTGCTCGCCGAGCATGCGGAAGTCCGCGCACTCCGACTGCTCGCCGGCGCGGCAGCGCTCGCAGCTCCCGCAGGACAGCGCGGGGTTGACGAGCACGCGGTCGCCCGGGCGGAACCCGCGCGCCACGCCCTCTCCAGCGGCCTCGACGACGCCGGCGCCGTCGGCTCCGAGCACGTGCGGGAAGCGGTGCTCGATCTCGAGCGCCCCCCGCAGCGTCCACAGGTCGAGGTGGTTGAACGCCGCGGCCCTCACCGAGACCGTCACCTCGCCCGGGCCGGGCTCCGGACGCGGCACGTCCCCGACCGCGACGTTGTCCATCCCGTACCCGTCGATCGTCAACGCCCGCACGGCGGCCTCACCTCGCTCGGGGTTCGCACGGCGTCTGGATAACGCACGGCGCCGTTTCTGTCACACGCCCTCCCTATCGTCTTCCTCGAGCCGCACTCCCGGGCCAGGAGGTGAGCGACATGGCAGCTCCGCAGTCCCGGAAAACGAGCGCGGGCGCGCGCCCGGGGCCCCGGTGCCGCGCTTGCGGCAAGACGATCGAAGTCCCCGAGGGATGGAGCCACGGCCCCGCGGTCAGGCGCCATTACTGGGCCGAGCACCGCGACGTGATGACCCGCCGGAAGAAGAAGGGGGCCGAGTGAGCGGCGTCCCGGACGACGCGGTCGTGACGGCGGAACCTCCGCGGATCCCGGATCTCGGGGACCTCGTGGTGGTCTTGCTGGCGGGGACCCTCGCGGGGTTGCGCGACCGGCTCGCGCAAGACGGGTTCGAGCCGGCGGCCGAGCTGGTTGCGGATCTCGTCGACATCGCCGACGACTACCTCACGCGCGTCGCGGCCTGATCGTCCGCCGGCGTCACCGCGGCGCGGACCGCGGCGGCGACGGCGTCGGTCGCGAGGGCGCCGAGGAGGTCGAGCTCGGCCGGGGGTGCGTCCGCCGGCGCGGGCGCCGCCAGCGCGAAGACGACGTCGCCGTCGTAGCGCGTGTGGGCGGGGCGGACGGAGACCGTGATCCCGTCGGAGCCGCGGCTCGCGAGCCAGCGCACCTCGCGCTTGTCGAACGTCCCCTCGACCGCCACCACGGCGAGGACCGTGTTGACGGGGAGTGGCGTCGCGGGGCGGGGCATGAACCGGCGGGTTCCGGGCGGGGCGGTCGATCCTGCGAGCACGGATCCGTCCGGGCCGAGCACGTCGCCGACGGCGTTGACCACCGCAGCGGCCGCAGCGCGTGCCCCGTCCTCCGAGGCGACGCCGAAGCCGAACCCCGCGGGGACCGCGTGCTCGAGTCCTGCCCACTTCCCGACGGTCGTCCCGGCTCCGGCTCCGACGGGGCCGGTCGCGGGCGCCCCCTCGACGGCGGCCTCGCACGCCAGCCGGCCCTGCTCAGGGCCGGGGCGCACGTCGTGCCGCCCGGCGCCGAGGTCGAACACGACCGCGGCCGGGACGATGGGGACCGGGGTGACCCGGGTCTCGTAACCGATCCCGTGCTCCGCGAGCCACGAGACGACGCCGTCGGCGGCGGCGAGGCCGAACGCGCTCCCGCCGGTGAGGAGGACCGCGTGGACCTCGGTGAGGCGCCGGTCCGAGTCGAGCAGGGTCAGCTCTCTGCTGCTCGGCGACGATCCGCGGATGTCGCAGGAGCAGACGTTCCCGCGGGGCGGGAGGACGACGGTGCACCCCGTACGGGCGTCGGGGTCGGTCCAGTGCCCGATCTTCCAGCCGTGCCCCAGCCCCTCTGTCATGGCCGCCATATTGCGGCACGCGCCCGCCGGCGGGAAGCGGGCTGCATCACGCGGCACGCCCGCCCGTCTCGACAGCGGCGCGGCGGCGCCGAGTCGGGAGAGGTACCGCTGGCGCGGGGCCGTGGGGGCCGCGGGCGGGCGGGTGTCCCGGCCCCGCGCCAGCGGGATCTACGCCACGGGCACCTTCTGCGTTCCATCGCCCGTGACGATGACGATCTCCTCGGGTCGCTCGGACAGCTCGAAGGCGCAGGTGACGCCGTACGGGAACAGCCCTGCGAACGGCGCCATATGCCCTGTGACCTGGAACTCCGGCGGCCACAGCCCCGGACGCCGGTCGATCGCGACGTTCGTGATGCCGCCCTCCTGGCCGGACGCGTGCACGACGAGCGCGGAGTTGGTCCACCGCGCGACGACGGTGTGCGGCGTCAGAACGAGCTCGTCCACCTGAAGAATCCTCCGGCCTCCTTGACCCGGTTAAGCAAACCATAAAAGAGCGTAAAGAAAATCGTAAACGAAGTCGGGACCCGGCGCGCGCAGTTGGGGGCCCTGCGGCCGGACGCGCCTGCGTGCTCCGGCTTGCCGCCCCGCCGCTGGTAACTTCCTCGGCATGCGAGCGCTCCAGGGCCACGGCCGGTCCACCCGCCTGGCCGCCGCCGCGGCCGCGCTATTGCTCGCCGCCTGTGGCGGAGAAGGCGAGGGGGCGGACGACCACGCCCACGCCCACGACCACGCTCACGACGCGCCGGCGGCCGGGAGCTTCGCGTTCGGCTCCCCGGGCGATCCGGAGGAAGCCACGCGGACGGTCGAGGTCGAGGCGGGCGACCCGTTCCGGTTCGACCCGGACGAGGTGGAGCTGAACGTGGGCGAGACCGTCACGTTCGTCGTCTCGAACGACGGCGACATCGTGCACGAGTTCGTCCTCGGCGACCGGGCGTACCAGGACGCGCACGAAGAGGAGATGTCCTCCGGCGCGATGCATCACGAGGGGAACGCGGTGACGGTCGCACCGGGCGACACTGAGGAGCTCACGTGGACGTTCCCGTCGGAAGGCGAGGTGCTCTACGGCTGTCACGTCGCGGGCCACTACGACGCGGGGATGTTCGGGACGATCAGCGTCTCCGCGTAGCGCGCGCAGCGACGCCGGGCAGCCGGAGCGCGGCGTGGGAGACCCGATGACCACTTCGGCGGACGCGGCCGCGCGGAGCTGCGCGGCCGCCGCAGGCGTCGCCGCGTTCGGTCTGCTCGCCACCGTCACCGTGGGCGCCGTCGTCACCGCCGGCACGGACCTGCTCCTCCCCGACGTGCTCTCGATCGCGTCCCCGGGCGAGGCCCTTGCCCACTCCGTGAGGCTCGGCCTCGCGGGGTTGCGCGTCCCGTTGAGGTCCGGAGAGGTCACGGGCAACGCCGCGCCTCTGACGGGAGCCGTGGCCGCGGTGTGGGCGATCACAGCGGCGACCCGACGACGTACCCGCGGCGGCGGCTCCCGGGCGCTCCAGGTTGGTTCCGTGGGGGCGTCGTTCGCGGCGCTCTGCGCGCTCGCAGCAGGGCTTACGGGGGGACCCGACGCGGGCGCGTCCCCCGCGTGGGCGGCCGCGATGGGTCTGGCATGGGG
>JALZFC010000058.1:9140-14541 GCA_030861725.1 Actinomycetota bacterium | reverse complement strand
CGCCGCGGCCTCGCTGCGTGCCGACTGCAGCTCCTTGCGCAGCTCCTTCGCCGTCCCGCGCTCGTCCTCCAGCGACTTGCGCGACGACTCCTTCACGCGCCGCGCCTCCTCCTTCGCGGCCGCGGCCTTCTCGGACTCGCGCCGGAGCGAGTCGCGCAACCGCTCCGCCCGATCCGGCTCGGCGTTCTCCCGCGCAGGGCCGGCGAGGCCTGCCAGCGCCTCCTCCCATCCGTCCGCGCGCTCCGCCGCGAGCCGCAGCGCCTGCGCCTGTCTCTTCGGCAGTGACTGCGTCTCGTCGTCCAGCCACTGCAGGACGAGCGTGCGCGTGTTCGCGTCGTCGAGGAGCGCGACGATCTCGCTCGCGTGCGACAGAAGCATCTTCTGGTGGAAGTTGCGCAGCCGCCGCACCTCGGGAGGGAGGTCCAGGACCGGGACCGTCCGCATGTACGCACCGAGCCCCTTCACGAGCAACGGGACCACGGCCTCCGGAAGCGCCACCTCAGACCACGCCCGACGCGCGCAGACGCCGCACGCGCTCCTCGTCGAGCCCCGCCGCCAGCAGCACCTCTTCCGTGTGCTCGCCGAGGCCGGGCGGCGGTAGCCGGGTCACGTCGGCGGGAGCCGACGCGAGCCTCACCGGGCCCGCGACGTGTCGCCACGGCGTGCCGTCCGCGAGCGGCGCCTCGACGACCATCCCGCGGTGCACGACCTGCTCGTCGGCGAAGGTCTCGGCGAGGTCGTTGACCGGGGCGACGCACGCGTCGGCACGCTCGAGGTGTTGCATCCACTCAGCTCGCGTGCGCGCGGCGAAGAGCGCCTCGAGCTCGGCCACGACCGCGTCGCCGCGTTCGCCGGTGGCGAAGCCGTCCTCCGCAAGGTCGGGACGTCCGAGCGCGTCGCACAGCGCGGTCCAGAAGTGCGGCTCCAGCGCGCCCACCGCGAGCCATCCGTCGGCAGCCGGATAGACGCGGTAGCAGGGGTACCCACCGGAGAGGTGCATCTCCCCGCGGCGCGGGATCTCGCCCGTCGCGAAGAACGAAGCCGCGTGGATCGAGAGCCACGACACGACGCCGTCGGTCATCGACACGTCGCAGAGCTCCCCCTCGCCGGTCGCGTCACGCTTGCGCAGCGCGGCGAGGATCGCGATCACGGCAGACATCGCGCCGCCGGCGAGGTCGCCGACCTGGACCGCGGGGACGACCGGCCGTCCGCCGCGCTCGCCCGTCATCCCGAGCACTCCCGCGTAGGCGACGTAGTCGATGTCGTGTCCCGCGGCGTGCGCGCGCGGCCCGTCCTGCCCGTAGCCGGTGATCGCGCAGTAGACCAGCCGGGGGTGGAGCGCGCGCAACGCCGTCCAGCCGACAGCGAGACGGTCCATCACGCCCGGCCTGAACGACTCGACGACGACGTCGAACGACGGGACGATCTCCTTGAAGACCGCGCGGCCCTCGTCGGTCTTCAGGTTCAACGTGAGCGAGCGCTTGTTGCGGTTGAGAGCGACGTGGCCGCTCGACAGCGCGCCTGCCGGAGGCGGCATCAGCCGGATGTAGTCGCCCCTGCCGGGCTCCTCGACCTTGACGACGTCGGCCCCGAGGTCGGCGAGCAGGAGAGTCGCGTAGCCCCCCGGCAGCAGTCTCGTCAGGTCCAGGACGCGCAGGCCCTCGAGCGCGCCGCTCACGCGGTGGATCCCGCGGCCTCCGCACCCGCCGGCGGAACCTCGACGATCTGGTCGCTCGAGCCGCACCACCGGCACACGACCTTCTCGACCCGGCGCTCGAGGACCTCCTCCTCTTCCACCGTCGCGTCGCCGCCGAGCGTGAAGTGGACGAAGCTCCGCAGCCTCTTCGTCTCGACCACGTCGAAACGGGTCTTGTTGCCGCAGGCGTCGCAGCGGTAGCTCACGAGCTGCCGTCGTCCGCACAGACGAGGGCGAACACGACGGTGTCGTCGTTGATGTCGCCGAAGGCCTTCGCGTCCTCGAACACGTGCTGCGTTATTTCCTCGGCCGACGCGCTCGCTGCATGTCGCGCCAGCGACTCCTCGACGCGCTCGCGGCCGTAGAGCTCGCTGCCGCGCCTCGCCTCGACCAGCCCGTCGGTGAACGCGAGCATGACGTCCCGGGGGCCGAGCACGAACGTCCCCTGGTCGAAAGCCTGGTCCGGGAACGCGCCGACGATGCTCCCGTGCATGCCGACGCCTTCGACCTCGTTCGTGGACGCTCGGTAGATGAGCGGGGGCGGATGGCCTCCGACCGCGATCGTGAGCTTGCGTGCCTCGGGGTCGAACAGCGCGTACATGAGCGTCGCGAACCGGTCCTCGCCGAAGCCCGTGACCAGCGCGTTGTTGAGGTGGTAGAGGACCGAAGACGGCTGCGCGTTGCGGATCGCGAACGCGCGGAGCATGTACTTCGCCATCGCCGTGTACGCGGCGGCCTCGGCCCCCTTCCCCGATACGTCCCCGACGACGATCGCGAACGACCCGTCGCTCAGGTCGAACACGTCGAAGAAGTCGCCGCCGATATCGGCCTCGCCGCTCGCCGGCTCGTACACGGCGGCCGAGCCGTAGCCGGGCATCTCCGGCATCTCGGTCGCGAGGAGCCCCTCCTGGAGGCTGCGCGCGACGCTCCGCTGGCGTTCGAACCGCTGCGCGTTCTCGATCGCGGTCGCGGCCTGCGCGGCGAGGACCTGGAGCGCCTCCTTCTCGTCCTGGCCCACGGGCGGCGGGGACGAGAAGAACAGGACGACCGCGCCCGTCATCGGGGGCTGGGCGCGCTGGATCGCGGCGGCGACGGCGGAGACCCCCGCGGAGCCCTCGCCGAGGTGCTCGCCGAGGTCGGGGACGAAGACGATCTCGCCGGCGAGCAGGCCTCGCCATGGATCCCTCCTCAGGTCGAGGCGAGCGAGCCCGTCCGAGAGGGCCGGGGGCTGTCGCCCGTAGCGGCCGGAGGCGACGAGGCTGCTCTGCGTCGAGTCGAGGAAGTAGAGGACGGCGGACTCGGCGGAGAGGAGCTGGACGGCCCCCGCGGCGACCTCCTCCGCGACCGCGGCAAGCCGCAGCTTCGAGCCGATCTTCAGCCCGAGCGTGCGGAGGTCCGCGAGGAGGTTGAACCGGCGCGCGTTCGTGAGCGCGGTCGCGAGCTGCCGGGCGATCCCGCGCGCGAGCGCCTGGTCCTTCGTCGTGAAGTCGCGCGGCTGCGCGAACTCGATCCCGAGGCCGCCGAGATCCTCGCCCCACCGCACGAGCGGCATCCCTATGTAGGCGCCGACCCCTCGCTCCGCCGCGCGCTGCGCCACCACGGGCTCCTCGGCCGAGCAGTCCGGGACGACGACCGGAGCCCGCTGCTCGAGCGCCCGCCGGAGCAGCGGCAGGCCCTCTTCGGTCGCGGACAGGTTCTGCCGGTCGGCCGCGCCCTCTTCGTCGTAGCCGTAGTGCGCGTGGATGGCGAAGCGGCCGCTGTCGGCGTCCCAGGTGGCTGCGAAGCAGCGGTCGCCGCCCAGGAGGTCCGGGACGAGCCGCACCGCGAGGTCCATCGTCTGTTCGACCGACTTCACGTCCGCGAGCGCGCCGGACAGACCGAGCAGGGCGTGCGCGACCTCGGATTCCTCGCGCACGGTCTGGAGCGTCTGCTCCTGCTCGATCACCCGCTGCTCGGCGGGGATCGACGACCCCCTCCCGGCCATCTGGCGCGCCATGCCGCCAATGCTAGCGGTCGGGCCCCTCACGCCTGCGAGGTGCTTGCGGTATCGAACGTATGTTCGCTACTGTTCCGGGATGAGGGCGGCGCAGCGGACGTTCGCGGAGATGGGGCGGCCGCTGGCCGGCGTCACGTTCTGCGTGGTCGACCTCGAGACGACCGGCGGCTCGCCTGCGGCATGCGGGATCACCGAGATCGGGGCGCTGAAGGTCCGCCTCGGCGAGCGCCAGGGGACGTTCCAGACGCTCGTGCAGCCCGACGAGATCGTCCCGGCGTTCGTCCGCCTGCTCACGGGGATCACCGACGAGATGCTCGTCGACGCGCCTCCGATCGACGCCGTGCTCCCGTCGTTCCTCGAGTTCGTGCGCGACTCCGTCCTCGTCGCGCACAACGCCCGGTTCGACGTCGGCTTCCTCAACGCCGCGCTGTCTCGCGCGGGATATCCCCCGCTCGCGAACGACGTCGTCGACACCGCGACGCTCGCGCGCAAGATCCTCGCTGGCGAGGTACGGAACAACAAGCTCGAGACGCTCGCGCGCCACCTGCGCTGCGCCAACCGGCCGTGCCACCGTGCGTTCGCCGACGTGCTCGCGACGAACGAGGTGCTCCATCACCTGATCGAGCGGGCTGCGGGATACGGCGTGACGACGCTCGAGGACCTGCTTGCGATGTCGGCGAGCAGGATCGACGGGACGTTCGGGAAGATCAAGCTCGCCGAGGGCCTGCCCGCGTCGCCGGGTGTGTACCGCTTCCTCGGTGCGACCGGGCAGACGCTCTACGTCGGCAAGGCGACCGACCTCCGGGCGCGCGTCCGTTCCTATTTCTACGGAGACCCTCGCCGCAAGATCCGCGACCTGCTGCGCGAGACGCAGGACGTAGCGTTCGAGACGTACCGGTCGACGCTGGAGGCCGAGGTCGCGGAAGCGCGTGCGATCGCGTCGGAGATGCCCCCGTACAACAGGGCGGGCAAGTCGTCGGCGAGCTGGTACGTGAAGGTCTCCGCCCGCCCGCCGCGCGTCGCGCCGGCGCGGTCGCCGCGCGAGGACGGCAGCGTGTATCTAGGCCCCCTGCCGTCGCTGAAGCTCGCGCGCGTGCTCGTCGACACCGTGCGCGATGCCGCGGCCGTGCACCGCTGCGCGGCGCCGGAGCGGTGCCGCGGGTGTGCCTTCTCGGCGCTGGGAACGTGTCTTGGTCCGGACCGCGCGGCGCACGAGAGCGAGGCGCGCCTCGTCGTGGACGCGCTGACCCGCGATCCCGGAGCCGTCGCTTCACCTCTCGCCGGCAAGATGCGCCGGCTGGCACGGCAGGAGCGGTTCGAAGAGGCCGCGGAGCTGCGAGACCGCGCCCGCACGCTCGTGCGATGGATCGAGAGGTCGATCGAGGCCCGGGCTCTGGTCGACGCGGACGAGGTCCTGCTGCGCGCCGGGGGCCGCGCCGCGCTGCTCGTCGCGGGCCAGCTGGCGGCGGCGTGCGACGCGGACGGGCGGGGGGTCGAGGAGCTGCTGGCGGAGCTGCGCCCGATGGCGCGATGGAAGCCGGTGGGGTCGTGGCTGACGGCGGAGACGCAGCGCGAGGTGAGGGCGGTGACGTCGTGGCTGGGGCGCCACGCCTCCGACGCCGAGGTGCTGCACGTCGAGGGGGCCTGGGCGCTGCCGGCGCGGGGCCGCGTCGTCGATTCGTTCGCAGTCGCGGGACGCGGCCCCCGAG
>JALZFC010000058.1:0-9130 GCA_030861725.1 Actinomycetota bacterium | reverse complement strand
GCCCCCGAGGGGGCCGCGTCCACGATCCTGAGAGCGTTGCGGTCTAGCGGACCTTGTACGTTCCCGACTGGACCGCCGAGTCGATGATCGAGTGCGGCGTCAGCGAGCGCTCCGCGTACTGCGGGACCCAGCAGATCATGCAGCCCGTCGTAGCGCGGCTCCCGCCGCCGCCCACGATCGTGCTGCCCTTCTTCGCGCCGAGCGTCTTCAGGTCGACCGCCCACGTCACGGTCTTGGTCGCGGGGTCGAACGTCGCCTCGTAGTACGCCTTCGCGGAGCACTGCGACCAGTTGATGCCGAGGCTGATGAAGCCGCACTCCTCGAGCCGCGCGACGCCCTGGTAGACCTTGCCGATACGCTCGGTGCCGGTCGGCGTCTGCGTCATCGCGCTCGTGATGACGTCGGGCTCGCCGACGTCGAGGCTCTTCACCGTGAACTCGTACTGCGTGCCGTCGACGGCGATGCCCCAGATCAGACGGAACGCCTCACCCGGCGTGCCGGTCGGCGCCATCGCGGCGTGCGTGACGACGAAGGTCACGTCCTTGCCGGGGGCCGCCTGGGAAGCCTCGCCCTTGACGAGGTCGAACCCCGCCTCGGAGAAGCCCGGAAGGCCGCCGTCCTGGTTCCCTGCGTCGCCGGCGGCGTCCTCGAAGACGACCACCGGTTTCGCCGCGGGCTTCGCAGCGGCGGGGAGAGCCGCGGCCGCGACCAGCAGCCCGATTACCAGCGCCCCCAAGAGCTTCTTCATCTGGTGCCCCCTTCTCGTGCGTCACTCCCGTGCGGGAGCCGGCTGTGTCCGGCCCGTCCGCCGCGGGCCTGCTGGGAAAGGGTTTCGCTAAGAGGGCCGGGGATTCCTGCCCGCTATCGGCCCCCACCGACCGACGTCGCCGCTACGGCAAGCTCTGAGTCGTCGCGGGTCTTTGCCCTCTCGGCGCCCAGCTGCGGCAGCTTCGCGAGGCCGTAGACGCACGCCAGGATCGTGGCGACGCCGCCGAAGGCCAGGGCGACGCGGGGGCTGAACTGCTCCGACAGCCATCCCACTACGGGAGCTCCGATCGGCGTCGAGCCGAGGAACAGCACGAAGTAGATCGCCATGACGCGGCCGCGCATGTCGTCGGCCGCCGTCAGCTGCAGCGTCGAGTTCATCGTCGCGAGGAACGCCATCGACGCGGCCCCCAGCGGGACCATCAACACGACGGCGAGCCAGAGCGGCGGCGCGGTCGCCGCCGCGATCGTGAACGCGCCGAGCGCTAAACCGGCCCCGAGGAGGACCGTCCTGTCGGAGCGGCCGACGGCCGCGTTGCCGATCGACCCGGCGAACATCCCGATCCCGACCGCGGCGCCGATGAGGCCGAGCGTCCCGGCGTCGCCCGAGAACGTCTCCTTCGCGAGCACCGGCAACAGGACGGCGAAGTTGTACTGGAGCGTCCCGATCACCGCCATCATCGTGAGCAGCGTCCTCAGCACCGGCACCGAGCGGACGTAGCGAAGCCCCGCGCGCACCTGGCCCTTCCGCCGCTCGACCTGCTCGCTCGGACGCAGCTCGGACCGGTTCATGAGCGCGAGCGCGATCGTCACGGGGACGAACGACGCCGCGTTGAGCAGGAAGCAGGGGCCGATGCCGACGGTCGAGATCATCACGCCGGCCACGGCCGGACCGGCGACGCGGGCCGTCGTGAACGTCGCCGTGTTCAAGCTGACGGCATTCGCAAGGCGCTGGCGCCCGACCATCTCCATCGTGAACGTCTGGCGCGCCGGGTTGTCGAGAGCCGTGACGACGCCGAGCAGGAGCGCGTCGACGATCACCATCCACAACGTGACGACGCCGGCGACGGTGACCAGCCCGAGGACGAGCGACAGGATCGCTGCGCTCGCGTTCGTGAAGATCAGCAGCTTCCGCTTGTCGAGCCGGTCCGCCACGACGCCCGCCCACGCTCCCAGCAACAGGATCGGCAGCCACTGGATCGCCGTGACGATACCGAGGCCGAGCCCGCTCTGCGTCAGGCGCAGGACCAACCAGCCCTGCGCCACCCACTGGATCCACGTCCCCGTCCACGACACGACCTGGCCGGCGAAGAACATGCGGTAGTTGCGGACGCGCAAGGACTCGAACGTGCGCGACAGGGTGGGGGCCATCCCGTGCTTCAACGCAGCCCGCAGTCGCAGCCTTCCGCTTTCTTCGGGCGAGTCAGTCCGCTACGTAGTTGACGTCGGTGACGATGAACCCGTACGCGTCGCTGTCGACGACCGTCATGCCGAGCCCGCCGCCCTCGTAATAGAAGAAGCAGCTGAAGTGGTCGTCCTCCTCGAGGCAATCGGTGAACTCGGCCTGCGCGCGCGTCTGCCCGAACGCCTCGTCGATCGCCGCCTGCGTCGCGTATCCCGATGCAGACACGCTGTCGAGCTCGCCCCAATCCGCGTAGAACGCCTGAGCGGCTTCCTCGGGAGTGGCCTTCCCGGCGGTCGGCCCCGGGTTCGGCTCCGCGGACGCCGGTCCCTGGCTCGCGGGAGCCTCGCTCGCGGGCGCCTCGCTCGCCGGCGCGGGGGCGGCCGTCGCCTCGGGCGTCGAGGTCGCGGCGGCCGCGGGATCCTCGTCGTCGCCTCCGCACGCGCCGAGAGCGGCGACGAGCAGAGCGGCGAGGAGGAACGCAGTCCGTCTCATGGACCGGGATTGTGACGTACCGCGGCGAAGCCGTGCAAGCTCCGCCGTGCACCTTGTGTTTGGGAGCCACTCGAGATTCGTCAGACAAACGTCTGACGAACAAGGAGGCGGTCCGACAAGACGGGTGCGGGCGTCGTCAGGCGCCCGTCGACGCGGCGACGAGAAGGTCCAGGCGCCTCGGCGCTTCGCCCGAATCCACGGACTCCGCCGCCAGAGAGAGCCCCGCGGCCATGTCCTGCGCTCGGTCCGCGGCCACCAACCCCGCGGCGGCATTCAGCAGCACGATGTCCCGCTTCGGCCCGGGCTCGCCGCCGAGGACGGCCCGGATCGTCGCGGCGTTCTCCTCTGCCGTCCCTCCCGCGACGGCTTCGAGCGGCGCGACCGGCAGCCCGAGCTCCTCCGGGTCGATCGTCCAGCGACTGATCTCGCCGCCCGTGAGCTCGTAGACCTGCGACGGCCCCGAAGTCGAAAGCTCGTCCAGACCTTTATCCCCGTGGAAGGCGAGGACGTGCTTGCTGCCGAGCCTCCCCAGCGTCTCGACCATCTTCTCGACCATCCTCGGGTCGGAGACGCCCAGCGCCTGGCGCGTGGCCCCCGCGGGGTTGGTGAGCGGGCCGAGGAAGTTGAAGATCGTGGCGACGCCGAGCTCGCGGCGCGGCGCCCCCGCGTGTCGCATCGCGGGATGGAAGACGGGGGCGAAGCAGAAGCCGATGCCGGCCTGGTCGATGCACACCTCGACGTCTTCCGGTGGGAGGTCGATCTTCACGCCGAGGGCCTCGAGGACGTCGGCGGAGCCGCAGCGCGACGAAGCGGCCCGGTTGCCGTGCTTCGCGACCTTCACACCCGCCCCCGCGCAGACGAGCGCGGCCGCCGTCGACACGTTGAACGTCCCGCTTCGGTCCCCCCCGGTGCCGCACGTGTCGAGCACGTCGTCCCCGGCCGACACCTTCTGCGCGTACCGGCGCATCGTGCGGACCAGACCCGCGACCTCGTCGATCGACTCCCCCTTCGCGCGCAGCGCGACGACGAAACCGGCGATCTGGGCGGGCGTCGCGGCTCCCTCCATGATCTCCTCCATGCAGGCGCCGGCTTCCTCCTCCGTCAGCGACGAGCCCGCGAGGAGCCGCGAGAGGACCTGGGGCCACGAAAATCCCGTCATGCGTCCGGCCCCAGCAGCTGCGCGAACGCTCCCGCGTACGCGAGCGCGCCGTTGGCGAGCTCCGCGAGGTCGATCGACTCACGCGCCGTGTGCGCGAGCGTGATGTCACCCGGCCCCCACACGATCACGTCGCAGCCGGTCTCGAACAAGAAGCGCGCGTCGGACGCGCCGCGGAAGCCGATGACGTCGACGTCCGCGCCGGTCGCGGTCCGCGTCGCACCGACGGCCGCGGACACCACGGGCGCGCCGGCGGCGACCTCGAACGGCTCGCCGTAGAACGCCGGCTCGACCGCGGCCTCGATGTCCGGGAACCGCTTGCGTGCTCGCTCGATCGCTTCCCCTATCCCTGCGACGACCGATTCCTTGGTCTCTCCGGGGATCGTGCGGCGATCCACCTCGGCCATGCAACCCGCCGGGATGATGTTGACCTTCTCGCCGCCCCGGATCGTCCCGACGCTGATCGTCGGCCCCCCCAGCAACGGGTGCGACACGTCCGGCAGCGTTTCCTCGAGATGGAGCACGATCTCGGCCATGTGCTTGATCGCGTTGATCCCGCGCTCCGGCGCCGACCCGTGTCCTGCCAGCCCCTTCGTCGTAAGGCGGAACCAGCACGCGCCGCGCTGCGCCCGTACGACGCGCAGAGAGGTGGGCTCGCCGACGATCGCGACGTCCGGGTCGAGGACACCCCGCTCGACGAGGTGGCCGGCGCCCTTGAAGCCCATCGTCTCCTCGTCGGCGACGAGCGCGAGCTCGAGCGTTCCCTTCGGCTCCCATCCCGCGCTCTTCAGTATCGCGACGGCCTCCAGCGCCGCGGCGCACGGGCCCTTCGCGTCGGACGATCCGCGGCCGTGCATGCGGCCGTCCTCGATCGCGCCCGAGTAGGGGTCGCGGCTCCAGAGCCCGGGGTCGCCCGCGGGGACCACGTCGATGTGGGAGCAGTAGCAGAGCGTCGGGCCGTCCGAGCCGCGCCAGCGCGCGACGACGCTGGGGCGGCCGGGCTCGACCTCGTGCTCCTCGACCTCGAGGCCGAGGTCCTTGCACAGAGCGGACGTCAGCGACGCCACCGCGGCCTCCTCGCCGGGGGGGTTCTCCGACGGCGTCCGCACGAGCTGCCCGAGGCGGTCGACGAGCCGGTCGCGGTCGAGCGAAGTCGCGAAATCCGTGCTCAGCAGCATCGATTCCTGCCAGACTGTCGGCGATGAACACCTACCAGCTCTTCCTCGGCGCGGTCCTCGTCACGTGGCCGTTGATCATCTTCGGGCTGCTCTTCCTCATGAGCAGGATGGAGAGCTACGTGAACCGGGTCGACGCGGACACTCCCCAGGAGGCGGGGCTGGAACCGGTCGAGGGACGTGCGCCGGAGCGGGAGGTGCAGATCCGCTTCGGCGACCAGATCGTCGGGGAGTCCACGAAGTAGCTGCGTCTCGGGATCGCAGGCACCGCGCCTCACACGTGTGCGATGCATTCGACCTCTACCTCGGCCCCCTTGGGCAGAGCCGCCACGGCGAACGTCGCACGCGCGGGGGGGTCGTCGCCGAAGAACTCGCCGTAGGCCTCGTTGAACTCGGCGAAGTCGCCCATGTCGGTGAGGAAGCCCGTGACCTTGACCGCATTCGCGAGGCTCGTCCCCGCCGCGTCGAGGACCGCCGCGAGGTTCTCCATGCACCGGCGCGTCTGGTCGGCGATGGTGCCGCCGACGAGCTCGCCGCTCGAGGGATCGAGCGGGATCTGGCCGGAGCAGAAGACGAGCCCGTTCGAGACGATCGCCTGCGAGTAGGGACCGACCGCCGCGGGCGCGCTCGGGGTAGCCACGACCTGTTTGCTCATGCAGCCGCCTCCTGTGCTCGCCGTCGGAGAGCCCAACCCTTTCACGCGCGGGCTCGGGGAGAGAACGCCCCTAACGCGCCGCCCAGTCGTACTGGTTCGGCGCGCCGACCTTGTAGGCGGTCGGCACCGGCGCGCCGTCCGGCGGGATGAACCAGAGCCGGCCCCGGCCTGCGGCACCGAACTTCACGAACAGGACGCCCTGCGACGTCCACGTGGGGTTCGCCGTCAGGCCGCGCATCAGCTGGCGCACGAGCGTGCCGTCGGACTGCAGGAGCACCAACGGGCCCTTCTCCCCGGCCTGCGTGAGGGCCGAGGCAACGATGAACCCGCCGTCGGGCGAGCACGAGGCCCCCGAGAAACCCGCGTACGTCGCGGGGGTGCCGGGTAGGACGATGCGCTTGACCCTCCCATCGCGGGCGACGAGCTCGGCCAGCGGCGCGTCGCTCTCGCTCCCCAGCGCGGTCAGCAACGTGCGGCCCTCGCACTGCGACAGCGTCGTGCTCGCGAACGCGCCCCGAACGACGCGTCGCTTCCCCCGGCCGCTCGTGTAACGCAGCTTGCCCGATCCTGCCGACTTCGAGTAGAGGAGCGCGCGGTTCGAGAACCAGCCGAACAACGACGTGTGGGTCCGTGTGACGCGCCGGACGGCACCGTCGCGCAGGTCGGCGATCCACATCCCGTCATCCTCGAGGACCAGAGCCAGCCGCCGCCCGTTCGGCGACAGCTCGAAGGCGGCGACGGGAGCGTTCAGCAACTGGATCCCGAGCTTCTTCGTCCCGGCGATGCTGAACGTCAGGTTGCCGGCTTCCGTGACCGCGAGCGCGCAGTCGGCCACCGGCGACCACTGCCACGCGACGGGGCGGAAGAACATCGTCGCGACGGGCGCCCCGGTGGTGTCGAGCAACTGGCCGCCGCGCTCGGCGAGGAACCGCCCCGACGGGCTCCACGCGGCGTCGCCTTCGACGCCGGAGCGGCCGAGGGGACCCGCGTCGGGCAGGCCGATCGAGACGGTCGAGCCACGACGCGCGGCTACCAGCCCGGTCGCGTCCGGTGGCACCCTGCGCATGCAGCGCTCGGGATAGCCGAACGCGATCAACGACTTCGGCGGGTCTTCGAGATCGTTCGCGTCGTCGTCGTCCGCGGGAGGCTCCTCCGAGGGGGCCGCCGCCGTGCCGTTCGGGCGGTTCGTCCGGTCCGGCTCGTCGTCCGCTCTCAAGACCGGCTGCACGAGCACGACACCGAACGCGGTGACGAAGATCAGCGCCGCAATCGTCTTCACGGCCTTCACGCCGGAACCCCCTCGGTCTCGCCCCGCGAACTCTCGCAGACGCTATCCCGACTCGGCCGCCGCGGGAAGAGGTTCGGCAGGCCGAAGCAGTGGAGAGGCCCCCGCCGGAAAACCGGCGGGGGCCCCATACTCAGGAGCCGCCCTGTAAGCGGGATTCTGTACCTCGCTTGCGAGGCGGTGGCCATCCATCTGGGGCGAGCGTCTCCGCTCGCCTCTTGCGGCCTACCCGGGGGCAATGTGGACGGGCAGCCCGTGCCCCCTGCTTGGCCTTGCTCCGGACGGGGTTTACCTAGCCGCACCGGTCACCCGGCACGCTGGTGAGCTCTTACCTCACCGTTTCACCCTTACCCCCGTCGCCGGGGGCGGTTTGCTTTCTGTTGCACTTTCCGCGGGTCGCCCCGCCTGGGATTTCCCCAGCGTCCTGCCCTGTGGAGTCCCGACTTTCCTCGGCCCGTATCCGGGCCGCGGCCACCCGGGCGGCTCCTACCTCTCAGTATGAGCGTTCGCGGGCCGTACCTCCACCCTCAGTCGGCGGGCCGCACGGTCGAGGGTCGCGAGCAGGGGCCGCCCCAGCACGACGACGAGCGCCGCGTTGCCGACCGCGCGGGCGGTGTCCCAGGCGAACGAGGTCTGGAGATAGAAGCTGAGATACCGCCGGAGGTTCGCCGCCCCTCCGAGCTGAGGCGCCCACCCCGCGTCGAGCCCCCGGCTGCCGAACGGCCAGAACCACAGGTTCATGACCGCGCCGAAGACGTACCCCGCGACGAAGCCGTAGAGCGCGAGGGCGCCGATCCGCACCGGCCAGCTCGTCGCGCGCGGTACGAGGCCGGCACCCATCCCGACCCACCCGACCGCGATCATCTGGAACGGGAGCCACGGCCCGACGCCGCCGACGAGTAACCCCGACGCGAACGTCCCTACGGCGCCGAGGACGAAGCCGAACGAGGGGCCGAACGACGCGCCGGCGACGAGCACGACGATGAACATCGCCGAGGCCCCCGCGACGAAGCCCGGCAGCCGCAGCGCGACCATCGCGGCCGCGAGTATCCCGAGCAGCGCGACCGCCTTCGGGCCCATGCCGCCGCGGCCGAGCTGCACGAACAGCAGCCCGCCCAGGCAGACCAGCAGGCCGGCCATGATCCAGGGCGCGTCGATGCCGTGGGCGGCGCCGCCGCCGACGGCGCGCGGGAGGACGAACGGCCACGCGAACGCGGCCGCGCCCACGACGTTGGCGGCGACGAGCAGCGGGAGCGACGCACGGCGCGTGAGGATCGGCGGGAGACCGCGTGCGGCAGCGCTCACCGCCGGGCGGCCATGTGCAGAGCGGCCGCGACGCCGCCGGGCGTCAGCCACGACGCGCCGAACACGCGCGCGGTCTGCGGCGCGAACACCGACGAGTCCCCCAGCACCTCATCCGGAGGGCCGTCGGAGACGACGTCGCCCCCGGCGAGCATCACCACGCGATCCGCCACCTCGGCGACGAGCTCGACGTCGTGCGTCGCGAACATCGTCGCGAGACCCCCCTCCGCACGTCGCCGGAGATACGACGCGAGCACACTCTTGCTCTCGACGTCGAGGCCCCTCGTCGGCTCGTCGAGCAGGAGGACTGGCGCTCCGGTCGCGACGATGGCGGCCGTCGCGACCAGGAGACGCTGTCCCGCGGAGAGATCGCGGGGATGCCGCTCCGCCAGGTCCTCGATACCGACCTCGCGCAGCACGCCGGTCGGGTCCGCGGGGGTGGCGGACGCCCGCAGCGTGGCGGCGACCTCGCCCGCGACGGTCTCGCAGAACAGCACGGTGTCGGGGGCCTGCGGGCACAGGGCGACGTCCTTGCCGGGGCGGGGGGCCGCTCCGGTCGCGGCCACGACGACCGTCCCGGCCTCCGGTTGGTGCAGCCCCGCGAGACATCTCAGCAGCGTCGTCTTCCCCGCGCCGTTGCGACCGACGAGAGCGACGGTCTCGCCGAGGCCGACGGTCACTTCGACGCCGTTGAGGACGGTCTCCTCGCCGTACGAGGCGCGCAGCCCGCGTGCCGCGACGCCCGCGGGCCGGGAAGGCGCCGCAGCGAGTCGCGGAGCGGCCGGCAGGTCGACGTCGCGGGCGAACCGCCGCGCGTCCCTCACGGTCAGCGGACGCGGCTCCCATCCGAGCAGCTCGCCGAGCCTCGCCACCGGAGGGCCGGTGCCGGCCTCTC
>JALZFC010000057.1 GCA_030861725.1 Actinomycetota bacterium | reverse complement strand
CCCTCCACGCGAGCCACAGCATCACGGCGACCGCGACCGACGCCGCCGCGCCGACGGCGGCCCTCAGCACGGGCCCCGCCTCCTTCAGCGCGCTCACGAGCGCCGCGACCGCGCGCAGCAACGGGACGCTGTTCGTGAGCCCCGCCCGCGCGGGCGGGATCGCGAACGTCGGGTCGAACTCGTACCAGCCGTAACGCGGGAACCAGACCTCGACCCAGGAGTGGGCGTCGCTGCCGCGGACGTCGAAATAGCCGCTGAACGCGTTGCGGACGCCCGGCGCGTACCCGGCGACGACGCGCGCGGGGATGCCCATCGTCCGGAGCATCACCGCGGTCGCGGACGCGAACTGCTCGCAGAAGCCGACGTCGGTGTCGAACAGGAAATGGTCGACCGCGTCGCGGCCCGCCGGCGGCACGGGCGAGTCGAGCGAATACTCGTAGTTCCTCCGGAGATAGCCCTCGATCGCCCGGACCCGGTCGAAGTCGGTCGCCGCGCGGCGGGTGATCCGGCGCGCGAGCGCGCCGACCCGGTCGGGCAGCGCCGCCGGGAGCTGGAGGTAGGGCTGGATCGAGTCGGGCACCGGTTCCTTCGGGAGCGCTCGCAGCTCCGCCGGCGTCGCCGATCCGCGCGTGGAGACGACGCTGTACACGGTGCCGGCGGTCAGCGTCGACGGCGTGCGCACCGCCCCGAGCGTGTCGATCGTGATACCGCCCTCGTACCAGATCGTGTCGGGCTGCCCTGCGGCGAAGATCACGTTCGGCTGCTCCGCCTCGATGTAGTAAGTCTGCGTGACGTTCGCCCGGGGGCCGAGGCTGCGCAGCTCCGGGGGGTAGGAGTACGGCGGCGACTCGCCGGTGAGGTCGAACGCGTCCTCGTCGCTCCCCTGCCACGACACGCCGTCGTACTCGCCGAAGACGATGCCCTTCCACATCGCGGGGGCCGACGCGCGTACGCGCATCACGAGGTCGTCCGGCAGGTCACCGCGCACCCGCAGGTCCATGCGGTCGTCGAACCCGTAGTACGACGAGCCGGAGGAACGCGACGCGGGATCGCCGCCGAACCCGGGGTTCGTCACGCCGTCTGAGGCCGCGACGCCGAACCCCGACCCGAGCGAGAACGGCAACGAGAAGTACTGCGACGCGACCGACTGCGGCAGCAGCATGAAGATCGCGCTCCCGCAGAGGGCGACCGGGACCGCGGCGCGTGCGACCTCGCGCCACGAAAGGCGGGGCCGCGTGCGGCCGTGCTCGGGTGTCATCCACGCGGCCGTCGCACCCCGCAGCTCCGAGCGATGCGACAGCGTCAGGGCCGCCATCACGAACGCGAAGTACACGAGGAGGAAGACCCCGTAGGTCATGTCCTGCGAGAGCGTTCCCGCGACCGCCATCAACGCGAGCGACGAGCCCAGGGAGAAGTTGAGATCCTTGCGCGCCGGAAGGTCGAACCCGTGCAACACCTGGACGGCGAGGAACAGCGTCGCGAGCGGGAACCGCGCCTCGTCGAGTGTGGTGACGGCGCGCAGCTCGTCGAAGAAACGCACGAGCGCGAGCACGGCCCCCACGGTCAGCCCGATCTTGATCCCCCAGCTCGGCGCGTGCCGGCGGACGTGGGACACCCAGTAACCGAGCGGCAGCGCCACCAGCAGCGCGGTGAGCATCGCCGGCGACACCGCGCCGACCGACGCCAGCGCGACGGTCCCGGTCATGACCGCGCCGAGCACGACGCCGCGCAGCGCGAGCGAGTCCTCGGGGGGCCGCGGAGCGTTCGCCCGCTTCAGCACGCCTATCACCGATCCAGGCACGCCCTCAGCTCCTCACCCGGATGCACGACCCGCGCGGCTACCGCCGCGTCGCGCGGCGCGTCCTCGTCCTCCGTCCCGTAGACGACGGCCACGCCGGCACCGCGGAACCGGGCCGCCGCCACCGCGGCCTCGACGTCGGCGCCGGGCGGCCCGAAGACGACGAACGAGCACCTGCGCCCCCATCTGCCGAAGGCGGATCCGACTCCTTCGACGGCCGTGGCTCCGGGCGCGGCGACGCGCGCGCACCAGTCGAGGAGCGCGGTGCCGGTCGCGTCGTCGAGCGGGTAGGCCGACCCGGCGCAGACGCAATGAACCGGTCGTCCCTCGCGCAGCGCGTGGACACCGACCGACGCCGCGGCGGCGACGAGCGTCTCCCACACCCGCGCGCGGCCCTCCGCAGGATCGCCCGCTAGGACGAGCACGACGGGGCTGCGCGCCGGCTCCTCGTGCTCCCTCACGACGAGCCGTCCAGTCCGCGCCGTCGAGCGCCAGTGGATCCACCTGCGCTGGTCTCCCGGGCGGTAGTCGCGGACGCCGGCGAACACCTCACCGTGTCCGGACCTCGTCACGGCCAGTGCCTCGTCCGCGGTCACGGCCGGCGTATCCGGCAGCGGGAAGCCCGACAGCTCCGTCCACGCGGGGTGCACGATCAGGCGCGACCGGACCGACGTCGCGCGCTTCGTGCGCGTGAGGCCGAAGGGAGCGGCCGTCGACAGCACGGCCGGGCCTTCGTCGAAGACCCCCCGCCTGACCGCCATCCTCGTCAGCTCGACGGCCGCGCGGTCGCCGGCCGCGACCGGCTCCGAGGCCACCGCGACGGGGTCGAACGCGGGGAACGCGTCCTCGACCCGCAGGAGCGGCAGACGCCGCTTGCCCGCGCTGCGCACGCGGACCTGCACGGGGACGGCCTCGCCGACGCGGGCGCGGGCGGGGAACGACAAAGCGACCTCCGCGGCCGCGAGCCGGTGGGACACGACGAGCCCCGACACGGCGAGGCCGAGGACCCCTGCCGCGAGCACGAAGAGCCACCCGGCCTGGGCGGTCGTCGCAACCGCGACGAGCACGCCTCCGACCGCAGCGACGATCCCGGCCTTGGTGGTCGGCCGGCGGTTCATCGCGAGAAGGTGTGGGCCCGCGGAGGAGCCGGTGGAGCCGGGGCTGCGTGCGCGCCGTCGGTGACCGGCGCGGGCGTGGAGTCGACGATCGAACGCATGAGCTTGCGCCCCCGGACGGGGTCCTGCCCGAACCCGCCGGTCGTCACGATCCGGTGGGCGAGCGTCCCCAGCGCCAGCGCCTTGACGTCGTCGGGGACGACGAACTCGCGGCCCTTGAGCAGCGCCCGTGCCTGCGCGCACCTGATCAACGTGACGGACGCGCGGGGGCTGGCGCCGAGGGCGATCTCGGCATGCCCTCGCGTCGCGGTCACGATCGCGAGCGCGAAGTCCAGCACGGGCTGCGAGACGTACGTCGCCCTCACCGCGTGCTGCACCGCGATGACCTCGTCCGGCGTCAGCACGGGCCGCAGCTCTTCTATGGGATGGCCGTGGAGCTGCGCGACGATGATCTCCTTCTCGGTCGCCGGCGCTACGTAGCCCATGTCGATCGCGAGCGCGAAGCGATCGAGCTGGCCCTCCGGCAACGGGAACGTCCCGTGTTGCTCCAACGGGTTCTGTGTGGCGACGACGAACAGGGGCTGAGGCAGCGGGTGACGCGTGCCGTCGACGGTGACCGCCTTCTCGTCCATCGCCTCGAGGAGCGCCGACTGGGCGCGGGGCGTCGCCCGGTTGACCTCGTCCACGAGCACGACGTTGGCGAAGATCGGCCCCGGGATGAACTCGAACGCGTGCCTCGACTGGTCGAAGACCGTCGTGCCCGTGACGTCGGAAGGGAGCAGGTCGGGCGTCGCCTGGATCCGCTTGAACGTCCCGCCGACCGAGGCGGCGAGGCTCCGCGCGAGCATCGTCTTCCCGACGCCGGGCACGTCCTCGATCAGCAGGTGCCCCCCGGCGAAGAGCGCGGTCGCGGCAGCCTCGACCGCGCGCCGGTTGCCCCTGATGACGCGCTCGACGTTCTCCGTCAGACGGCGCGCGGCATCGGTCGCGGCACTACGGTCCATCAAGCCGCCCCTGCTTCTGTGCCACGCTTGGGGGCATGGCGCGGTTCGAGATCCTGGAGCACACAGCAGATGTCGGCATAAAAGCCGAGGCAGTTGACCTTTCGGGCGTGTTCGAGCAGGCGACGCTCGGCTTGCTCGAAATCATCGGGACGTGGGTGCCCGGCTCGGGGGGCGACGGGGAGACGGTCGAGATCGAGGTCGAAGCCGCGGACGCCGGGGCGCTGCTGGTCGACTGGCTCGAAGAGGTGCTCTACGTCCACGACTCGCGCGACGCCGTCGTCACGTCGCTCCGGATGTCGGAGGTCACCCTCGGGCGCGCCGCGGGCACGATCGGGATAAGGCCGCGTGAAGAGGAGTCGTACGAGGGCGGGACGCAGGTGAAGGCGATCACCTACCACCGGCTGGCGGTCGAGGAGACGCCGGCCGGGTGGACGGCGACGGTCTACGTAGACGTGTAACGAGCAGACGACGGGGGGCAGGATGGAGGTCCAGAGGCTCGACGAGTTCGTGTGGGAGGTCCCGATCGGATGGGCCGCTGGGATGCGGGTGCCCGGCCGCGTGTTCGCCTCCGAAAGCTTGATCCGCAAGGCCGTCGACGACAACGCGATCGAGCAGGTGGCCAACGTCGCTACGCTCCCCGGCATCGTCGGCGCGTCGCTCGCGATGCCCGACATCCACTGGGGCTACGGGTTCCCGATCGGGGGCGTCGCGGCAACCGACGCGGAGGCGGGCGGAGCGGTGTCCCCCGGCGGCGTCGGCTTCGACATCGGATGCGGCGTACGGCTCGTCCGCAGCTCGGTGACGTGGGAAGAGGCCAAGCCGGTCGTCCGCGACCTCGTGAGGACGCTCGGCCGGCGCGTCCCTCGCGGCGTCGGCGGAAAGGGCCGCATCCAGCTCGACGCCCGCGGGATGGAGGCCGTCCTCGGCGACGGCGTCAAGTACCCGCTGTCGCGCGGGATCGGATGGGAGGAGGACGCGGAGCTGTGCGAGGACGGCGGCGTGCTCCCGGGCGCGCGGCCGGACCTCGTCTCGGAGCGGGCGAAAGAGCGCGGCGGGTCGCAGCTCGGGAGCCTGGGCGCCGGCAACCACTTCCTCGAGGTCCAGGTCGTCGACGAGATCAGGGACGCGCGCTCCGCCGAGGCGATGGGACTGTTCGAGGGCGGTGTCGTCGTGATGATCCACTCGGGGTCGCGGGGGCTGGGCCACCAGACGTGCACCGACCACCTCCAGGCGATCGTGCGTCTGATGCCCGAGCTCGGCATCGACGTCCCCGACCGGCAGCTCGCGTGCGTGCCGATGGACCACCCGCGCGCCGAGAGCTACTTCGGTGCGATGGACGCGGCCGGCAACTTCGCCCGCGCGAACCGGCACCTGCTGACGGACGCGACGCGCGAGTCGTTCGAGGAGGTCTTCGGCGGCAGCGCCCGTTCTCTCGAGATGTCGGTCGTCTACGACATCTCGCACAACCTGGCGAAGATCGAAGAGCATACGGTCGACGGCAAGACGCGCAAGCTGTGCGTCCACCGCAAGGGAGCGACGCGCGCGTTCGGCCCCCGCCATCCGGAGATTCCCGACCGTTACGCCGAGGTGGGACAGCCGGTGATCATCCCCGGGAGCATGGGGACGTACTCGTACGTGCTCGCGGGGCTGGGGGCCGAGCACTCGTTCGCGTCGACCTGCCACGGCGCGGGGCGCGCGATGAGCCGCACGCAGGCGAAGAAGCAGATGGACGGCAACGAGCTCAAACGCCGGCTCGAGTCCGAGGGGATCCTCGTCGCGTCCAGCCACGCGCGCCTTCTCTCCGAAGAGGCGCCGTACGCGTACAAGGACGTCTCCGAGGTGGTGGAGACGTGCGAGGGGGCGGGGCTGACGAAGGTCGTGGCGCGGATGCGCCCGGTCGCCGTAGTCAAGGGCTGAGCTGTGTTCGGCGGGGCTGCGACTAGCAGCCGGAGACGGCCTTCAGCGCGTTGACGCGGCCGTAGCCGAAGACGGGGTCGCGGCCCGGGGGGCCGAGGTCGTCGGTCTTCGCGAGCAGGCACTCGACGATCGCGGGGCCGTTCAGCCCCTTGCCCGCCAGCAATGCGGCGACCCCCGAGACGAACGGCGCGGCCATCGACGTGCCGGCCATCGACTCGTATCCGTCGACGGACGAGCACGTCCGCTCGGCTCCCCTGAGATACGTCGAGAAGATGTCGTTCGCGCAGGAGATCGCCTGGTCGCCTCCCGGCGCGACGAGGTAGCTCTTCGAGCGCCGGGAGTCGAAGTTCGTGTAGTACGCGGGACGGTCGCTGCGGTCCACCGCGCCGACGCAGACGACGCCGTTGACGGCCGCGGGCTCCGCGCACACCGGCAGCGAGTCGTTGCCCGCGGACGCGACGACGACGGCGCCCTTCGACAGCGCGTACGCGACGGCGTCGTGGACGGGCCGCATCGACCCGGTGATCGAGTCGACGTGGCCGGCGGGGTCGTACGAGAGCGAGAGGTTGACGACCTGGGCTCCCTTGTCGGCCGCGTAACGGATGCCGGCCGCCACGCGCGCGGTCGTCCCGGTCTCGTTTTCGTCGAGCACCCGGACGGGGAGGATCGCAGCAGCGGGCGCCACACCCGCGATCCCGACGCCGTTGTTCGTGACCGCGGCCGCGATCCCGGCGACGTGCGTGCCGTGCCCGGCCGCGTCCTGGGCTCCGTCCGCGTCGCCCTTACCATCGACGAAGTCCGCGTCGGCGTACGACGCGATCTTCTGGGCGAGGTCGGGGTGTCCGAGGTCGACGCCCGTGTCGACCACCGCGATCGTTATGCCGCTCCCGCTCGCCAGCGGCCAGGCCTTGTCCGCCTGGATCCGGGTGAGCCCCCACTGCTGGGAGGCGTAGGGGTCGCCCGGACCCGGGGTCTCGCCTGCGGCCGGCGCGCCGAACACGCCGGCGATCAGCGCCGGCACGAGGGCGGTGAGCAGCACTTTCTTCGACAACGCTGTGGCCTCGAATCCGTCGGAGTTGCTTCGTTTACTCGATTCGCTCCGGGCGTGCCCATTCCTGCCTTGCTGGAAGGTCTGCCCAGGCGGTACGGCGGCCCACGGGCGGGCGGACCCGGCGGCCGGCCGTAACCTGGGGGCACCCGCATCCGGAGGTCCCGTGAGCTCACCCCGTTTCACCGGCATCGCCGACGCCGCCGCGCGCCTGGAGGCGGCGGGATATCTCTGCGACGAGTCGATTCGCGACCGTCGTCTACCTCGCCGGCCGCCTCGACAAGCCCCTGCTCGTCGAGGGTCCCGCGGGAGCCGGCAAGACGCAGCTGGCGAAGTCGGTGGCTGCGGCGCTGGGTCTCCCCCTGATCCGCCTGCAGTGCTACGAGGGCGTCGACGAGACGAAGGTCCTCTACGAGTGGAACTACCGCAAGCAGCTCCTGCGGATACAGGCGGGGCAGGGAGCGGGGTGGGACGAGCTGTCCGACGACATCTTCTCGGAGGAGTTCCTGCTCGAACGCCCGGTCCTGCAGGCGCTCCGGTCGCGCGTCCCGGTCGTGCTGCTGATCGACGAGGTCGACAAGCTCGACGTGGAGGCGGAGGCGCTGCTCCTCGAGGTCCTGTCCGACTGGCAGGTGACGATCCCGGAGATGGGCACCGTCACGTCCGCGGGCGCGCCGCTCGTCGTGCTGACGTCGAACGCGGTGCGGGAGCTCTCGGAGGCGCTGAAGCGGCGCTGCCTCTATCTGTACCTCGACTACCCGGACCTCGAGCGCGAGAAGGCGATCGTGCTGCGGCGCGTCCCCGACCTGAACGAGTCGCTCGCCGACGCGGTCGTCCGGCTCGTGCGCAGCATCCGCGCGCTCGAGCTGAAGAAGCCGCCTTCGATCTCGGAGACCCTCGACTGGGCGCAGACGTTGCTCGAGCTCAGCATCACGACGCTCGACCGCGCCGCGCTCCGCAGGACGCTGTCGGTCCTCGTGAAGTTCCGCAGCGACGCGGAGAAGGTGACGGACGAGCTCGGGCTGGCGGCGGATCCCGGCCCGCAGGAGTGACGTGCTCGACCGGCTGCTCGAGTTCACGCACGCGCTGAGGGACGCGGGCGTGCCGGTGTCGTCCGCCGAGGGCATCGACGCCGCCCGGTCTCTCGGCCTCGTCCCGTTCGAGAGCCGCGCTGCGTTCAAGGGCGCGCTGGCCGCGACGCTCGTCAAGAGCCCCGCGCATCGCCGCGCGTTTGAAGCGTTGTTCACGCTGTACTTCGAAGCGGGGCTACAGGAGAGGCCGGCCGTCGCCGGCCCGGTCTCTCCGGGGGACCTGCGGGCCGCGCTGATGCAGGCGCTGACCGCAGGCGACGGCTCCGCCCTAGGAGGCCTTGCCGTGCGCGCGGTCGAGACGCTGGGACGGGTCGAGAACAGCCCGTCGGGGAGCCTGTTCTTCGAGTACCCGGTCTTCCGGACGCTCGACCTCGACGCGCTCCGGGCGCAGGTCGAACGCGACGCCGCCGAGCTCTCGCCGCTGGAACGGCGACTCCTCCTGGACGACTTCGGCGAGCGCGTCCGGCGGTTCCGCGGCGCGGTTGCGGCCGAGGTCCGGAAGCGGGTCGTGCGGCGCCGGGGGCCGGAGGCCGTGGCGCGGTACGCGGTGCCGCCGGTGCTCGAGGACCTCGACCTCCTGACCGCGACCGCGGACGAGATGGCGGAGCTGCGGCGGGCGATACGGCCGCTCGCGCGGCGGCTGGCGGCGAAGATGACGATGAAGAGGCGACGCGCCCGGCGCGGCCGGCTCGACGTGCGGCAGACGGTGCGACATTCGCTGTCGGCGGGAGGTGTGCCGGTCGAGACGTTCTTCCGCAAGCGGCCCCCGCACCGGCCCGAGCTGTTCGTTCTCTGCGACGTCTCGAGCTCGGTCGCGAGCTTCTCCCGCTTCTCTCTGATGCTCGTGCACGCGCTCGCGTCGGAGTTCCAGCGCGTCCGCTCGTTCGCGTTCGTCGACACCGTCGACGAGGTGACGAGGTTCTTCGAGCACGAGGACTTCGCGCACGCGGCCGATCGCCTCCGCCGCGAGGCGAAGGTCGTGAGGATCGACTCGAACTCGAACTACGGGGCGGCGCTGGAGGCCTTCCGCGAGGGCTTCGCCGGAGAGCTCGGGCCCAAGGCCACCGTGCTGATCCTCGGCGACGCCCGCAACAACAACCGGCCCCCGCGCGAGCATCACCTCGGGGCGATCGCCGAGCGGGCGCGCCACACGTACTGGCTGAACCCCGAGTCGCTCGTGTACTGGGACAGCGGGGATTCGCTGGCAAGCCGCTACGCGGCGCACGTCGACAAGATGGTCGAGGTGCGCAACCTCCGTCAGCTGGAGGACTTCATAGTGCGGGACCTGTAGCGGCCCTCCTGGAGTCGTGCTTGCTTTTCGCGGGCCTTACGTTCATTCTCTTCCATGCAAGAATCCGTGCGCGACAGAGCGAGGAGGTGGAGTCCCGATGACGGTGCCCAACGTGAACTCCGCCGCGCCGGCGCACGACCCTGCCGTCACCTAGCTCACCTTCGACGGCGTCGCTGCTCCGGCCCCCGAGACCTTTCGTCCGCGCGTTCAGACGCGCTCGACCGAGGAGCCAGAGTTGACAGCATTCGATCTGAACGAGCTGGGTTGGACGCCCGAGCTCGAGGAACACATGGCACCACACCGCGCCACCGGCCACGTCCCCGGCCGCGTCGCGGTGCAACATCGTATCGGATACGTCGTGTACACCGAGGCGGGTGAGACGGACGCTCGTCTTCCCGGACGCCTGCGAAGGGACGGCAACGACCTTCCTGCCGTCGGGGACTGGGTCGTGCTGCGGCCGCTGCCGAACGAGCCCGAGACGATCGTCGAGGCGATCCTGCCGCGCACGAGCAAGTTCTCGCGCCACGAGGCGGGGAAGGTGACGCGCGAGCAGGTGGTCGCGGCGAACGTCGACGTGGCGCTGCTCGTCGCGTCGCTGAACCACGACCTCAATCCGCGGCGCCTCGAGCGCTACATCACGACCGCGTGGTCCGGCGGCGCGACCCCGGTCGTCGTGCTGACGAAGCCGGACCTGTGCGAGGACCTCGACGCCGCGCTCGCCGAGGTCGAGCCGGTCGCGCTCGGCATCCCGATCCACGTCGTCAACGGCCTTACCGGTGACGGCGTCGAAGAGCTGAAGGGCTACCTTGCGGGCGGCAGGACCGTCGCCCTGCTCGGCTCGTCCGGCGCGGGCAAGTCGACGCTGCTCAACCGCATCGCCGGTATCGAGCTCCAGCGCGTGGCGGACATCCGCCACGACGGGAGAGGCCGCCACACGACGACCGAGCGTCACCTCTTCCTCTTGCCGGGCGGAGGCCTCGTCCTCGACACGCCGGGGATGCGCGAGCTGCAGCTCTGGGACGACCGGAGCATGGACCAGACGTTCGCGGACGTGGCGGAGCTCGCGGAGCTGTGCCGCTTCGGCGACTGCGCGCACGAGCGCGAGCCTGGATGCGCGGTGATCGCGGCGCACGCGGACGGGACGCTGTCGTCCGAGCGGCTGGAGAGCTACCGCAAGCTCCAGCGGGAACTACACCACCTGCGCCTCAAGCAGGACCGCCGCGCGGCCGCGGAGCAGAAGCGTCAGCACAAGATGCTGACGAAGAGCTTCCGCCGTGGCTAAGGCGAGCCGGCGGGTTCGTCCTCCACCCATCCGCGGGTGAGGAAGAGCCAGAACGCGAGTCCGCGATAACGCCCGTAACGGCGGAACCGGCGCGCGATCGCGGCGTCCGAGGCCTTCTTGCGTCCCGCCAGGCGCGCGTACGTCGGGCGCGTCCACGAGTCGAGGATCAGCAGCGAGTGGCGTCCGATCAGCATCATGATGTGCGCCGCCGCGTAGGGGCCCACGCCCGGCAGCGCCTGCAGTCGCTGCGCGAGCTCCTCGTCGGGAAGCTCCTCGGGCGGCGCGGCGGCGAGCGCCTCGAGGTCGACCGTCCCCTCCGCGACCATCGTCGCGAGCGAGACGAAGTACCTGCCGCGGTAGCCCGCGCGCACCACGTCGCGATAGAAGGCCTCCCCCGCCGACGCCATCGCGGCCGGCGTCGGGAACGCGCGGCCGCGCCATCCCGTCGCCGGCGCTTCCGCGGCACGCTCGCCGAGATGCTCGACCAGCGCGCTCGTCATCCGGACGGTCGCCGACCACGCGCAGTTCGTCGTGCATACGGTCTTCACGACCTCCTCGAAGACGCTCGGGCTGCGGATCATGCGCCCGGCCCCCGCGGCCGCCCACGACAGGTCGGGGTCGTCGCGTACCGCGTCGTAGAACGCCGACAGGTCCTGCTCGAGCCCGAGGATCCGCCGCACCTTCGACCGCAGCTCGTCTGCCGTGCCGGCACCGGGGGCCCGGCCCGCGACCTCGATCGCGCAGGTCCCGCGGGGGCCGGGGCCGACGGTGACGGTACGCGGCCGTCCGCGCCGGACGCCGAGCGTCACCTCGAACGACCGCGCGCTCTCGTCGATCGCCATCGGCGGGAGCGACGCAACGCCATGCGAGGCGAGCGTCCGCGCGAGGTCGACGGGCTCACCGCCGGGGCCGCGTAGCGGAAGGAGGAGCCGCGTCATGCGCCGAACGCGTCGAGCAGCTCGAGGGTCCTCAGGGTGAGCCCGAGGTCGTCCGCCCACCCGTCTTCCGGGGCCCCGTCGCTCAGCTCCTCGAGGAACGCCTCCACGCTCGCGTTCTCGACCGGGATGCCGGCTGCGGCCCAGAACGTCAGCGCGGTCGCGCGCTCCCACGCGCCCCACCACTCCTCCTCGGCCTCGCGCGCCCACTTCAGCCCCCACTCGGCCATCTCGGTCTTCGGTCCCTCCGCGAGCCAGAACGCGCCGGCGGCCGCGAACGTCGGATAGCCGCCCCCGGTGAAGCGGCCGGCGGAGTCGGCCTCGCCGCGCAGGAGGCTCAGCGCTCGGTGCCCCGGATCGCGCCCGGCCGCGAGCAGCCCGCAGGCCGCGGATGCCGTCGCCCACACGCGTGAGGCGGCCGGGTTGTCGAGCTCGCCGGGGACCTCCTCCGGCGGGTCGAGCCACGCGAGCGCGGGCGTCCGTGCCTCCTCCAGCCAGTCGGCCGCGATCGCGGCCGGTCCCGACTCACCCAACCCGAGCAGCACGAGGTGGCACACGCCCTCTCCGGTCGCGCCTGGCGACGGACGGCCGCCGGGGCCGGCGAACGCGCCCTCCTCGTCCTGGTACGGGATGGCGGGGACCTCGGCGGGGGCGTCGGCTCCGCCGGGGGCGGAAAAGCCATTTCTCTCGCGCGACAGACGGAGCGCGCGCCACGACTGCCACTCGTCGCCTTCGGCGAGGACACGCTCGAGCGCCGCGGCAACCGAGATCGACATCGAGCTTTTCTACCAGCCGGTCCCCTCCCCCTTGGGACGTTCGTACTCGCGCGTGTCCTCGGGCTGACGGTTCGCGGGGCGTTGGGGGATGATCGCCATACCCGGCAGGTGCTCGCGGGGGCCCGACCACGGCCCCGGCGGGGCGACGGCGAAGTCCGCGAGCGCGTAGGCGACCGACTCGTAGTTGACGCGCCACCCGCGGAAGTGCGGCCACGCCTCCTCGACCGTCCTCTCCATCGGGAACCCGACCTCCTCCAGCTGGTGCACGGCTCCCTTGAACTCCTCGAACGTAAGCTCGATCGGGTCCGTGGGGAACGGGTCTGGGTCGAACGGGATCTGCATCGCTCCGGCGATGTCCCTCATGCAGGTGAAGCCCATCCGGATGCACAGGCGCGCCTCCGACGGCACCGACGACGGCGACAGCGCGGTGTAGAGCGCGGCCGAGTCGATCACCGCGAGCAGCCCGACGACCCACGACCGCAGCGGGTGGGGGGAGCGGAACGAGACCAGGATCGGGTAGTTCGTATGGCTCTCGGCGACGTCGGCCGCCCACTGCTCCCACTCCGCGTAGAACGTGCGGAGGTTGTCGATGATCCCGACCGCGTGGTGGCGCCGGAGGATCTCCGGCCCCCATGCGGGCGAGCCCGCGCGGCTCTGCAGCATCGTGACGAGCGTCTCGCGCCGGTTGAACGACGCGTAGAGCGTCGGCAGGTACGCGATCTGCAGCGCGACGACGATGAGCCCGGTGAACGCGGCGACGACGTGGACGAGCGTGGCGCCGGTCGAGCGGGGGCCGGCGAAGCCGAGCGTGAAGAACGCCGAGCCGATCTCCTCGAGCGTCTGGACGAACGACACGTTCTCGATCGGATACAGGATCAGCGTGTAGCCGACGAGGAAGCAGACGATCCACGTCACGAGGAGCATGAGCAGCGAGATCGGCCCTTGCAGCACGAGAACGGTGTCCTTCGACTCGTAGTCGTCGAACCGGTTCGCGATGAGAAGGAACAGCCGGCGCACGACCTTGCCGACGGCGGCGGCGAGGCGGGACGAGAGCCCGCGCGGGACCACGAGCGTGTCGAGCATCCCGATCCACGTCAGCATCACCGTACCCACGCCGACGACGCAGCCGGCCCAACGCACCGGCTCGGGTATCACCTCGCCACGACCTGCTCGCGCCTCATCGGGGGAATACTAGGTGGCGACCCCCGACCGGAGAGGAGCCGCGTGGCCCAGAGCAGGAAGCCGTCCAGCCGCCTGACCGTCGCGGTGACCGGACCGACCGGCAGCATCGGACGCTCGTTCGTCCGCCTGCTCGAACGCACTCCCGAGGTGGGACGGGTCCTCGGGATGGCGCGGCGTCCGTTCGACCCGGAGAAGATGGGCCTGCGCAAGCTCGAGTACCGGCGCGGCGACGTGCTCGACCGGGCCTCGGTCGACGCCCTCGTCGAGGAGGCCGACGTCGTCGTGCACCTCGCGTTCCTGATCATGGGCTCCGAGGACGAGACCCACGAGATCAACATGAAGGGCTCCCGCGCCGTGTTCGAGTCGGCGTTCGCGGCGGAGGTCGAGCGGCTCGTCTACACCTCGTCGGTCGCCGCGTACGGGTTCCACAAGGACAACCCTCCGTGGCTGACCGAGAAGGTCCACGCGCGCGGCAGCGACAACCACTACTACTCGCGGCAGAAGGCGCGGGTCGAGGAGATGCTGGAGAATCTCGGGCGCTACGCCGACACCGGCGTCTACGTGTTCCGTCCCTGCATCGTCGCGGGCCCGGACTCGACGGACCTCGTCGAGCAGATCCCGCTCCTGCGTGCCGGCGACAAGGTGCCGGCGCCGTTGCGCAAGCTCGGCGGCGCGCTCCCGATGCTGCGGCCGGTCATCCCCGACCCCGGGATCCCGTTCCAGCTCGTCCACGAGGACGACGTCGCGTCGGCGCTGGTCGCCGGCGTGCTCGGCGAGGGGCCGCCGGGGACGTACAACCTGGCCGCGGGCGGCGAGATGACGCTGACGGACCTCGCGCACGCGCTGGGGTGGTACGCGGTCCCGATCCCGGAGCTGGCCGTCGAGACGACGGCCCGGATCGTGTCGACGCTCCCGTTGATGCCGGCGAAGGCGTCGTGGGTCAACGCGCTGCGGGTGCCGGTGCTGATGGACACGACGAAGGCGCGCAAGGAGCTCGGCTGGCTGCCGGCCTACGACACGACGGAGACGCTGGCGGCGACGATCGACGCGGCGCGGGCGAAGGGCCTGATCAGCCGGAGGGCCTAGTGCGACGCGCTCGGCGCTCGCCGGGCCGGGCCCCTTCTCGTGCCCGTTCGTGGGGCTTCAGAAAACATTCGGCTCTCCGCGCTTTAGCGGGGAAAGGCGCCGGATAGCCGACGCGCAAACCGCCGCCCTGCCTAGCCTTCGGCTTGTCGAAGAGTCGAAGCGAGGAGGTGCGGCGGAATGCCCCAACAGGCTAT
>JALZFC010000072.1:3401-5211 GCA_030861725.1 Actinomycetota bacterium | reverse complement strand
GGCCGCGCTCGAGCACGGTGCCGCCCCGGGCGCGGTCGCGCGCGCTCTCGCGGCGTTCCGCCCGCTCGCGCACCGGCTGGAGACCGTCGCCACGATCGACGGGGTCGAGTACGTCGACGACTCGAAGGCGACGAACCCGCACGCGACGCTGTCGGCCCTGCGCGGCCGGCGCGACGTCGTGCTCATCGCCGGCGGCAGGAGCAAGGGCAACGACCTCTCGGAGCTGCGCGCCGCGGTGCCGCCGGTGCTCGCCGTGGTCGCGCTCGGCGAGGCGGCCGCCGAGATCGCCCGCGTGTTCGACGGGCTCGTCCCGGTCGACGTCGTCGCCGGCATGGAGGCCGCCGTCGCCGCGGCGCGCGGGCGTGCAATTCCCGGAGGATCCGTCTTACTTTCGCCTGCGTGTGCGAGCCTGGACATGTACACGAGCTACGCGGCGCGCGGGGACCACTTCGCGTGCTGCGTGCGCGATCTCGCCGGCTCGGGACCTATGGGTGAGGGAGGTGACGGCGGTGGCGACACATAGCGGGGCTGTGACCGGGGTCGCAAAGCCCCGCACGAAGACCGCGGCGCGCGCTGCGGCACGCGCCGCCGTCAAGCCCATCCGGTGGTCCGACCCCGCCGGCCTGCTGATGACGACCACCGGCGTGCTCGTGCTCGTCGGCCTCGTGATGATCCTGTCGGCGAGCCTCTGGAACAGCGAGAGCTCGCCGTTCCTCTACTTCAACAAGCAGGCGCTGTGGGCCGTGCTCGGCCTCGCGGCGTTCTTCTTCTTCGCCCGCTTCGACTACAAGCGGCTGAAGGGACTCGGCTACGTCGCCCTGCCGATCGCCATCGTCCTGCTGCTCGTCGTGCTGATCCCGGGGGTCGGGACGATCGTCGGCGGCAGCTCGCGCTGGTTCCGGTTCGGCCCCCTGTCGTTCCAGCCGTCCGAGGCGGCGAAGCTCGCGCTCGTCCTGTTCGCAGCCGACGTCTTCTCGCGCAAGAAGGAGGCGAAGTTCAAGCATTTCGGCCACGCGGCGATGCCCATGATGCCGGTCCTCGCGGTGCTGTCGGGGCTCGTCCTGCTCCAGCCCGACCTCGGGACGACGGCGCTGCTGGGCTTCATCGGCATGGGAATGCTGTTCGTCGCCGGTGCACGCGTGCGCCACCTGCTCCCGTTCGCGCTCGCCGGGACGGGGCTCGCGGTCGGCGCGGCGTTGTTCGAGCCGTACCGGCGCGCCCGCGTGCTCGCGTTCCTCAACCCGTGGGCCGACCCTCTGAACACCGGCTACCACACGATCCAGTCGCTGATCGCGCTCGGCTCCGGGGGCTGGTTCGGCGTGGGCCTCGGCGCCAGCCGGCAGAAGTGGACGTACGTGCCGAACGCCCACACCGACTTCATCTTCGCGATCCTCGGCGAGGAGATGGGCCTGTTGGGCACGCTGGTGATCGTCGGCCTGTTCGCGTTCCTTGCGTACCTCGGGATCACCACGGCGCGCCGCGCCTCCGATCGCTTCGGGATGCTCGTGGCGGCCGGGATCACGATCTGGATCACGCTGCAGGCCCTCGTGAACATGGGCGCGGTGACGGCCGCCCTGCCCGTGACGGGGGTCCCGCTCCCGCTCGTGTCGTTCGGAGGGACCTCGCTCGTGATCTGCCTCACGGCGATGGGGATCCTGACGAACATCGCACGGCAGGGGCGGAGCGCCTGAGCCGCGGGCGCGACCGAAACGAGCGCATGCCTTCCGTAGTCATCGGAGCCGGCGGGACCGGCGGCCACATCTTCCCCGGCCTCGCGCTCGCCGATGCCGTCGCGCGCGCGGAGCCGCGC
>JALZFC010000072.1:0-3391 GCA_030861725.1 Actinomycetota bacterium | reverse complement strand
GCCGCGCGCGACGGTCGACTTCGTGGGCACGAGGCGCGGGCTCGAGGGCCGGCTGATCCCGGAGGCGGGATACCCGCTGCACATGATCGACGTGCTCCCGCTGCAGAGGAAGGTAGGCGTCGAGCCGCTGCTCGCGGGCCCCGCGTTCCTCCGCGCGACGTGGCAGGCGCGGCGGCTGCTGCGTTCGCTGGACGCAGCGGTCGCGGTCGGGATGGGCGGCTACCCGAGCCTCCCGGTCATGGCGGCCGCGGCGACCATCCGCCTGCCCTCGTTGCTGCACGAGTCGGGAGCGATCCCCGGCCTCGCGAACAAGATCGCCGGCCGGCTCACGCGTAACATCGCGCTGTCGTTCGACGAGGCTGCGGCGTCGTTTGCGCGGCCGGCTCGGACGACCGGCATGCCGCTGAGCCCCGCGCTCGCGCACATGGACCGCGCCGCTCTGCGGACGGAGGCGCGGGCCTCGTACGGCCTGACCGATGACCTCGTCGCCGTCCTCGTCATGGGCGGCAGCCTCGGGGCGCTCCGGTTGAACGAGCTCGCGCTGGGGCTCGCCGAGCGGTGGAGGCAACGCCGCGACGTGCGCATCATCCTGAAGGCGGGGCGCGACCACATGGAGTCGACGCAGAAGAGGCTCGCGGAGCTGGGGGCCGAGCACCTCGTCGACGCGATGGCCTTCCTCGACCGGATGGAGCTCGCGTACGCCGCGGCCGACGTGGCGATCACGCGGGCGGGAGCCGGCACGGTCGCCGAGCTCCCCGCCGCGGGCCTGCCCGCGGTGCTGATCCCCTATCCTCATGCGCCGGGCGACCACCAGACGCTCAACGCCCAGCCCCTCGTCAAGGCGGGGGCCGCGTACCTCGTGGCCGACGCCGAGGCCCGGCCCGGCCGCGTGGGGCCCCTGCTCGAAGAGCTGATCGAGGACCGTGCGAGGCTGGCGCGCATGGGCGCCGGCGCCAGAGCGCTCGCGAAGCCGCATGCCGCAGACGAGCTGGCGGCGTGGGTCCTCGAGCTCGCCGCGAAGAGGAAGAAGAGATGAGAGACGCCGAACGCGAGTCGTACGTCCTGAGCCCGGACGACTCCCTGGCCGACGCCATGCGCGCGCTGCAGGCGAACCGCGAGGGCGTGGCCGTGGTCACCGACGCGTCGGACCGCGTCCTCGGGACCGTCATCGACGCGGACATCCGGCGGGCCACTCTCAGCGCGGTCGAGCTCACGGCCCCCGTGACCCAGGTGATGTCGCGCAACCCCGTCCGGGCCGCGGCCGGCACCAGCAACGACGAGCTTCTGGACGTCATGCGGCTCCACCGGCTCCGCGCGGTGCCGGTCGTCGACGACGGACGGTTGGTCGACGTGAAGTCGCTGACGAGCCTCGTCGAGGACGAGATCCTCCCGGTGACGGTGATCATGGCCGGCGGTGAGGGGCGGCGCCTCCGGCCGCTCACGGAGCACGTGCCGAAGCCGCTCGTGAAGGTCGGGGACCGCTCCATCGTCGAGCGCGTGATCGCGCCGCTTCGCCGCGCGGGGATCAAGGACATCACGCTCGCGCTCAACTACAAGGCCGATGCGATCAAGGAGTATCTCGGGACCGGCGAACGGATGGGCGTGGCGCTGAGGTACGTGGTCGAGGAGCACCGGATGGGCACCGCCGGCGCGCTGTCGCTGCTCCCCGAGACGCCCGACCGTCCGATCTGCGTCGCGAACGCGGACATCCTCACGACGATGAGCTTCGCCCGGCTGTTCGACTACCACTGGCACCACCGCGCCGCGATCACGGTCGCGGCCGTCGGGTACGTCTCGCACATCCCCTACGGCGTGCTGCGGACGGCGGGGCACTACATGCTGCGCATGGACGAGAAGCCGGAGGAGCGCGTGCTCTGCAGCGGGGGCATCTACGTGCTCGACCCGGAGGTGCTGCGGTTCATCCGCGGGCGCGCGCCGCTCGACATGCCCGACCTGGTCGCGGACGTGCTGGCGGAGGGGCTCCCCGTCTGCGTGTTCCCGATCCTGGAGAAATGGTTCGACGTCGGGCGCCTCGAGGACCTCGAGCGCGCCCGCACCGAGTTCACTCTCAGCGAGGAGGACTGATGGGTTCCTGGGACGGCCGGAAGGTGATGGTGACCGGCGGGGAGGGCTTCATAGGCAGCAACCTCGTCGACCTCCTGCTCGAGGAGGGGGCCGACGTCCGCTGCCTCGTCCACTACAACCCGGGCGGGACCTGGGGGTGGCTCGGCGCGCGTGAGGACGACGTCGAGATCGTCCCCGGCGACGTGCGCGACGGAGAGCGCGTGATGCAGGCGGTCGAGGGACGCGACGTCGTGCTGCACCTCGCCGCGCTGATCGGGATCCCGTACAGCTATGGGGCGCCGGAGAGCTACGTGCAGACGAACGTGCTCGGCACCTACAACATCCTCAATGCCGCCCGGCGGCACGCGACACCGCGCGTCGTCTGCACGTCGACGAGCGAGGTCTACGGCACCGCGCGGACCGTGCCGATCGACGAGTCGCACCCGCTCCAGCCCCAGTCCCCGTACGCGGCGACGAAGGTCGGCGCCGACGCGCTCGCGATCAGCTTCCACCGGTCGTTCGAGCTCCCGGTGGCGATCATCCGACCGTTCAACACCTACGGCCCCCGCCAGTCGACGCGTGCGGTGATCCCGATGATCATCGGCCAGATCTACAGCGACGCGCCGGAGATCAAGCTCGGCGCGCTGAGCCCGACACGGGACTTCAACTACGTCGAGGACACGGCCCGGGGGTTCATGGCGATCGCCGACTCCGAGCGCGCGCTGGGCGAGGTCGTGAACGTCGGGACCGGCCGGGAGGTGTCGGTCGGCGACACCGTCAAGCTGCTGTGCGAGATCACCGGCATCGACAAGCCCGTGGTCTCGGACGAGGAGCGGATGCGGCCCGGCGGCAGCGAGGTCCACCGCCTGCTGTGCGACAACACACGCGCCCGCGAGTGGACGGGCTGGGAGCCGCGCGTGTCGCTCGAGGAGGGGCTGCGGCGCACGGCGGAGTGGGTCCGCGCCAACCCCGGCTCGCTGAAGACCAAGAAGTACCACGTGTGACGGGTCGCCTCGGCGAGACGCCAGGAGAAGAGGTGACGTCGTGACCGCCGCGCTCTCGTTCGACCCCGGATCCACCGTCCACTTCGTCGGCATCGGCGGTGCGGGGATGTCTGCGATCGCGAAGGTGCTGCTGGAGCGGGGCGTGACCGTCTCGGGCTCCGACCTGAAGGCGTCGCGGCCGGTGACCCTGCTCGAGGCGATGGGCGCGCGCGTGCACGTGGGCCACGACGCGTCGCACTTGCGCGGCGCGGACGTCGTCGTGGTGTCGTCCGCGATCCCCGAGCGCAACCCCGAGCTCCGCGCGGCCCGCGCGGCGGGCACCC
>JALZFC010000019.1 GCA_030861725.1 Actinomycetota bacterium | reverse complement strand
CGGTCGTCGCGGCGCAGCGCGTGCGCGTCGCGGGCGCCGCTCGGCCGGTGCGACGGTCCTGGAGCCGGATGACCTCTGCCCCCGCCATCACACGGTCTCCGGGCGGCGGGACTTGAGGTAGTCGAACAGCTCGCGCTCCCATGCGGGATGGTTCGTCGCGGGGGCCGGGGCGTCCGGCCGGCGGTGGTGCCGGAAGTCCATGAGCGTCTCCTCCGTCGTCCACTGCGGCGCGAACCCGAGCGCCGTCCGGGCGCGCGACGTGCCGACCACTCGCCCGTAGATGATGACCTTCAGCTGGTCCGTCGGGAAGTCGACGAGGCCGAACCTCCGCAAGATTCCTGCGGTCGTCTGCGCCAGCGGCAGCAACAGCGGGAGCTCGACGCGGTCCAAGAGCCGGATCGCCTTCGAGAGATAGACGACGCCGTCGCCGGCGACGTTGAAGATCCCGCGGGCATCTCCGAGCGCACCGAGTGCCAGCGCCTCGACGGCGTCCGCCTCGTGGAGCAGCTGCAACCGCGGGTCGAACCCGAGCGCGGTCGGTACCACCGGCAGGGAGAGATAGTCGGTCATGCTCGTGCGCACCGTCGGGCCCACGACGTTCTGCGTCCGGAGGATCACGAGGTCGACGTCCGGCCGCCTTCGGCCGAAGTCGCGCGCGTACGTCTCGGCGTCGGCGCAGTCCTTGCCGTACCCGGAGAGGTCGACCTGGCGCGACGCGTGGCCTTCCGGGATGAGCGAGGGCTCGGACGGCCCGCTCCCGTAGACCGCCGTCGACGACTTCATCACGACCTTCTTCACGCGGTCGGCGCGCTGCGCGGCAGCGAGCAGCTGCATCGTGCCGATGACGTTGTTCTCCTTCATACGCGAGCGGCCGCCGAGACGCCCCGGGCTCGACCCGATGTTCGTGTGGACGACGGTGTCGACCTTCGTCGCCTCGACGACGCGCGCGATCAGCGGGCTGGATATGTCGGCGCGGACGAACTCGAGACCTCGCACCGGAACGCGCGGCTCCTCGAGGTCGACGCCGACGACGGCCGCGACCCCGTCGGTCTGCTCGAGCCGCTTCGCGAGGCGCAGGCCGAGGAACCTCGACACGCCCGTGATCAGGATCCGCCTCCCGGCGCGCTCGCTCATGGGGACGAGGTTACCCCCGGAGGTTCCGGAGGCACCTCCTAGCGCGCTTAGCCCGTCGTGGGCCCGACGATCGCCGTCGAGCCCGCCCGCGCGCGCAGGCGCGCGGCCGCGTCGCCCTTGTTCACCGCGAGCGAGAGGTGGCGGTACGAGTCCTCTACCAGCACGAACTCACCGTCGTCCACGTCGGCGAAGATGTTGCCCAGCGGCACGTGGATGCGATGACCCTCCATCCGGACCTCGAGCAGCGACCCGTTCGACAGCTCGACCTTGTCGAGGTGGTCCCTGTTGACGTTGAGCTGGAGGTTCCCGAAGCGGTCGACCTGGAGGACCTCGGCGTGGAGGTGGTCGTCGTGGACCCAGGCGTCGGGGATCTCGAGGCGCTCGAGCTCGTCCACCGGGACCGGCGGGCCGAAGCCGGACGGGTCGACGCCGTTCGCGATGTGAGCGGCCGCGGGAGAGAAGACGTCGCGGCCCTGGAAGGTGCGCGAGATCGGCGTGAGGAGGAAGCTCTTGTCGACGATGTCGAACGCGCGCCTGACGCCGCCGGACTGCTCGGCCGCGGGCATCAGCAGGCCGTTGTCCGGGCCGACGAACGTCTCGCCCCAGCCCGTCTCGATCACGATCGCGCGACGGTCGGAGCCGACGCTCGGGTCCACGACCGCGAGGTGGACGGACTCGGGCATGAAACGGATCGACTGCTCGAGCACGATGGCACCGTGACGGATGCTCTGCCGCAGGATGTTGTGGTGGATGTGGATGATCTTCACGTGCGGGGCGATCCGCAGGATCACGCCCTGGCACACGCCGACGAACTCGTCCTCCAGCCCGTAATCGGACAGGAAGGTGAGCGTCTCCTTCTTCTTCACGCCCGGCATCCTAACGAGCACCGCCTGGGCCGCGCCCGGCGCTCCGGCAAAGGCATTGACTGGCGCGGGCGCACGTTCTTACACTCGCGACCCACGTTGCTCGGTCACCTGGAGACCACCTTGCCCCCGGATCAGCTCTGGCAGAACGAAGCAGCGTGCAGGCTGCTGCCCCTCGAGGTGTTCTTCCCCCCGGTCGAGCAGGAGGCCGAGGCGGCGAAGGCGATCTGCTCCGGTTGCACCGTGCGCGAGCCGTGCCTCGAGGCGGCGATCGCCGCCGGCGAACGCTTCGGGATCTGGGGCGGCCTCACGACGCAGGAACGGCGCTCCGTGGCGGCGCGGCGGCGGGCTCGTGCTGCCGCGAGCGCGCCGGGGTACGAGGTGCCCCTGGGGGTCCGGTAGCTACTTGCCCTGCTGACGCCGCTGCCAGCGGGTCTTCTTCAGCATCTTGCGGTGCTTCTTCTTGCGCATCTTCTTGCGACGCTTCTTGATCAGAGACGGCATTGCTTCCCTTCCCTCTTGGGCGTGTGTGCTTCTATTCCGACCCGAACAGCTGGCGCAGGTCGACCGGCCCCCGCGACTGCCCCGAGACGTCGATACGGACCGACCCGAGGCGGAGACCGCGGACACCCTCGGTCACGGGCGAGACCATGCGGAGCATGTCCTCGTTCGGGTCGTGCTCGAGGACCCCTATCCCAACACAGGATCCGCGCCCATCTTCCATGCCCACGACGAGCCCGTCCAATAGGGCGAGGTCGAACTCGGGCGGGAGCGTCGGCATGAAGACGGTCGGCTTGACCCGCCAGCGCGACGTCCCGACTGCGAAATAGGCCGCGAACTGCTCCTCGCGGAACGCGATGCGCTCGTCGACCGGCCGGATACGTGCCTCCGGGGGGACCTCGATCTCGATCACCTCGCCGGGGACGAAGCGCTGCGCGATGCCGACGAGCGGCTCGAGCTCGCCCCCGCGCTCGAACGCGACCGTGTACTCCGGGGCAATCAAGTCCATCTTGAAGAACTTGAGGCTCTGGCCGTAGATGCCCGAGACCAGGCTCGAGGTGTCGACGACTACGAGCTTGCATCCCGCCGCCTTCGCGCGCGCGACGAGCTTCGCCGAGTTCGTCACGAGCGGCAGGAGGTGCCCCTTCGGGACCGTCGAGCCGACGAAGCCGAGGCTGTCGGCCTTCCTCAGCGACTCGCGCGTGAGATCGGCGGCCGAGCGGCAGATCCTCAGGCCGACGGTCGTGGGCGGCCCCACCGTCGACTGGACGATGTCTGCATCGACGATCGCCGAGGGGATGCCGGCCTCGGTTGCACGACGGACCAGCTCGACGCCGAACGTCGTCTTGCCGGTGTCGATCCCGCCGAGCAGGAAAACCACCCCGGGGGCCGCGAGCAGCCGCTCGTATACCTCGCCGACCGGGCTCCTCACGGGACGCTCCGGGTGTCAGAGGGGTCAAGAAAAAGACCGCCCCGCAGGACGGTCTCGGTCGCGCCGGCGGCGGCCGGCGTCCTAACCCGCATCCATGTATCGCTGCTGCAGGTACTTGCGGACGTCTTCGCCCCTGATCCGGTAGCCGCGCCCGACGCGCACGGCCGCAAGCTCTCCTGCTTTCACGAGTCGGTAGACGGTCATGTTGGACACCCGCAGCTGCCGGGCGACCTCGGCGACGGTGAGGAACCCGCCCATCAGCGAGGTTTGCGCGGGCTGCTGCTCGAGCTCGTCCATGACGGCGGAAGTATATAGGGCCGGGGTTTTGCCTGCTCAGGTGGGGTTTTCGCCCACGCAGCGGCGTGTCAGACGAGCAGCTTGCCCGCGTCCAGGATCGTGTGGCCGTCGATCGAGAGCGTGGGATCGAGGACGATGCCGTCCTGGTGGCTCGACACGCGGATCGTGCCGCCGAACGTGTGGTTGTCGCCGATCGCGACGTGGATCGTGCCCAGGATCTTCTCGTCCTCGAGGACGTTGCCGGTCAGCTGTGCGGCGTCGTTCGTGCCGATCCCGAGCTCCGCGATCGCGAAAGCCTCGGGCCCGTGGCGCTCGACCGCGGCCCTCACCTCGTCCGCGTGGCGGCCCGTCATGGCGCGCACGTACCCGCCGGACACCTCGAACACGAGCGGCTCCGCGAGCCTCCCGACCGGCCACATCG
Source organism: Actinomycetota bacterium (assembly GCA_030861725.1). Lineage (GTDB taxonomy): Bacteria > Actinomycetota > CADDZG01 > CADDZG01 > WHSQ01 > JALZEG01. Next base: position 56,861 of record JALZFC010000019.1, on the reverse strand, counting down.
TCCCGTCGATCACGAGCCGGCCGTTCGTCGTGCCCTCGACGGGCGCGAGGAACGCCTCGCCCGGCGGCAGGTTCCCGAACGCGCCGGAGCTGCTGAGGTCCCCGTCGTCGGACAGCCCGGTGCGGCCCTCGATCCCGAGCGTCAGGTCGGTCCCGGCCGCCGACGTGATCCTCACCTCGGAACCCTCGGTCAGGAGCCGCGCGACCTCACGGGAGCGGGGACGCAGCGCGGAGAAGTCCGCGGCCATCGTGCGCGCCATCATCTCCTCGGTGATGCCGGGCATCGTCGCGGCGCGCGCTCCGGCGGCGTTCGCGGCGCGCCGTGCCTCCGTGTGCGACAGCGACTTCGTCGTCGGCGCGATCAGGACGTCGCACGACGCCATGGCCGCGGCGACGCTCGGCGGGGGCTCGGTGCCGTTGCTCTCCCGTTCGGCGATCTCGACGAGCACGGCCTCCGCGCCCCTGGCGCGGCCTCCCGCGACGAGGACCTCGCCAATGCTCCTCGTGCCCGGATCGGTGACGACGAGAAGCTCTTCGCCGGGCCGGACGCGCAGGCAGTCGTCGAGGACTGCTCGTGCGGCCGGCGCGAGGTCGGGCCGGCTCGGCGGGACGGGGGCCTCGGCGTCGGTCACAGCTCGCCGCCGGCGAGGACGTGCTCGAAGATCGTCCACGACGGCTCGTAGAGGCGCGGGGGCCGGTTGTCGTCCATCGGGACGATCACGACGTCGCGGCCCTCCGCCGACGCAACCGCGAGCGCGGGGTCGTTGATGTCCATGACGGCGATGGTCGGGATGCCGCGCTCGATCGCGGCGCCGGCGAACCCGTGGTCGCCGAGGACCACGTCCGGCCACGGCTCGGCCTCGAGGAGCCATTCCATCGGCTCGGCGGAGTGCGTGTGCCTCAGGTTGCCCCAGTCGGCGAGGCAGGCGACGCCGCCGGTGTAACGCACCTCCAGGTGCTTCTTGCGGAGCGACGGGATCGTCTCGTCCTCGCGCAGCAGCGAGACCTTTCCCCCGGCTCCGCGGTAGGCGTCGACGACGCGGATGTGGTGCTCCAGCATCCCCGTCGGGTGGCCCGTTCCCACCAGCAGCGACGCCCCACGGACGGCCTCCTCCCTGAGCCGCTGCGCGGCGACGACGATCCCCGCCACGGTCCGCTGCGGATCGATCGTGTCGAACTCGCAGTCGTCCTCGACGTCGGCCGAGCACCCCGTGAGCTCCGCGAGGAATCCCAGCACCTCGGTCGCCGAGTACTTGTCGAGGCCGCCGAGCCCGAACGTGTCCCCGATGCCTTCGAGCATCGCGTTGATCTTCGAGATGTTGTTGTGGCGGGAGTGGCTCTGATGCGGGCCGGTGATGCCGGCCGCCACGAGGGCGTCGGCCGTCTGCGCGAGGTCGGGCGCAGAGCGATCCGAGCGCGTCGCGCCGAGGTAGGAGGTCATGGCAGCATCCTAGGAAACATTTCCTAAGGGGAGAGCCACATGGCCGTCGAACGCTTCTCGCTCGCGGGCAAGATCGCAGTCGTCACCGGAGCCTCGCGCGGCATCGGCCGCGCCGTCGCGCTCGGCTTCGCGGAGGCGGGGGCGGACGTCGCCGTCGCGGCGCGCAGCGAGGACGAGCTCGAGACGCTCGCGAAGGAGATCGATGCGCTGGGACGCCGCGCCCTCGTGGTGCGAACCGACGTCACGAAGCGCGAGGACATCGAGAACCTGATCGACCGCACGGTTGCGGAGCTCGGGGGGCTCGACGTGCTGGTCAACAACGCGGGAGGATCGAACTTCACGTCACCGCTCGTGGGGCTGCGCCCGGCGGGATGGGACAAGCTCCGCACGCTGAACCTCGACTCGGTCTTCCACGGTACGCAGCTCGCCGCGCAGAAGATGCTGGAGCACGGCGGCGGTTCGATCATCCAGATCTCGTCCGTCGCAGGTATCCAGGGCGCGCCCGGTCTCTCCCCCTACTCTGCCGCCAAGGGCGGCGTGCGGCTGTTCACGCAGGCGGTGGCGAAGGAGCTCGCGGGCTCGGGTGTGCGCGTGAACTCGATCGCTCCCGGATGGATCGAGACCCCGCTGAACGACTGGATCAGCCGGGACGAGAGCATCCGCCAGACGATCGAGGCGATGATCCCGATGGGCCGGCTCGGCCACGCCGACGAGATCGTGGGGGCCGCGATCTTCCTGGCGTCGGACGCGTCGTCGTTCGTGACGGGGACGACGCTGGTCGTGGACGGGGGCCAAACGGCCTAACGCGGGGCCGACCTTATGGCGGCTATCCCTTCCTTTATGTCCCTCATCGCCTCGGGGTCCGCCAGGAGGGCGAGCGTCTCCTCGAGGGACTCGAGATCGTCCGCATTCATCAGGACGACCTCGCCGCCTGCGGCCGTCGTGATCGTCACCCGCTCACGCCGCGTCGCGACAGACTCGACTATCTCCGGAAACAGCCGGGCAGCTTCCTCGGCCGGGACGGGTTCACCCATGCGCCACATTGTCCCGTACATCGAGACCGCTCGGATACCTCGTCCGAGCCTTATCGCGCGCACTCGCCGGTCGATACCGGCTCCGTCCGCCCGGCCCCCTCTTCGAGCTCGTCCGAGATCTCGGCCCCCGTCAGCGCGTACCCGACGTTCCCGTCGGTCGTCGACGCCGCGAACACGACGCCTCCCACCGCGCCGGACGGCAGCGCGAACGGCCCCCCCGACTCGCCCTGGCGGATCGTCGCCCTCAGCTCGTAGACCTCCCTCGTCACGTCCTCGCGGCCGTAGATGTCGCGGCCGCGGGCGGGGTAGCTGTTCTGGACGGCGGCCGGGTCGGAGTCGAGGCGCGGCGCGTCCGCGCCCGGATAGCCGAGCGTGGCCCCGGGTGTCCCGCGGTCGAGCGCCTCGGTGTTCAGCTTCAGCGGCGGCCCGCTGAGTCCGGTCACGTTGAGGATCGCTACGTCGGTGGCCGGGTCGAACAGCACGACGCGACCAGTGTGAGTGCCGCCGGCGTCCTGCACCTGGACCTCCGTCCCTCCGGCGACGACGTGCGCGTTCGTCACGACCGTGTCGGGAGCGCCGATCCACCCGCTGCCGAGCTGCTGCCCGCCGCACGCCGGAACGACGATCCGCACGGTCGAGGGCTGCGCCTTGCGGGCGGCCCGGCGGGCGAGACGTCCCGGCGGAAGGTCGACGGGCTCGCCGATCGGGCGCGGGAGCCCGGCGAACACCTGCGGGAAACCGGCGGTGTCGAGGTACTGGCGCAGGTACGCGAGGACGTCCGGGGGCTTCGAGATGTCGTTCAGCTGCTTCAGGATCTCCGAGCGGCTCATCAGACGAGCGATCTCGCGCGACGGCCCGTGCACGAGCAGCGACCCGACCAGCCAGTACGACACGAGCGTGACGACGATCCCGAAGCCCGCGCCGAGGCCGGCGTTGACGCCGCCGAGCCGCGCCTGTCGCGCCGCGGCACCGAAGCGGTGGCCGATGAGGTGGCCGGCGGTCTGCCCCAGCGACAGCAGGACGAAGACCGTCAGGAGCGAGATCAGGACGCCCTTCAGACCGGGCTCGGCGCTGAACGCGTCGGCGACCGGCCCCGCGAGCGTGACCCCCAGGATCAGCCCGAGGAACCCCCCGCCGAGCTCGAAGACCTGCCCGACGAGGCCGTGCCGGAACCCGCGGTAAGCCGCCAGCCCCGCGAGCGCGAGGACGACGAGGTCGGCGAGGTTCACCCCGTGAACCAGCCGAGGCCGGTCTGGAGAGCCCTGAACGTCAGACCGAACGCGACCAGCGACGCGAACCCGAAGACGGCGATCTCGGCACCCTGATGCCTGCCGGCGAAACGGTGCGCGAGCACGAGGACCGCGAGAGGGAACAGACCGCCGTAGACGTAGTGGAGCCAGTCGGGTCCCTTCGTGACGGCGCGGTTGCCCATCGCGAGGAGGACGAGCCCGACGACGACCTGCACGCCGAGGACGACCTGCACGATGCCGAGGAGGTTCCAGAACCAGTCTCCCGGCTCCCTGTTGCGAAGGAACGTGTAGAGCGCGGCGAGCGCGAGCAGCAGGAAGCCGGCGGGCACGGAGTACGCGACGAGGCGATGCAGGTCGACCACGGGGTGAGGTTAACGCTCAGGGACACGCGGTCGCCCCGGACGTGCCGGCGCAATTGATGTCCCGGTGCAGCTGCAACGACAGCTCGGCCGCGTCGGGCGGGTCGTTCGCGACGTCGTCGTCGCCGAGCAGGTTCTGGAGCTCCCACGGGTCCGTGGCCAGGTCGTAGTACTCGCGGTACGTCGGGACGAGCCGCTCCTCCCCGTAGTACTCGACGTAGAGGTAGTCCGCGCCACGCAGCGCAGCCCAGTTGGGCACCGTCCGGTCTGCCCTTCGCCACTGCTCGAGCAGGACGCGGGTGCGCGGATCGCTCGTGAGCGAGCGTCCGTCGACGGAGTGGTCCGGCTCTGTCCGCGTGGCTTCGAACACGGTCGGAGCGACGTCGACGTTCGCGACGACCCTCTCGTCGACCGCGCCGGAGGCGAACCGGCCGGGCCAGCGCACGAGGAACGGGATCTCGGCCGAGGCCTCGTACGGCCTGATCTTCTGACCGAGCCCGTGCTCGCCCCACAAGAAGCCGTTGTCCGACATGAAGATCGCGAGCGTGTCGTCGGCCTCTCCGCTCTCCTCGAGAAGACGGAACACCCGCCCGACCATCTCGTCGACCGCGATCAGGCTTCGCAACTGCCTGCGCCGCCACTTCCGAACGAGGGTCACGTCCACGTCCTGCTCACGGACCTCCGGGGGCTTGTCGCTCCGGTCCTCCTCGAGCATCGCCTCCGTGCGCGCGAAGTCCGGCAGATCGGCGCGCGCGTGGTCCGGATGCGGGACCGCCGGGAGGTGGGGGCTCATGGGAGTGAGGTAGAGAAGCCAGGGCCGGTCGTCGGCGTCCTCTGCCTCGCGGAGGAAGTCCAGCGCCTTGCGCTCGATGATGCGCGTCGAGTACCTGCGGAGCCGCCGGACCCTCCCGTCGACGTTCCACCGGCCGCGGTAATACGCGCCCGCCGAACTGTCCGAAAGGATCGCCCAATCGTCGAACCACGGAGGGTTCGTGTCCCGCGGCCACGCGTTGAGGAACTTGCCGTAGACGGCAGTGAGGTAGCCGTCCCTGCGCAGGTACCTCTGCATGGTCGTGAGCTGGTCCAGGTTCCCAGCCTGGCCGCGCTCGCTCGTGCGGACGCCGTGGTTGTGCGCGTACTGGCCACTCATGACAGACGCGCGCGACGGACAACAGGTCGGTGTCGTCGCGACCGCGTTGACGAACCACGTCCCGTCGCCGACGAACCATTCCAGGACCTCGGGCATCACGTCGAGCGTCCCCGTCGCGCGCTGGTCGTCGGTCATGACGACGAGGACGTTCGGGCGCTCCGGTGGCGGGGGCTGGGCCGCGCCCGGCGCAGCTCCGGCTCCCACGGACGCCACCGCCGTCGCTGCTACCAGGCCTGCGACCCGCAAGGTCGTCCACACGTTCATCGTCACCACGGGGTACTACACACCGGCGAGGCCGTAACGCGCTACCTCGCCAGCGCCGAGAGGCGAGGGAGGCAGGCGTCGAGCACCCGGCCGACCGACCGCTCGACGGTCCCCCTGTAGCTCCGGGAGACCTCGGCCGGGTCGACGTCGTCGAGCCACTCGCGTGGGACCAGCTCGGGAGCGCCGCACATCTCCGCGAAGTGGATCGTCCAGACCCTCGGCACCACCGTCTCCGCCTGGTATCCGCCTCCCCCGGTCGCGACCCAGCGGCCGCCGGCGAAGCGATCGGCGGTCTCGTGCAGGACGCGCGCCATCCGCGGATACGCGGCCATCGTCAACCCGAGGTTCGCCAGCGGGTCGCCGTGATGCGTGTCGGCGCCGAGCTGCGTCAGCAGCAGCTGCGGAGCGAACGACTCCGCGAGCGGCGGCACTACCTCCTCGAGGGCCCACAGGTAGTCGTCGTTGCCCGTCCCGGGCATCAGCGGCACGTTCGCGGACGTTCCCGCGGCGCCGCCGCTGCCGGTCTCGTCCTCGAACCCCGTGCCGGGATAGAGGTAGCGGCCCGACTGGTGGAACGACACGGTCAGGACCCGCGGGTCGTCGTAGAAGATCCACTGCACCCCGTCGCCGTGATGCACGTCGACGTCGACGTACATCACGCGCCACTCGGGGTGGAGCTCGAGGACCTTCGCGATCGCCGCGGCGGGATCGTCGTAGATGCAGAAGCCGGACGCCTCCCGCCGGCGCGCGTGGTGCAGCCCCCCCGCCGGGTTGAACGAGTGCTGCACGTCGCCCCTCGCGACCGCCTCGGCAGCGGTGATCGACGCGCCGCACACCGCGGCGGACGCGACGTGCATCCCGTCGAAGATCGGGTTGTCCGGCGTGCCGAGGCCGAACTCGAGGGCGGAGCGCCGGTCGGCGGTCCCGTCGTCGAGCGCCTGCACCATCGCGACGAACTCCGGATCGTGGACGGCCGCTATCTCGGCCTCCGTCGCGGACCGCGACGGGATCTCCCGCACGTTCGGGAGATCGGTGAGCCCGAGGTCGCGGATCGCGTCGTACGTCAGCAGCACGCGCTCGGGCCGCAACGGGTGCGAGGAGCCGAAGTCGTACATGCGAGCGATGTCCTCGACGCGGACCAGCGCGACGGTGGCGCGGGCATCCGTCATTCGTCGTCCACGAGGAGCAGGCCCATCAAGACGGAGTCCCACAGCTCGCCGTTGCGGCGGCGCCACTGCTTGCGCCGGTAACCCTCGCGCACGAACCCGTGCTTCTCGTAGAGCGCGAGCGCGGCCTCGTTGTGCGGCCACACCTCGAGGCAGATCTTGTGTGCCTCCGACGACCGCGCGAAGTCGATGCACGCGTGCAGCAGCTTCGTCCCGACGCCCTTGCCGCGCCACGGGCGGGCGACCATCATCCCGAGGTCCAGCGCGCCGGCGCCGGTCACGCTGGCCATCCCGACCAGCACCCCGTCCGCCTCGGCCACGAACGACCGGCCGGGAGAATCGCCTTGCGCGAGCGCGGTCCACGCCGGCCGCCGACGGGCCTTGTCGACCGGGGCCTCACCCGCGATGTAGCGCTCCTCGGCCGCGACCGACTCATACAGCTCTAGCAGCTCGTCGACGTCGGACGCGGCGGTGGGCCGCACGGTCACCTCCGGCACGGCTAGACCTCCGGTTGGCCGGCGGCCAGCTCCTGGGACCGCTCCATCGCGGCCTGGATCGCGTTGAGGAACGCGGCGCGGACCCCCGACTGCTCGAGCACGCGGATCGCCCGGATCGTCGTGCCGCCGGGGGAAGTGACCATCTCGCGCAGCTCGACCGGGTGCATGTGCTCGTCCCGCAGGAGCTTCGCGGAGCCGAGCATCGTCTGCACGACGAGCTCGGTCGAGGTCTCGCGCGCCAGCCCGAGGAGGATCCCGGCCTCGATCATCGCCTCGGCAAGGAGCGCGAAATACGCGGGTCCCGAACCCGATATCGCCGTCACCGCGTCGAGGTAGTTCTCCGGCACCGTGACGACGCGCCCGACGTGCGTCAGGACCTCGCGGGCGAGCGCGAGGTGCTCGTCGGTCGCGTGGCGGCCGGCGGCGATGCCCGCCATCCCCTCGTGGACGATCGACGGCGTGTTGGGCATCGCGCGCACGACCGGAACCGGCCCCGACAGGCGCGCCTCGATGAACGACGTCGTGATCGCGGCGACGACCGAGAGGACCGTGTGGCCCGACCCCAGGTGCGGCGAGACGTCGCCGAGGAGGCTCTCGACGTCCTGCGGCTTCACCGCGAGCACGACGACCTCCGCCCCCGCGACGGCGTCGGGGTTGCTCAGCGTCGTGCCGACGGCGTACGACGCCGACAATGCCTCGAGACGGCCGGCAGAGCGCGCGGTCGCGACGATGTCTTCCGGTTTACGCCATCCCGACGCCACGAGACCCGCGATGAGGGCCTCGCCCATCTTCCCGGCACCCAGCACCGCCAGCTTCGCCATGACGTCACATAATGGCAGCAATACCAGCCGGGAGGGTCTACAGCGTGCTCGATCGAGCGTTGATCTGGGCTTCGGAGAAGAACCGCATAAAGGATTTCGTGACCCAGGGCAAGCTGGCGGGCGTCGCGCACCGGTTCGTCGCAGGCGACCACCTCGAAGACGCGATCCAGGCGATCAAGGAGCTGAACGCCAAGGGCATCGGGGGCATCCTCGACCTCCTCGGCGAAGGAGTGACCGACCCCGCCGGGGCGCGGGCCGCGGCGGAGGAGTACCACGCCTCGATAAAGCGCATCGACGAGACGGGGCTCGACACGACCGTCTCGATCAAGCTCACCCAGCTCGGCCTCGCGTTCGACAAGGGCGCCTGCATCGACTACGTCCGGCGGCTCGCGGCGGACGCGCAGCGGATCGGCACGCGGATCGAGATCGACATGGAGCAGTCGGAGTACGTGGTCGACACCCTGGACGTCTACAGGCTCCTGTGTGCCGACTTCCCCGACCTGCGGATCGCCGTGCAGGTGTACCTGCGGCGGACTCCGGTCGACCTCGAGACGCTGTCGGCGCTGAAGCCGCGCGTGCGGCTCGTCAAGGGCGCGTACGCGGAGCCCGAGCACCTCGCCTTCCAGAAGCGCAAGGAGATCGACGCGCAATATCGCTTCCTCACCGAGTGGCTGTTCGAGCGGGGGACGGATCCGGGGATCGCGACTCACGACAGCGCGCTCGTCGAGCACGCGAAGAAGACGGCGCAGGCCGCCGGCACCGGCAAGGACGGCTTCGAGATCCAGATGCTGTATGGGATCAGGCAGGACTACCAGGAGCGGCTGGCGCGCGAGGGGCATCGCGTCCGCGCGTACGTCCCGTTCGGCCCCGACTGGTACCCGTATCTCATGCGGCGGATGGCCGAACGGCCGGCAAACCTTCGCTTCTTCTTGAGAGCGCTGGCCGGGAAATGAAGTAGGCCCCAAAAACCTCCGCCGCTCTTGCTTCCCCGTGCACTTCCCCACACACAGTGACGCGAGATCGGCTTGCGGACTTTTGGGGCCTTCATGTCCCGGGCAACCCTCCGGGCGAGCCTTCCGGCTGCTCGGGACTGCGAGAAGATAGCGACGGCATGACATCGCGTCAACAACGCGAAACCCCTGGTAGACAGTTAAAGATGCTGGTCAGCGCGGTGCGAGAAAAATTCGCGTTGTCCTACTGCCCGCCTAACACGTGCACGCTTCGGGCGACTGCTCCCGCACGAGACACTCGTACAACTCCTGCAACGACGCCGCGGTGCGATCCCACGAGAACGCCGCGGCGGATGCGATCGCCCGAACGGAGAAGCTCGCGCGCAACGAATCGTCCGCGAGCAGGGTCTTCAGCCGCGCCGCGAAGACGGCAGGGTCACGCGTGTCGACGAGGAACCCGGAGCGTTCGTCGCGCACGACGTGCGAGAGACCTCCCACCGGTGTCCCGACGACCGGCGTACCGCACGAATGGGCCTCCAGCGCCGTGAGGCCGAACGATTCCGAGTGCGAGCACACGACGAGGACGTCGGCGGCGCGGTAGTAGACCGGAAGCTCCGTATGGGGAACGGGTCCGACGAACCTGACGACGTCGTGGAGGTCGAGCTCGTCAACGAGCACACGCAGCCGCGCGACCTCCACGGCACCTGCGGGACCGCTCGCTCCGCCGGCGACGAGGAGCGTGAGGGGACGCTCGAGCGCGGACCGGAGCTCGTCCGCGGCCCGGATCGCGAGCTCGATGCCCTTCAGCCGCTGGATGCGCCCTGCGTAGAGCATCACGGCCCCGTCGCCGAGGCCGAGGGCGGCGCGGGCGTCCGCCTGCGAGCCCGGCGAGAACAGCGCGTGGTCGACGCCAGGATGAAGCGTCTTCAGGCTGTCGTGCGACGCCCCGTACAGGCACGCGAGCTGCTTCCACTCGTCGTCGGTGCTGGCCACCAGCACGTCCGCGGCGTCGATCACCCTCGCCTCGCCGTCGAGACGGACGCGCGGCTCGGGGTGGTCGCCGGGAGCGAGGTACCCGTTCTTGACCTTCCCGAGCGTGTGATGCGAATGCACCAGCGGGATGCCCCAGCCCCGCGCGAGCGTGATCCCCGCGATCCCCGACTGCCAGTAGTGGGAGTGGACGACGTCGTAGCTCAGGCGCTGTGCGAGCGAGAACGCTCGGATCCCCGCGGTGAACCCGCCGAGATGCTCCACGAGGCGCTCCTTCGGCACCGGCGCCCGTGGTCCGGCCTCGACGCCGACGACGCGCACGCCGGGCCCGAGGTGCGTCACCTTCGGGGCGAGCGAGTCGGCCCGGGTGAACACGTCGGTGTGGACGCCGCGGCGGGCGAACGACCCCGCGAGCTCGCGGACGTAGACGGTCATCCCGCCCGAGTCGCCGTCGCCGGGTGACCGCAGCGGCGACGAGTGGTACGCGACGACCGCCAGCCGCCGGATCGGGGGCTCCACGCCGTCAGGCCTCGGCGGAGCGGATCACGCGGACGTTGTTGAGCGGGACGGCCTGGGAGCCGAGCTGGTACTTGTAGCGCTCGGGGCCGCGCAGGAAGTCGAACTTCGCGAGGCCGCGCTCGATCGAGCTCTTCACGAGCTCGGAGACGAGCATCAGCCCGGGGGAGAGCCGCCCGGCGTCCGGCTCGTAGGCCGAGTTGTAGAGGTAGAAGACGCCGTCGAGCTCGAACCCGAACGTCGAGGCGACCGCGCGGCCCCCGACCTCGAGGAAGTCCAGCCGGAGCCAGCCCAGAGGCATGAACGCGCGGGCGGCCCGCTCGAAGAACGTCGCGACCTCGGGCCTCATGAAGTGACCCTTGTGTCCCTCGGCGCCGCGGTGCATGCCGACGAAGGTCTTCAGGTCGTCCTCGAGCGTCTCCGGCGTCGCCGTGCGGAACACCGCGTCGGGATGGTCCCGATCCAGACGGCGGCGCTTGCGCTTCAGCTCGTGCCTCTCCTTGGAGTCCAGGCTCGCCAGGTACGCGTCCCAGCCGGCCGGCAGCGGCAGGACGGCGGCCGTCTCCTCCTGGTCGAGCGCGAACCGGAAGTCGCACGTGTCGGCCCGCTCCACGAGGTACTCCGCGAACCCGAGCGGGACCGGCATGTTGTGCGCGTCGAGCTCGTCCCACTCGACGTCGCCGGAGCGAAGCCACTCGACGAGCGCGCCGGCGGCGTCGCGCCGGTCCTCCGCGGCGCAGACGGGGCCGAGGTAGTCGGTCAGATCGATGCCGCCCACGAACCGGAGGACCTTGCGGCCGTCTTCGATCTTCCGATAGAGGGGGACGAGCGCCATCGTCTCGCCGTCGCGGCGGACCTCGAGGACCGTCAGCTCCTTCTCCGCGGCGAACTCCTCCCACCAGACGAGGTTCCACTCGGGGGTCGCGAACACGTGCCGGTCCGGGTCGCGCGCCAGCAGATCGCGCCACACCGGCAGCGCGAAGGCGTCGAGGCCGGTATGGACGCGCATGTCTGTTGTCGCAGTCTGGGTCACGTATCCCCCAACAGGCCGCCGGTTCCCGTTGTTCCACGTGTGCCCCGTGCGGCAGAACGCGAAACGACCGGTCGCCTCGGCGAGCGGCCAAAAGGAAACGGGGGCGGCCGAAGCCGCCCCCGTGACGGGTGGGGCCTGGGAAAGGTCGCTCTCCGCCTTAGGCGGAGCGGGCGACCTTGCCTGCGGCCGAGCGCGCTGCCGTTGCATTCGCCTGGACGGCCGCGCGGACGCTCGTCGCCGCGGCCTTCGCCTGCGAGCGGGCGGTGCGGGTGCGGTCCATCGCCCGCCGCGTCGGCGCCGACTTCCGGATGCGGCCGGAGACGTCCCGGCCCCGGGCGACGAAGTCCGAGTAGAGGCTCGGGTCGACGATCTTCCGGGCGTCCCGGACCTTCTCGATCGTGAAGTCGCCTGCGCCGACCACCGCGTACAGCATCTCTTTCGTCCTCGACATCTGTTCTCACCTCCTTCTTTCTAACGGGATCGCAAGCGATCCCGTCCGATGCAGAATCCCTGCCGCTCGGCGTCGTCGCCTCCGGCGACGGTCGCTTTGCCGTTCTAACGGGATCGCAAGCGATCCCGTCCGATGCAGAATCCGCTGCCGCTCGGCGTCGTCGCCTCCGGCGACGGTCGCGTTTAGCGGTCCACTAGGTGACGGGAGACGGAGGCTCGCCGGGTGGGGGTGAAAGGGGGCGCTTCGAATCCCGTCAGGCTTGGTGCTCAGCTCTTCCTTTCCTGCTCGACCACTGCCTCGACCGTCTTGGGCGCTGCCTCGGCCTCGCCCTGCTGGTCGAGGAACGAACGGTAGATGTCGATCAGCACCTGCTTCTGGCGCTCGGTGATCGAGCCGTCCTTCAGGATCTCGGCGACGAGGTCGTGGTCGCGCTCGTCGTCCAGGATCCCGGCCTGCACGTACAGCGTCTCGGCCGAGATCCTCAGCGCCTTCGCGATCGCCTGGAGGATCTCCGCGGACGGCTTCCGCAGCCCCCGCTCGATCTGGGACAGGTAGGGGTTCGAGATCCCGGCCAGGTCCGAGAGCTTGCGGAGCGAGAGCCTGCTCGCCCTCCTCTGCTCGCGGATGAAGGCACCGAGCTCGCCCAGCTTCATCCGGGTGGACATACGCGTCCTCCTCTCGATCCCTGCCTGCTAACAGCTATAGCACGACTGCATAACAGTTGCAAGCACCCTTGATGGTCGTGTTAAGAAGAATCCCCGACCGTCCGATATGTCGTGTAGCGGCATGTAGTCAGCGCCGCGTTTTTTGGATACGTGGCGTGATCGAGCAAATGCGGTGGGGAGGCATCTGTCGGCCCACGGAGAATCCTAGGCCTCGTGAGGAACCAGATGACGGGACGCCGGCCGAACCTGGCCACGATCGTAGGCAGCGGCCTCGCAGCAGTGGCAGCGGGGAGCTTGCTCGCGTTCTCCTCGCTCGCAGAGCAGGCCGGGCTCCAGGGCCTGGCCACCGGTCATATCCAGCCCGCAGCCCCCGCGAGCGGCGGGAGCACGAGGGCGATCAGGCTGCCCGCGCCCGCACCCGCTCCCGCCGAGCCCGCGGACCCGATCGAGCAGCTCGTCCGCGACACGATCGCCCGGGCGACGCTACCGGTCGTAGCCCCGGCTCCCGCGCGGGTGACGCCGGGGGCACCCGCCGGTGACGCGCGCGCCCACCCGGAGCGCCCCCGGAAGAAGGACAAGCCCCGTCGTGCCGCTCCCGCTCGTCCCGCCGCGGCGGTGGCTTTCGCGCCGAGGGAGACCGCCGTCGATACGGAGACCCCCGGCGGGCCCCCGTACGGAAACGCGTACGGGCACCACAAGAAGCCGAAGAAGCCCACCCCCGCCACGAGGGCGGGCAAGAAGCACCGCCCGTCGTCCAAGGCGGAGTCCGGTCCGATGTACGCCCGGGCCAAGGACGGCGATGCCGGCGAGGCGAAGGACGAGGCGCCACAGTGGAAGCCGGTCAAGGACAAGAAGGCGAAGAAACCCGCTCGAGGCCCAGGTAACGGCAACGGCCACGCGAAGCACGCGCACGGCAACGGCAAGGGCCGCGGGAACGGCAAGGGCCACTCGAAGCACGGCCACTAAGGCCGGCGCGGTTAGCCGAGGGCCGCGGTGGGGTCGGCCTCGCCGCTCACGTAGCGACGGACGATCTCGGCCTGCACGGTGTCCATGATCTCCTGGACCTTCCGCCGGCGGGCCGACAGCGTCTTCTCGTGGTCCGCGAGCGAGGCAAGGATCGTCTTCACCTCGTCCGTCGGGAGCGACGGGAGCCGTGACAGCGTCTGCTCCCCCACGATCTCCTCGATCCTGCGGCGCGGTATGTCGGCGTTGCGCGGGATCGAGAAATCCGGCGCACGGGACGGCAACGGCTGCTCGTCCGGCGCCCGGGCCTCGGTCGCGAGGATCTGCGGGAGCCTCGACATCAGAGTCTCGTCGCCGCCCCCGGACCGGCGGTCGAGCTCCGCCGACAGGATGTCGATCCGCGCCTGCGCGAGCCGGCGCTCGAACGACAGCTCGGTCTCGGCCTCCTTGGACTCGTCGCGCATCGCGCGCAGGTCCTCGAGGGACTTCTCGTTCAGTCCGGCGAGATAGCTCTCGCCGGCGATCCGTTCGACGAGGCGGCGCTTGGGGTCGGACATGCGCTCAGGGTATCGCGGGCCGGGGGTGGAGGCCTAGCATCGCCCGTGCTTCGGCCGGCGTCGCGACCGCTCTGCCGGCGGAGCGAGCCATGTCCGCGACGCGCGCCACGAGCTGCGCGTTCGAGACGGCCGGCTCGCCCTGCGCGTAGTAGAGGACGTCCTCGAAGCCCGTCCGGACGTGGCCCCCCAGCGCGATCGTCTGCTCCACGACCGGGAGGTGGGCGCGCCCGATCCCGGTCGCGCTCCACGTCGCGTCGTCGGGGAGGTGCCCGACCAGGAACGGCAGCGCGTCCGCCCACGCGGGCAGCGCGCCGGGGACGCCGAGGACGAAGTCGAAGTGCGCGTGGTGCCGCGCTCCCAGCTCGTCGCGCAGCCGCAGCGCGGTCGCGATCATGCCTGCGTCGAAGATCTCGTACTCCGGCAGCACGTCCTGCTCGACCATCCGGCGGTACAGGCGCGTCACCAGCGGGAGCGGGTTCGCGAACACGCCGTCGCCGAAGTTCACGGTCCCGGTCGTGAGCGTCGCCATCTCCGGACGCAGGTCGAGCGGGGCGAGGCGCGCCTCGGGCGGGTCGGTGACGGCACCGCCGGTCGTGAACTGGACGATGAGATCGGTCGCGTCCTCGATCGCGGCGCGGGCCGCGCGGAACCGGTCGAGCGCCATCGTCGGCCGCGCGTGCTCGTCGCGCACGTGCAGGTGGTAGATCGACGCGCCCGCCTCGGCGCACTCGGCGGCATCGCGCGCGAGGAGCTCCGGCGTGAACGGAAGGTTCGGCTGCTGCTCGAGCGTCAGCTCCGCGCCGACCGCCGCGACCGTGACGACGAGCGGTGCATGGTTCAGCAGATCGCGGCGACCAACGGATAGGGGTTGACCGGGCCCCCGCCGCCGGGGTGGTACTCGAAGTGAAGGTGCGGGACGCCGGTCGCGTTGCCGGTGTCGCCGACGGTCGCGATCTGCTGCCCGGCCTTCACCGAACCTCCGGTGACGATGTTGCTCTGGTTGTGCAGGTACCAGTACGCGTTGCCGTCGCTGCCGGAGAGGATCTGCCAGTTGCCCGCGCTGTCCCCGTACCCGGCGTAGGTGATCGAGCCGGACACGATCGCGTAGACGGGCGTGCCGTAGGACGCCATGATGTCGGTCCCCTCGTGCGTCCTGCCGCTGGAGCGCGGGTAGCCCCAGCTGTCGATGAACGAGTGCGGTTGCCCGACGGGGCACGCCTTCCCGTTCGTCGACGGGATCAACGAGGTCGCGGCAACCGGGGCGGGGGCCGGCGAGGCCGGCTCGACGCGCGCGAGCTGCCTCTGCAGCTCCGCGTACTCCGCGGCGACGGAGTCGAACTGCGACTGGAGCCTGTCGGCCTCCGCCTGGAGCTCCTCCTCGGTCGCGGCGAGGATGTCCTCCTTCTCGGAGAGCTGGCGGCTGAGCAGCTCGAGCTCGCTCTGCGTGCGCGCCATGTCGACGAACGCGCTCGCGTCGTCGAGCGAGGCCTGCGAGAGGATCTCGGCCTTCTCCGACAGCTCGACGAGACTCTCGGAGCTCATCAGCATCTCGACCATCTGCGTCTGGCCGGAGCGATACAGCTCGTCGGCGCGCTCCGCTACCACGCTCGTGAGCCTCTTCTCGCGCTTTCTCAGCGCGGCGATCTTCGTCTCGATCACCGACAGCTCGGTCTCGAGGCGCTCCTCGTCGGCGTGGAGATCCTCGACCCGCTGCGTGGTCGCGTCGAGCTCGGCCTGGATGTCGTCCATCCGAGCCTTCAGGTCCTCCGGCGAGCTCTGTGAAGCGGCCACGCCACCGAGAAGGGGCACGGCACTCGCTGCGAGGAGGAGGGCGGCGGTCGCCAGACGGGCCGCCGACGAGATAGGTCTGCGTCCTCTCACCAGCGGCAGACCCTAGCAGATGGGACAAATGAGCAGGTCAGGCCCCTAGTACACTTGTGCGATGAGGGGTGTCGAGGACTACCTGGAAGAGATCAAGCGGCTCGAGGAGGATGGCGACCGGATCACCGCGACGGTGCTCGCACGCACGCTCGAGGTCTCGCTGCCGTCGGCGTCGGAGATGTTGAAGCGGCTGGCCGGCGAGGGTTACCTCGTGCGCGAGAAGGGCGGCTCGATCGTGCTCACGCCCGAGGGGAGGCGGCTCGCGCACACGATCCTGCGGAGGCACCGGCTGGTCGAGTGCCTGCTCGTGCAGAAGCTCGGGATGGCTTGGTTCGAGGTCCACGGCGAGGCCCACCGGATCGAGCACGCGATCTCCGCCCGGGTCGAGGAAGCGATGGCAAAGGCGCTCGACTACCCGGACTACTGCCCCCACGGGCATCCGATCTGCCCGGTCGACCTCAGGGACCTGCGGCGCCTGAGCGAGACCGAGGCCGGCGGGACGGGGACGGTCGCCCAGATCTCGGAGGTGAAGGAGGAGGTCCTTCCCTACTTCGACCAGAACGGGATCCGGCCGGGCGCGACCCTGCACGTGAAGGACATAGCTCCGATGGACGGCCCGATCACCGTCGAGACACCCGACGGCGTCACGTCGATCGGCCGCGAGCTGGCGCGGCTCGTGAGGCTCTCGGTCGTGGCCGAGCCGGTGGAGGCGACCGTCTAGCGGGCGAAGGTCACGGAGCGGAGCATCGCGTCGAAGTCCGCGTCCGCGGCCGCGCACTCGGCCTGCGGACAGGCCATCACGGCGACCATCAGCTTCGTCGAACCGTCCCTCACCACCGCGACCATGCGGGCCTTGCCGGCTCCGAGCATCGGGTCCGAGATCTCGATCTTCGACTCGTAGGACTTCGCCAGGTCCCCGCGCACGAGGCCGACCTCGCGGATCGGGCCCATGCGGACGCCCGGCGGCATCGGGAGCGCTCCCCGCGCGTTGCTCAGGACCGAGCCGAGGTTGCTGCGGTTCACGCCGGGCGCGAGCTCCGACCGGCCGACGCCGATGAACGCGCCTGCCGGCGTCGTCAGGACGAGGTCGAGGTCGCTCTGGAGCGCCGAGGCCTCCTCCATCCGGTCCCACTGCGCGGGGTGCCGCAGCGTGAACGACCCGTCGGCGGCGGTGAACGTGTGGGACGGGCCCATGAGCAGCGTGACGCCCAGGCCGACCACCGCGAGGTTCCATGCCGCGTGGCCTCCGATCGTGAACCACAGCGACTTCGTCTTGCGCACGAGCGCCAGGGACAGGCCGAGGAGCAGACGGGGCGGGTCGAGCAAACCGGCGCCGTGCGCGAGGACGAACAGGATCGTCGTGACGACGACCGCAGCCGCGAAGCCGCTCTCGCGCTTGGCGCGGGCGAAGAGCATGCCGCGGAAATAGATCTCTTCGATGACGGGCGCCCCGACCACTACGACGAGCGCTCCGAGGACGAACCCGGGACCGGTAGTGGCGCCGACGAGCGCTCGTACGAGACCGTCGACGTCGAGCTTCTGAGTGACGAGGTAGACCCCGCCGACGAACGACCCGATCAAGACCAGCCCGAGCGCGAAGCCCTGGAACACCTCGCCCAGCGACGCCTCTGTCCGGCGCAGCCCGACGGAGTCCCAGTCGCCGAACTGGTAGCGGTAGACGAGGAAGGCCACGGCCAGGCCGCCGACGAGGTAGCCGCCGACCTGGATCGCCAGCGCAGCGTCCATCATCCCGCGGCCCTCGAAGTTCCCGGCCATGCGGAAGGTCACGAAGATCGGAAGGAGCCAGGCGAGGACGCCCACGAGCAGGAGGTGCCAGAAGGACCAGACCGGCTCGCGCTCGCGTCGCGGGCTGACGATCGTCGGTACGGCGGCCGCGCCTGCGGCCGCTACGGCCGCGCCTGCGTCGGAGTCCGGGACGCCCGCCGTCGCGAAGTACGGGGCGAGGGGTGACGTGGTCTCACGAGCCGGTTCCGGCGCCCGCGCCTTCTTCACGACCTTCACGACCGGTGCGGGGCGAAGCGTGCGCGGTGGGAGCGGCGGAGGAGGCGGGGCCTTGGCGGGCGCGGGGGCTGCGAAGGCGGCCACCGGGATCTTCTGCGCGAGCTCTTCGCTCATGCCGCGCCAGCACTGGACGCACAGGTCGGCGTCGACGCGGTTCGGCGTCCCGCAATCCGGGCAGGCGACTAGCTGGTCCATCCACTAGGTATCGGCGACGCCGAGGGGGGCCTTGACGCGCGGCCCCGTGCGCAAAGAGCGCAGAGTCACAGCGTTGTGATTCGAGCCGCGCTACTCGCCCAGGAGGCCCCTCGCGATGATCATCTTCTGGATCTCGGACGTGCCCCCGCCGATCGAGATCAGTTTCGCGTCGCGCATCGAGCGCTCGATCGGGTACTCCTTGATGTAGCCGTACCCGCCGAAGATCTGCGTGGCCTCGATCGCGTTGCGCATCGCGGCCTCGGCGACGAAGAGCTTCGCGACGCTCGCCTCCACCATGTGCGGCAGCCCCTCCTGCTTCAACCACGCGGCCCGGTAGAGGACGAGCCGCGCGGCGTCGAGGTTCGTCTTCATCTCCGCGAGCTTGTGCTGGATCGCCTGATGGTGCGCGATCGGCTTGCCGAACGCGACTCGTTGCTTCGCGTACGCGACCGAACCGTCGAGCGACGCCTTCATCCCGCCGATCGACGACGCGATCATCACGGTGCGCTCCCAGTCGAAGCACTCGAACGCGACCTGCCACAGCGCGGCCCCCTCGGTTCCCAGCAGCGCGTCGCCGGAGACGCGGCAGTCGTCGAAGTGCAGCAGCGACAGCGGTGACGAGCGCGTCCCCATCTTGTCGAGGTCGCGCCCGACGGAGAACCCCGGGTTGTCCGTGTCGACGATGAACGCGGACACGCCCTGGCCCGGTCCCGCATCCGGCTCCGTCACCGCGATCACGATCACGGAGTCGGCGATGGAGCCGTTCGTGATGAATATCTTCGACCCGTTGACGACCCAGTCGGCGCCGTCACGCACGGCCTTGCACTTGATGGCGGAGGCGTCGGAACCCGCCTCCGGCTCGGTGATCGCCATCGCTCCGATCTTTCTCCCGGAGCAGAGATCCGGCAGATAACGGCGCTTCTGCTCGTCGGTCCCGTGCAGCCAGATCGGGACCGTCCCGATCGTGACGTGCGCGCCGACGGAGAGGCCGAGACCGCCGTCGTGGCCGCCTTCAGCGAGGGCCTCGAGCGCGAGGCACGTCATGACGATGTCGGCGCCGGATCCGCCGAACTCCTCCGGGACGGGAAGGCCGAGGAGGCCGAAATCCCCGAGCGCGTCCCACACGTCGCGGTCGAAGCGGCTCTCCACGTCGCGCTCGTGCGCGCCGGGCTGGACGACGCGCGCCGCGAAGTCCTTGACCGACGCGTAGAACGCGAGCTGCTCCTCGGAGTGGTTGAAGTCCATCAGGTCGGCGCGGGGGTTACTCCAGCTCGGCCGCGAGCTGCGTGCAGAACCAGGCCGACGCCGCGGCGATCCCGGCGGCGAGGACCCACCGAGCGGTCGGGAGGCTCTTGCGTTGCGAGATCACGCCGAACGCGTCGGCCGCGTCCGCGAGCGCCCCCGCCTCGAGCCACCCCCGGACCGGGCGCTCGTGCTCGAGCGCCAGCAGCGTCCCGAGCCCGATCGCTGCCTCCCGGCCGCCGAGGCCGCGCATGCCGACGCGCGCCGTTACGTCCTCCGCGCCTCTCCCGAGCCACACCTTCGAGACGACCGACGGCGCGATCAACGTGACCGCGCCGACCCCGAGCCGCAGCACCCCGTACAAACGAGCAAGCTCCTCTTCATCCACTCTTCAGCACCTTTCTAACGAGCTCCCTGTCGTGCTCCCATGCCCACTCCAGTTCGTCGACCTCGTCCGGCGACACCCATCTCACGTCCGCGACGTCGTCGGCCGCGACGACGTCTCCCGAGACCCAGCGCGCCCGGAACCCCAGGGCG
Organism: Actinomycetota bacterium; assembly: GCA_030861725.1. Taxonomy (GTDB): domain Bacteria; phylum Actinomycetota; class CADDZG01; order CADDZG01; family WHSQ01; genus JALZEG01. The sequence goes on along the minus strand of JALZFC010000019.1, from coordinate 36,878 downwards.
AGGTTGAAGTCGTCCTCGTGAGCGTACGCGTGGGTCGCCATCTGCACGAGGTCGCGCTCGGCGACGTCGATCCCGATGCCGAGCTCCTCTTCGATCTCGCGTTTCAGGCCGGCGACGGGGTGCTCCCCGTTGAGCAGGAAACCTCCGGGGATGTCGAGCTTTCCCTTGTGCGGCTCGATGCCCCGAAGGGTCGCGAGCGCGCGGCCGTCGCGGACGATCACGCAGCCGACGACGGGTGAAGAGTTCCGGTACCAGGACCGGCCGCAGCTCGGGCAGCGCGCCCCGCCGTCCCCGGCCGGGTTCTCGAGGGGCGTCGCGTCGACGGGGCAGAACCGGAAGGGATTCGGCTCGGGCGAGACACTCGGCACCCGTTACCGGACCCGCGACGGAGCGGCGCGCAGCCCGCGCGACGCCTCCTCGTAGCGCGCCAGCGCGAACAGCAGGTCCGAGACGCGGTTGAGGTAGCGGAGGATCTCGGGGTCGGGGACCAGACCCGCGCGGCTCATGGCGACCGCTTGCCGCTCCGCCCGCCGTACGACAGACCGTGCGAGGTCGAGCCCGGCGGACCCCGGCGTCTCGCCGGGCAGGACGAACTCCTGCGGCAACGGGTGCTCCTCGAGCAGCGCGTCGATGTCCCGCTCCGCCTGCTCGGTCATCGACGGCGTCACCTTCGAGACGCCCTCCGTGAGCTTCGGCTGGTTCTCCTCGGACGTCGCGAGCTGCGCGCCGGCGACGAACATCTCACGCTGGATCCGCACGACGATCGCCTCGACGCGGTCGACGAGCCCGGCGGCACGCGCGATCCCGAGGGCCGAGACCGTCTCGTCGAGCGTCCCGTAGACCTCCGTACGCAGGTCGTCCTTGCCGACGCGGCCCCCGTAGAGCAACCCGGTCGTGCCGTCGTCGCCCTTGCGCGTGTAGATCTTCACGCCGGGGAGCCTATCTCCGGGGTCATATGCAGGATTGGCGAAATAGAAGCGGAGCGACCACAATGTGCCGATGACCGAGCGCGTGGACTGGGACGAGCTCCGGGCCGAGGCCGCCGAAGCCGCCGGGCGCGCGTACGCGCCTTACTCCAAGAGCCCGATGGGCGCGGCGGCACTCCTCGACGACGGCACCATCCTCACCGGCTGCACCGTCGAGAACGCGTCGTTCGGGATCAGCCTGTGCGCCGAGTGCGGCCTCGTCTCCGCGCTGTACGACTCCGGCGGCGGCCGCTTCGTCGGCGTCACGCTCGCCGACGCGGAGGGAAACATCCTCAGCCCCTGCGGCCGCTGCCGTCAGCTCCTGTTCGAGGCGGGGGGACCGGACCTGCTCGTCGACGCGGTCGACGGGCCGCGGCGTCTCGACTCGCTCCTGCCGGACCCGTTCTCGGCCGACCAGCTCAGCGAGACCACGGGCATCTGACGCACGCAGCACGTATATCGATCGCCGAGCTCACCGGCCGGGACGGCTACCGCGTCGCGATCGTGCTCGGGTCGGGCCTCGGCTCCGTCGCGGCGCGGCTGACCGGCGCGACGCCGATCCCCTACTCCGAGATCCCGGGGTGGCCGCAGCCGCGCGTCGCCGGCCACGAGGGCGCGCTGTACGCGGGCGAGGTCGAGGGCGTTCCGGCGCTCGCGCTCTCGGGCCGGGTGCACCTCTACGAGGGACATCCTCCGGCGGCCGTCACACATGCGGTCCACGCGGCCGTCGACGCGGGCTGCGAGGTCGTCGTGCTGACGAACGCGGCCGGCGCGGTCGACACGTCTCTCGCCGTCGGCGAGCTCGTGCTCGTCGCCGACCACCTGAACCTCACCGGCTCGAACCCGCTCGTCGGGAGCGCGGCGTTCCTCGACGTGACGGAGGTGTACGACCCGGGCCTGCGGGAGCTCGCCGCCCGCGTCCGCCCGGGCGTCCGGCAGGGCGTCTACGCGGGCGTGCTCGGCCCCGTGTACGAGACGCCCGCGGAGATCCGCATGCTCGCGACGCTCGGCGCCGGGCTCGTGGGGATGTCGACCGTGCACGAGGCGATCGCGGCGCGGTCGCGGGGGGCGCGGGTCCTGGGGGTGTCGGTCGTCACGAACGCGGCCGCGGGTTTGTCGGGCGTCGCACTCGACCACGAGGCGGTGCGGGCCGCCGGCCTGCGGGCGGCAGGCGACATGGAGACGCTGTTGCGAGGTGTGGTCGCCGGGCTCTAGTGGCGGTGCGGTACGGCCTGCCCTGGACCGCTCGCCGAGGCGACCGGTGCCGTCATGATCGGCAGCTGGATGCGCTTCGAGGGCTTCGGCTTCGGCGGCAGCAGGTTCACGAGCTCCTTCGCCGTCTGCTCGAGGCACTGCGCGACCTCGCTGTCGGGAGCCTGCAGGACGATCGGCGCGCCGTTGTCGGCGAACTCACGAAGGTCCGGGTCGATCGGGATCTGTCCGAGCAGCGGGACCTCGAGCCGGTCGGCGAGCGTCCGGCCCCCGCCGCTCCCGAAGATCTCGTAGACCTTGCCGTCGTCGCCGCGGAAGAACGACATGTTCTCGACGACGCCGACGACGTCGAGGCCGGTCTTCTCCGCCATGAACCCGGCACGTTGCGCGACCTTCTCGGCGACGGCCTGCGGCGTCGTCACGATCAGCATGCTCGCACCCGGAAGGAACTGCGCGATCGAGATCGAGACGTCACCGGTGCCCGGGGGCAGGTCGACGAGCAGGTAATCGGGCTCGTCCCAGTGGACGTCGGTGAGGAACTGCTGGAGCGCCTTGTGGAGCATCGGGCCTCGCCACACGACGGGGTTGTCCTCGGTGGTGAACAGGCCGATCGAGACGACCTTCACGCCGAACATCGTCGGCGGCATGATCATGTCCTCGACCACGGTCGGCCGCTCGGTGATGCCGAGCATGCGCGGGATCGAGAAACCCCATACGTCCGCGTCCAGGAGCCCTACCGAATGCCCGAGCTTCGCGAGCGACGCCGCGATGTTCACGGTCGTCGTGGACTTCCCGACGCCGCCCTTGCCTGAGCCGATCGCGATCACCTGGGTGGGCGAGTCGCTGCGGGCGAACGGAGCCGGCGTCTCCTTGCGGAGCCCGCCGACGAGAGCGGAGCGCTCCTCCTCCGTCATCGACGTGAGCTCGACGTTGACGCCGGCGATGGCCGGCCACTCCTCCTTCAGACGGGCCGGGATCACCGTGTAGAAGTAGTCCTTCAGGGGGCAGCCGGGGATCGTCAGCGCGATCAGGACGCTGACCTCGTCACCGGATACCCGCACGTCGCGGACCATGTTCAGCTCGTTCAGGCCCCGGTGCAGCTCGGGGTCCTGGATCTCGCCGAGGACGGCGCTGATCTGGTCGACGGTGGGCATGGCCATGCTGGAGCTCCTATCCGAGTTGATCGGGTTTCGACTCTATCGGGGCGCGTCGTCAAACCAGCACGTCCAGCCCCTTTGGTATCAAACGGATCGCCGCCCGGTCTTGTTCCCCGACGTAGTCGCCGTCTACCTGGACCGGCAGCGGTCGCTCCGCGGTCAGCGTGATCTCCCGCACGTCGTGGTCGTACCGCGCGTTGCGCCAGCGGACGTGCGACCGGCTCACGAACACCGACCACACGATCCGCGGGACGGTGCCCAGGCGGACCCTGCGGAGGCTGAACAGGTCGAGCCCCCCGTCCAGGCTGGCTCCGGGGCAGGCGTCGACGGGCCAGCGCTTGAAATACGTGAAGGGCCGCCCGTTGCAGCAGATCGCGAACACGGCCCTGGTGGGCTCCCGGCCCTCGACTTCGACGGTGATCGAGGGCTCGGCGCCGCGGTATTCGCCGATGCCGGCGGCAAGCGCCTTGCGGAGGAACGTCCACTCGGCGCTGCGCGCCTTCGCCTCGGGGTCGCTCTCGACCCGTTTCACGACCTCCGCGTCGAGCCCGATCCCCGTCGAGAAGACGAAGTACCGCCCGTCGTTGCTGCCGACGTTGATCGAGCGCCTCGAGCCGCCGCCGAGCCGGGACGCCAGGAACGCGGTCGCCTCTACGGGATCGCGGGGGATCCCGAGGGACCGGGCCATGACGTTCGTGGTGCCTCCGGGGAGGACCCCCAGCGCGACGCCGGTGCCGACGAGACTCTGCGCGGCCTCGTTGATCGTCCCGTCGCCTCCGAAAGCAACGACGGCGTCGAAGCCGCGATCGACCGCGTCGGCTGCGAGCGAGGTCGCGTGGTTGCGCGACATCGTGTCGGCGACGTCGAGCTTGAAGTCGGCCGACAGGGCCTTCGTGATGACCGCTTTCGTGCGTGCCCTGACGGAGCCCGCCCGCGCGTTCACGATCAGCAACACCCTCTGCACGGGGGGCATCGTACGGGAGGCGCGTATCCTCCAAGCCGTGACCGGAGGGGTGGACGCGCCGCGATGCTGACCGCCCTCGTCGTCGCCGTCGTCGCCGGCATCGCCGCACGGCTCCGCGGCGGATCGGTCCACGAGCTGGCGGAGACGACGTTCCGGTGGACGCCCATGCTCGTCGGCGGTCTCGTCGTCCAGGTGGTCTTCGTCTACTGGGACCCGCCGTGGTTGGGAGACGCGGGGGGGCTCGCGGTGGTCCTCGGGTCCAATGCAGCGGTCGCGGTGTGGCTGTTCGCGAACCGGATGCTGCCCGGGCTGATGCTCGCGGCGACCGGGATGGCTCTGAACGTCCTCGTGATCGCGGCGAACGGCGCGATGCCGGTCCTCGAACGGTCGGCGGAGACGGCGGGCGTGACGCGGTCACTCGAGGACGCGAGCCTCAAGCACGAACCGCTCGACGACGACACGGTCCTGCCGTGGCTCGGCGACGCGATCCCGGTACCACCGTTCAAGGAGGTGCTCAGCGTGGGCGACGTGGTGCTCGCGCTCGGCCTCGCCCGGGTGGTCGACGCGCGGATGATGGCGCGTAGAAAGCCGCGCCACAGCGCCGGCGCGGGAGAAGAGAGCGCTAGGTCAGCTTCCGATTGACCGCGTGCAGCAACGCACGCACGGCTGCGGAGGCGACATCGTCGTGCACGAGCGCGGATCCGACGACCGGGATCACGTTGCCGCCCTCGAAGAATGTCGCCCGCACGAACACCGAGTCGGCCGAGTCCATGCGGTGGATCAGCACCTGGTCCAGCTCGAGCTCTACACCGCGCCCGCGCAACACCGGCTCGAGGGCCTTGACCAATGCCTTCGCGGCCCCCCGGGCGCGGGTCTCGCGGGACGCGCCGGCGGTCCCGCTCCCGTCGGTCTCGGTGCCGTCGGGCCACTTCAGGCTGACCTCGACCCAGCCGGTGTTCCCTCGGCTCCCGAGCACGACGCGGTCGAGCACGGGACGTCGGTCGCCGTGGGCGGGCGCGCCGGCCGGCGCGGGCTCCGGCTGCGGCTGGGGCTGGGGTTGGTCGAGCTTGATCGTCGAGGGAGGGGGCGGGGGCTCGACGTCCTCGAGCTGCACGACCGACACGATGCGATGGTCGATCGGCAGCCCGTGTGCCGCGGCGGCGAGCGACTGCACGTCTCGTACGAGCTGCTTCGGGGAACGGGAGGCCGACGCGACGATGTGGATCTCCTCCGGGCTGTCGGTCCCGATGATCCGTGCGTTCTTCACGCCCGCGATCTTCCGGACCTCGGCCTCGAGCTGGTCCAATTGCTCCCGCATGCGAGGAAAGTACACCGCCCGTCTGGAAAAAACTACCTGACGCCCGCTGCGTCTTGTACGTATTTCAGGGAGAATCTGGCATGGCGCGGGGAGAGCGTCAAGCCGCACACCCGACAACTCGGACAAACGCGCCGAACGAAGCGAGCAACGCGACCGTCGCCGAAGGCGACGAGCCAAGCTGCAAGGGATCCGCATCGGGCGGGATCGCTTGCGATCCCGCTAGAGCAAAGATGGGATCGCTTGCGATCCCGCTAGAGCAAAGATGGGATCGCTTGCGATCCCGCCAGAGCAAAGATGCGATCGCGTGCGATCCCGCCCGGAGCTACTCGTTTAGGTCGATGAAGATGTCGACGACATCGGGGTCGAACTCGGTGTAGGCGGCATCCTTCAGCACCTGGAGCGAGTCACCGGCCGGCCGCGCGGCCCGGTACGGGCGGTCGGACGTCATCGCGTCGAAGACGTCCGCGACCGCGAAGGCGCGGGCGACGAGCGGGATCTCCTCGCGCCGGAGGCCGTGCGGGTAGCCCTCGCCGTTCCAGCGCTCGTGGTGGCACATGATCACGTCTGTCGCCATCGGGGAGAAACCGATCGGCTCGACGATCTTCACGCCTATCTCGGGATGACGCCGCATAACCTCGCGCTCCGCCGCGTCGAGCGGCCCCCTCTTGTTCAGCACCGCGTCGGGCACGCCGATCTTGCCGACGTCGTGAAGCATGAACCCGAAGACGACCTCCTCGTTCTTCGCGAGCCCGGGATCGATCGCGTCGACCGTGCGGGTGGCGAGGTCCGTCACGCGCTGGAGGTGCTGTCCCGTGACCATGTCCCGGACCTCCACCGCCGCTGCGAGCGCGGCGATCGTCGCGCGGTCGCGCATCCTCTTCTCCGCCATCGCGTCGACATAGGAGCCGAGCAGAAGCCCCGCAGCCTCGTCCACGACCACCGGTGTCTGCTGCGACGACGACGTGAGCGCGCGGGTGAGGTCGGCGGCCGAGCTCTCCTTGTACATCGCGCCGACCGCGCCGGCGGCGAGAGCGTCGACGAGGGCCGCGTCCGCTCCACCGAGACGGTCGGCGAGCACGATGATGCGGGTGTCGGGAGAGGCCTCGTGGAGACCGCGGATGAGGCTGCACCCGGGCGAGAGCTCGAGGTCGACGATCGCGACGTCGGGTGCGATCTTGCGGCTCATCTCGAGCGCGGCTGCCGCGTCCTGGACCTGCGCGGCGACGGAGCCGGCGCCGGACTCCTCGACGAAGCGGGCGAGCGATTGCGACACGGTCAGGTGACGCTCCGCGATCAGAACGGTGGGTCCGACGGGCTCCGCTGCTTCCAAGAATTACCTCAAAGACGACGAAATAGGCCACTAGGGCCATTGCCACCAGTAGTTAACAGGCTTTAGCGTGGGCCTCGTATCCCCCGTTCGGGTCGAGTCGGCACCCGATCGGGTACAGCGGAGGGGGAACGGGATAACCCGGACATAGCGACACAGCGTGAGCGCGAGCGGAGCGGCGGCCCCCAGGGCCGGTCTTCCAGACACCTTCTCCGAAGGGAGGTCCGCATTGAGGCTCCGATTCGTCGCACTGGCCGGTGTCCTTGCCGCTCTGTTCCATACGGCAGGCGCCAGCTGGAAGTTCTAGCGAGCAACTCGTGAGGGAGGGGACTTCGGCCCCCTCCCTCTCTCTTTGTCCCGCGGTACTTACGATGACCACGTGAGGCAGGGCAAGGTCTTCGCGTGGGTCGTCATCCTCGCGACCGCCGCGCTCATGGCGTGGTCGGTCTCCGAGAGCCAGGGCGCGGGGCCGGCGATCTCCACGTACATCTTCTGGATCGCGCTCCTCGCCGCCGTCGAGCTCCTCCCGGTGTCGCTCGGTTTCGGGACCGAGGTGACGATGGCATTCCCGATCTATCTCGCGCTCGCGATCCTCTTCCGCGACCAGATCTGGGTCGTGATGATCATCACCGGTATCGGCTCGACCGATCCACGCGAGCTGAAGCGAGAGATCCCTCTGTGGCGCGCGCTCTTCAACCGCGCGCAGAGCATCCTTTCGGTCGCCGCGGCGTGCGCGCTGCTGAGCGCGTACGACGGCAACATCTTCACGTTCCCAACCGGGACGATCGTGATCGGGGTCGCCGCCCTCGCGCGGCTCGTGCTCAACTTCGGCCTCGTCGCCGCGATGGTCCGGCTGTACTACGAACAACCGGTCTCGCAGGCCATCCGGAGTCTGTTGCCCGACCCGATCGCGGGCTTCTTCATCTCGTACCTGCTGCTGGCCGGCCTGGGTGTCGTCACCGCGCTCGCGTACGAGGAGCTCGGCGCTACGGCTGTCGCGGCGATCCTCATCCCCTTGTTCTTCGCGCGGCTCTCGATACTCGGCGCCCGGGCTCAACAGGAGCTCTCGGAGAAGCTCGCACAGCAGCAGAAGGCGCTCCTCGAAGCGACCGAGAAGGTCTTCCAGGAACGCGAGCGCGAGCGCAACCGGATCGCGGAGGACATCCACGACTCGAGCCTCCAGATGCTCGCCGCGGCAGCCTACGGGTGCGGCAACGCGTCAGAGCTCATCGCCGCAGGCCAGACCGACCAGGCCCGGCAGACGATCGTCAACGCGCGCGACGCGATCGACGGCGCCATCAAGGAGCTGCGCACGTCGCTCGTGGACCTGCGGCGGTCGAGCGTCGAAGAGGGCGGCCTCATGGAGACGATCCACAACTACGTCGGGCACGTCTCGACGTTGTGGGAGACCGAGGTACGGGTCGAGGGCGGCGTCGTGGCCGAGCCCCCGCTCCCGGTCTCGCTCGCCGCCGTGCAGATCCTCCAGGAAGGGCTCGTCAACGCGTTGAAGCACGCGCAGAGCAGTACAGTCGTGATCGGGGTCGAGGAGGACGACGGGTTCGTGCACATCGTGATAGAGGACGACGGCGCGGGCTTCGACCCCGAGTCCTCGGTGGACGACGAGCACCACGGGATGAGGCTGATGAGGGAGCGGGCAGAGCGCGTGGGCGGACGGATCGAGCTCGACACGCGCCCGGGCGAAGGGACGCGTCTCGAAGCGGTCCTGCCGGGGGGCCTCGCCGGATGAGCCTGAAGACGCTGATCGCCGAGGACCACATGCTCGTGTCGCAGGGGCTCGAGGTCATGCTCTCGATGGCCGAGGGCATCGACCTCGTGGGTGTCGTGTCGAACGGTGCGGCCGCGGTCGAGAGGGCGGAGCGCGAGCAGGTGGACGTCATCCTCATGGACGTCAACCTCGGCAAGGAGATGAACGGGATCGAGGCGACGAGACTCGTGAAGGAGAAGGCGCCGGCGACGCGCGTGTTGATCCTCACGATGTTCACGGATCCCGGAACCGTCGCGGAAGCCGTCAAGGCGGGCGCCGACGGCTACCTCTCGAAGGGCGCTTCGAAGGAAGTCGTGGTGCAGGCGATCAAGGATGTCGCGGCCGGCAAGTCCGTGCTCGACCCGAACGTCACCGAGGGCATCTTCGGACGGATCGGGGGCCGCGACGCGCAGGCGCTGACGGACCGGGAGCTGACGGTCCTGCAGGAGCTGACGCACGGCAAATCGACCCGAGAGGTCGCGGAGCACATCCACGTCTCGGAAGAGACGGTGAAGACGTACCTGAAGCAGATCTTCCGGAAGCTAGAGGTCCACGACCGCACGGAGGCGGTAGCGGAGGCCTTCCGCCGGGGGCTGGTTCACTAAAGCTTCTTCGGGTGGACGTTCTACGTGCCCCTACCGTCGCTGAGCGAGGTTATCGGCACAAAAGACGCGGTCCCGGCAATCTCGTCCACCGGATGCGCCGATTTCGACACCCATCCCCATTGTCTTGCCCGCGTGCGTGACGCAAGGTTTGACACGCGCCATGTCGCAGAACGAACGACTTCGGTGGACGCCGTGCGCTGTGGGGGAGGTTGGAATGTCTAATGGTGGTACCCGTCGGAGATTCGCCGCAGCCTCGCTCGTCCTCGTCTTGGCGGGACTCTCGGCTGCGTTCGTAGGGGCTGCCCAAGCGGACCCGCGTCCGAGAGAGAGGCACGTCTGGAGAAAGCACGTCAAGCCGTACGCGCAGAAGGTGTTCGTACTGCAACGGACGGAGGGCGACGAGGTCACTCCCACACCCACGCCCGGCCCGACGCCCTCGCCGACCGACGGCAACGGTGCGGTCCCGATCGCGACACCGACGCCGGTGCCGGCGGGTGATCCCGACGATGACGGCGTGGGCTCCGTCCTCTTCGGCTGGGCGAAGGCGGGCGGCTTCTGGGACAACTTTCCCGCAGGAGTCGGATACGTGCTGCTCGGCCTGATCGGCGCCCTGGTCACCGCCTACCTCTTCCTCGGCGACTTCCTGCCGTCGATGGGAGGGAAAGCGGACTACGACGCGTCGAAGGCTGAGCTCGACGAGTTCAAACAGCGTCGCGACAAGCTGCTGATCGACCGCGAAAAGGACGCTGCGGGTACGGGCGAAACCTCCGCGGAACAGCGGGCGATCCGCGATGCGCTCTACGACGATCACGAGAGGACGATCGCGCGGCTGGAGGCGCGCCTGGCGCGCGACCGTCGAGGGATGTATCTGACCGGGTTTCCGATGTACCTCATCCTCGGCGGCGCGTTCGCCGTGCTCTTCGCGACGAACGCTCTTCAGGCACTCCTCGTCGGCTTCGGATGGACCGCCGTGGCCGACCGCGCCGGAATGAAGCGCGAGGTCGACGCGAGGCAGGACAAGAAGGCCCTGCAGATCAAAGAGCTCGAGGACGCGGCGCTCAAGGAACGCAAGAAGGCGGAGGCCGCGGTTGCACGCGCTGCCGAGCTCGAAGCTCGCGTGAAACCGCTGACGGACGAGATCAAGGCCCGCGATCAACTCGTGGACGTGTTGGTGAGCCAAGTCCAGCAGCAGCCGGACTCGTCCGGCGGCGGTTCCTGACGAGGAGGGGCGCGTGGATACGAAGCGGGAAATGGAGCACCTGACCGATCAACTCGCGCAGGGAAAGCTGACGTCTAGCGAGTACAAGGCGAAGGTGCACGACCTGATCAAGGCCGTCCGCACGAAATCCTCCGAGGACGCACAGGAGGCGAAGAACTCGAAGCTCGAGGCGGTGCGGGTGACCTCAGCCGTGTTCCGCGACCACATCGCGTCCGCCGCGCGTCAGGGGCGAGCGCTCTAAGCGCTAGAGCGACAGGCGCAGCCCCCGCAGCGCGAACGTCAGGTCCAGCTGCCCTCGTCCGACGGCCGCGCTCTCGAACTCGATCCCTTCGGCGAGCACCGGTATCGGGATGCGGATGTCGCCCAGCGGAGCCGGCGCCTCTATCACCAGGTCGGCCGCCTCGAGCCGGACCCCTTCCGCCGGCACCTCGACCGTCTGCTCCCCTGCCGCCGGGAGCTGAGGGACGCTCCCGGTGACGCGCGCCGCGTCCTCCAACAGCGTCAGCCTCACGTCGTACTCGGCCGGGACCAGCCGGTTCAGCGCGGCCTGGCCGATCACGGCGGTGCCGGAGCCGCCGGCGGCCCGCACCTCCCTGTCGGGGTCGTCACCCCACAGGTCTCCCGACACGAGCACGTCGCGCAGCTCGAACCGCACCTCGTCGACGCGCACCTCCGTCCCCGTCGCAACGGACGCGTCGGCGAAGCCCCCGCTGCGCACGTCCTCGGCCTCTACCGTCACGGTGTCGAAGCTCTTGTCCTTCAGGTGCAGCAGGAACGGGAACCCGCCGAAGCCGACGTCGACGGCGCCGTTGAAGCCCCGTCTCGACGACAGCGCCCGCCCCGCGAGGTTCTCCGCGATCATGCGCGCACCGAAGTCCGCGACCAAGAGCAGCACGACGACGACGATCAGGCCCCGCACCAGCCACTTCATCGCGCCGACGATACGCCGCGGGTCCTATTCGGCGGAGCCTCCCTGGTGGTCCTCGAGCCACCTCGCCACCGCCGGCCAGGTCGTCGAGCGTGCGACCGAGCCGGCGACCATCGATACGTGGCCGCTCGCGGCGTTCACGACCGTGACGTCGAGGCCGGCGCGCGTGGAGAGGACGTGGCTCGAGCCGCTCGGCGTGATGTGGTCGCGCTCCGGGATCAACACGAGGACGGGAGCCTTCACGTTCTCGAGGCGCGCGGTCCTGTTTCCGAGCTCGAGCGTCCCCGCGACCAGAGCGTTAGTCCTGAAGAGCGCGACCAGGTCGAAGAACATCTGCCCCGGGAGGCGTCGGTGCTCCCACACCCAGCGCGCGATCGGGTCGTACGCGGCGCGGAAGGCGCGGTCGCGCCGCCGCCGCAAGGCGCGGAAGGTCGACCGGATCGCCTGGGGCTTGAGCACGTGGAAGCCTTCACGCACGGCCTCGGCCGGGACGCACCCGGACCCGTCGAGCAGGTACACGGGCTTGAACCAGCGATGTGACATGAGCGGCTGCAACCCCGCCGGGATCGCGAAGTCGACGGGGGCCGCGAGCAGCGCGATCGACCCCACCTGCTTGTGCGGGAACGCGGCCGCTCGCATCAGGCACAACGTGCCGCCGAAGCAATAGCCGACGAGGTGCAGCCTCGTCCCCCCGCTGCACTTCAGCACCGCCGTCTCCGCGCGTAAGAAAGTCTCGACGTACGCGCCGAGGCCGCGTCGTGACTCCTTCGACCCCGCGTCGCCCCAGTCGAGCAGGAACACGTCGAAGCCTTCCGCGACGAGTGCCGCGACGAAGCTCCGCTCCGGAGTGAGGTCGAGGATCCACGGCTGCGAGACGACCGCGTGCACGATCAGCACCGGCTCCTCGTGCCGGACGTCGCCGCGGAACCGGAAGACCGACGCGGGGCCGTCGCGCCACACGATCTCGCCCGGGGTAGTCCCGACGGCCGCCCGCCGCGTCCCGAGCAACACGTCGATCGCGTGCGGCCACCCCGCGAGCGTCAGGGGGACTCGCAGCCACAACGACCGGTACCACCGCCACAGGCGGCGCACCGGCCCCGCCGGCACGAGCCGCGCCTTCGTCTTCCGCGTCGCCCACAGCCAGTTCAACCCGAGCAGCGACAAGACGAACGCGCTCGCGGCGGCGACCAGCACCACCAGCAGCACCCACGGATCCGCCCGCGCGATGAGGTCGCTCATCCCCGAGAACCCTAGGCGACGCGGCGGCGGGTGGCCCGGTCCGGCGGAGGCGTCAGCTCCGGGGGCCGGGCAGCAGCCGGTTCACGGCGTCGAGAGTGGCGCGCGCGATCGCGTCGTGCTCGTCGAGCGTCAGGAGCGCGGAACCGAGCAGCAGGTCGTGCGGCCTCTCGATCACTACCGCAGCGATTCGGCAGTCGCCGGTCTCGACGAAGTCGGCCGACCCGAGCTCGAGCGGCTCGGGCACCAGCTGCCGGACCGCGTCGAGCACCGCCTCCGCGACCGACCGCGGCTCGAACCGCCGGCCCGCGGGCGAGTCGTCCTCGCCGATCAAGAGGTCGCCGTCGAGCTCGAGGATCACCTGGGAGGTGAAGCGGTCGCCGGAGCGTTTCGTCGCGAGGCTCGACAGCTTCCGCCTCTTCGCGCGGCCGTTCGTCGCCGCGGCCCCCGTCGCCTTCATGACTTCGATCGCGTGCGTCTCGAGACTCGTGCCGAGGTGGGCCCAGACCATCCCCTGGATCTCGGTGAGGACCTCACCCGCGTCCCGCTCCGGGACGACCAGCACGCGGACGGACTCGAGACCTGCGGGGCTCGAATGGACGCGGGCAGCACGGACGCCGCGCAGCGCTGCTACTGCGACTTCCAGCTCGCTGACCTGGGGTGGAGCGGCGTTGGGGGTCACTGGTTTCCTCTTCCGCGGCGGACGAAGTAGAAGGTTGTATCCGCTTCGCCCAATTCCTTCCTGCTAGTCCGTCGATTCGAAAGCGGCGTGGACGGTGTAGTCGCCGGCCGGCACGAGATACGAGAACCGCGCCACGACCTCGCCCCCGGGAGCGAGGACGACGTCGAGGGGCGCGGAGCGCAGCCGCGCGACGAGGCGGGAGCCGTCGTAGACCTCGTGGACGAGCCGCCCCGGGACGCGGAGCCGCGTCGCCTCTGCGGTATTGCGCAGCGTGATCCGGTTGACGATCGCGCCGGCGTCCGCCGCCACGTCCGTGAGCAGCTCCGATCCCTCGTCGCCGGTGAAGCGGGTGCCCGAGCTCGCGAAGGTGATCCCTCCGGCGGCCTCGTCCCATCCGAACGAGACGGTGTTGTCGCCTGCGCGGGAAGACTGCGTCTCGACCGGCAGGTCCTCGAGCCCCGTCTTCACGATCTGCACCATCCGGATGGGGGCGGGGTCGGCCGCCGGGGCGGCGTCGGTCGCGGGGGCTGCGACGACGGGCGGAGGCGTCGTGGTCGCGGGAGCCACGGGGGGCGGTGGGGTCGCGGACGGCTCTGCGGTCGCGGGAGGGGGGGCCGAGGCCGGGGCCGCAGTGGCGTCGTCCCCGGCGTCACCCTCGTCGCCGCGCACGATCCGCTCGCCCTTCACCTGCGTGTCGTCGTCGCGCGGGTCGTCCGTGCCGAACGTGCGGGGCGTCGCGCCGTTCGCGGCCCCCGAGACGGAGCCGTCGTCCCCACCGGAGACACACGCCGCGCCGACGAGCCCCGCGAGAAACGCGGCCGCGATCACCTTGTGCGACGAGCGCGGGGCGAGGCCGGCGCCGAGCGCGATCAGCATTCCTGCGAACACGAGCAGGATCCCGGCGAAGACGATCCTCGAGATCGAGACGCCCGTGAGGGGCAGCACGACCGGCTGAGTGGCCGCCCGACCGGCTGACGCCGGCGCCGGCGGGTCGACGAACGTCACGACCCGCTCTTCGATCGGCTCGAAGTGTGGGTTGTCGACGGCGCGGGGGCCCTCCGTCGCGAGGAAGGACTCGCTGCTCGAGCGCGTCGTCTCGGTCGTGCCGATCAGGCCTCGGACGGAGTTCACCGCCCGGAGGTCGCCGGCCGCGACCGCGCGGCCGTCCCACGGCAGCGTGACGGACGAGCCCGCGGGGAGCGACCCGACGTTCCACACGATGTCGTGCCGGCCGCCGCTCTCGCCGATCTGGACGGCCTCGACCTCGTCGACGAGTTCTACCGAGACCACGTCCACCTCGTGCGGCGCCACGTCCACCACGAGCACGTCGTCGAGGTCCTCGTCCCCCTCGTTCGCGACCGTGACCTCGTAACGCACCATGGAGCCGACCTGCGTCAGGACGCCGCGCGTGCGGCTGGAGACGGCGAGGCCGGCGCTGCCTCCGCCGCCCTCGACGACCGTGACGGACGTGGAGTCCGCGGCGGTGGCGGAGCCGGCGGTAGCGGACGCGGAGACGAGGGCGCCGGCGACGGCGACTGCGCCGCGGACCGTGACCTGTGCGACCGCGGACTCACCGGGGTCGAGCGGGCCCAGGCCGATCGTGTACGTGCCCCCGCTCGCCGAGCCCTCGGGGAACGAGGACACGAGCTCGAGCTCCGCGGGGAGCTCCACCGTTACGGACGCGGCCGCGAGCGCGGTCGTCCCGGTGTTCGTGACCTGCGCGACCAGGAGCGTCTCGCCGCCGACGGCGATCGTGCTGGGCTCTGCGGCGAGCAGGAGCGACAGCGACTCGGTCGCTGCCTCGGGCGACGACGACGGGGCCGCCGAGGAAGCCGAGGGGGAGGGCGCGGCGCCGGATCCGCTCGGCGAGGGAGACGGCGTCTGCGCGAGGGCGGCCGGCACCGCGAGCGCCCCCCACGCAAGCAGCAGCAAGCCTGCCGCCGAAGCCACGCGAGAGCGGATCACGTCTGGGTCTCCTGTCATGCCGGGTCGCCTGCTGGAAAAGAATGGTATCCGGGAGCCTGCCCTCCCGCCTACCGTGTTTCTACGTAGATACGGGGGTGCACGGGCAACGACTATGTCCCGCCCACCCCTCAAGTTAGGGGATTTCTGTGACTACAGTCAACGGCTGAGCATTGTTGTCCGATAAGTCCGGCTTCGGCGCCACGTATCCTCGGAGCCGGATGGACTTCCACCTCAAGCACTCCTTCGACGCTCCCGTCGACGCCCTGGCGGAGACGCTGCTCGACCGGCGGTTCCAGGACTCGCTCGGCGACGTCGGGTCGCTCTCCGAACGCAAGGTCCTCTCGCAGAAGGCCGAGGCCGGGGGCCGCGTCGTCCGGAGGGTGCGGTGCGTGCTCGACGTGGACGTCTCCGGAATGGCGCGCAAGCTGATGGGGGACGGCGACCCGGCGTGGGTCGAGGAGGCGACCTGGAGCCCGGAGAGCTCCCGGTGGGACTGGGTGATCCACCCGGAGGTCGCCGGGCACCTCCTGTCTGCTTCGGGAGTGGTCGACGTCGCCGGTGACGAGCAGCGGTCGACGCGGCGGGTCGCGGGACGCATCAACGTGAACGTGCCCTTCTACGGGGGCCGCGTCGAGGGTTGGATCCGCGACGGGATCGAAGCCGCGTACGAGGAGGAGGCCGCGCGCCTCGCGGAATGGCTGGCGGGATGAGACGCCTCGTCGTGATCCCGCTCGTCGCGGCGTCGCTCCTGGGGGCCGCTCCACTCGACGCGCAGGAACCTGACGCCATCGTCTACTCGACCTACCGCTACGCCGGCCGCGGTGCCGGCTCTGCGATCTTCACGATCGTCCCGGGAGGCGAGCGTGTCCGCCTGACCGGTAGCCGCTCGTTCAACCTCCAGCCTGTGTGGTCGCCGGATCGCAGTCGCGTCGCGTACGTGCACCACGCCCGCCCGCGCAACCCGGACATCTGGGTGATGGACGCGGACGGCACCGAGAAGGTCCGGCTCACGACCGGGCGCCGCGACGACTCGTCCCCGCAGTGGTCACCCGACGGGGCGAGCATCGCCTGGGTCAAGACGCGGCCGGATTCGCCCACCGGTCGGATCTACGTCATGGATGGAGACGGCTCGGACAAGAGGCTCCTGGCGGGCGAGGCGGAGGATGCGGTGTTTCCCCGGTGGTCCCCCGACGGCGGCAAGATCGCGTTCCTCACGAAGCTCCGCTGCAACGACTGCCCCACCGACCTGGAGCTGAGCGTGATCGACGCCGACGGGAGCAACGAGACGTCGTTGACCGACAACGACGTCCACGACGCGACACCGGCATGGGCGCCCGACTCGAGCAGGATCGTGTTCGCGCGCGAGCGCGACGACGGCGGCGACCTCTTCACGATCGCCCCCGACGGGTCGGGCGAGGAACGCCTGACGTCGCTCGACGGCATCGCGCTCCTGCCGGAATGGGCTCCCCACGGCGCCGAAATCGCGTTCATGCTCCTGGTAGACGCGGAGAACTTCCATACGCGCCTGGGTGTCGTGGACGTCGCGACGGGGGACGAACGCGTGCTCACCGACGTCGAGACCGGTGGGATCCTGCCCTCCTGGTCTCCCGACGGCGACCGCATCGCGTTCCTCGGCTTCCACTCCGGGGGCCACAACGTCGGGGTCGTCGGCCGTGACGGGAGCGGGCTCACCCAGGTGACGCAGTCGGAGACCGACGAGGGCTGGCTCGACTGGTAGGCGTGAGGCTTCTCGTTACGAGATCGAAACACGGGGGAAACGGATGGGAAATGGCCCCGGCCTAAGGTGACGCGATACCTACACGAACGACCTATCCACGAGTTGGCGATCCGCCAAAGAAGGAGGAGCTGAATGCCACCGAGTCCGTCCGACGTCCTGAAGCTGGGGCAGCAGAGCGGCGCCCAGTTCGTAGACATCCGGTTCTCCGACCTCCCCGGGCTCATGCAGCACTTCTCGATGCCGTTCGACGAGTTCACCGAGGAGGCGTTCGAGGAGGGCTTCGGCTTCGACGGGTCGTCGATCCGCGGCTTCCAGGAGATCCAGGAGTCGGACATGATCCTGGTCCCCGACGCGAACACCGCCGTCATGGACCCGTTCCGCCAGCACCCCACGATGATCGTCCACGCCTACGTGAAGGACCCGCTGACGGGTGAGTTCTACTCCCGCGACCCGCGCTACATCGCGCGCAAGGCCGAGGACTACTTGAAGGGCACCGGGATCGCCGACGTCGCGTACTTCGGGCCCGAGGCCGAGTTCTACATCTTCGACTCGATCCGTTTCGACCAGAACCAGCACTCGTCGTACCACTTCATCGGCGCGGTCGAGGGCGTGTGGAACTCGGGGGCCGAGGAGGGCGGACGGAACCTCGGCTACAAGCCGCGCTACAAGGAGGGGTACTTCCCCGTCCCGCCGATGGACCACTACCAGGACCTGCGCAGCGAGATGGTGCTGACGCTGCGGGACCTCGGGATCCCCGTCGAGGTGCACCACCACGAGGTCGGCACCGCCGGCCAGTCCGAGATCGACATGGGCTTCGGCGCGCTGCTCGAGATGGCCGACCGGCTGATGCTCTACAAGTACGTCGTCAAGAACGTCGCGCTGCGCCACGGCAAGACCGTGACGTTCATGCCGAAGCCGATCTTCCAGGACAACGGGTCGGGCATGCACGTCCACCAGTCGTTGTGGAAGGACGACGAGTCGCTGATGTGGGACGAGCTCGGCTACGCGCAGCTCTCCGACACCGCGCGCTGGTACATCGGGGGCCTGCTCGAGCACGCTCCCGCGCTTCTCGCCCTGTGCGCGCCGACGACGAACTCATTCAAGCGGCTGGTGCCGGGTTACGAGGCCCCCGTGAACCTCGTCTACAGCCAGCGCAACCGGTCGGCCGCCGTCCGCATCCCGCTCTACTCGAAGTCGCCGAAGAGCAAGCGCATCGAGTTCCGCTGCCCCGACGCCGCGTGCAACCCGTACCTGGCGTTCCCGGCGCTGCTGATGGCGGGACTGGACGGGATCAAGAACAAGACTGAGCCGCCGGAGCCGTTGGACAAGGACCTGTACGAGCTCCCGCCGGAGGAGCTGGCGAACGTGCCGCAGGTGCCGGGGTCGCTCGACGCGGCGCTGGACGCGCTGGAGGCGGACCACGACTTCCTGCTGCAGGGCGGCGTGTTCACGCAGGACGTGATCGACCACTGGCTGGACTACAAGAGGGCCCACGAAGTGGACGAGCTACGCCTGCGCCCGCACCCGTGGGAGTTCTACCTCTACTACGACATCTAGGAGCTCTATCTAGGTTCCGGCACAGAGGCCCCTTTGGGGGGCCTCCGTCGCGTCCGGGGGGCCGCGGATTACAAGTCCAAACTCCTCCAAGTTGCGACACGTCCTTGGACTTGTAATCTCCCGAGCAGCTTCGCGGTCCTTCGCGAACGTGATCCCGCCGTGGCCGCAAAGGTCACGCACGGAGGGACGTCCCGTTCGCTGCCGAACCCTGAGGGCATGGGGAAAAGACGCACGGCGGCGCTCCTGCTGGCCATCGCGCTCGCCGCGAGCGCGCCTGCGACCGCGGACCCCATCGGCTTAGGGAGCCCCCGAAAGGCGTTCGCGGCCTATCGCCGCGCCGTCGAGCGCGCGATCGAACGCGGCGACGCCGACGCGCGCCGCTTCTTCGAGACCGTCCAGGCGGGCGACGACCGCCAGGTCTTCTACTGGCACCGTGGCATCGACGATCTCGACGGGGACGGGGCCCAGGAGGTCCTCCTCGAGCGCTGGCGCGTGACGATGGACCCCATCGGGTTCGGGTTCTCGGGCGACTACCGCGCTCAGGTCCTCGACGGGGCGCGAGGGTCGACGCGATGGACGTATCGGAACGAGTTCTCCGGTGGTTTCCCCGTCCTCGCCCTCCGGATCTCGCTCGGCGAGGGGATGCCGGGCCTGTTGTTCCCGAAGATCGACAACCAGTCCGCCGAGAGCCCGACGTACCGGCTCACCTTCGACGCGGTCTTGGGGTCGTCCGGTGAGGCGGTGTGGACCCGGGCCTTCACGTCCACGTACAACCTCGCCACGGGCAGCATAGCCGGGACCGACGCGCCGACGGCGCTGCAGAAGTTCGAGCCGGACGGCGACGAGACGACCGAGCTCCTCGTCGCGCTCACCGACTACGCAAAGGCGGCGCTGCCGGATCGTGCCGTCGCTCGCTCCGAGGTCTACGTGCTCGACGCGGCGGACGGGTCGCTGAGGCCACTTGGTGAGGTCGGGCCCGACCTCGTGTGGTTCCACTCGATCCAGGCGGGACCGGACGTCGACGGGCTCGGGGGCGACGACGTCGTGATCGCCGGCAACGAGAACAGCGAGGACGCCTATCTCGAGGCGCGCTCCGGCATCGACGGCGCCACCATCTGGCGGACGCCGGCCCGCATCGGGTGGCACACGTGGGCGGCGGCGCTGCCCGACATGAACGCGGACGGAAGGCGCGACATCGTCGTGGGGTGGGACCGCCCGAACACGAACGAGCGCGTGTTCCAGGTCTGGGATGCGCGCGAACCGCGGCCGCTATGGAAGGCGGAGGGGGTCTTCCCGTACCTTGTGGGCGACGTCGATAGCGACGGCACGACCGACATCGGAGCGTTCGACCTCGTCCACACGCGCAAGAGGACCGGAGCACGCTTCAAGGCGTTCTCGCGGGGCCGCCTGCTGTACCGGACGAGCCACGTCCGCAAGCTCCCCGACTGCGACGGCGTCTGCTTCAGCTTCGGCTTCTATCTGAACGCGGGAGACATAGACGGCGACAGGCTGCGCGACACGTACGTGCTCGTCGCCATGCCGACGAAGGGCAAACCGAAGACGATCGAGTACGCCGCGTCTGGAGCCGACGGGAGCATTCTCTACCGCCGGCGCAACCTCGCGCCCCTCCTTGGGTCGCTCGGGGGCAGCGCGGCCGACGACTTGCTCGGGTTCGCCCGCGCCGGCCACGACGTCATCCGCGTGGCTGCATACGACGGACCGACGATGAGGGCCCTCTGGACGCGCTCGTACCGGATGGCGGGAGCGAAGAACCTCGGTCCCTACGGCGCCTACGACGGCGCGATCGAGCTGGACGGCGGCGGACGCGGCGAGCTGCTCCTGACGGTCGCCGGCAAGAGCGCGAGCACGCTCGTGGCGCTGGACGGCGGCTCGGGGGACCTCCTGTGGCAGAGGCCCGTCACCGGCGGCCGCCGCGTCAAGGTTCAGCGGTAGGAAGCCAGAGCGCGGCTCTCCACGCGTTCAGTGGCGCTTTCCGCAACGGAGCGCGCAGGGAACGGGCACGAGGCTCGGGTTCGCTAGGATCGCCAGGGTGAAGACTGCGGCCCCCCTGGAGGACATCGTCCTCCTCGACCATCAGGATCGCGAGGTGCGGCTCGGCGACCTCTGGCGCGAGCGGCCCGTCGTGCTCGTCTGGCTCCGGCACTACGGCTGAACGTTCTGCCGCCAGCATGTCGCGCAGTTGCGCGATCGGTACGAGGACTTCCGGGCCAAGGGGGCCGAGATCGCCGCGATCGGTATGGGCCTCACCGCGATGGCGGCCGACTTCAAGGAGAAGCAGGGCATCCCGTTCCCCCTGCTCGTCGACCGGCGTCGCGAGACACACCGGGCCTTCGAGCTCCAGCGCGGCACCCTGCTCGAGGTCGCCGGCCCCCGGCAGGTCGCCCGGGGCATCAAGAGCTTCCTCACCGGCAACGTCCAGGGCCGCCCGGCCCCGAAGCAGGACGTCCTGCAGCTCGGCGGGGCGATGGTGATCGACCGCGGCGGCGACGTCCTCTACACGCACCGGGCCAGGAGCGCCGACGACAACGCGAGCGCGGACGAGCTCCTCGAGGCGCTTCCTTGAAGTACATCCCCGTCGTCGCGTTGCTGATCGCGCTCGTCGCGGTCATGGGGGGCCTGAGCAGCGAGAGCTTCAGGGCGACGCGCTCGATCGTGGTGACGATCCTCGCGTTCATCGCCGTCGCCATCCTGTTCGGCCTCGTGGTGAAGCGCACCCTCTAGACGGCAGACCTAGCCGTAGATCACCCGCTGCGCCACCGCCCGCGCCCGGCGCGTCAGCCGCAGGTAGTCCTCCTCCAGCTCCTGGCGCGGCTGGTCCGCGTAGCCCATCGCGACACCGACCGCCTCTAGCTCCTCCGGCTTCGCCGGCAGCGCGTCCTGAGGGCGGCCGGCGATGAAGAACATGCGGTTGCGCGCCTTCGTCAGGAAGCGGTACGCCTCCGCGAGCCGGAGCGCCTCCGCGTCGGACAGCAGGCCCTCGCGCCAGCACGCGTCGAGGGCCGCGAGCGTCGACGTCACCTGCAGGTCCTCCCGTTCGTGCGCGTGCTGGATCTGCAGGAGCTGAGCCGAGAACTCCACGTCCGCCAAGCCCCCGGGGCCGAACTTCAGATGACGCCGCGGCTCCGTCCCCCGCGGCACCCGCTCCTTCTCCATCCGGGCCTTCAGGTGCCTGATCTCGCCGAGCGCGTCCGGCGGGAGCTTCGCGGGGTAGGCATACGCCCTCGTCTCGGAGACGAAGCGCGCCCCCACTTCGCTGTCGCCCGCGACGAGGCGCGCCTTCAACAGGGCCAGGTGCTCCCACGGTTTGCTCCAGCGCTCGTAGTACTCGAGGTACGACCCGACGGTCCGGACGAGCGGCCCCGCCTTCCCCTCGGGCCTCAAGGCCGCGTCGACCCGGAACGCCTGCCCTTCGGGCGTGACCTCCCCGACTGCGCGCATCAGCTGCTCCGCGGCCTTCTCCGCCCTGGCGGGATCGCCGTCGTGCAGGAACATCACGTCGACGTCCGAGGAGTAGCTCAGCTCGCGGCCCCCGAGCTTGCCCATGCCGATCACCGTCAGCGGGACGTCGAGGTCGTCGAGAGCGGCCTCCAAGCACGCGTCGGCGAGGTCCGAGAGACCCTCGCCCACCTCGTCGACCGGGACCGCACGAGTGACGTCGGCGACCGCGACGCGCAGCATCTCGCGTCTCTTGAAGCGCCGGACCCCGTCCCAGCGCGCCGCAGGCTCGCGCCAGCCGAGCGAGGCCCGCGCCTCACGGACGAGTCGCTCCCGCGGCTTCGGACGCGGCTCCTCGCGGGGATCGACGACCAGCGCGAGCTCGTCGGGCACCTGCGTGAGCACGTCGGCGAGAAGCCGGCCGCTGCCGAGGACGCGCGCGAGGTCCTGCACCGCGGGCGGGTTGTCCCTCAACGCGTTCAACGCCTCCAGCCGGTTCCCCAGCGCTTCGCCCAGCGTCAGGAATCCGAAGAGCCCGGCGTCGGGCAGCGGCGTCGTCGTCAGCGACCGCAGCAACGCGGGCGTGAGCACCTTGAACAGGCGCGCCCGCCGGGAGCTCCCCGACACCAGCCCGGAGAGCGTCCGCGCGGCGCGGTCCACGTCTCGGAAGCCGAGGATGCGCAGCCGCTCGCGCAATGCCTCCTCGGGAAGGCGAGGGCCGATGCCCTCCGCCAGCGACTCGATCATCGGCCGGTAGAAGAGCTTCTCGAACCGCCCCCGCACGTCCGCGAGCACGCCGCGGTGGTGATTCTCGAAGCGCTCGAGCGCGCTCTCCGCGGGCGAGTCCTTGAAGCCCATCACGCGGGCGAGCCGCGTCCGGTCCTCGCCGGCCGCAGGAAGGTGGTGCACCTGGCGTTCCTGCCAGAGCTGAAGGCGGTGCTCCACCCCCCGCAGCCAGCCGTAGGCGACGGCGAGGCCGGCGCCGTCGTCCTCGGCCATGTAGCCGCCGTCGACTAGAGCCGTCAGGGCGTCGAGCGTCGCGGGAAGCCGGACGCTCTCGTCGGCACCGCCGTGCACCAGCTGGAGCAGCTGGACGGAGAACTCGATGTCGCGGATCCCGCCCGGTCCGAGCTTGACATCGTCGGCGTCGCGACTCCGGCCGCGACGCGCCGATCGTTGCGCGTGCTCCTCGACGCGCTCCTTCATCTTGCGGACGCTCGCGACGCGTTCGCTCGAAACCTCCGCGGGAAAGACGAGCGCGCGCGTCTGCTCGACGAGGGCCTCACCGGCGTTCGCAGCCCCCGCGGCATGGCGCGCCTTGATCAATGCCTGGTACTCCCACGGCTTCGCCCAGCGCCGGTAGTACTCGAGGTAGCCGTCGAGCGAGCGCACGAGAGCGCCGCTGCGTCCCTCCGGGCGCAGGTTCGTGTCGATGCGGAACGCCTGGCCCTCGGGCGCGAAGTCGCCGAGCTCGTGGAGGAGCTTCTCCGCAAACGGCTGCGCGGCCGCGGGGTCGCCCGCGGTGACGAACATCACGTCGATGTCCGACGCGTAGTTGAGCTCTCGTGCTCCCAGCTTCCCCATCCCGATCACGGCGAGCTCGCCCTCGCCTCCGAGGGCTTCGAGGGAAGCGACGAGGCAGGCGTCGGCGAGGTCGGCCAGGCCCCGCCCGACCTCCTCCAGCGCGATCTCACCGCGCAGGTCGCGCGCTGCGATCTCGAGCAACCGCACGCGCTTGAAGCGGCGCAGATGCGTCGCGTCCGACGCGCGCGCAGCGCGCGCGAGCGAGACGTAACCGTCACGGTCCGGCAGCGGCGACATCGTCGCCAGCAACTCGGCGACGTCGTCGACGACCTCTGCGAGCGACTTGCTCGCCGCTCGGACGGCAGCCGTACGCTCTCGTCGCAGGAGGTCGGCGTCCATGACCCGTGCGAGCCTACTCGCCGCTTCCCGGCGGATTCCTTTCTGACCGAGGCACAACAAAACGCCGCCGCTTTTCGCGCTCCCCCGGTTGCGAGCATCAACCTCCTTGGCTACCGTGCCCCGAACGTCGAGCCTCAACCAGGGGCTCCCAGGGCTGCGCCAGGTCTGCGTCGCGCCCCGTCGGCACACGCGTACGGCTGCGCTTTCGACGCGCCGTTGCGCAGACAAAACAGGAGGTGGGCATGAGCGCGAGCTCTACCCGAATGCGAGCAAGGCTCGTAGCGGCGATCGCCGGGATCGCCGTCGCAGCATCCGCAGGACCGGCAACGGCACACCACGTGCGGGACCACGTGAAGGAGCGCGACCACGTGGAGGCGCGTGCCCGTGGGCAGATCGGCGCGGGCTATTCCTACGGCGGCACGAGCCCGGGCGGGTTCGACTGCTCCGGGTTCACGCGCTGGGTCTTCGCCGGCCACGGCGCGTCGCTGCCGCACAGCTCACAGGCGCAGTTCGACATGGGGAAGCGTGACGGCTTCAAGCGCGTCTACAAGCGCGCGAACCTCAAGGAGGGCGACCTCGTGTTCCACAAGACGACGAGCGCGCGCGTCGGCCACGCGGGCATCTACGTCGGCGGCGGCAAGTTCGTCTCGGCGACGTCGTCCTCCGGCGTGCAGGTCCGGTCGCTGTACGACTCGTACTGGGGGCCGCGCTGGGTCGCGGGGACGCGGGTCCCGGCCACGAGACGGGACGCTGGCTAGAGCAGCGGCAGGTAGCGCTCGACCTCGTACGGGGAGACGTACGACTTGTACTGCTCCCACTCCGCACGCTTGTTGCGCAGCAGGTACTCGAAGACCTGCTCGCCCAGCGCCTCGGCCACGAGGTCCGACTCCTCCATCTCCCTGACGGCCTCGTAGAGGTCGTCGGGGAGCTGCAGCAGCCCCCGCGCCCTCCGCTCGGTGTCGCTCATCTCGTAGATGTTGTCGGTCGCCTCCGGCGGCAGCTCGTAGCCCTCGTCGATCCCCTTCATCCCCGCGGCGAGGATCACGGAGAACGCGAGGTACGGGTTGCACGCGGGATCGGGCGAGCGGATCTCGATGCGCGTCGACTGACCCTTGCGCGGCTTGTACATCGGGACGCGGACGAGGGCGGAGCGGTTGTGCCGCCCCCAGCACACGTACACCGGCGCCTCGGTCACCGGATAGCCCGGGCCGAGCGTGAGCCGCTTGTACGAGTTCACCCACTGGTTCGTGACCGCCGTGATCTCCCGTGCGTGCCGGAGCACGCCGGCCATGAACGCCTTCGCCACCTTCGACAGGTGGTACTCGTTCGAGGAGTCGTGGAACGCGTTCTGGTTCCCCTCGAAAAGCGACATGTGCGTGTGCATACCGGACCCCGGCAGGTCGGTCCGCGGCTTCGGCATGAACGTCGCGTACATGCCGCGCTCGGCGGCGAGCTCCTTGACCGCGATGCGGAACGTCATCACGGAGTCCGCCATCGTGAGGGCGTCGGCGTGCCGGAGGTCGATCTCGTGCTGCGACGGCGCGACCTCGTGGTGCGAGAACTCGACGGGGATCCCCATCCGCTCGAGCGCCTCGATCGTCTCGCGGCGGAGGTCCTGCGTGACGTCGCGCGGCGTGAGGTCGAAATATCCGCCCGCGTCGATCGGCGTCGCGTCCTGGGGGCTGCGGAACACGAAGAACTCCATCTCGGGATGGACGTAGAACGTGAACCCGCGCTCGGCGGCGCGGTCGAGGTTGCGGCGCAGCACGTAGCGCGGGTCGCCCCAGAACGGGCGGCCGTCGGGCGTGTAGATGTCGCAGAACATGCGGGCGCCGCCGGCATCCTCCCGGCCGGCGGGCGACCGCATTATCTGGAACGTCGTCGCGTCGGGCCGGGCGAGCATGTCCGACTCCTGGACGCGCGCGAAGCCCTCGATGGCGGATCCGTCGAACCCGATCCCCTCTTCGAACGCCTGCTCGAGCTCCTCGGACGTGACCGCGAACGACTTCAGGAAGCCGAGGACGTCGGTGAACCAGAGCCACACGAGCCGGATCCCCCGCTCCCCGACGGTGCGGAGCACGTAGTCCTGTTGTCTCTCCACGGCGGCACCTTACGCCCGTCAAGTTTCGGAATCGTTACGGCGGCTCTACGCTTGAGCGGTGATCCGGATGGCATTGGCCCAGCTCAACCTGACCGTCGGCGACGTGTCGGGCAACCGGCGGCGTCTGATCGAGACCGTCGAGTGGGCACGCGGCGCGGGGGCCCAGGTCCTCGTCGTGCCGGAGCTCGCCACCACGGGATACCCGCCCGACGACCTCCTGCTGAAGGAGTCGTTCCTGCGGGCGAACGTCGACTCCCTGCGGCAGGTGGCGGCGCAGACCGGCGACCTCCTCGCGTTCGTCGGCTTCGTGCAGCCCACGTCGCGCGCCCTCTACAATGCCGCGGCGGTCTGCCACGGGGGCGAGGTCGTGGCCGTCTACCGGAAGCACCGGCTCCCGAACTACGGCGTGTTCGACGAGCTCCGCTACTTCGACCCCGGCCGCGGCCATACCCTCGTCGACACCGCTGAGGGCGTGATCGGCGTATGCGTGTGCGAGGACGCGTGGAGCCCCCGCGGGCCGGTCGTCGGCCAGGGCGACGCCGGCGCTCAGGTCGTCGTGAACATCAACGCGTCTCCCTGGAACAAGCACAAGCTCGGGGAGCGGGTCGAGATGCTGGGCGAGCGCGCGCGGCGCGCCCGGTCCTCGATCGTCTACGTGAACCAGGTCGGCGGGCAGGACGAGCTCGTCTTCGACGGCGGCTCGGTCGTTGTCGACGCGGACGGAGGGATCAGCGCGCAGCTCCCCCAATTCGAGGAGGCGCTCGCGGTCGTCGACGTGCCGCTCGGGGAGACGAAACCGACGCGCCATCCGTCGATCCGGCGCGTCTCCCTCGCGTTGCGGCCGGCGACCGGCGACGTCGTGGTTCCCCCGCGACAGGAGCTGAGCCCGGAGGCCGAGGTCTACACGGCCCTGTGCCTCGCGCTGAGGGACTACGCGACGAAGAACCGCTTCGAGAAGATCGTCGCCGGCCTCTCCGGCGGGATCGACTCGACGCTCGTGGCGGCGATCGCGGCCGATGCGCTCGGGGCGGACGCGGTCCTGGGCGTGTCGATGCCGTCGGAGTTCTCGTCGGACCACTCGGTGGAGGACGCGAAGCTCCTGTGCGCGAATCTCGGCATCGAGATGCTGGAGATCCCGATCGGCTCGGCCTACCACGCGTACCTCGGCGTCCTGAGGGACACGTTCGGCGCGTCCGAGCCGGGCCTCGCCGAGGAGAACCTCCAGGCGCGCATCAGGGGCAACCTGTTGATGGCGATCTCGAACCGCTACGGGCACCTCGTGATCGCGACCGGCAACAAGTCGGAGATGGCGTGCGGGTACGCGACGCTCTACGGCGACATGGCGGGCGGCTTCGCGCTGCTGAAGGACGTCTTCAAGACCGAGGTCTACGCGCTCGCGCGCTACCGCAACTCGCGCGGCCGCGTGATCCCCGACAACGTCCTGACCAAAGCCCCGTCGGCCGAGCTGCGCCCGAACCAGAAGGACTCGGACTCTCTGCCGCCGTACGAGGTCCTCGACCCGATCCTCGAGGCGTACATCGAGGACGACGCCGGCATCGAGGACATGGTGGCCGCCGGCCACGACCGGGCGACGGTCGAGCGGGTCGTCGCGCTCGTCGACCGGGCCGAGTACAAGCGGCGCCAGGCCCCCCCGGGTCCCAAGGTAACGACGAAGGCGTTCGGCAGGGACCGCAGGCTGCCTATAACGAACCACTGGAGAGAAGGGACGACCCCGGCGCGGTTCCCTGCGAAGCTCGTCGGCGAGAAGCGCCGGACGGGCCGGGATTAGTCCACCATTGAAGGAGTCATGTTGCTCACGGTGCTGCTCCTGTCGGACGTCGTCGAAGAGGTGAGAGACCTCCTGCCGGCGTTCCCGCTCGCGCCGTACCGGGTCGTGGCGCGGGGGCTGAAGGACACGGTCGCGGACGACCTCATCCCGATCCACCCCGACGTGCTCGTCGTCGACGCGACCGGTGACGCTGCCGTCGCCGAGGACGCGACCCGCCGGATGTCCCTCGCGTGGGAGGTGGGACTACCCCCGATCCTCGTCGTCGTCGACCACGGCGGTGTCGACGCGTTCCGGTTCGAGAGCGGCGCCGACGACTTCGTGATGGCCGACGCGACCTCCGCCGAGATCGCGGCACGCCTGGCGTTGCTCACGCGGCGAGCCGGCCACGGCGACGAGGCATCGGTGCTGAAGGTCGGCGACCTCACGGTGAACCCGGAGAACTACCAGGTGTACGTGCGGGGGCGGCCGCTCGACCTCACGTACAAGGAGTTCGAGCTGCTGAAGTTCCTCGCGCAGAGGCCGGGCCGAGTATGCGACCGCGACCTGCTGCTGCGGGAGGTGTGGGGCTTCGACTACTACGGAGGGACGAGGACGGTGGACGTGCACGTGAGGCGGCTGCGCGCGAAGCTCGGCGTCGAGCACGAGACGTTGATCGAGACGATCCGCAACGTCGGGTACCGGCTGGTGCCGCGGCCCCGGGAGCGTCGCTCGTGACGATCATCGGCGCGACGCTTGCGATCCTCTTCGTCGACCCGCCGTGGCGCTGGGTGATCATCGGCGCGCTGCTCGCGACGGACGTCGTGCAGGTGACCGTCTGGTTGCGGTGGCGCAAGAAGAAGTCGATCACCGGGATCGACACGATCGTCGGCGCCACGGGCCGTGCGGTTACGGCCGTGGACCCGGAGGGTCAGGTCAGCGTCCGGGGGCAGATCTGGAGCGCGCACAGCACCGACCGGATCGAGGTGGGTGACGACGTGACCGTCATAGCCGTGGACGGGCTGAAGCTCGAGGTGGTGCGGGCGGGGGGCCTGTAGGCGCATCCCTCTTGCGGCCGCGCGGTGATTCGACCACCATCGCCTCAGGCAGTGGACGTCGAAGGAGGGTGGGATGCCTTACCTGGTGGGGCTCGGAGCCGTCATCGTGGCGATGGCGCTGATGAAGGTCGTCGCGAACACCTGGAACCCCCTCCGGCTGGCACGCGGGGAGGACGGCAAGACCAGCACCTCGAAGCTCCAGTTCGTGCTGTGGACCGGCGTGATCGCGTTCTCCTACGTCGTCCTGCTCGCGGAGCGGATACGCGCGAAGGACGTGACGCCGATAGACGACCTGCCTCGGAACGTGTTGATCGCGATGGGGCTGAGCGTCGTGACGCTCGCCGGCGCGAAGGGCATCACCGTTAGCTATCTGAACAGCGGCCGCGTCGTCAAGACGCCGGCCGAGGAAGGAGCACCGGGAGCCGTCGTCGACGACGGTGGCAACGTCGACCTCGTCAAGATCCAGATGCTGCTCTGGACCGCGATCGCGATCGTCGCCTACCTGTTCGACGTCATCGACCAGGTCGAGGCATCGGACTTCGACATGCTGCCGGACATCGACGCGTCGCTGATGGTGCTGATGGGGCTCGGTCAGGGCGCGTACCTCGGGAGCAAGCTCGTGACCACGACGACGCCGCGGCTCACGTCGTTAACTCCGTCTGCGGCAGCACCCGGCGACACGGTGTCGCTGACGGGGGCCGCGATCGGGACGACTCAGACGGGGACGCAGGTGACGATGGACGGGTCGGTGATCGCCGCGACCTCGGCTGCCGACACGCCCGACTCGGCGATCACGTTCACGGTGCCGGACGCCCATCCGACGAAGGGGGCCTGGCCGGCGAACGGCATGCTCGTGCAGATCGGCGCCGTCGCGAGCGGCACGACGAGCGCGAACACGATGCCGCTGACCGTGAAGCCGTCGGGATAGCCGCTCGCGGACCAGCTCGCGCCCGGATACGCCGCGAGCGCGAGCTGTAGTCCACTGGTGGTCTAAGTGCCGAACGGGTCCAGCGCCGGGAGGAAGTCTGCGAGGTTGCCCGAGTCGGGAACCCGCGTCTCGTCCGGCGCGATCACGGGCAGGTCGCACACGTGGGGATCGTCCATAGGTGACCTCACCCAGACGCAGACGTTGACGCGGATGTAGATCGGGCCCACGTACGGCTCTGGAGTGTCCACGACACGGTCGGTGATCTTGAGGCCCGTGAACGGGATGCCGTTGCCGCACGCGGCGCTCGAGTCCATCACGCACACGTACCCGCCCAGCGTCACCCGCCCCGGCGTGGTCCCTGCCATGATTGCCGACGCCTCCGCCGTCGCGCGGAACCCGGTGCATTGGAGCTCGGGGTCGCAGACACCCACCAGGCCGGTGTCCACGTCCGGGACGACGTCGACTGTGACAGGACCCACCGGCTGGATCGGCACGTCCACGTAGAACGGAATAGGCCCTTCGCCTGCGTGCGCCGCAGGCACCACCGTCACGAACAACCCCACGACCCCCACCAGAACAGCCATGCGTCTATGCATGCTGCATCCCCTTTCTGCCGCCCAAACACGCGCGGAGACGCCGCGCGACGCCGCGAAGGCCGTCGTGGAGCCGGAACATCGAATCGCCGCCCGGCGGTCCGCCTTGCTTGCCTTACTACCATTTGCCCGGTTTGGTTGCAACGTGTGACAAATGTCGCAACCGTCGGCGGCGGCCGGGCTGCGGCGCTCGCGGCACGTCCTGCACCAGAGGCCGTCTGACCTGCGAGAATGCACCGCGATCAACGGGCCCCTAGCTCATCCGGTAGAGCTCCGGACTTTTAATCCGGCGGGCAGGGTTCGAGTCCCTGGGGGCCCACCGATTTCTCGGTGCGCGAACCAGCACCGGGACGCGATCAGTAGGGATGATCCCATCGCGGCGGATCACCGTAGCTCTTTCACGAGCTTACGGATCAGCGCGCTCCGCTGTTGCGCCGTGCCGCAGGAAAGGGCGACGTCGAGCGTCTGGGCCCACGGCGACGACCAGTTCTGGCGTCGGAGGACCTTCAGCGTTCTCCTGCGTCAGGACAGCCTGCCCTTCGGTGATGAGCGCGTCGAGCCGCGCCTGCAGATTGTCCAACCGCTCCTGGCAAGTGCCGGTTTCATCGTCCCCTTGTCGAACGCCGCGACGACCGGTCGATCTCGCACCGGGTTACTACGCGGTTTGCGAGGCGAGCCATCGTCGAAGCGCTATGGGCGCTCACGAGCTTCGCGGTCTTTGACTCGATAAGACGCTATGCCTCGTTCGACGAGGGCGTCGAGATGCTGACAGGAATGGCGGCAACAATCGTCGATCCCGACGAGCTATGGGGGATTCCCCGCCGCAATGACCAGGATTGACGAGGATCCCGATGAAATGTGGCAGATTCCTGGATCCCTGGATCAGAAGAACTGATGGGTATGCCGAGGGGTGCCGGAGTGCTTTGAGCGGGACGAACTTTGCGACACTTTAGTAACCTCTCAAGAGCACATGCGTCTGTGCGAAGGGAGACGCGCCAGGCAAGGGAGACGACGTGGCAGAAAGCGCGGCCAAGACGAGCAAATTGCGAAGCGGGCTCGGATCGCTCGGCGTCATCGCGCACGTAGCGCTTGGATTGCTGTATGGCTTAGCTGGTCTCGCAACACCTGGCGTGGTCATCTTCCTGATGTGGGCCGCTTGGGGTGCCGCGCTCGCACTTTTGATACGCAACCGCCAAGATCTGCGCTTCGCGTTTGGGATTCCGCTACTTGCGTTAGGGCTTTGGATCGTTGTCGTTTTGGGACTCGGTGCGGCGTTCAACTGGCGGGCTTAGTCGCGGCAAGTCCCTAAACCGATCCATGCGTTGGCTATGTCGAATATGGCCTGATTGAGCCATTCCCTGGATCAGATTTCGTACGTATCTTCGAGAGTACGCGGTGGGCTGACCTCAGAGTGGCCTGAGCGGAGGCCGAAATGAGGGGGAATCTCATGACCAAGCGAACCGCGTCTTTACTCATGGTTTCTGCTTTGGTCGCTTTCTTGACCGTCGCTGACGGGGGTCTTGCCTTGACGGCAACCACCGGGGCCCATCTCACCCAAGACGTCACAACGACCGACCCCGCCAGCGGTGGATTCTTGGCCGTGGATGATACGACTCCGTTCGACCCCGCTGGTGGAGTCGCTGTCATCGAACCGACATCCGCAGGTGAAGAAACAGTTCAATACGGGGGCGTCGAGGGCGCGGACCGCCTCGTGGGTATTGAACGATCGAATCCGCAACAGCACGCCGCAGGTAGCTTCATCGAGCCTCGGGAAAATCCTGAAGCAACGTATTCCCCTGCACCGGATACCGCCGCCACAGCCATCCCTTCCGGCCCAACGACATCTCCTTCCCCGAGCGAATCCGCAGCAGATTCCGGAGTCACGTCGATGTCACTCACCGAACCTTCCACATCGTCCTTCGCTGCAGCACAGGAGGAAACGCTTGAGGTCGACCCGGTGTGCGACGCGACACCAGAGTTCTGCGCGCTTGAGCTCAGCGTTACGCCGACGTCGATTTCCGGGACGTTTGGGTACGGCGCGTCGCTCGTTACCTTCGAGGCGCATCCTGTCTCTCGAACCGAGGCGACGACGAATGTCACAGTCAACGCGGTCACATTTGAGGCCTCGGTTGACCTTGAGCGGGAGTTAGCGGTCTGGACCGCCCATGACCAAGCTCTGTTTGTGGCAGAGCGGGAGGCTTTGGTGGCATTGACTTACGAGCTCGAGAGGGCCCTCGTTAGCTCGCGCGATTACCTGATGCCGCATGAGCATGTTCTCTACAGCGGTGTCTCTCTGTGGAGCGAAGCTCCGCTGGGACTACCGCTGTCGACGCAAACGGTGGGGACACCCGTAAGGGTGATCGATGACCTCGCCGCACCGATCGAACTCGGTGTCCCGGTGGTGGAAGATTGCACTGAGACGAACACGACGACCTCAGCCAACCATCCGCTGGATGGCGTTGACCCTCTCGACCCCATCACCGACGTTCTGTATCCACCGACAAGCGGGACTACTGTTGGCGAGGCAAATACGGGGACGGTCGACTCTGCTACCGAAAGCGATGGCAGTACCGACGTCAACGGATCGACGGTCTCAGGAAGCTGCCAACGCGCTGACGACGATGGCATCAGGTACTGGACGAATTGCTCCAGTAGTGCACAAACTGATATCTACCACGACGCGACAGGAAGCCACTGCTTCCTGGTTCAGACTAATCGCAACGTCGGTCCATGCACTAACAACTGCAAAGGCCGCTGTGGGCCAGGCTGCGGCTGGGTGGGACCGATGGGGCATACACGCGCGACTGCGGCGAGCATGATCAGTGTTGCCGTATCCACGGAGGCTGCGCTAATCCATGGGACTCTCAATGCGGGGATGAATATTTCGACGCTGATGACGATTGGTGGTTTGCCGAACGAACATGCGACGGCTGTAACGATCCGGCGCTAATGATCTTTGGGGGAAGTTGATGGCGGTCCAGGGACTTGCTGCCCCCGGGCTTCCTCGCCGCTCACTCCTGCGGCGATATGGCCTTCTCGTTCTAATTCTGGTCGCGGGAACCACCGCCTCGCTGCGCATCGCGTGGATGTCTACTGCGACGTCGAACGAACCGACCACCGCGCCATCCCGGAGAACAAACGCAGCCATACTTCCGAAGGGAGTCGTGGCCAAGCTCAATGGCGAGACGATCCCGCTCTACGAAGTCGCTGGTTACGTCCGGCCTCGTTCTCCACGGATAGGAACCGGGGCCATCCCGAATCCACGTGCCGAGGCTCTTCGAGAGGTCGTTCAAACTCGATTATTTGCAGCCGAGGCGACCCGTCGGGGATTCCAGCCGATAGGGTCCACGACAGCGGTAAAGAGGGCATCGCTGGCTCGTGCGCTCATAAATCAGATCTTCGAAGGCCGCACTGACCTGACGGTCAAAGGTATCTCCTTGCGGAATACTCGCTCGTTCTACAGAGAGCATCGGGGGTTCTTCCACGAAGTCGAGGGTACGAGAGTCGGCGCCATCGTCGTCCGAGATCAACGACTTGCAGAGCGTCTTCTTAGTCAGAGCGAAGGCGCAGGTCGTGATCGCTTCGAGCAACTCGCCCGGAGATACTCAATTCATCCCTCGGGAGCCAGGGGAGGCACATTCGGAACAATCCACGCTGATGATCTAGAGGTTCCAGCGGCGATGGGACGTACGGTGATGTGGATGCGCGAACCGGGCGAGGTAGGACTCGTCCAGATCGGATCGCGCTACTTCGTTCTGCGCGCGCTGAAACTGCATCTCGAACCTGCGCCGTGGGATCGTGCTCAAGCTCTGCGTGTCAGGACGTATATGGTGTCGGAAATGCGTGAGGACGCTCTTGAACACCTCTACAAGACGCTGAGGAACTCAGTCGTCCTCGAGGTCGATCGACACGCATTGCGCCGAATTCCTATCCCAACCTGGCGCGAGTATTCATCTGGCTGAGCCGGCGTAGGCGCTTTGAGCCTTACCAAGAGGCGAGTCCTCACAGGCTGAGCTGGGGACCTCTCAGACCGTCAGGCTTTCCGCCGAGTCTAGGGAGCACATCGGAGCGGTTCGCGCACCGGTCAATCAGCTCCACTGACAGGTTGTCGTGCTTCGGTTGACGTTGGACATTCCGTGGTCACCTGATGTTGGACAGAGCTTCAGCTGATGTTGGACACCTACTTCGGCTGATCTTTGACACCTACTTCGGGTGATGTTTGACACCTCTCATCTCCTGAGACCGACCGGTCGTCGCTCAAGGGGAGGTGGGCGAGGTGTTGGTGGAGCTCAGCGTCATGGAACAGCGCTACCAGGCAGTCATGGCGGTCGTGCAGGATGGTTGGACCGTCACCGACGTCGCCCGCCGTCTCGGCGTGGCGCGGCAGAGTGTCCACAACTGGATCGCCCGCTACGAGGCCGGAGGACTGCCGGCGCTGGCCAACCGGTCGCACCGACCCGAGAGCCGCGCTCACCAGATCGCTCCGGAGGTCGAGGCGACGATCTGCGAGTTCCGGCGCAAGCATCCGAACTGGGGACCACGGCGGATCGAGCACCAGCTCGGGCGCGACGGCGTGACACCGATGCCGTCGGAGTCGAGCATCTATCGCTGCCTCAAGCGCCACAACCTCATCGCGCTGCGGCGCCGCAAGAAACGACGCGACGAGTTCCGCAGGTGGGAGCGGGATCGCCCCATGCAGCTGTGGCAGATGGACTGATGGCGGGCGTCCTGCTCGACGACGGCACCGATCTCAAGGTCGTGACCGGCATCGATGACCACAGCCGCTTCTGCGTCGCCGCCGGCACCAAGGCTGTGTGCGGGGTGTTCGTCGCATCGCTGAGGAGTCATGGGATCCCCGACGAGGTCCTGACCGACAACGGCAAGGTCTTCACCGGCCGCTTCGGGCTGCACCACACCGAGGTGCTGTTTGACCGTATCTGCAGAGAGAACGGGATCTCGCATCGGCTGACTCCCCCCCGGTCTCCGACCACAACGGGCAAGATCGAACGCTTCCAGCCGCCCTTAATGCGAACCAAAGCCACACCGATGAACGCTCGATCGCGGAGCTTGACTTCACGAAGATCGTGTCGCCCAGCGTCTGGGAGGATCTTCTTGACCCGCTTCGCGACTCAGTGGGTCCCGACGAGTCTGTGCCGCAGGATCGACTCGGTGCTTGTCCCTTCCGAAAACAAATCTTGACACCCGTGGTTAATAACCGCTACCGTGCGCCAGTCATGGACCGGGCCGCACCCGATCACCGTTTGAGGATCGCGCGCATGAGCGCGCATAGGGGGACGATTTTGAAAGTGGAGAAGCGCAGGAGTGTCTTGGCCCTGGGAATGGTCTTCATGATCCTCGGAGGGATCATCTCGGCCGTCGCGCATGCCGCTCCCCAGGAGGGCCAGGAGGACCGTGGAGAGCCATCGAACCATAAGCCCGGTGACCTGGTTAGGGATGTCGGGGTCGGTGCGGTCGCGCCGCAGCCGGGGAACGGCGTCTATGCCGAGGCTTTCACCGAGGACGGCATTCAGGAGCTTGTGGTAGTGACTGAGGACGACGGCGACGTAGTCGTATCGCATCAGGGCGACGAAAGCTCGGGGGTGAACTCAGGCCCGCTCGACGACCTCCTCGAGGAACAGCAGGCATGCAACGACTCGGCCTACAACCTGAACAGCTGGAAGGAGAGCGACATCCACAGGTGGTACTTCAACGCTGGCTCGACTCCTTCCAACCTCGGCGTCGACGCCACGCGCACCTCAGTGAAGAACGGTGCCGGCAACATCACCAACGCCAGGAATAACTGTGGCTTGGCGGACAATGTGTCGGCTTCGCACAGCTTCCAGTCCGACACGACGACGGGCGTCAACATCGATGCGAACGGGAACTGCACGTCCCGCGACGCGAAGAACGTCGTCTCGTTCGGCGACCTTCCGGCGGGCACGCTGGGAGTCGCATGCTCTTTCTTCGACACAACCCCGAGCCCCGACGAGTTGCTGGAATCGGACATCAAGCTGAACAAGGTGGATCATTCCTGGACTAACGACCCGGCGCTGACCTGCAGCGGAAGGTTCGACGTCGAAAGCGTCATGACTCACGAGCGTGGCCATACGTTCGGCATGGGTCACGTCGGTGAGACAGACCACGGGTCGCTAACGATGAGCACGCAGATCAAGGCTTGCTCGAAGGCACCGAGAACGCTCGGGCTCGGCGACGTGAGGGGCCTCGAGGTCAGGTACTAGGTCCTCGAAAGGACGAAGAGCTACCCGGCGAACGGAGGATAGCCGCACGGGTCGGCTATCCTCCGTTACGGGGAGTGCAGACAAGGATGAAGGTCAACCAGTCGATATTCCGAGCGCATGCCGTGGGGTTCCTGCTGCTGATCACGGCAGCTTCGTCCTTGCCTGGTCGCGCGCTTG
>JALZFC010000056.1 GCA_030861725.1 Actinomycetota bacterium | reverse complement strand
GTGCTGCGCCGCGCCCGTCGCCGCCGGGTGCTGCGGCTCGCCGTCGCCGCCATCTCCGCGGGCGCGGTCCTCGCCGCCGGGCTCCAGATACCCGCACTGCTGCGCCCCGAGGAACCTCCGGGCCGCGACGAGATCCTCGCGAAGATCCGCCGCGACACCGACCGGCGGCAGGCCTCGCTCCCGTTCGACCCCGACGACCCCGGCGCCGGCGCCACGCGGCTCTTCACGGTGAGCGACGGAGTCGTCGGCTCGACGCTGTGGTCCGTGCGCGGCTACCGCGACGCCGGCGACAACGCGTGTCTGCAGCTCGTCGTCGGCTACGACTTCGGCAGCCGCCGCTGCATGACGGCGACGACCTCGCCGCTGCACGCGATCGTCGAGACCGATCCGAAGCACCGCGTGACGTTCATCTCGGGCATGGTCGGCCCGGAGATCGAGTCGCTGCAGTTCGTCGGCCCCGGCGTCCCGTTCATGGACGTGCCCATCGGCTACGAGCCGGGCGCCCGGCGATCCCGCGGGTTCTTCGGGATCGCGCTCGCCGACTACCTGCTGCCCATCGAGCTCGCCGAGGGCGGCGACACGACCACCTACAAGCTGCTGAAGGGGAAGCTCACCGGCCTAGACGGCAGGGGACGCGCGGTCACCGAGGTCGAGCTCGTCCTAGCCAAGCGGCGCTAGCGCGCGCTCGTAGACCTCTTCGACCCGCGGCGCGAGCCGCGCCCAGTCGAAGCGCGCGGCCACCTCGGCCCCCGCCGCGCGCATCCGCGTTGCCTCTGCGGGATCGTCCAGCACGCGCCGCAGCGTCTGCGCCAGGGCCTGCGGGTCGCCCGGCGGGACGAGCGCGGCCGCGTCGCTCGCCACCGCGCGGAAGCCGGGGAGGTCGGAGCAGACGACCGGCGTGCCGGCGGCCATCGCCTCCACCAGGACGATCCCGAACGACTCACCCCCGAGGCCGGGCGCGCAGTAGACGCCGGCGCCGCGGT
Organism: Actinomycetota bacterium; assembly: GCA_030861725.1. GTDB lineage: Bacteria > Actinomycetota > CADDZG01 > CADDZG01 > WHSQ01 > JALZEG01. The sequence continues at coordinate 14,119 of JALZFC010000056.1, read as the reverse complement.
AGAGCGGCGCGACGTCCTCCTCCGGGATCCGCCCGAGCCAGACCGCCTCGACGCCGAGCCGCGCCGCGAGGGCCTTCACCCTCCGTTCCTCCGGCCCGGCCCCCGCGATGACGAGCGTCACGTCGTCGTCGCGCAGCGCGGCCAGCGCGCGGACCAGCACCTCGAGACCCTTGCGCCGCTCCAGCCGCGAGAAGAACACGACCGTGTCCCCCGGCGCGTACGACCGCGGATCCGCGTCCTCGAACGCGCCGGTGTCGATCCCGTTGGGGGTCAGCACGTAGTCCCCCGGGAAGTAACGGGCGACGAGAGCGCGGGCCGAGTCGGACACGACGGTGCGGACGGCGAGCCTCCTCATCATCGGCGCGAGAGCCCCGCGCGCCACGCCGTAGCCGAAGCTCCATTCGGCCGCCGCGTGGAACGTCCCCACCGCGGGCACGTCGCTGGCTCGCAGCGCGAGGAACGACAAGCTGGGGATGAGCGGCTCGTGCAGGTGGAGGACGTCGGGCTCGAACGACGCGAGGACGCGCCGCGCGCCGGCGGCGACCGAGGGCCCGAACGCGAGCGCGGCGACGGAGCCGTTCGCCGGCACGGGGACGGCCTTCCCCACGTACGCCACGCCCGGTGGCGGCGGTGCGTCGGGGGCGCTGTGGGGCGCGAGGACCAGCACGTCGTGGCCGCGCGTCCGGAGCGCCGCCGCCAGCGAACGCACGTGTGACTGGACCCCGCCAAAGCGGTCCCACGCATACGGACAGACGAGCGCGACCCTCACCCGCGCGGCGCCGGGCGGTCGGCGATCCAGAACGGCTGGAAGACGTGCCACTGCTCGGGGTGCTTCGCGACGCACGCCTCCAGCCGCGCGACGATCGTCCGGGTCAGCTCGTCGACGGCGTCGCCGCCGTCACCGTCGGGAAGCGGGACGGGCTCGGAGAGCTCGGCCACCCACCCCCGGCGCCCGTCGGGCAGCGGACGCTCGTAGACGCCCCCGATGATCACCGGGACGCCGGCCCGCAGAGCGATGCTCGCGGCACCCCGCGGGAACGTCGCCGGCTCGCCGAAGAAATCCACCTCGAGGCCGGTGCCCTTCAGGTCGCGGTCGCCCAGGATCGCGAGCACGGCGCCGTGTTGGACCTCGTCCACGAGCTTCGCCGTCACGCCGGGCTCCGCGCCGTAGATCGTCATGCCGAGCCGCGCGCGGTGCTCGGCGAAGAACTCGAACATCCGGCGAGGGCGCAACACCTCCGCGACCGTGACCAGGCGGTTCCCGCGCGCTCCCACCCAGGCCCCCGCGGCGTCCCAGTTCCCGAGGTGGCCGACGACGACGATCACGCCCTTGCCCAGCGCCAGCGCATTGTCGATGTTCTCGTCGCCGATCCCTCGGAAGCGCTCGAGGAAGAAATCCCGCCCCTCTCGCACGAGCCGGAACGTCTCGAGCCAGTAGCGGGCGTACGAACGATAGGCGTCGACCACGAGCGCCCGGACGATGACGGAGTCCGCGGGCTCGCCCACGATCCGCGAGAGATTGCGGGCGAGCTGGCCCCTCCCCCTCGAGTGCCCGGCGGCGAAGCCGCCCACCCACTGAGCCAGCGCGTAGGCCCACCGTTCCGGCAGCGCCCGGGCAAGGACAGAGCCCGCGACGTACCCGTAGTAGACGAGCTGGAGGAGCCGGCCCTCGCCCGGCGGGCGCTTACGGACCACGCTTGCCGGTGGTGCGGGCCTGCCCCGACACGTGGAGCACCCTCTGCGCGAACGTGAACGCGCTCACGGCCAGCAGCGCGACCACCATCGCGGGGACGATGCCGAAGACGAGCCCGGCGATCATCAGCACGAGGCGCTCGAACCGCTCCCCGAAGCCGACGTTGCACTCGAACCCCAGGCTCTCTGCCCGCGCCTTGACGTACGAGACCAGGAACGTGAAGACGAGCGCGGCGAGCGCAACCGCCGCCACCCACGGCTCGTCGTGCGCCGCGACGTCGGGGTCGACCCCGTAGAGCCAGGCCACCGGCACGAAGAACAACGCGTCGGAGAAGCGGTCGGTGGTCGAGTCGAGCAGGGCGCCGAAGGGATTCGCCTCCCCCCGGGCCTTCGCGACGGCGCCGTCGAGCAGGTCGGCGAGACCGGCCGCGATCGACACGAACCCCGCCGCCAGCAGGCTGCCCTCGACGATCAGGTAGGCCGCCGCGGTCTGGACGAGGACGCCGAGGACGGTGATGGCGTTCGCGCTCAGGCCGGAGCGCGCGACGGCTCGCCCGATCGGGCGCGCGAACTGGTCCCAGGCGCCCCGGATCCGCTGATTGAGCACGGGCGGCATCCTAGCCATCCCGGCCCCCGGGTTGGCGGCTGGGGGGGTGGCGACCGGCGCGGATAGCATGCGACCACGACTCCACGACGACGATCCCGGGGGGAAGACGCGTGAAGAGCTACGCCACGGAGAACATCCGGAACATCGTGCTGGTGGGCCATGGAGGCGCCGGGAAGACGTCGCTCGCCGAGAGCCTTCTCTTCCTTTCCGGCGCCACCACCCGGCTCGGCAAGATCGGCGAGGGCAACACCGTGTGCGATTTCGACGAGGAGGAGATCCGCAAGGGCATCTCGATCTCGACGGCGCTCGCGCCGATCGAGTGGGACGACTGCAAGATCAACATCCTCGACGCGCCGGGCTACGCCGACTTCGTGGCCGACATGCGGGCCGCGATGCGCGCTGCGGACCTGGCGGTCTTCGTAGTGTCGGCCGTGGAAGGGCTCGAGGTCCAGACGGAGGTCGCGTGGCGGTACGCGGAGGAGCTCGACCTCCCGCGCCTCGTGATCGTCAACAAGGTCGACCGTGAGAACTCCTCGTTCCGCAACACGCTCGACCAGCTCCGCGAGGCGTTCGGCATGGGGATCGCGCCGATCTCGCTGCCGCTCGGGCGGGAGCACGACTTCAAGGGGGTCATCTCGGTCATCGACGTCTCGGCGTTCGAGTACGACGCGAACGGGAAGTCGAAGGAGGTCCCGATCCCGCCGGAGCGCCAGGCGCGCGTGGACGAGGTCCGCACCGCGCTGCTGGACTCGGTCGCCGAGACGAACGACGAGCTGCTCGAGAGGTATCTCGAGGGCGGTGAGATCACGCGGGAGGAGATCGTCCACGCGCTGCACGACGGGATCGACCGTGCGACGTTCTTCCCGGTCGTCGTCGGGTCCGCCACCAAGCTGATCGGGATCGACCGCCTCGCCGACATCATCGTCGCGGCCGGGCCCTCGCCCCTCGACCGGCCGCCGGTGGAGGGAACGAACGGGGAGGCACGCGAGGCCAAGCCCGACGCGCCGCTGTCGGCGTTCGTGTTCAAGACGATGACCGACCCGTACGTCGGCCGAGTCAGCTACTTCCGCGTGTGCTCCGGCGTCCTGAAGGGCGACACGACGCTGCACAACAGCACGCGCGCCGTCGACGAGCGCGTCGGACACCTCTTCACGATGCGCGGGAAGGCGCAGGAGCCCGTGACGGAGCTGGTAGCCGGCGACATCGGGGCCGCGGCGAAGCTCACGCACACGGTCACCGGCGACACGATCGCCGACAAGGCGAACCCGATCGTGCTCCCCTCGATCGAGCCGCCCGAGCCCCTGCTCCCGAAGGCCATCGTCCCGAAGACGAAGGGCGACGAGGACAAGCTGATGATCGGACTCCACAAGCTCATCGAGGAGGACCCGGCGCTGCGGCTCGAGCGCAACGACGAGACCCACCAGACGATCCTGTGGGGCATGGGCGACGCCCATCTCGACGTGACGATGGAGCGCCTGAAGCGCAAGTTCGGCGTCGAGGTGGACGAGGAGCCGTTCAAGGTCCCCTACCGCTCGACGCTGAAGGGCAAGGCCGACGCGCTGGGCCGCCACGTCAAGCAGTCCGGCGGCCACGGCCAGTACGGCATCTGCAACGTCCGCGTCGAGCCTCTGCCGCGCGGCGAGGGCTTCGTCTTCGAGGACAAGATCTTCGGAGGATCGATCCCGAACCAGTTCATCCCCTCGGTCGAGAAGGGGATCAAGGGGGCGATGGAGCGCGGCGCGGGGACGGGATTCCCGATGATCGACGTAAAGGTCGAGCTCTACGACGGCAAGTACCACACGGTCGACAGCTCCGACATGGCTTTCCAGATGGCCGGGAGCCACGCGATGAAGGACGCGATCGAGAAGGCGGGGGTCACGCTCCTCGAGCCGATCTGGGCGCTCGACGTCATGGTGCCGGAGGAGTTCACCGGCGACATCATGGGCGACCTCCAGAAGCGGCGCGGGATCCCCGAGGGGATCGAGACCATCGGCGGGTCGCGCCAGATCGTGAAGGCGAAGGTCCCGTTCGGCGAGATCACGCACTACGCGACCGACCTCCGGTCGATGACCGGGGGGAAGGGCACGTTCTCGTGGTCGTTCTCGCACTACCAGGAGGTCCCGGGGGACGTCGCCAGGAAGATCCTCGAGTCCGTCAAGGAAGACGCCCACGCCTGACGCTTCGTCCGGCGGCGTCCGCCTTACGCCGCTCGTCGCGGCCGACGCGCAGGAGATGCTCGCGGCGTTGCTGCGCAACCGCGACTTCCTCGCGCCGTTCGAGCCGGTGCGTCCCGCGTCGGACTTCACGCTCGCGGGACAGGAGATGTCGCTGCGCGCGCTGGAGGAGGCACGGGCCGCGGGGACGACGTACGCCTTCGCGATCCGCACCGCGCCGGCCGGCGAGCTGATCGGCAGGATCACGCTCTCCCAGGTGTTCCGCTGGAACTTCCAGAACTGCTACCTCGGCTACTGGGTCGCCGCAGAGCACAACGGGCGCGGCTACGGGACGCGTGCCGTCGAGCTCGCGGTCGGCCACGCGTTCGACGAGCTCGGCCTCCACCGCGTCCAGGCGAACGTGATGACGAAGAACCCGCGCTCGGCGCGGGTTCTGGAGAAGGCGGGGTTCCGTAAGGAGGGCCGGGCGCTGCGCTACCTCCAGATCGCGGGCCGGTGGGAGGACCACGACATGTACGCGGTGACGCGGGAGGACAGGGAGTGAGCGGCGGAGCTCAGGGAGGCGTTCGAGGACGTGCCCGCCTGCGACGCGCTCGTGACGTGAGGACCCTCGCGGCAGCCGCGGCGGACGCCACCACACACGCGACCGGGAGCCAGTCTCCGGTCCGCGCGTAGAACGTCACCTCCTCGGCGAAGCGCATCCGCTGCACGAGCACGTCCGGCTCCCATAGCTCCGACCGCTGGACCAGTCGGCCCGACGGGTCGACGAACCCGGAGATCCCGGTGAGGGCCGCATGCGCGACCCAGACACCGGTCTCCGCCGCCCGGACCTGGCTCATCGCGACGTGCTGCGCGGATGCCCACGAGTGCCTCCACGTCGAGGTGTTCGTGAGCACGACGAGCAGGCGCCCGCCGGCGCCTATACGGCCGCCCACCAGGGAGCCGAAGTCGGCCTCGAACGAGATCACCGGCGCAACGGGCCCTCCCGCGACCTCGAAGACGACCGGCTCGTCCCCCGGCACCGCGTCGAGCGGAACCTGCTCGAGTGCAGGGATCCAGCCGAGGAGACGGCGCGCGGGCACGTACTCTCCGAACGGCACGAGGTGCGTCTTCTGGTACCGGTCGACGATCTCGCCCTCGTCCGAGACGAGGTACGCCATCACCTGATAGTCGCCGTCCTCGCGCGCGAGGTTGCCCCCGACGATCAGCGGCCGGCGGATCCCGGCCGCGGCCGCCCGTATCTCCCCCGCGACGGCAGGATCGCGGAAGGGGTCGATGCCGACGGAGCTCTCCGGCCACACGACGAGGTCGGCCGCGGGGGGCACGGTCGCCGTCAGCCGCGCGTGGTTGCGAAGGATCACGCGGTCCTTCTCGTACGACGCCGGCTGCGTCTCCGGGATGTCGCCCTGCACCACGGCGACGGTGACGGGAGGGCCGGTGGCACGGGAGGCGGGCCAGGGCGCCGCCGCGAGGAGCGCGGCTGCGGCTGCGACCGCGCGGACGGCGGTCCCGCGTACGTCCCGCCGGAGAGCGGCTCCGGCGGCGGCCGAGACCAGTGCGTTGACGGCCACGAGCACGAACGCGACCGTCCAGCCCCCGCCCCACGCGGCCGACCGCAGCACGAACGGGACGTCGTGCTGGCTCTGCGCGAGCTGCCCCCACGTGAACCCGACGACGGGGGTGACCGCGCGCAGGTACTCGACGACCGCGACCCACAGGACGGCCGGTCCGAGGATGCGACCCGTGGCTCCGAGCCGCCCGGACACGGCGCCCCAGAGCGCCCCGAAGACGCCGACGTAGGCCGCCTGCAGGAGCACGAGGATCATCCACGCGGCGTAGCCGACGATGCTTATCCAGTAGAGGACCGTCCCGAAGAACGCGATCCCGAACCCCGTCGCGAGAAGGAACCCCCGGCGAGCGCCCGCTCCGTTCAGCGCGCCCACGAGCGGCGCGAGCGCGACCCACGCCACGGGGGCGAGCCCTGGCTCGGGAAACGCGAGCGTCAGCAACGCGCCGGACACCACCACGACGGGGCTCCGGCGGCGCCACCCGGCGCGCGCCGTCCCGGCTCGGGCCGTCGGCTGCTTTCGCTCTGCGGGCATACGGAGGGCGGAGCCTACGCACTTCTTACGAGCCCGCGCGGGCCGCAGGACCCTCAACCCGGCGGACGGCCCTGTCGATGCCATCAGGGGAGATCGCCCGCCGGGCGAGAGGGGACGAAAGGCACACCGGACACAGGAAGACAGGGATGGGCTTGGCGACCGAACGGCGCCGCGGCGACCACGGTTTCACGATGGTGGAGGTGATGGTCGCGAATCGCGTGGGGCACGCAGACCCGAACCAGGCATCGTCGAACTGTCCCGAGAGCGGCACGCACTCCCTGACCGGCAGCGGTAACTACCGTCTGCCGATCGTGACGTCGCAGGTCAAGGTCCACGTTAAGATCCTCGCCCCTCCCAACATCAGCATCGCCACGCTGTTCCAGAACATGCGGGAGGTCTTCGCGACGTGTGGGATCGACGTGAAGTGGGCGAGCGAGGAGACGCTCAACCTGCCCGCGCTCAGCGTCGTGGACGTCGGATCGCGCATGATGGGGAGTACCACGAGCGAGCAGAACCAGCTCTTCAACAACCGCAACTTCGCGGCCTCCAACGACATCGTGATCTACTTCGTCGAGGCGACCAACCCGCCGTACAACGGGTGCGCGGCGCATCCTGCGGGAAAGCCCGGTGCCGTCGTCGTGAAGACGGCGACGCAGTGGACGTTCGCTCACGAGCAGGGCCACGTGCTCGGCCTGGCGCACGTCAACAACAACGACCGGCTGATGACCGGGAACGGCACGTCGAACATCACCAACCCGCCGCCCGACCTGGCGGGCACGGAGTGCACGACCATGCAGAACAGCGCAATCACCGTCAACGTCTGAGGGAGAGGCAACGATGGCCGTGACCAACGAACAGGTGAGAGCGATCCTCGATCTCGACGAGCCCGACTACGACGCTGCGGCGGCGAAGCTGGGGTCGGAGGCGCTACCGATCCTGCAGCGCTTCGTGGAGGGTGGCGACGCGAACCGGGCGGCCAAAGCGGCCTATCTGGCGGGCCGGATCGGCGATCCCGCGGCGGCGGAGATCCTCGAGTTCGCCGCCACGAGCGCCGAGCCGGGCGTGCGGGCCGCGGCGGCCTCCGGCGCGAGACACCTGGGCGCGGCAGCCGAGCCGGTGCTTCTGGCGCTCGTCGACGACGACAACGCCGCCGTCCGGAAGACGGCTCTGAACGCGGTCCCCGCCCGACCGGGTGAGGAGCTGCTCGCCAAGCTCACGGTCCTGCGCGATGCCGAGCCGGAGCCGATGGTGCGCGCCCTCGCCGCCCGCATCCTCGACAAGGCGACCGGCGAACGCCCCCCGGGCTGACGGCCGCTCCGTCTCGGGCCGGAACGGCATCGCGCTACAGGCGGTCGAACAGCGGCCGGAGCTTCGCCGCCGTGTCGGCGAGCATCTCGGGCAGCACCTTGGTCCCGCCGACGGTCGTCATGAAGTTCGTGTCGCCCCCCCAGCGCGGCACCACGTGCATGTGGAGGTGCCCCGGGATCCCGGCCCCCGCGACGCTCCCGAGGTTCATCCCCATGTTGAACCCGTGCGCGCCCATCGCCTCGCGGACGATACGCACCGACTCCGCGGAGAGGTCCATCAGCTCGTGGCGCTCGGCCTCGTCCAGGTCGGCCAGCTCACCTGCATGACGATGCGGCGCCACCATGAGGTGGCCGGTGTTGTAGGGGAACGCATTCAGCAGCACGAACGCCGTCGGACCCTTGTAGAGGACGTCGTCACCCTTGGCGAGGTGATCGCAGAAGACGCACTCGCCGGCGGCGTCGGAAGAGCCGACGTAGGCCATCCTCCACGGGCTCCAGAGCCGCTCCATTAAAACCTAGCTTTGGGTCGCTGCCGGTCACACGTCATCCACAGCTCCTGTCCAAAGCTAGGTTTTAAATAGAGGGCTCGACGCGGCGCTCCCGGATCTCGTCCGCGATGTCGTCCACCAGCTGCGCCACCGCGACGCCGCGGGTCTCCTTCCCGCTCCTCCGGCGGAGCGACACCGTCTCGCTGTCGCTCTCGGCGTCGCCCACGACGAGCATGTACGGGACCTTCTGCAGCTGCTGGCGGCGGATCTTCGCGCCCATCGTGTCGGTCGAGTCGTCCACCTCGGCGCGGACGCCCGCGGCGCGCAGCCGCTGCTCGACGGTCCGCGCGTACGCGACGTGCCTGTCGGCGATCGGGATGAGGACGGCCTGGACCGGCGCGAGCCACGTAGGGAACGCACCGGCGAAGTGCTCGACGAGCACTCCGGTGAAACGCTCGACCGACCCGAACAGCGCGCGGTGGATCATCACCGGCCGGATGCGCTCGCCGTGCTCGTCGATGTACTCGAGTCCGAACCGCTCGGGCAGGTTCAGGTCGACCTGGATCGTGCAGACCTGCCACGACCGGCCGATCGCGTCGCGCACGTCGATGTCGATCTTGGGCCCGTAGAACGCGCCGTCGCCCTCGTCGACGGTGTACTCGATACCGGCCTTCTCCAGCGCCTGCGGGATCGCGCTCTCGGCCAGGTCCCACAGCTCCTGCGACCCCACTGCCTTCGGGGGCTTCGTCGAGAACCTCACCCCGTCGGGTCCGAGGCCGACCGTGCCGTAGAGCGCGCGGAAGAAGTCGATGACGCCGACCATCTCGTCGACCACCTGGTCGGGGCGGCAGAAGATGTGGGCGTCGTCCTGCGTCAGCCCCCGCGCACGCATCAGGCCGTGCAACGTGCCGGACCGCTCGTAGCGGTAGACGGTGCCGAGCTCGGAGAACCGGATCGGCAGCTCGCGGTACGAGCGGGTCTTCGACCGGAACACGAGGATGTGGAACGGACAGTTCATCGGCTTCGCGACGTACTCGGAGCCCTCGAGCTCCATCATCGGGAACATGTTCTCCCGGTAGAAGCCGAGGTGGCCGCTGATCTCCCACAGCGTGGATTTCCCGATGTGCGGCGTGTAGACCGGCTGGTACCCGCGCTCGAGGTGCATCTCGCGGGAGACGTCCTCGAGGGTCTTGCGGACGATCGCTCCCTTGGGATGCCACACGGCGAGGCCAGGCCCCACCTCCTCGGGCCACGAGAACAGCTCGAGCTCGCGGCCGAGCTTCCTGTGGTCGCGCTTCTCGGCCTCCTCGAGGCGGTGCAGGTAATCGGTGAGGGCATCCTTCGACTCCCAAGCGGTGCCGTAGATGCGCTGGAGCATCGGCTTGGTCTCGTCGCCGCGCCAGTACGCGCCGGCGCCGCGCAGCAGCTTGAATGCCTTGATGCGCCCGGTCCCGGGGACGTGGGGGCCGCGGCACAGGTCGACGAACGCCGGCTCGCCCGCGCCCGGAGGGGTGTTCTTGTAGATGGAGATGACGTCGCCCTCCGCCGCCTCCTGCTGGTCGATGGCGTCGGCCGTCTTGTTTCCGACGCCCTCGATGATCTCGATCTTGTAGGGCTGGTCGGCGAAGAGCTCGAGCGCGCGCTCGCGGTCGATCTCCTCGCGCTCGAAGCGCTGGTTCTCCTTGACGATCGCGCGCATCTCGGCCTCGATCCGCTCGAGGTCGTCGGGCGTGAACGGCTTCTCGACGTCGAAGTCGTAGTAGAACCCGTCCTCGATCGGGGGCCCTATCGAGTACTTCGCGCCCGGGTAGAGCCGCAGGACCGCCTGCGCGAGCACGTGCGCGGTCGAGTGCCGGAGGATGTAGCGGCCGTCGTCTTCGGTCCCCACGATCACCCGCGCCTCGGCCCCCTCGGGGACGACGTATGGCAGGTCGCGCTGCACGCCGTCGACGACGAGAGCGAGCGGGCCGGGCGCGCCTGCCTCCTTCGCGAGCGCGAAACCGTCCCTGACGCCGTCGCCGGTGGCCGTGTAGCTCATGGCGACGATGCTAATGGCTTACCGGCGTCTCTCAGGCGATGGACGCCTCGTAGATGCTCGCGATCGACGCATCGAGAGCCGCGTCGAACTCCTCGTCGCTCTGGCCGGCCGACAGGCCCTCGGTGAGGCCGCGCGAGAAGCTCGCGACGACCCCCTTGTTGCGCGCGAGCCTGCGGTTCGCCTCCTCGCGGGTGTAGCCCCCGGACAGCGCGACGACGCGCAGGACGTTCGGGTGCTCGGTCAACTTCAGATAGAAGTTGTCCTCCTCCGGGAGCGTCAGCTTGAACATGACCTGCTCGTCCGATCCGAGGCGGTCCAGCGATTCGAAGATGGCGTCTCTGAGCATCGCTTCGGCCTGCGCCTTCTCCGGGCTCTTGATGTCGACTTCGGGCTCGAGGATCGGCATCAGGCCGTGGCCTAGGATCCGGCGACCGATCTCGAACTGCTGCTCTACGATCGACTCGATCCCGCCCTTGTCGGCGAGCTTGACGACCGACCGCATCTTGGTCCCGAACACTCCCTTGGCGACCGCACGATCGAGGAGGTCGTCGAGCCCCGGGATCGGCTTCATCACCTGCACGCCGTCGCTCTCGTCCGCCAGTCCCTTGTCGACCTTCAGGAACGGGACGACCCCCTTCACGCTCCACAGGTAGTCCACGGAGTCGCGTCCGTCGATCGTGCGGTCCATGGTGTCCTCGAAGAGGATCGCCCCCAGGATGCGCTTCCCGTCGAAGCTCCGGCTGGTGATGATGCGAGTCCGCATCTCGTGGATCAGCGAGAACATCTCCTCGTCGTTCGAGAACGCGTCCTCCCCGATCCCGTAGAGCTTCAAGGCCTTGGGAGTGCTCCCTCCGCTCTGGTCGAGGGCCGCGATGAAGCCGTTGCCGGTCCGTATCCTCTGGAGCTGTTGGTCGTTCATCTGAGATCACCCCTGTTGTGTGACCGCTCGCCGAGGCGACCGGTGATCGTCGACGTCGGCTTGCCAGAATCCCATATCGAGTCCGAGGCCGGCCATTTAGCCTCCCTGCCCCGCTCTGTGGTTCGATTGAACACGTGGCCGAGCATGCCGACAACCCGAACGTGGAGCTGGTCAACCGCTTCCTGCGAGCGCAGAACCTCGAGCAGGTGGCGCGGGTCGACGAGGCGATCGAGCTGTACGAGAGCATGCTCGCCGGAGGCTTCGACTCCGTGGGCCCGTACGACCGGCTGATCGAGATCTACTCCGGCCGCGCCCTTCACGGGGAAGTCGTGCGGGTGGCAGGCGTGGCGCTGGTCAACGTGCACACGTATCCCGAGAAGAAGCGGTGGTACGAGCAGACGCGCGACACTGCCGCGCAGGCCGCCACGGCCGTTCCGCGCGCGGTCCCGAAGGGTGCACCGAAGCGGGGGGCCTCGCCCGCTTGACCGAGCTGGAGGAAGAGCCGCCTCGGAGCGACTCCCCTCTCGAGCGGATCCTCCACGAGAGGATCGCCCGGGACGGCCCGATGCCGTTCGGGGCGTTCATGCAGCTGGCGCTCTACCACCCGCGCCACGGCTACTACTCCGCCGGTCGCGAGCGGTCGGGGTGGCGGGGCCACTTCCTCACCTCGCCGGAGCTGTCCCCCCTGTTCGGCGCGCTGTGGGCGAGGGGGTTCGAGAAGGTCTGGCGCGCGTGCGGATCGCCCTCCGAGTTCACGGTCGTCGAGGTCGGGCCGGGGGAAGGGGGCTTCGCGGCGGCGGTCCTGGCGGCGGCGCCGGCCGCGTTCGCGCGCTGCCTCCGGTACCGCCTCGTCGAGCGCGTCCCCGCGCTGCAGGAGCGGCAAAGGATGCTGCTCGCGGGCCGGGACGTCGCGTGGAGCCCGTCGGTGACGGAGGTCCCCCCGGCCGCGCACGGCGTCGTGTTCGCGAACGAGGTGCTGGACAACCTTCCGGTGCACGTCGTCGAGCGGCGCGACGGCGCCCTCCTCGAGCTGTGCGTCGACTCGGCGAGAGGGCGGCTGGTGGAGACCCTGCGACCGCCGGCGGGGAACGAGCTCGCGGCGTGGCTGCAACGCGCGGGTGCAGAGGTGCCGGAGGGGCACCGGTTCGAGGTCACGATGGCGGCGGAGTCGTTCGTCCGCCGCTGCGCGGCGGCGTTCGGCACGGGCGCGCTCGTGCTCGTCGACTACGGGGCCGAGTCGCGCGAGCTCGCAGAGCGCCCGCGCGGGACGCTCGTCGCCTATTCGTCGTCTGGGGCGAGCCAGGACGTGCTGGCGCGGCCGGGCCGGCAGGACGTCACCGCGCACGCGAACTGGACGGTCGTCCGGCGGACGTGCGAGGCGGCGGGGCTGCACGTGACGGGACCCGTGGCGCAGAGGGACGTGTTGCTCGCGCTCGGGGCACGGGAGATGGGCGAGGACTTGCGCGGCGAGCACGCGCGGGCTTCCGCCGAGGGGCGGGGCGCGGACGCGGTCCGGGCGCTGTCGGGCCGCAGCTCCCTGGGAGCCGTGCTGGACCCCGGGGGGCTCGGGGGGCTGGGGGTATTGGTCGCCACGCGCGGCATCCCGCCGGACACGCTCCCCTAGCCGGGATCCGGGCGCGAAAAGAGGCCGGCTGCGCGCCGGCCTCCTTCCTGTTACTTGGCCGATCGTCTAGACGATCGGACGTCCTCTCTTTCGTGCGAGTCTTAGCTCGTCAGTGCCTTGTTGCCCGTCGTGTCGATGGCGATCTTCCGGGGCTGGACGTCCGCCGCGTACGGGATCGTGACCTCGAGGACGCCGTTGTCGAACCGGGCGTTGATCTCCTCGACGTCGAGGCCCTTGCCGAGCTGCACCCTCTGGGTGAAGTCGCCGTACAACGTCCCGCGGCGGGCGAAGCGGACCTTGTCCGCCTCGAACGGGAACTTGCGGCGGCCGTTGATCAGAAGGCTGTTCTCCTGGACCGAGACCTCTACCTCCTCGGGGTCGACGCCCGGCAGGTCCATCCGGATCACGAGGCGGTCCTCGGTGTGGAAGACGTCCGTCGGGACGGAGTAGCCACCGGCCGGCCAGACCGGCGCCGAGGGGTCACTGCCGAAGAAGCGGGAGACGATGTCGTCGAACTCGGAGCGGCCGTTCGTAAAGGCACGCATCTGTTGCACCTCCTGTTTCCCTGATCCTGTGCTTTCGCAGCCTTTATAGCATTTTCGGGCTCCATTGTCAACAGATTACCTGAGCGTCAGGGACTCAACTCTGAGGTTTGGCGACCCAACTCCCGGAGCCGCTCCAGGGCCTCTCGCTCCCAGTGCTCGGCGACCTTCTCGCCCGGCCCTCCCGGGAAGCAGTGGCCGAGCTCGTGCGCCAGGATCGAGCCCCAGAACTGGCGGAGCGTCGGCGGCGGATCCACGAGCGCCCCCTGCGAGTGGTAGAGCCGCCAGCGATCGAGGTCCTGCGCGATCGCGTTGGGGAAGAACATCAGGTCGCACAGGCGGCCCTGGGCGTCCTCCTCGATAGCGCCCGTCAGGACCGCGTCCGCTAGGTGCCCGTCGTCCGGGATGTTCGTGACGCCGAGGCGGGACCCGAGCTTGAGCTGGAACAGGTGCTTGGTCAGCGGGTACCAGAGATCGACCTCCTTCAGGTCGGCGATCGCCCGCTGCAGGCGCCTCTTGCTCTTCCCGAATGCGACGTTCAGCACCACGATCCCCGGCGGGTTGATGACCGGGGACGCAGAGGGCGAGGGTGACGGCGTCGGAGTCGCGTCCGCCGGGCGCGCGGC
>JALZFC010000071.1 GCA_030861725.1 Actinomycetota bacterium | reverse complement strand
GCGCGCCGTCGCGCGGCGCGCGCAGGGCGGGGGCCGCGTCGGGCGGGCGGCAGAAGTGCGCGCCGCCGGCGCCGCTCAGGTGGAGGTCGACGTTCGCGCCGTCGATCGGTTGCCCGGTCTGGTCGCGCAGCAGCAGCTGGAGGCGCCGGCAGTCGCCGGCGACGGCCTCGGTCTCGGCAGGCTCGATCGCTACGAGCGGGTTCGCCTCGTACCCGAACACGCGCAGGGCCTGTCCGGTGTCCTTCTGTCCCTGCTCGCGCGGGGGCGGGGGAGCGCCCGGAGCGGGCGCCGCCGGCGCCGGGTCCGCGTCGCAGCCCTCGGCCGTGCAGTCGAACGTGATCGCGGCGATGCCCGTCACCTGAGCCGCCTGGTCGGATCCCGTGAGCGTGCACGGCGTGCTGAACTCCTGCTGCGCCGTACCCGTGCCGGAGAGATCGGCGTAGCCGCAGAAGATCCACTCGGCGGCCCGGGGCGTGTCCTTCGCGGGGACCTTCGTGTAGAAGACGTCGACGCCCTCGGCCCCCGCGGACGCTCGCCCCGAGACGACCGTCGCGCGGCGCGCGAAGGGCACGCCGGCCGCGAGCGCGGGGCGGAAGAGCCGGAGCGACTCGTACGCGGGGGCCGGGATCGTCGGCGCGAGATCGCCGGCGCCGATGCGTACGTCGAGGTCCTCGACGACCGTCGTCCCCTCGATGCGGGCGCGCAGCCCGTAGGACCCGTCGGGCAGGTTGATCGGCCAGCTCAGCTCGTAGAGGTCGGTCGCCCCGACGCGCGTCGCCTCGCCGAGCAGCTCGTACGTGCGCCGGGAATCCCGCGAGAGCAGGATCTCGACACCCGGCACCTGCGCCGCCATGTCGACGCGCACGAGGATCCGGGTCGAGCCGCCGCTGTCGGGCAGCTGCGTTCCCGTCCCGGCGCCGCCGGTCGTGCCCCCGTAGGGCGAGGGGTTGACGAAGCCCAGCTCCGCCTCGCCGGTCGCCGTCGCCCAGCTGATCGTGCCGGACGCGGCCGTCTCGGCACCGCCCTGCACGTCGTCGTCCGCGCCGGGCTCGCCGTCGATCCAGGCGACGACCGAGGAGTCGCCGGGGAGCGGCGAGGTGAGGCCGACGACGAGGTTGCCGGCCGCGTCGGTCTCGCCCTCGGTGTGCTGTGCGTCCGGTCCGGTCGAGCTGAAGTGGTGCGACTCCGAGGGGTCCTCGGCCTCGTGCGCGGTGGTGCCCGCCCCGCGGGCCGGAGCGCGCCGCGGCACCGCGCCGGCGGGATCGCAGAAGTCGAGCTCGTCGTCGGGTCCCGTCGCGTGCACGTCGACGTTGATGCCGGGCACCGCGTCGGTCCCCGCCCGCGCCTTGACCGTGTAGGGGAAGCAGGTCGCGGCCGCGGCGGTCCCGCCGAGGGGGTCGAGCGAGAGCGTCAGCGGCGCGCCGATCCATTGCATCCGCGCGTGCGCCACCGGCTCGCCCGCGTCGAGCGCGTCGCTGTCGGCGGGCCGCTGGTCGGTCTCCCTGCGGATCTCCTCGTCGTCGACCCATGCCGTAAGGTCGGTGAACCCGGGTGAGGCCGAAGCGATGCGGAAGATCGTCTGGCCCGAGGGCTGCGCGGTGTAGTCGAGCCCGGTGCCGAGGGTGCTCTCCATGTGCTTGGGGTCGAGCGCGCCGGGCACGTTGTGGTCGGCCAGCGTGAGCGGGTCGGACGGCACGGGGGGCCCCCCGGGACAGATCGACGTCTTCTCCGTCGCGTGTCCCTCGGGCACGGCGAGGCCGGTGTTCGTTACGACGAGGGAGTCCGTCGGCCCCGTCGCATGGATGTCCACGTTCGCGCCGAGGACGAGGTTGCCGTGCTCGTCGGTGACGACGGCCGCGAACTCCTGGCACGTCGTCGCCGGCGCGGCGGCGCGGCGGATCGGGGGCGTGATCCTGATCGACATGTCCTCGGGCTTCACCGCGTAGGAGCGGACGGCGCTGACGTCGGCCCCCTGCGGGAACCGCACACCCGTCGCCTCCTGGCGGAACTCCGCGACCGCGGCGACCGCTCGCACCTGTGACGGGAGGCTCAGCGCGCCCAGCGTGCATCTGCCCTGGAACGTCCGGAACCCGCCGGATCGTTCGACCGCGGCCGCGCTGCCGCACGGGGTGAACGTGAGGGGCTCGCCGGCGGGGCTGGTCGAGACGAGCATCTGGACGAAGTTCGCGCCGGCGCTCGTCGTGCCGTTGAGGAGCACGCGCCAGGCCCCCACCCGCGGCTTGTACCAGCCGAGGGGGCCGTCCTGCTCGGGCCACGTGAGGTCCGCCGTCTCCCACGCGCCGATCGGGCCCTGCGTGGGGTCGGAGTGGAACAGCTCGGCCTCGACGGTGTCGCTGCCGGTCTCGACGAAGCCCGCCGCCGTCTCGACGAACGCCCGGACCGTGACCCGTGCGAGACCCTCGGGGAACGACGCCGGTATGTCCCACTCGAGCTGCCAGACGTCCGACGCCTCGTTCACCCGGGTGAGCCCGCCGATCGTCCGGTCGTTGCCGAAGCTCCCGCTGGGCTCCTGCACCGCGACGTACGCCTCGACGATCGCCGACTCGGCCGACCCGGTGGTGCGTACGGCGATCGTGTAGCGGGAGTCGGTCCCGTCGAACCGGTCGCTGATCTTCGGCGGGTCGTCGTACGCCGCGCTCGGGTTCAGGAGCTCGACGCGGAGCTCACCGTCGGGGGCGCCGGAGGAGGGGGAGCCGGACGGGGCCGGCGCCGGCTGTCCCGACGCCGCGGGCGCGAACGTCGCGACCGCCAGCGACAGCAGGAGGGCGACCACGAGCGCGCCTGCCACCCGGGGCGCGCGTAGGGAGAAGGTCATGTGAGGCATCGTGAAAGGCTTCCGTCTGGGCGTCGAGGTGGTTCGGCCGGTTCTCCGGCCGACGGTCCGTTAGTGCTTCGGCTTCTTCTTCTTCTTGGGGGGCTTCGGCGTGACGACCTCTTCCTCGCACCGGCGGCCGGCCGTCTCCATCGTCACCTTCGTGTTGGCGGCGCCGTACGACTGGTAGATCACGATCCACTTGGCGCCCTCGGGGATCCCGACCGAGTACGGCGTCCCCTCCTCGGTGAACCCCCAGCTCCCGCCCTTCTCGCAGTTCTCGTTGTAGAAGTAGCCCTGGAGGGGGCGGAACACCGTGCCGGCGGGTTGCGAGCTCGTGATCGACCCCGTGACGCCGCCGTAGGCGCTGACGTCCCACACGATCGTGTCGCCTTCGTTCAGCGCGTCGGCCCCGTTCCACGTGCAGCCCTGCTCGTAGAGGGTGCCTCCGACCCAGCCGCCGCCGCCGACCTTCAACGTACCTTCCCACTTCTTCGGGTCGACGGGCGTGCAGACGTTTTCCGCCGCGGCGGACGCCATGAGGAGCATCGAGAGGCCTGCTGCCACGAACGGGAGCAACCAGCGGCGCTTCATGGTGTTTCTCCTTTTCTGTCGGGTTGCTGTCACGTGGGTTCTCCTGTAATCGCGGGTTTTCCTTCACCTGGTCGGGTGAGTGGAGCACTAGTGATCACGGCACCGGTCGCCTCGGCGAGCGGTCCAGGGTGGCGGCACGGGTCGCCTCGGCGAGCGGTCCAGGGTGGCGGCACCGGTCGCCTCGGCCGTTCGACGAGGTGCCGTTCACGGCGGCTCCGTCCGCCGTCGCGTCCGTGGGGGCGTCGCCGAGGTACGCGGCCATCACGTCGGGGGACGCGAGCAGCTCCGAGCTCGGCCCTTCGACGGCGACCTCGCCCTTCGCGAGCACGTATGCCCTCTGGGTGTTCTGGAGGGCGAGGTGGACGAACTGCTCGACGAGCAGCACCGCGGTGCCGGCACGGTTGACCTGCTTGATCGCCTCGAACAGCTGCTCCACGACGATCGGCGCGAGGCCCATGGACAGCTCGTCGACGAGCAAGAGCCGCGGCCGGCTCATCAGCGCGCGCCCCGCGACGAGCATCTGCTGCTCGCCGCCGGACATCGTTCCCGCGAGCTGCGCGGCGCGCTCGCGGAGCCTCGGGAACAGCTCGAAGACGTGGTCCACGCGCTCGTCGAGCTTCGCCCGCTCCTTGCGGCGCGACCAGTGGCCGAGCCGGAGGTTCTCGAGGACGGTCAGCTCGGCGAAGAGCTCGCGGCCCTCGGGCACGTGCGCGACTCCCATGCGGACGACCTTCTGTGGCGGGAGCCCCGCGGCGTCGACGCCGCCGACGCGGATCGAGCCGCGGCGCGGCGCGAGGAGGCCGGAGATCGCCCGCAGCGTCGTGGTCTTGCCGGCGCCGTTCGCGCCGAGCAGCGCTACCATCTCGCCCTCGCCGACGGTCAGGGCCAGGTCGCGCAGAGCCTGGACGGGCCCGTAGAAGACGTCGATGCCCTTGACCTCGAGCATCAGGCGGGGACCGCCTGGATCTGGTCCTGGGCGTCGGCGGCCTTTCCGAGGTACGCCGCGACCACCTGCGGGTCGCGCTGGATCTCCGACGGCGCGCCCTCGGCGATCATCCGGCCCCGGCTCAGCACGTACACGTAGTCGGAGACGCCCGTCACCATGCGGATGTCGTGCTCGATCAGGAGGACGGAGACGCCGAGGGAGCGGACGGTGCGGACGACGTCGGAGAGGCGGTCGGTCTCGGCCTCATTCAGGCCCGACGCCGGCTCGTCCAGCATCAGCAGGCGAGCCCCCGTGACGAGCGCGCGGCCGAGCTCGACCATCCGCAGGGTCCCGAAGGGCAGGTTGCGCACGCCCTCGGCGGCGACGTCCTCGAGCGACAGCAGGCGGAGGATCTCGTGCACCCGGGCGCGCGCCGTCGTCTCGGCCGCGAGCGTCTTGTGGGTCGCCGACATGTTCGAGAAGATCCCCGCCTCGTTGTGGAGGTGGGTCGCGACCAGCAGGTTGTCGAACACCGAGAGCTCGTTGAAGAGCTGGATGACCTGGAACGTCCGCGCCACGCCGAGGCGCGCCCTCAGGTGGGGCGGGATCTCGGTCGCGTCGCGGCCGTGCAGCTCGACACGGCCCTCCGCGGGCTCGTTGAGGCCGAGGATCGAGTTGAAGAACGTGGTCTTGCCGGCCCCGTTCGGGCCGATGAGGCCGACGATCTCGCCCTCGTGCACGCGCAGCGACGCGCCGGAGACCGCGGTGAGCCCGCCGAACCTGACCGTGATGCCGTCGGCGGCGAGGAAGGCGCGGCGTTCGGCACGCTCGACCGGCAGGTCCTCGGGCGTCGCGGCGAAGCCGGCGAGACGCAGGGGAGAGACCTCGTCCTCGGCCGGCTCGGCGTCCGGCGGCGCGGCGGGTGGTGCGTGACCGTTGGACCT